>CANQBO010000013.1 GCA_947589475.1 uncultured Clostridia bacterium
GGACTTGAACCCATATGAACGTATTGCTCACTAGAACCTGAATCTAGCGCGTCTGCCAATTCCGCCATAACCGCATTAGCTTTTGTATTAGCATTTTAGCGCAAAAAAGTATGTTTGTCAATGATTTTGGAGCAATGTATGAATTGTTTTTTTATCTCTTATTTATTTAGGCAAATGCGACGTTTTTTTGATTGTGTTTTTTGTTTTAGGCACGCTTTGAAAGTTTAAATTGCGATCGCGATGTTCTGAAAACTTCTTGAGAAATGTTGAGGATTTTGTTGACAAGATATGGAAAAGAGTGATACAATCGGTATGAAAAGTATGAAAAATATGAATTTTTGACAGCGCTCTGTATACTTTGGGAGGCAATATGAGCGAAGATAAGTTTATTTGGACGGCGACGGTCGGGGCGAAAGGGCAGATCGTCATACCAAAGCAGGCGAGGGAGGTGTTCGACATCAAGGAAGGCGACACGCTCATTCTGCTCGGCGACAGGGAGCGCGGCATCGCAATCGCAAAATACGACGATTATGTCAAATTTGCGACGGCGATATTCGACGCGAAAAACGGAGATAAGTGATTGCGCAAATTTTCGCGATCGGCACTTTAAACTTGCATAATATCAACATAAAATAGGGAATGTGCAAATTATGAGCAAAGCTATCGTAGTAAAAGGACTAAGAAAAAGCTATAGGGACGTGATGGCGGTCAAGGGCATCGACTTCGATGTGGACGAGGGCAGTTTGTTTGCTTTTCTCGGGGTGAACGGCGCGGGCAAGAGCACCACGATAAACATACTGTGCACTCTGCTTGAGGCGGACGGCGGGGAGGTGAATATCTGCGGGTTGGACCTCAAGACGGACGCGGCGGCGATACGTTCGCGCATAGGCGTGGTGTTTCAGGGCAGCGCTCTCGACGCGCGGCTGAGCGTGAGGGAGAATTTGTCCACGCGCGCCTCCTTTTACGGACTGAGCGGGGAAGCAAAGCAAAACAGACTTAAAGAACTTGAGGAGCTTTTGGAGCTTGGCGACATTATGTCGCGGCCATACGGCAAACTCAGCGGCGGACAGCGCAGGCGCGTGGACGTTGCGAGGGGGCTTATAAATTCGCCGCGCATACTCTTTCTCGACGAGCCGACGACGGGGTTGGACCCTCAGACGAGGCGTACGGTGTGGGAGATCGTGGACAGGTTGAGAAAAAACCTCAAAATGACCGTGTTTTTGACGACGCACTATATGGAAGAGGCGGACGGCGCGGACAAAGTCGTCATTCTGGACGAAGGGCGGGTCGTCGCGGTCGGCACTCCCGTGGAGCTGAAAAACAAGTTCAGCAACGACTGCATAAAGCTGTATTCGCCCGCGCTTCCCGAAATAGAAGAGAGGCTTCAAGGCATGAGATATGAGTACGAAGGCGGCTTGTACAAGATATATGTTGCGGACAGCGACATCGCGCGCGAATTTATAGTGGAAAACCGCGACATATTGAAAGATTTCGAATTTGTAAAGGGCAATATGGACGACGTGTTTTTGAATGTGACAGGCAAAAAGCCGGGAGGTGAGGAATGAAAAACGACCTTATCATTTTGGGCAATCTCATCCGCCGCGGATTGAAAATGTACCTGTCGGACAAAATGGCGGTATTTCTGTCAATTCTGTCGCCGCTCATAATACTGTTTTTGTATTTGATGTTTTTGGGCGACATACAATATGATTCCGTCGTCGCAAAGCTTGAGGGACTTGCCGTCAACGACGACGCGGTGCACGCATTCATCGACGGTTGGATGATGGCGGGCGCGCTTGCCGTATCCTGCATCACGGTGTCGTTTTGCGCACAATATCTCATGATAAACGACCGCGAGGGCGGCGCGATGCAGGATATGCTTACGTCGCCGATAAAGCGCGGTGTGCTCAGCGTGAGCTATCTCATCGTCAACATCGTCATCACGACTGTCATCGTCGGCATCATCACGGCGCTGGCGTTTGTATATCTCGCCGCAACGGGCTGGTATCTGAGCGTCGCGGACGTAGGGAAGATAATCGGCATGCTTATTTTGTCCGTCCTGTCTGCGAGCCTGTTTACGACGATAATATGTATGCTTTTCCGCACGCAGTCCGCGCACGGCGGCGCAAGCGGCATTTTGAGTGCGGCGATAGGCTTCTTCATAGGCGCGTATATGCCAATAGCCATATTCCCCAAAGCGATACAATATTTTGTGCTGTTCATGCCCGGATCCTATTCGGCGGGAGTGTTGCGCAACGTGTTTATGCGCGGCGCGATGGGTAGCATAGTCGCAGACCTGCCCGCACCCGTCGCCGAAGGAGTAAAGCAGGGGCTTATGGAGAGCTTCTCCATGCAGATGGACGCCTTCGGCAAAACCATTTACGAGAAGGAGATGTGGATTATATTTGCCTGCACGCTTGTCGTCTTTGTCGCGGCATACGTCATAAATCAGGTCGTCCGCACCAAAACGAACACACTGTTCGCCGCTCCCACACTGCATAAGAGAGAAAAGAAACCCAAAAAGAACGCAAATGGAGGTGATAGTTTTAATTGAGTCAGCGTATGTTTTTACATTTATATAACATCAAATACAGCCATTATATAATGGCTGTATTTGATGAATCGAAGTTTAGAAAAGAATTTAACAACGTTTTAAAAAGCCTAAGTATTGAGAAAATCAAATATTAGTAAAGCAAAATTTGCTATTCATATAAACCTTATTTTTATGTAATTTAAATTTATAGTTATTTTCCTTGTTATCTTCTTTTTAAATTTCGACGTACTGAATAAATCTTTTTACTATGAAAGATTTAAGTCAGCCACGAACCCAAACAGGGCAATGATCAGAGGGATCTGTTTCGGTGCAAGCAAAACTTGCGGAAACTGTTGTGTTGAGATTGTTGCCAATCCCATTCCATAGAGAGTCCATCTTTGTGAGCATTGTCATTTGCCGGTTACCTCCTTTTTAAATTTATCATTATATATGCTATAAATGATATCTAATCTTGTTTCACAATTAAATTTGATTTTAGCGCAATTGCTTCCAACTGTTATCCCGTGTTTTTTGAAATTTAAACAACCGCCTTGACATATCGGTAGGTAGATACATTGTTCACAGGTTTTTTCTAAATTTGGATCAAGAAAATACTTCATAACGTCATTGAAAATTATCCCCGTCTTTACGTCTCCAATACAATCTTCATTATGAATATGCTGACATTTATACAACTTCCCATTTGGAGCAACTACAACTCCGAGTATGCTTTGAGCAATACAAGAACAATTTTTTTGAGCGCACATAAATCTGTTTATGTTAGGGCTACTTGAGTATTTAAATTCTATCTCAATAAGTTTATTTAATACTTGAGGATATTCTTTTTCTTCAAACATAAATCTATTGCAAGGCGTATCGCATTCTTCTTTAAGAAGTTCGATATCAATTTTGAATTTTTGATTTTCCCCAAATTTATCTAACAAAAAGGAATATATTTCTTCAATATCGTCTATATTCGTTTTGTCGACATTGATTCGTGCTATAATTTGAATATCATTATCAAGACAATATGTGATTGCGTCTATTATATTTTGAAATTTTGTATTGTCTATATAATTTTTCACCTTATCGTATTTTTCATATAAATTATCAATAGTAATTTGAATCCCTTCGAGATTCCATTCATCTTTAAGTTCTTTGGCTAAAGACTTATTGATCAATGACCCGTTTGAGGTCATAGTTGAGTGATATTTCTCGCCAAATTGTGATTTTATAGCGTCATTGATTTTTTTTGCGATTTTGTAATTATAAAGGGGCTCTCCACCGAACCATGCTATATGAACTCTATCATCACTAGGAACAGAGTTTTTAATAAACGAAATCACATCATTTGCCGTCTCTTCAGACATAACAATAGGATTCCAATTTCCTTGATAACAATAATAACATCTTGCATTGCAGTCTGTAGTGGGGAGTATAACGAAGCATTTTTCATGAGTGTTGTAATAAATCATTGAATGTCGCCTTGAATTTATAAAAGCGGTCTCATTTTTTTCTGCCTCAACTATAAAACCGACTTTGAATAATGTATCTAATATTTGTCTCTCATCATTTTCTCTATTTTGGTTTTCCTGACAATGTTTATATACCCCATATGTGTGTTCGTCAAGGACAGCAACCTGATTTGACGCAAGATTATAGAATAAATACTCATTGTCATATTTCTTAATTAAATTATATTTAGATGGTTTATATTTCATTATTTCTTCCTTTTAAATCATAAATTTTTACATAAAATATTATGTATAGCAACAGTATACATAAAAAATAATGTAAAGTCAAGTATAATGAAAACTTTCGGAGAAAATTTGAAATCGGAAAGAGTGGCGAAGAAATTGTCACAGCAAGAATTTGCCCGTTTATTAAATGTATCTCAACAACAGGTGAGTCAGTGGGAACTTAATAAAGTCGAGCCTACACTTAGCAATGTTGTTGCGATTATTTCAGTGTTGGAAATAGATTTTGAGGAGTTGCTGTATGATGTGGATTTAAGTCAGTATGTTTCATATTAAGAATAATAAATAATTTCTCAGTTAAAACCAAAAATAGTATTAATTTAGTTATCAAAAAGCGCGGGCAGGGAAGCTGCTCGCGCTTTTGAAAAGTATTTGATTTTTAAATTTGATCGGTGGTGCACATCAAGGTGATACAATCGAGTTTTACAGCCGATAATGTTTTGCATTTTCGGCTCGCAAAGAGGATATCACTTCTTGACTTTGGCGAGGCCTTTTTCGACGAGCGTTTCTATTTCCTCATAGGGAAGTTCGGCGGCGAAGTCGCGGTCCTTATGGCGGGTCGCAGGTTCGATGCCTTTGCTCTTCATCAACATTGCGATAAGCTCGCCGACATATTGCACGCGGCGCACGCCCTTGAGCTTGTAGCGGCAAGTGTAGTCGCTCTTGCTCTTGTCTATCTTTTCGATGGCGTACTTGCTCTTGTTGATGTCGCGAGTGGTGAGGGCGAGCTGCAACTCGAGGCTCTTGCCGCGCATGACGAATTTTGCAAGCTTGACTCTGCCGAGGAATATGCTCTCGTGAGCGCGCGTAACGCGAGTGTCCACGCCTCTGTAGCTCAAGAAGATGTTCTTCACTGTGCTGTAATACGCCTTGACCTCGTCGGGAGCCTGTATGAGTTTTGCAAGATAGGTTAGTATATAGCGGGGCGTGCCGTCGTCTGCCGCGGGAGTTTCCGCGTCCTCGCCTTCTTCCTCGTCCCCCTCTTCCTCGTCTTCCTCTTCGTCCTCTTCAATATCGGAAGCTTCTTCGGACTCCTCGTTTTCGTTCGAAGCCGACTCTTCTTCGGCGAGAGGATGGCTTTCCTCTTCAGTCTCGGGAGAGGGTCCTTCTTCCGTCTCGGTTTCCTCGGACTCTTCTAAGGGAACTTCCTCTGCGGGAGCCTCTTCCTCGGGCTTCTCTTCCGCGGGCTGTTCCTCCTCGGACGGCTCCTCCTTGACAGGCTCTTCGTCTTTCTCTGATGGAGCCTCTTCGACGGGCGCTTCCTCTTGTTCTATGGGAGCCTCTTCGGGTCTTTCCTCTTCGACAGGCGTTTCCTCGGGCGTTTCCTGCTCTTCGTCGGGAGTTTGTTCCTCCTCCGTTTCGGGAGTTGGCTCTTCTTCGGACTCTTCCTCCGCCTCGGGAGCAAGCTCTTCTTCGAGTACGGCATCCTCAGTCTCGGGAGCAAGCTCTTCTGTGAGTACGCCATCCTCGACCTCGGCGGCGACTTCTTCATACAGTTCCTCGTCGGAGGCCTCTTGCTCGGCGGCTTTTCTCGCCTCTGTTTCCTCTATCATCCTTGCGAGGGTAGGCTCGTCGAGTTTGCACTTCGCTTTGTATATGATAAGCGCGATCGCCATGAGCACCATAGGTATTATGCACATGCAGGCGAGCAGTTTCATTTTGGTAGGCTCGTCAACGGTAGCAACGTAAGCTCTGAGCTGTTCGGACATATCCTGCTGTAATCTGGTGCCTTCGTTTTCAATACGTGAGATCTCATTTGTGTACGTAAGGGCGCCTGCTATTATTAAAACGAGAGACACGATGCCTTGAGTGAGAGCGGAACCCATCTTAGCGGTGAAGGGGCGCAGTGAGAAGATGATCGCCTCGTCTCGTTTGCCCGTCTTCCACTCGTTGTATTCGACGGTGTTCGCCATATTGATAAGCATGATCATATAGAAGCCCGTCGACCAACCCGTAAAGCCGTAAAGGAGCGCCATGACAAGGAATTTAGGCGTGATGTGCATGCCCATTATGTCAAATCCGCCGCCCGCACTGTTGGGCCAGGCAAGACCCACTATGAGCAACAGGGCATAGCTGATTATCAAAGTTATGCCGCAACTGTACAGAGTTCTGTTTCTGCCGAGCTTTTTGGAGAACCACGGGTAGAACAGCGTGAATATGACGGACAGCACCGCATATACAATGCTGAACACCGTGCCGAGCATGCCTTCATATCCGAATTCAAAATAGATGTAGAAGGTGAGGATGTTGCCGACCGCAACGCCCGAGATCAAATTCCATATGAGCATGACAAGCGTGCACCAAAGCAATTGATCGTTGTGGAAGAGCACCTTGAACAGGTCTTTGATTTTTGTGCCCTGAGTCTTTTCAAAGTTGGCGGGAAGCGGTTTTTCCTTGACGCCGAGTATGGTGAACAGTTGGAAACCGACCATAAGTATTACGACGATAACGGAGATAAGCCTGTATCCGTTGACCGCGCCGAGATGAAGTCCTTGCGCTATGCCGCCTACTGTGAACAGGGGAACGAGCAAGCCCGCAAGTCCGCCGCCCGCACTGCATACCAGCTGTGTGAAGGACGTCAGCTTGTTGCGGTCGTCGGGGTTGGACGTAAGCGACGGCATCATGCCCCAATACGAAATGTCGTTCATCGTGAACGTAATTGAGAACATGAAGTACGCAAACGCCAAAAATCCTATGAACGCCCACCCGTCAAGCGGCACATTAAACAGGGCGACTATCACTCCGCCCGTCAAAATCGCGCCGATAAGTTGCCACGGCTTGTACTTGCCCCATTTCGTGCGTGTGTTTTCGACAATCGAACCCATGATAGGGTCGTTCAAAGCGTCGAAGATACGCGCACAAATGATGATGACTGTTATCATACTAAACTGCGCCGTATTGAGCGTTTTGGTCAGAAGCACAAATGAAAGCAGATAACCGTTGAAGAAGTTGTACAGGAAATCTCTGCCGAAAGTGCCCAGAGGGAACATGATAAAATTGCGCTTTGACAGCCTTTCGCCGACATTCATAACGTCGGTCGTAGTTGTCGCACCCGCAACTTCAAGACTCGGCTGAGCCTGAGTTTCAAGATCTTGATTGTCCATAATTCCTCCCTTATTAAAAATTCAAAAAGTATAAATATATAATATCAAAAAAATACCATAATGACAATATTCAAAATTCACTTTATGAAAAAACTTTAATAATTTTGAAAAAAATCGCAAAAACGCTGTACAATTCGCGAGAATTTGATTATAATGTACAGGCAATCTGGGTGTGGCGCAGTTTGGTAGCGCGCATGAATGGGGTTCATGAGGCCGGAAGTTCAAGTCTTCTCACCCAGACCAGCAAAAAAATGCACATCGACATGGTGTGCATTTTGTTTTACAAAAGCACACATACATGTCATAAGCATTTTTTTGCTACTCCGCGCACGAAAATTTTAACGGCTCACAATATCTCACATCAAAGATGTGGATATGGTTCATCTGATTTTTGTGCTTGGGGGGATGCGCCTACGGCGCTGAGATTTTGCACATCGACATGGTGTGCATTTTGTTTTACAAAAGCACACATACATGTCATAAGCATTTTTTTGCTACTCCGCTTACTTACCCCAAAAAATTCGTTCCACGAAGGCTGTTTTTCTACACTGTTTTCCATTGTCACTCATTTTTCGGGGACCCCGATATTCCTCTATCCAACGTTGTCGAAGGGGTATGCCCACAAGTGGAAAATGAAAAGTTTGTCTGGGCTTATAACGAAAACTCTGTCTTAGCGTAGGCATCTCCCTTCGACAACATCAGTGAAGAAAATAAACATGCGTTTAGGGGGAGGCTCCGCGCTTTGCGCGGTGGTGGGGGTTCCTGACTTATAACGTAACGCTTGTGCGAGTGTTCTTATACCCAGAACTTGCTACGTCCGAGCGATTAGCGTAACCCTTGTCTGAGCTTTCTTATACACGCCGTTTGCCGTGTCAGAGCGACCTCGCGGAACGAGCGGGATATACTCACGTACGCAGTGAGGGCGGGGCTTCTGATTTTTTCCGCCCGAACAAGTGGCATAAATGCAGGTGAAACCTGCACGATGTAACATAGTGAGCGAGCGAAGCCCTTCCCCGACCCTGCCGCGCCGCTAAGCTTGATTTGTGTTTGTGCGCAGAGCACAAACAGTTAGTGTGTTCGGGGAGGGCGGGGAACGCCGAGAGGCGAGGGTGGGTCATTTCAATAACTCTGTCTGAGATACCACCGCTATACGTGCTTGAGTTCTAGTAACCTCCGTCCGAGCAGTTTTATTAACGTTGTAATATTTTGTCTTACGGGCGATGATTTATGCTATATAATAGATATATATATTTTGGATATATTTTCAAAAAAACGTTTGACTTTTTGCGCACGGTTTGCTAAAGTAGATGTCGAGCCGCTCGGAAGTGGTTTTTTAAGTTGTCCTAAGAGTTGGACGCACCATAACGGCGAGACCGGTCAGAGGAGGTATAACATGTACGCGATCGTTGAATGCGGTGGCAAACAGTACAAGGTCGAGAAGGACATGCTGGTCAAGGTCGAAAAACTCGACGCGGAGATCGGCGCTGAGGTCGAACTCAAAGTACTGCTTGTTGCAGGCGAGGACGGATTGAAGGCGGGCAAAGAGGTTGAAGGCTGCAAAGTCAAGGCTGTGGTCACAAGACAGGACAAGTTCGCAAAGATCCTCGTTTTCCACTATAAAGCAAAGAAGCAGATCAGAAAGCGTCAAGGTCATCGTCAGCCCTATACAGAGCTGAAGATCGTGGCGATCGAGGGCTAAGTAATGCTCACGATTCGGTTTTTGAAGGAAGGGGACAAATTTGTCGGCATAGAATGCAACGGACATTGCGAGTATGCCGATGAAGGCGCGGATATTGTCTGCGCGGCGGCAAGTTCCGTCATACAAACGGCTGTGCTCGGCATAATCAGGATTTTGGGCTTGAACATAGGCTATGAGACGGACGACGAGAAGGGATATCTGAAGGCGATATTGCCGAAAGATATTTCTGCGCAGGACTTGCACGACGCGGATGTGATCCTCAAAACCGCGTATCTGGGGGTGTCCGACCTCTATGAAACTTATTCGGACTTTATATCTTTGGAGGTAAAGTAAAATGTTTATCAACATACAATTGTTCGCTCACAAAAAAGGCTCGGGTTCTTCCCACAACGGGCGCGAGAGCGCGGCAAAGCGTCTCGGACCTAAGCGTGCAGACGGTCAATTTGTGCTTGCAGGCAACATCCTCGTTCGTCAAAGAGGCACAAAGTATCATCCGGGCAACAACGTATCCATCGGCAAGGACGACACGCTCTTTGCGCTTATCGACGGAGTTGTGAAATTCGAACGCGTCGGCAAGGATCGCAAACAAGTGTCTGTCTACGCGGCAGAGTAAAGAAGGCGCGCCGTCCTCGGACGGCGCTGTTTTTTAAGTCCGCGCATGAGCGCTATGGACTGTCGGCGCGTCGGTTGTAGCATTCCGACGAGCGGTCGATGGAGTCTTAAAAGAAAGATAGATGCGCGCGGCGAAGGACTTAAAACGCAATGATAAGGTTTGAGGACGCAAGGAGCGGACCCCGAATCGCTTTGGACGCGGACAGACCTGCAATTTGCACAAGAAAAGTTTTATGACCTCATTTTGTATTGACAAAACCCCTTATTTTGACATCACCGCAACTTTGGAGTGCGGACAGGTGTTTCGTTTTTCGCCTATAGAGGGCGGCTATACGGTGCATGCGCTTCACCATGTCGCCGAGGTGACGGACAGGGGAGACCGCTATGAGGTGCTCGCGGACGACGAAGATTTTTTTAAGGGATATTTTGACCTCGAGCGCGACTATGCGGCGATACAGACCGAGCTTGACGACGGCGGCACTTTGAGCGAGGCGATCGCCTTCGGCAAGGGCATACATATCCTGAAACAGGACCCCATTGAAACAATTTTCTCATTTATAGTGTCGCAAAACAATCATATACCGCGTATAAAGGGCATAATAGAGCGCATGTGCGACGCGCTCGGCGAGGATAGGGACGGATACCATGCATTCCCGACTCTTAAGGCGCTTGCGGGCGCGGGAGAGGAGTTTTATGCGAGCATAGGCGCGGGATATAGGGCGGCGTACCTCGACAGAGTCGCAAAAGCGATGCTTGAAGTCGATTTGCAAAAATGGCGCGCCCTCGACACTCAGGCGCTCAGGCGGGAGCTTATGGCGATGCACGGTATAGGGCGGAAAGTTGCCGATTGCATATTGCTTTTCGGCTTCGACCGCTTCGACGTATTCCCCGTGGACACATGGATAAAAAAGGTGTTTGCCGAAACTTATCCCGATATGCCCGCCGACAAAATGTCCACTTTATTAGTCCAAAAGTACGGCAAATACTCGGGTTTTGTGCAACAATGGCTATTTTATTTCAAAAGAACTAAAAAAACTATGGACAAATCGAATAATTTAAGCTAGAATAAATTAAGAATATATTGTATGAGCAACTCGTTCGAGTTGACAAGGAGAAGATTATGGCAGCAACGAAAAAGTATGTGGTCCTTGCAGACATCGAGAGCGTCCGCGTTCCTTTCGCGGTGTTTGAGTCCGCTCTTGAGGAGCTTTCCCGTTACGGCGAGATCGCCGCGTGCAAATTTTATGGCTATTCCGCAAAGCGTACGAAGGATTACGGCGAGTTTATTCAGGAAAACAGCTATGACGCGCTCTCGGCGCTTCCCAAAAAGAGAAAGGGCAAGCTGGATCTGCGCCAGGTGATCGACGCGGCAAGACTTGCGCAATTCCCAAACATCGACGGGTTCTTCCTCATCTACGGACACGGCGACATCACTCCGCTCATCGCATACCTCAAGGCGTACGGCAAGGACGTCGTCGCGGGCGTCATCGAGCAGGATAAGAATTCCGCGCTCTGCAACAAAGTCATCATACTTCACAACGACGCGCCGAGTCAGGTCGTGCTCAACGCGGGCTACAAAAAGACGGAAGCCGCACCTCAACAGCCCCGCAAGGCGGCGCCTCAGCATCAGGAGGCTCCCAAGTCCGCGCCCTCTGCGTCAAGCGACTCTGAGCAAGCGCAACTTGCCTTCCTCCTCGAGCAATTCAACAAGATCATAAACGAGTGACCTATATTTTCGTATCTCGGTCGGGGTGCGCTTGACGTCTGGTCGCGAGCGCGTCCCGAAAAACGAGTATAAAGAATGCGGGACGACTTGCGTCGTCCCTTTTTTCGTTGCGGAGCGATAAAAATTTGTTGTCGGATCGTAAAAAAATATGGCGCCCGGCCATATTTTTCATATATGTATCGAATTTTAAGAAATTGTCGCGTTGAAGCGTCAATGTTTCAACCGTACATACGCGATCTCAAAAAGGCAACGTGTCATTGTTTTTGTAGGTGCAAAATGTGATTTTGAAGCCGCCGTCGTCAATGGGAGGTTCGCTTGAGACAAGTTGCCAATTGTCGAGCGCGTCGAGGTCGTCCAAAAATACCGTCGCGCCGCCGTCCGCGTCGACTTTTGTGATGATCGCCTCCTCGCAATAGGGGAGCATGGTGTGATACATC
This sequence comes from uncultured Clostridia bacterium, assembly GCA_947589475.1. Taxonomy (GTDB): domain Bacteria; phylum Bacillota; class Clostridia; order Christensenellales; family CAG-917; genus CAG-475. Next base: position 11,869 of record CANQBO010000013.1, read on the forward strand.
ATCGCGCCGCCTATTACATACGCGTCCTCGGGAGAGTGTTTTTTGACCTCTGCGGACAGCTCGTCAAGCGAGCGCGCAAGGATATATCCCTTTTCCCGTGCGTCATTTTCATCACCTTCGGGATAGAGCACGATGTTTGTGCGACCCTTGAGCGGCATTCCGCCCGGCAACGAGCGCAGAGTATTGTAGCCCATGAGCACGGTCTTGCCTCGGGTGTGACTTACAAAGTGTCTCATGTCCGCTTTGAGATCGAAGAGCAAGCCGTTGTTTTTGCCTATGCCCCAATTTTTGTCCACGGCGACGATGAGTTTCATATTGCGACCTCGATCTTTTTGTCAAGCTTTGTATATTGATAGTTTTCAAGCTCGAAATCGGCGAGCGTGAAATCGTAGAAGTTTTTGATCTCGGGGTTCATTTTGAAGGTCGGGGCGGGGTATTGAGGATTGCCGAGTATTTCCTCCACTATGGGAATATGACGGTCGTAGATGTGCGCGTCGCTTATCACGTGCACAAATTCGCCGACCTCAAGTCCGCTCACCTGCGCGAGCATATGCACGAGCACCGCATATTGCACGACGTTCCAATTGTTTGCGGTCAAGGTGTCCTGACTGCGCTGGTTGAGTATGGCGTTGAGCTTTTTGCCCGTGACGTTGAAAGTCATCGAGTACGCGCAAGGGTAGAGGTGCATCTCATGAAGGTCCGCAAAGTTGTAGATGTTTGTCATGATACGGCGAGATTGAGGATTGTTCTTAAGGTCAAACAGCACTCTGTCCACCTGATCGAATTCGCCCTCGGGATATATGTGTTTTATGCCGAGTTGATAGCCGTACGCCTTGCCTATGGAGCCGTTCTCGTCCGCCCAGCTGTCCCAGATGTGCGAGTTTAAGTCGTGCACATTGTTGGACTTTTTCTGCCATATCCACAAAAGCTCGTCTATGGCGGACTTGAAAGCCGTCCTGCGCAAGGTTATGATGGGGAACTCCTTGCCGAGGTCGTAGCGATTTACTATGCAGAATTTTTTTATTGTGTGGGCGGGGGAACCGTCCTCCCACCTCGGACGCACTTTAAGCCCTTCGTCCGAAACTCCGTTGTCGATGATATCGCGGCAAGTAGATATGAAAATTTTGTCCGCAACGCTCATAAAAAATGTCTCCTATTTGTAAAATTTGACGCTTTATCCCATTAAAACAGCAAGATAAAGCGTCGTTTTTTGACGTATCAGTCTTTGATGACAAGTTTGGAATTCAATTCCTTCACCATATCGATGGGAAGTTTGATCTCCTTCCTGTCGAAAGTGACGAGACCGTTGATCTCCTCCTCGACGTCGCTGACCTGCGTGTAAACCGTCGCGCTCAAGCCTTTTGCGACATTTGGTATTATACTCTTCTCATACAGCTTTTTGAAAGCTTTCGCAAGTTTTTCGGGTTTCTTATAGATGCGATACCCGAATGATTTATTCGGCGAGAAAACGTGTCCATCCACTTTGTAGGAATATCCGCCGAACTCGGAAAGCACGCGGCATCTCTTTTCGAAGCGCGGCACTGTGATGGGGCGGAAGTATATGTGTTGAGACTTCATGTCCGACGAGTTTTTGCCTTGATCGTTCCAGCCCGAGACGCTGTCTACGACGCGGGTGGGGTCCTTCGCCTGTATCTTCTTTGTTATACGCACGCTGTCAAACTGTCCCCAGCCTTCGTTGAAGGGCACCCAACAGCAGAGGCTGACGCAGTTTTTAAGATAATTCATCGTGATGTCCACTTCGCGCTCAAACTCGTCGCGGCTCTCCTTTTCGGCGCGGGCGAGTTTTTTGTACGCGCGCTCGTTGTCGTCCTTGATATGTATTCCGACAAACGCCAGCACACCTATGTACATCATTTTGTATTTCGTGCCGCCCGTGACCATGTCCTGCCACACCAAAATGCCTTCCTTGTCGCAGTGATAATACCACCTTAGAGGCTCTATTTTTATGTGCTTCCTTATCATGTTGAAGCCCATGGACTTGACAAGCTTGACGTCGTATTCGAGCGCCTTGTTTTCGGGAGGGGTGAGCATGCCGTCCGACCAATAGCCCTGATCGAGCACTCCGCTCATGAAGTAGGGCTTATTGTTGAGGGCGAGGCGTTTATATCCCTTGCTGTCCGTCACGAAACCGAACTTGCGCATGCCGAAGTAGGACTTGACGATGTCGTCGCCTATCTTGAAAGCAAGCCCGTACAGCTTTGGGTTTTCGGGGCACCACAGCTCGTATTTTTTCATCGGTATCTCGATCTCGTTGCCGTCGCATATCGTCGCGCACAGCTGGTTTGTGCTGTCGATGCCGTCAAGTACGAGCACTTCGACGGGGACGTCCGCGCTCTTGTCGAATTTCAGCTTGACAAGGTTCCTGTCGATATCGGGGATTATCGTTACGTCCTTGAGATACACTTCGGGCACGCTTTCAAGCCATACGCTCTGCCAAATGCCCGATTGCGGGGTGTACCAGATGCCGCCGCGCTTCATCGACTGTTTAGCGTGCGTATGGTAGCTTGTATCGGACGGGTCGGTGACCTCGACTTCTATGACGTTTGTGCCCGACTTTATCATATCGGTGATTTCAAATGCGAAGGGCATATAGCCGCCGCTATGCTCGCCGACGGTAGCGCCGTTTAATGTAACTTTGCACCAAAAATCCACCGCGCCGAAATTGATGAAGGTGTGCGCCTTAATAAATTCCGCGGGGACCTCAAACGCGCGATGATAATAGAGCTTGTCCTCGGGCGTCACAAACGTGCCCTCGTCAAGTCCGCTGAGCAATGACTCGGGCGAATAGGGGACGAGTATCTTGCCTTGATATGCGCCCGAAAAAGTCTCGCTCTTTCTAAGGATGGCGTAGTCCCATTTGCCGTTCAGCGAGATGTAGCTCTTCCTTTCGAATTGCGGGCGCGGATACTCCGCAAGCGGCACCTCGCCCGGCGTGAATAATGTATTAAGTCTTATAGTTTCCATAATATCCTCCGAAATTTTCCCAATATTTTCCCAATACTTGTATATTATAGCATAATATATTCGATATAACAATAGAAAATCGAAATTTATGCGATATCGAGCGTTTTATTTTAAAAAAGTACGCCGTAAAACGCCTTTTTTGCAAAATTTAAAGTTGATGTTGACAAACGCGCATATTGTGATAGAATTATCTATATAAATTTATCGATATGAAACTGCCTGCACTGTTTCAATGCAGACATTTTGTATTTAAGGGGGTTGTATTATGGCAAAAGCATTGAAAAAGGGCACAAAGATTCTGATCATCGTGCTCGTCGTGTTTGCGGTCATCGCTTCCGTCGTTTTGGGCGTGGCGTTCGGCGTTGTAAACAACATGAAATTTATGACTTACACAAAGTCAAAACTGTCGGGACTTGCCAAAGAGTATCCTTCGCACACGGTGGGCTTCATCGCGCACAGGGGATTGAGCGCAGACAGGTATGATTATCAAAACACCGTCGAAGCGTTTGAGCTTGCCGCCGAGGACGAGGGCACGTGGGGCATAGAGACGGATATTTGGGCGACAAGCGACGGAAACTTTGTGTGTATGCACGACAAGGATTCGCTTAAGGGCATATCCAACGTGCGCAACGTAGATTTCAAGACGGCGACGACGACTCCGCTCAAGGAAAGAGAGGACAGATTTGCCGCGCCTTTCGACAAGTACCTCGAAATATGCAAGAAGGGTGACAAGACGGCGATCATCGAGATCAAGGACAAGGATATGAGCGAGGCGGACCTCGACCTCGTGATGACCAAAGTCAAAGAGAGCGGCGCGAAGTTCAGATATATATCCTTCCACTTCGACAAGCTCAAATACATCCGCTCGAAGTTGTCCGTAGATGAAGCGGAACTGCAACTGCTCGTGTATCAGTCCATGTTCAACGGCAAGCAACAGAACGAGGCGATAGATCTGAAAATAGACCTCTCGTGTATGTATCAGTTCCTCACCAAAAAGACGGTGGAGAAGTTCCACAAAGCGGGGCGCAAGGTAGGAGTCTGGACGGTGAACAATGCCCGCGACGCCATGTGTTGCGTCGCCGAATTGGGCGTAGACTATGTGACTGCCGACTCAAGCATGGCAAAGGATATCGCCGAGTATATCGCCAAACTGTAACAGTCGGCAAACAAAATTTAAAGGATCTATCGTGACAATCTAAAGATGTATGTCAAAATGCAATTGCATGGCGCAATGAGTGCAATTGCATTTTGAGGTGTGAGGCATATGAATTTTTTGAGCGGCAAAAATCGAGGTGGGCTGTGAAGGAAAAGCTGAGCGAGCTATGCTATAAGGACATATCCGACGCGGAGTTTACGCTGTACGCGGGCAATCCCGTTATAAAAAATTTCGGGTTGAGTTTTGTGGCGGCGGACCCCTCTTTGCTCACTCCCGACGACTCTCCCACGGGGCAGTGGCACCTCTTTTGTCATACGTTTACGGGGATATACAGGCTTGACAGCGCGGACGGAGTAGTTTTCGGCAAGCCACACAAGATATGCGGGCGCGCCATGCGACCGAATATAAATGCGATAGACGGAAGATACTACCTCTTCTATGAGCGTACTCGCACTCTTCTCGGCAACGCGCTCACGCTTTTGGGCGGCAAGTGGAAGTCGGAAATATATCTCACTCAGTCCTGCGACCTGGCGCAGTGGACAGATCCGAAGCCCGTGATAAGGCAGACCCGTCCCTTTGAAAAGGACAAATACGGGCAGATGATCTCAAATCCGTTTTTACTTAGGGAGGGCGACGCTTTCAAACTTTACTACTCCTGCGGGCAGACTTTCATCAAAGATTGCGGCTTTACGGAGCCGAAGTACATAAGCTACGCCGTAAGCGAGCGTATAGGGGAGGATTACGTCTCCCGCCCCGAACCTATGATAAGACCCGATCCGAAGTCGGAATATTTCAACTTGTGTTCGGGTTGTCTGAAGGTTTATAAGCTGAACGATTGCTATATAGGTCTGCAAAACGGAATTTTCCAGAGGGAGGGCAAGAGTCATTCCGCAATTTTGCTGTTGCGCTCGGACGACGGGGACAATTTTGAATTCGGCAAAGTTTTGCTTTCCAACCAAATGCAGGGGGACAACGGTTGGATGGCTCAGTACGTTTATGCGTCCCATCTCACGCTTTATAATGGAGAACTCAGGCTCTATTTCAACGCGCGCAATACCTCTAACGCCCTTAAAGGAAGAGAGGGCATAGGTTTTTGCTACGCGAAGCTCTGAACGCGCATTGTTTTTAATTACGCGCATGGATTTTCATAAAATTCGCCGCGAGAAAAATGTCATAACTGTCTCGCAAGACAGCTATGACATTTCGTCTGCAAAAACAGGAACAGACTCATATTTTAGAATTTTTTCTGATATAGTCTAAATCAAAGATCGGCGACGCGCGCCAAAAAATCATCAATATTCCCGAACCAAAAAGAGGGGTACCGCGGCGATTATTGAACCGATCGGCAGAAGATACGCCCCCGCCCCGGCGGAATATTTCATAACGAGAGGGGCGAGTTCGGCCGGATCGGAGTTCATTTCCCCCGCAAATACAAGCCCAAAGATAAAGGCGAACACCGCACAGATGATAAGGGCAATGCCTAGCGTACAGCGGAAAATTTTGTTGATTTTCACAACCAGCGCGTGCAACGCCACAAATGCGCATGCCGCAACCGAAAGTAAAGCCGCGGTTAAAGCAAAACCTTGTACGACGCCGACCTTTATACCCACCTGTACGTCACTCAGACTTTCGTCAAACAGCCACCAAGTTTGCACCTCTTCATAATGACCCGCAATAGGCACATCGGCTTCGAGTTTGCATACGTACCAGGTGATAAACAGACCCACCACGGCAAGGATAACGCCGACAAGCGATATCAAAATCAACGCAATTTGTCTGCCGTCCATTCTCTTCACGATAAAAACCTTCCTTGAAAATTTATACTCTCATTATAGGTATTTTTGACAAAAAGTCAATACCGCTTAAAAATTCTTCTTACTTTTTGCCCGATAATAATATAAGAGCGAAGGGAGTTATGACAAAAAGAATAAATACGGGCGGCGACATTGCCTTCATAACAGCAAGGAGAAAAAGCGCCCTTCCTTGCGTTGCTTTATAGATATTGCGATCCTAAACATATTTAAAATTCCAAGGTAAAGGTGCTGCCTTCGCCGAGCGTACTTTTTACGCCTATCTTCCAACCCGAATTTTGGCATATCTTTTTCACTACGGCAAGTCCCAAACCAAAGCCGCCGTTTTTGCCGCCGTGCGATTTGTCAACGGTGAAAAAGCGCGAGAAAACCTTGCTCATATTTTCCTCGGCAATGCCTATGCCCGTGTCTTGCACGATCAATCCGCGATAGTTCAATGTTACGGTTATACTGCCGCCGTCTTTGTTGTATTTGATAGCGTTCCTCACAAGGTTTCCGAATATCTCCGTAAGGCGTTCGTGGCGGCTCATCACCATAACGTTGTCGTCTATGTTTTCAATGATGGTTATGCCTCGTTTGTCCGCTTCGGGTTTGAGCGCGGATATCATTTCCCGCGCGAGAGCGGAGAAGTCCACTTCGTAGGCGGGCAGGTCGTCGCTGTCGAGTTCGCTGAAATTTATTATGCAAGCGATAAGGCTTGTGAGCCTCTCGCTTTGGGTGAGTATCGTCGAATATGCGAGTTGTTTTTGCTCGTCCGTCATGCCGCCCGACCTCAAAAGTTCGGCATAGCCGCGAATAGACGTGAGCGGAGTGTTCATCTCGTGCGTGACGTTGGAAATAAACTCGTCTTTGGAGCTTTGCGCGCGCTCGACGAGTTCTTTTTCTGTCTTGATTTCGTCCATTTGGCGGGCGACTACGCGATTGCGCTCATTGAGTATCGCCGCAATAGGTTCGAGTTCTGAGTATTTGCTCTTGACTTCGCCGCCTGCCGCCGCCTCTTTCGCAAGCTGTTTGACGGGGGACAACGTGATGTGTGTCGAAACAAATGCAAACGCAATGCAAAGCAACACCATCACCAATGTAAATTGCAAAAAGCCGGGAAGAGTTGAAACGAATATCGACCAATAGGAATCCGTAAATATGGCGATGCGCACCAAAAAATCATCATAATTTCTGCAATAATAGACCATATTTTTGCCGAGCGTAGAACTTGAACGCACTGAAAAACCTTCGCCATCGAAAATCGCGTTCTTTATTTCTTCGCGCTCCTTGTGATTTTCAAGAGGTTCGTTTGTGGAGCTGTCCGCAAGCACGTTGCCCTGCGCGTCCATAAAAGTGACCCTTGCGCCGTTCAGTTTGTCCGAAAACGCCTTCGCGCCGTCCTCTGTCAGAGAAAATTCATCGTTGTATTCGTTCATGTAGACGCGCAAAAATTCCTTGCTGTCCGCTATGGACGAATCGTAATATATCTGCGTGGATATTATGCCGAACAGCAACACGCTCAAAAGCGTTATGCCGAAAGACATCAGCCAAATGCGCCATTTCATAGTTTGTACCCCACTCCGAATATAGTTTCTATCGGCACTCCCAATTTTCTGAGGCGGGCGACGTGATTGTCGAGGGTGCGAGTTTCGCCCGTATCATAGCCCCATACTTCGATGAGAAGTTTGTCCCGCGTCAGTACCTTGCCTTGATTTTCCATAAAGTATTTCAACAGCTCGAATTCTTTGCGGTTCAGTTGTATGGACTTGCCGTCTATCTCGCAGGAGAAAGTTTCCGTGTCGAGCGTGATGTCCCGCGCGGTCAAAACGGCGGGCTTTTGCTTGCCGCGAATGCGAGCGTTTACGCGGGCGACAAGTTCCAACACCGAAAACGGCTTTGCAATATAATCGTCCGCTCCCATATTGAGACCGTTCACCTTGTCTTCCTCTTTGGAGAGCGCGGAGAGCATAATGCAACTGACGGACGGATATTTTTGTTTGACGAGTTTGAGCGCGTCAAGACCGCTCCCGTCGGGAAGCATTATGTCGAGAAGCGCGACGTCCGGCAACTCTTTTTCGAGCGCGTCCGAAAACGCTTTCAGAGTAGGGAAGGACGAAAACTTAAAATCATTCATTTCAAGCGCGACCTTCACAAGCCCGCAAATGCTCGTATCATCTTCCAATAAAAACACGTTTCCTTTCATAGCGCACCTCGATGTTATTTTATCACGCTTGAATACAATATTACAAACATCGTGATGTAATAAAAATGTAAAATCAACCAAATCTGCCGTTGATATAATCGTCCGTTCGTTTGTCCTGCGGATGGGAGAAGATCTCTTTCGTTTCGTTCATTTCTATCATCTCGCCAAGCAGAAAATACGCCGTATAGTCGGCAATGCGGAACGCCTGTTGCATATTGTGCGTGACCATGATGACCGTCATGCGCTTTTTGAGTTCCAAGCAGAGTTCCTCGATTTTTCCCGTAGAAATGGGATCGAGTGCGCTCGTCGGCTCGTCCATAAGGAGTATTTGCGGCTCGACCGCAAGCGCACGGGCAATGCAAAGCCGTTGCTGTTGTCCGCCCGAAAGACCCAAGGCGGATTTGTTGAGTCTGTCTTTCACTTCGTCCCACATAGCCGCGTCTTTCAGGGAGCTTTCCACAATGCCGTCCAGATCCTCCTTCTTGCGAATACCGAAAGTGCGCGGGCCGTAGGCAATGTTGTCGTATACGCTCATCGCAAGCGGGTTTGGGCGTTGAAAGACCATTCCGACATTTTTGCGAAGCCTTGTCAGATCGCACCGTCTGTCATAGATATTCTCGCCGCCTATGGTTATTTCGCCCGTGATCTTGCAACCCTCGATCAGGTCGTTCATTCTGTTCAAACTTTTTATGAGCGTGGATTTTCCGCAACCCGACGGCCCGATCAGCGCCGTCAGTTTGTTTTTGGGGATCTGCATAAATACGCTTTTGAGGGCGTGAAAACTTCCGTAATACAAATTCATTTCCTTTATTGAAACAGCTGTGTCGTCCGCCATTTCAAAGGGCAGTATGCGATTTTTCATATTTTTTTCCTCCTGCCTATGTATTCGATGGCGGAAACGAGCAAATTCAGCACGATGACAAACATAAGCAAGACGCTTGCCGTCGCATAGGCTTCGTTCACTTGCAAGCCGTTTGACATAAACTTCCAAACAAGCACGGAAAAGCTCGCCGCGCTGTCCGAAAACCCCTGCGGGATAAATGTGCAAGCCGTTCCGACCGTAAAAATGAGTGCCGCGCTCTCGTTGACAATGCGTCCGACGGACAAAATGACGGACGTAACTATGCCCGAAATGGCTTGCGGCAAAACCACCTTAAAGACAGTGCGGAGTTTTCCCGCGCCGAGGGCGTAACTTGCTTCTCGCATACTGTCGGGGACTTCGGAAAGGCTTTGCTCCGTACTTCTTATGATCGTAGGCAAAATGATTAAAGCAAGCGTAATCCCTCCCGCCGCGATCGAATAGCCAAAGCCGAGCGCTTGCACAAAGAACACCATGCCGAACAGCCCGAATATGATAGAGGGTATCCCCGCAAGGGTATCGACGAACAGCCGCACTATTTTGACAAACGGACTACTGCGCTTTGCGTATTCATTGAGATATATCGCCGCGCCTATGCCGAGCGGCAGGGCGATGACGAGCGCAAGTCCTATAAGCATAATTGTGGAAACAAAGGCGGGCGCAAGCGTAGTGTGCGCATTTCCGCTTTGTCCGAACAAGAAATCGAAGCTCAAATTCGGAATACCTTTTACAAACACAAAAATCACTATAAAGCACAGCACAAAAGCGACGAGTATAGCCGCCATCCACGAGAGCACCCACAAAACGTCCTGTCCGCTTCCCGTGCGGCGATAACTTTTGAATATGTCGTTCGCTTTGCTTTCTTTCAATCTGCGCGAGAAAAATTTGTTGCCTTCGCGCGGCTTTTTGACTCCCAAAATGCAGAGATTGAGCGCAAGGACGAACAGCAAAAGCACAAATCCGTCCGCAATCAGCGCAGACTGTTCGGCGGGTGCGGCATAGCCCCAATTTTGGACGATATTGCTTGTAAGCGTCGTAAACGGAACAAATGCTCCCCATGGATAACCCGTGCCGTTTCCCACAATCATTTGCACCGCCATAGTTTCTCCGACGGCTCTGCCGATGCCGAGAATGACAGCGGATATAACGCCGCTCTTCGCCGCGGGCAACAGGACTTTCCAAACCGCTTGATTTTTGCTGCAGCCGAGCGCGAGCGCGCCCTCATAGTAGTGCATAGGTACGGCTTCCAAGCTGTTTTTGGTGACGGAAGTTATCGTCGGCAAGATCATCACCGACAGAATAAGCGTGCAAGCAAGCAGCCCGAATCCCGCGTTTGACGGATGAAAAATATCGACGAGCAAGGGCATCAAAAATTTGTAGCCGAACAGTCCGTAGACGATAGACGGAATGCCCGCAAGCAAATCGACTATCTGCGTGTATATCTTTTTCAACTTTTTGGGGCAGTAGAACACGAGCCATACCGCCGTGAAAACGGCAAGCGTTCCGCCCAATGCGACGGCGCACAGCGTGAGGACAAATGTCCCGACGATCATTCGCCAAATTCCGAAAGCGCCGTTTTTAGCCGTCCACTCGCTTCCGAAAATGAATTTGAAAAAGCCTACGCTTTTGAAGGCGGGTACGCTTGCGTACAGCAAATAGCCGATTATGGAGAACACCGCAAGCACGGAGAATGCCGCAAGAAGCGCAAATATCACTTTTGCGGCGATCTCTTTTGATGATCTGTGAATTGTCGCTGTCATATCACTTTATCGAGATATAGCCCTCGCGCGCTATAACTTCCTGTGCCTCGTCGCTCATAATATAGTCGAAAAACTCCTGCGCCGCTTTCGAGAGAGTTTTGCCTTCTTTTAGGACGATGACAAAAGGACGTTGCAGGGAGTAGACGTTGTTTATGATATTGTCATAAGTACATGCTATTCCGTCCAGAGTTACAGCCTTTACCGCATTTGAAAGACTGCCGTATGAGATATAACCGAGACTGTTCACCGTGCCTTGTATCACCTCGATCACATTGCCTGTTTCCGCAAGAGTTGCGATGCTTTGATGATAACTGCCTTCAATGCCCATCAACTCGTCGAACGCCCCTCGCGTTCCGCTCGATGAGTCTCGCCCGATCCCCGCCGTTATCGTGGTATTCGGGATAGGAGTACCGCTTTCAAAGAGGGCTTTGACGTCAGCCTTCGAGACATTTTCGACCGCGCAATCTTTTCCGACGACGAGCGCAATGCCGTCCATACATAGGGTAACTCCTTCAATTCCTTCCTCGTCCGCTTCGAGTTCGCGGGACGACATTCCGAAGTCGTTGAGTCCGTTCTGCGTATCGCTTATCCCCGCGCCCGACGACGACATATTGACGACGATCCTCACGTCGTGCGTTTTGCCGTACTCGGCGGCGAGCGCCTCCATAAGCGGCGTCACCGACGACGATCCCGACACGGTTATGATTTCTTGCGAGTTGCACCCGACAAAAATTCCCGCGCATGCGCTCAAAAGAGCAATGCAAAGGATGATGACGATAAATTTTCTTTTCATTTTGTTCCTCCATAGGTTTTTTGTGCTTTCATTATGACGCGGCGACGTAATAAATTTGCGCGGAAATACGTAATAAAAATGTAAAATCGGATGTGTTTTAAATGGCATGCGCAATTCTTTCCCGCAGTTTTTCGTACTGTTTGGCGGGAGTGTATAAATATCCCGCTTGATTGCGGAAATGGTTGAAAAGTCGGATATTGATATAACTCAAATTCGGGTGTATCATATAATAAACAAAGAAAAACCTAATTCAGGGGGCAAAAAATGTCTTATATTTCAGATGTTATCGAGCAAACGGCTGCGAAAAATCTGAGCCAACCTCAGTTTATGCAGACAGTGACGGAGGTTTTCTCCTCAATAGCGCCCGCAGTGGAGCAGAATGAGGCGCAACTGCGCAAATTCTGCGTGCTGGAGCGCATGGTCGAGCCTGACAGACAGATAATGTTCCGCGTGCCGTGGATGGACGATAAAGGCGTGTTCCATGTCAATCGCGGCTTCCGCGTACAATTTAACAACGCGATAGGGCCATATAAGGGCGGTCTGCGTTTCCACAAGTCCGTCGATTTGGACACGATGAAGTTCCTCGCTTTCGAGCAGACTTTCAAAAACTCGCTCACATCCCTCCCCATGGGCGGCGCGAAGGGCGGCAGCGACTTCGACCCCACGGGCAAGTCGGACGCGGAGATAATGCGCTTTTGCCAATCCTTCATGATGGAGCTGTATCGCCACATCGGTCCCGATCTCGATGTGCCCGCGGGCGACATAGGCGTCGGCGCAAGAGAGATAGGCTTCCTCTTCGGACAATACAAGAAGATCGCGGGACAGTTCAACAACGGCGTCCTCACGGGCAAGGGCTTGAGCTACGGCGGCTCGCTCATACGTCCCGAAGCGACGGGCTACGGCGCGACCTATTTCCTCTGCGACGTTTTGAAACATCAGGGCGAGAGCATAAAGGGCAAGACTTTCTGCCTCTCCGGTTTCGGCAACGTGGCATGGGGCGCGGCAAAGAAAATTTCAGAGCTGGGCGGCAAGGTGCTCACCATCTCGGGTCCCGACGGATATGTCTATGACAGCGACGGCATAAGCGGCGAAAAGGTGGACTATATGCTTGAGATGCGCTCCTCCAACCGCAACCGCGCACAGGATTATGCGGACAAATTCGGCTGCGAGTTCGTCGCGGGCAAGAAGCCGTGGGGCAACGTCAAGGCAGACATCTACATGCCGTGCGCCACTCAAAACGAGGTCAATCTCGACGACGCAAAGGCGATGGTCAAGCTGGGAGTGCCCATCCTCAACGAAGTTTCCAATATGCCTACTACAAACGAGGCTATAGCTTATCTGCAGGAGCACGGCGTGCTTGTCGCGCCATCAAAGGCGGTCAACGCGGGCGGCGTCGCGACGTCGGGCCTCGAAATGACGCAAAACAGCGAGCGTCTGCAGTGGACGGCGGAAGAGGTGGACAGCAAATTGCACCACATCATGAGCAACATCCACTCCAAGATCGTGGAGACCCTCGACGCGTACGGAATGTCGTACAACCTCGTTGCGGGCGCAAACCTCGCGGGCTTCAAGAAGGTCGCGGACGCGATGATCGCGCAGGGCGTCTATTGATTTAAACGGGATCCCCCTTAAACACATATGAAAGACGGGCTGTGTGCGTTTTGCATACAGTCCGTCTTTTTTCCGAAATGAAGTCCATAAAGTCGACATTGTCGCGCAAAACTTCATACGTTTGCAGGTTTTTCATGACTTTAGGGCGGCAAAGAGCATCGATTTCAGTTGTTCTCTGCGTTCGGGAGCGAGGGTGTTCGCATAAGTCGTCGCCCTTTCTTTCGCATAGACGATCAGCTCGAGATCGGACATCGCCGCGAGGTGGGAGAGCGAGACGTTTTCGTCCAGTCTTGCGGCGAGGTCCTGTAGGAGCATTACAGCCTTGAGCTTTGCCGTCGATATGCCCAGATTTTGCGCTGTGCGCTCGAGAAAAGCCTCGGGCTTGTTGCCGACTATGGGGCAGAGCGATATCTCCCTCTCGTACATGGAGATGAGTTCGGGAGTGAGCAGGTCGTACACGCTTGTGCCGTATGCGGGCGACTCCGCGCTCGAAAGCAGCCTTACCGTTCCCAATGTGCAGACGGTAAGCAGAATGAGAGAAAGTATTATCACTGAAATTTTTGCTCTGTTCATATTGATTTACCTCTTGATATTTTCCCGCAATCGAGGCAATTTATACCAAACGATCGACAACTTAAAAAAAACTCGGAGGCAAAACATAATAAGAGCGGCAATTTTAAAGACGACGGCAAATAAAAGACATGCGGCATTTTTTCTAATTGCGTCTAAATCATGACAGCAAGAGCGTGCATAGTATATTAGGTCTATCAAACATTTTTAAAAAAGTAATTGCATATTTGCGCGCGCGTGCTAAAATATAATAGACAAAGGCGCAAAGAAAAAGATCGCGTCGAGCATATGATGAGACGAGGGCAATTTGCCTCGGCGGAGGAAACGAAATGAGAAACTTTAAGAAGATCACATTGCTTATTTTGGCGGCGACGCTTGTATTGACGCTGTCGCTCGGACTGCTTGTCGCTTGCGGCGAGACGGACGGGGCGGAGGCGCCTTCTTCATCTGTTGGGAGCGAGGACGGTCCCGATCTTGAGGGAGGGAGCGATCCGTCGCAGGGCGGCGGTCCTTTTGAGGACATACATGACGAGGATACGACCGAAAAGAGCATAAGCGCGTCCGCCTATTTCGACAAATTCGACGAACTCAGCAGGGCTTTGGGCGCCACAGAGATCGAAAAGGGCGCGGATCTTTATTTTCACAGCGAGTTTTCGGGAAAATTCGGGCTTAAAAACGAGGAAGGCACGAAGGACGACAGCTTTGAACTCGGCTTCGAGGCGGAAGCCATTCTCGACAGGACGTCGAAGGACGCGGACGGCGAGTTTACGTCTCAAAACTCCGCGATAAGGGTGAGGGCGTTTTCGGGAAGCACGGATATATTTGCGGCGAGCTTTTTCGTGAGCGATCCTCTCAGCATTTACATAGATCTTGCGGGGAGCCGTATCAAGTTGTCTGCGGAGTTTGTCTACGAGGACAACAACCTGAACGAGCTTCTCGGCAGAGCGATAGGCAAGGCGCTGAACAAGGAGTTCGACTTCGATCTCGGCGCGATGCATTTCGGTTTTTCTCTCAACAAACTGCTTGACGCCATAGTGGAAGGCACGGGCGCGGAGTGGTCGCCTACGGTGCTTTTGAAGTCGCTTGCGAAGCTCATAGGGATAGACGACGGCTCGGGAATGCCCGACATATCCTCGGACTATGACATGCCGTTTTTGGAAAAGGCGTTTTCGGACACTTTCAACGCGACTCAAACGGGCGACGATTACAGCATAATTTTGGACACCCGCGACACGAATTTTTTGATGCATGCCTTATTTGACAAACTGTTCGGCGTAAATTTCCTCTTCAAAATGAATTTCACGGAGGATGACGGCAGACTTAAGGACGGCGTGCGTTTCGAGTTGGGGCTTCCCGAACTTTTAAACAGCGACGGGCGCCATCCGTACGCGGGAATTTGCGTGAATATCCTCGAACTTCTCCCCGTAGAAGGCAAGGAAATTGCGATGTCAGCGCCCAAAACCGAGTATAAGGGCGACATCGCTTTCAAGTTTGAAGAGGCGTTTACGCCCACGGGCTTCAAGCTGTTCGGCTCGGAGCTTAGAGAATTGCGCCTCAGTGAGGCTTTCAGGCTTGACCTCATACATCCTCTCGAGACCAACGAGACGGCGGCGCAATTGAAACTCGCCATGGCAAACGACGCGCTCGGCGAGGACGTGCTTTTCGAGGCGAGCTTCGTGAAGGGCAGACTTGCCCTGAAGATAGATCCCAAAGTCGTATTTAAAGAGGGCACGCTCATAGGCGATACGTCAAAGAAGTTGCTAGACTTTGCGCTCGGCTTGCTGAAGGAGAGCGATCCCGCGCTCGAGACGCGCATAGCCGACGAGGTGTACGTCGGCGGAGCGGACGGAGACAGGAAGGAGATAAACGACAACTTCCACGGAATAGTCGTAAACGACATTCCCGTAAAAGAGATATTCGACGCAATTGTGTCCGACGCGATAGACGCATACAAGATGGCGTCCGAACTTCCCGAACCAACGCCTCCGAAGGACGATGCGGAAGACCCGTCATACGACGGTTGGGAGTTGCCTTCTCTCGAGGATCTGAAAAAGTTTACGCCCGCATACATCATGCGCGAGAGGATATTGCCCGCGATAGGGCTGTTTGCCGATATATTTACGACGCTTGACGACGGCAAGATAGGCGTGCATACAAACGACATCCTCGGGCTTTTGCTGGGCATGACCAACACTCTTATCGGGCTTGAGGGCGACGACGCGCTCACTGAGGACAAACTCTTCGACAGAACGATAGAGGGCATGACGAATGTCGTCGATATGCTGGCTGAAATAGGTTTGGTGACCTATGACGAGAATACCCCCGACGCGCTTTCGCTTTTGAACGAGGCGTTTGAAAAAGTGTTTGAGGTTTTCGAGGTGAAGGACGCTCCCGAGAAGTTAAAGACGGAGTCATTCGCAAAGTACGCGATGAGATTGCTTGTTTCAAACACCTCTTTCGATCTCGACATAGACCTCAACGACGGTTGGCGCTATTCGCTCGGCGTAGGAGTCGCGGGCGCAAAGTTCATCTACAGCCGTTCCTTTACGCCATGGGAGGGTCTTGAGGTGCACGACCTCTACGATGAGGCTGAGCAGGGTTGGGCGCTTTTGGACTTCTCCTTTCGGAATTAAATTTACGCTTGATGAGCGGCATTAAAACGACGCGAATTTCCCCTCCGCAAAACAATGCGGAAGGGAAGTTTTTTTTGTGGCTCGACGCTGGCGCATAAGAGAGCAAGGATGGTAAAAGCGACAAAGCGAATTGCATAAATTTTATCGATACAGAAATATTTATATATTTTTTTCATGTTTCAATTGCTATAAGCGGGGGCAAGTGGTATAATTTCGACAAGAGGAGAAATTATGGACGCTTCCGAAAAGAATTTTCTGACCGCCAAAGCGAGACAGTTGCGCGATGACGCCATCGAGACGATCGGCACCTTCGGGGTGGGGCACATCGGCGGAGTGATGTCTATCATGGACGCTTTGACGGTCATTTATTATCAAAAGGCAAACAATTTGGACCCGAAAGATCCCAAAAATCCGCTTCGCGACAGGATCGTGCTCTCAAAAGGGCACGCGGGTCCTGCCTTGTATGCGGTGCTTGCCGACAAGGGATATTTCCCGCGCGAGTGGCTCAAGACGCTCAACAAAAACGGCACAAATCTGCCCTCGCATTGCGATATGAACAAGACCCCGGGCATAGATATGACCGCGGGTTCGCTGGGGCAGGGTTTGAGCGCGGCGGTAGGCATGGCGCTGGGCGCTAAGCTTGACAAGTCGCCCATAACGGTGTATTGCATAATCGGCGACGGCGAGTCGCAGGAGGGGCAAATTTGGGAGGCGAGTATGTTTGCGGGCTCGCACAAGCTCGACAACCTCATCGTCATGCTTGACTACAACAAGATGCAACTCGACGGTCCCGTGCGCGATATAAACGACCTCGCTCCCGTAGAGGCGAAGTGGGAAGCGTTCGGTTTTTATGTTCAAAGCATAGACGGACACGATATAGAGGCTATATCAAATGCCATAGACAACGCCAAAAAGTCGGGCAGGGCGAATATGATCGTGCTCAACACCGTCAAAGGCAAGGGCGCAAGCTTTGCCGAAAGCGCCAAAAACTGCCACAGTATGACCATAACCGAGGAAATGTGGCGCAAAGAAACGGGGAGGTATGAGTGATGTTGGACGACAGAGAGATAAGACAGACGCTTGCCTCCGCTCTCGTCGAGGCGGCAAAGACGGACGACCGCATCGTCGTGCTCGAGGCGGACCTCATGAGTTGTCATGCGACGAAAGTGTTTAAGGAAGCGTTCCCAGACAGATTTATCAACGTCGGCATTGCGGAGCAAAATTTGATAGGCGTCGCGGCGGGACTTGCGACTATGGGAAAGATCCCCTTCGCATACAGTTTCGCGCCGTTTGCGACGAGAAGATGCTACGATCAGATATTCATTTCCGTTGCGTATTCGGGACTGAATGTCAAGATCGTCGGCTCCGAACCGGGCGTCGCGGCGGAGGCGAACGGCGGCACTCATATGCCGTTTGAGGATATGGCTCTCATGCGCGCGATACCGAATATGATCTGCGTGGAGCCTACGGACGCAACGCAGATGGAGGGACTTCTCCCCGCCATACTTGAGCATAACGGCCCCGTCTACATCAGGATGTTCCGCAAAAAGGCGGAGAAGATATACGGAGCGGACGCTCCCAAATTCGAACTCGGCAAGGCGTACAGGCTTAAAGAGGGTAAGGATGTCACGCTCATGGCAAGCGGCATCATGGTCGCGCGCGCTCTCGAGGCGGCGGATATTTTGAAAGAACAGGGCGTCTCGGCAAGAGTCGTCAACGTCTGCACCTGGAAGCCGCTTGACAAAGACGAGATCGTCGCGTGCGCAAGCGAGACGGGCGCCATGGTCACCTCGGAAAATCACAACATCTTTGGCGGACTTGGCAGCGCCATAGCGGAGCTTGTCGTGCGGGAATGCCCTGTGCCTATGGAAATGGTCGGCATAAACGACAAATTCGGACAGGTCGGCAAAAACGCTTACCTCAGCGAGGTGTACGGCATTACGACACACGACATAGTCGAGGCGGCAAAGAGGGCTGTAGCAAGGAAAAAATAAGCTTCCCTAATTAAAGTATGGACCTCACGTCGTTCCGATAACTGTTTATGGGGTAAAGCTATGACAGATGAAGAATTGATACAATATATGAGCAAAGACATCGAAGTAACCTATAAAAACGGATTCAAATTAGCGGGTCATGCTTGCGATTTTGAATGGGGCGATGACGAGGAAGAAGCATGCTTAGGCATATATGAAGATTTCCATGAATGGAATTATGTCGGGATTTCTCCCGGCGAAGTTGACTCCATCAAGGTCATATAGCGTCCCAAAAATTAAACATTTAAAACTCCAACAATGAAAACAAGAGCGGACGTGTCCGCTCTTGTTTTAAAATCAAGCCTGTTCGGGCATAAAAACGACATTTTTTTGCGCACGGTCTCACGCCCGATGTAGGACCTATGCGCTTAAAAGTTTATATTTTTCTTGCTCAGGCCGTCCGTGCGTGCCCTCTTGTTCACAGACGGCGTAGCGGGGAATGTTTGCGCTCTAAGCGGATTCAAGCAACAGCTTGTCCGCGATGAGCGCAATGAATTCTCCGTTTGTGGGTTTCTCGTTTGGCGAGTATATCTTTATGCCGAAGATGTTGTTTATGTTTTCTATTTTGCCTCTGTTCCATGCCACCTCTATAGCGTGGCGTATGGCGCGCTCCACCTTTGAGGCGGACGTGCCATACCGCTCCGCTATGGCGGGGTAGAGGCGCTTTGTTATGGAGTTTATGATGTCCGGCGTTTCTATGGTCATCTTTATCGCCTCCCTCAAAAATTGGTATCCCTTGATATGCGCGGGTATGCCAACGGATATGAAGAGGTTGGATATGCGCTCGTCCAAACTCTTGTTGCGCTTTGTAGAGGCGGGTCTCGAGACGGGCTGAGGTGAAGCAAGCTCGGTGAGAAGCCTGTAGACGGAGTCGTAGTCGAAGGGCTTCGCAAGGAAGTAGCTCGCGCCGTATTGCATAGCCTTTTGCACGAAGCCGTCCGAGGCAAGCTGAGACATCATTATAACGGTTGGCTTTTTGCCTTCCAGAGAGGACAACACTCCGAAACCGTCCAGCTTAGGCATTACTATGTCCAAAAGGAGGAAGTCCGGCTTGTAGAGGGATAGGAGTTCAAGGGCTTTGACGCCGTCCTCGGCGACGCCCACAACGGTGAAACCGCCCTTGCGGTCGAAGAAGTCCTTAAGGCCGTTGGCGAGAGAAGAGTTGTCGTCGGCGATGAGAAGAGTATAGTTCATAAATTTACCTCCGATGAAAAGATCATAGCACGCAAAAAGGCGGAAGAGATGGGCAAAAAAGCGCGAATAGGAGCGCAAAAAGACAGAGAAGCGAGAAAGATGTTATATAGCTTATGTCCGTGGATCTATCACACCTATTTTGGTGGAATGTGCCTTAATTTTAAAATTAAAAGAGGAAAAAGTACAAACGAAAAATTTCAATAATTTTTATAAAACAACATGTGGTGCATAAAAATCTTACAAAACACAATATGTTGACGGCAAAATTTGTCCCTTGAAAAAATAGGTGAAAATTGACGAAAAATCTTGAAAAATAGTGAAAAATAATGAAAAATAAACTGTTTTTCCACAACTTGAAAGGATCAAAATGCGAGGCGACCTTTAAAATTCGGTCTTGACAAGCAAGCGTTTGTCTGTTTAAATAAAAGAAAGGGGGAAATTTTATGCATTTCTTTTCTATTTTGTCGGCAAAAGCGCCCGGTACGACTACTCCGTACGATCTTGAGCAAGTCATGCAACAGCCGGGACAGTTGAAATGGTACATCGTACCCATTTTCGTCATTACGCTCTATTTGATGTTCACCGAGCTTAAAAACAAGCACTACAGCGTTGTGATGGGCGGCGTGGCGTTTTGGCTCATGGACGTTTTCAATGAGACGTGGAACTCCATGGTCTACGCGACTACGGGACAGCCTGTCTGGGGCACGACCGCGGCGGGCGGGAGCGCTTTGCAAATACTCGTAGGCTACAACATCGAAATTTCATTTATGTTTTTGGTGTTGGGAATGTTCGCATGCAAGTTGCTCTCCGTCACAGAAGGATACGAGGGCGCGAAGTTCATGGAAGGCAACAAAGATTGGCTCAACGATCCAAAAAACATGTATTACAAGGCAAACGTACGCCTAAGCGCGCTCTCCGAGGACGAGAAAAAGACAAAGCTCAAAGCCGTGCTCGGCAGGGTCATACCCGCGCTCGTCGGCTCCGTGCTTGCGGTCATCGTCGAGATATTGCTCAACAAGTGCGGAGTGCTCACGTGGGAAAAGGATTGGTGGCAGCCGTCCATGCCCATTGTGCTCTTCCTCATCGGGTATTGTCCTTTCTTCTTCGCGGCGGTGTGCGTGCACGATCTGCCGAGGAAGTGGCAATTTGTCGCCATAGGATGCATACTTTTCGTCGTCGTGCTTCTGCTTATAATAGCGGGTTCGCTTGGCATGCTCGGTCCGCAGACGGACGGCAACGGCAATTGGATCGGACGTTTCTATACGCCTCAAGCGTAATTTGAACGCCCGAAAGCTCTAAGAAAAAGTCGGACCCTCCGATGAAAGTCGGGCGGTTTTGTCGTACAAAAAATTCATAGCATTTTGGGGCGGACAATAAATGATCCGCTATTTACTTATCGATAAAATTGATTTATAATACATAAAGAAACCGTAAGGCAAAGCCTTTGCGGACAGTTGAGGAAGGGAGTATGAAGAAAAGTATAGAACCTCTGTTTACGCCTTGGAAGATAGGCAATTGCGAGATCAAAAACAGGATAGTCCTCACATCTATGGGCGGCACAAATCTGCTGGGCTGGATGGAGAAGAACCACTTCGACGAGGCGGGCGCGCGCTTTATCCTCGAAGTGGCTGAGAACAATGTCGGACTTGTACTGCCGGGATGTCAGCCCGTATACAATCCCATGCTCGGGCAGTGGCTGTATAAAAACAACAAGATGTATGAAGACCTCAAGGAGTGGATACCGAAGCTCCACAGGACGGGCGCGAAGCTGTTCGTACAGTTGACGGCGGGCTTCGGCAGGTCGTTCACCATCTCGGCGATGATGGAAAAGCTGTACACCAACAAGTTTTTGCGTGCGTTGTCAAAGCCTATCATGGATCTGGACAAGATCACGGCTTCCGCGTCGCCCTCGCCAAACCGCTGGTCGGACAAAGTCCCGTCGCGCGAGATGACGGTGCCCGAGATAGAGGAATTTGTGCGGGCGTTTGCCGTTTGCGCAAAAAAACTCAAGGACGCGGGCGTGGACGGCGTTGAGATACATGCCGTGCACGAGGGATATTTGCTTGATCAATTCACGCTGAAATACGTCAACAAACGTACTGACAAGTACGGCGGATCTCTTGAGAATAGATATAGGTTTGCGACGGACATCGTCAAAGCAATAAAGACGGAGTGCGGCGCGGACTTCCCCGTGTCGTTGAGATACAGCGTCGTATCAAAGACGAAGGGCTTCAGGCAAGGCGCGCTCCCCGGCGAGGAATACGAAGAGGCGGGGCGCGATATGCTCGAGAGCGAGCAAGCGGTCAAACTGCTTGAAGAGGCGGGCTATGACATGCTCAACTGCGACAACGGCACCTATGACGCGTGGTATTGGGCACATCCGCCCATTTACATGCCCGAAAACTGCAATCTCGAGGACGTGGAGCACATCAAGAAGTTCTGCCACATCCCCGTCGTATGCGCGGGTAGGATGGACCCCGAAGTCGCGGCGAAAGAGATAGATGAGGGCAGGCTTGACGCGGTCGGATTTGCAAGGCGTTTCCTTGCCGATCCCGCGTGGGTCACAAAGCTCATCGAGGGGAGAGAGAACGACATACGTCCATGCATACTGTGTCACAACGGCTGTTTCAACATGTGCCACTATAAGGGCGTGCCAAACGATCAGGACCTCGGCGACAGCCTGCATCTTGCGCGTTGCGCGGTGAATGCTGAGATGATGCAGTGGGACAAGCACTACATCAAAAAGACGACATCTCCCAAGGAAGTCGCGGTGATAGGCGGCGGCATAGGCGGTATGGAGGTTGCGCGCGTGCTCAAGTTGCAGGGCAATAAACCCGTGATTTACGAGAAGAGCGACAGGTTGGGCGGCACGTTTATCGCGGCAAGCGCGGCAAGCTATAAGGGCAAGCTCAGAGAGCTTCTCGATTGGTATCTGTTGCAGATGAAGAAGCTGAACATAGAGGTGCACCTGAACACCGAGATCAAGGACCTCGAGCAATATAAGGGCAAGGACGTCGTCATCGCTACGGGCGCAAAGCCCCGAATTCTCAAGAACGTAAAAGGCTATGAGAAAATGATAGAGGCGTGCGACTTCTTGCTTGAGAAAGGCGAGATAGGCGAGAGAGTCGCAGTCATAGGCGGAGGACTTACGGGCTGTGAGATCGCCTACGAGCTGGCGCTTTTGGGCAAGAAGCCCCTGATAGTCGAAATGAAGGACGACCTCATCGCGCAA
Organism: uncultured Clostridia bacterium; assembly: GCA_947589475.1. Lineage (GTDB taxonomy): Bacteria > Bacillota > Clostridia > Christensenellales > CAG-917 > CAG-475. The sequence continues at coordinate 34,691 of CANQBO010000013.1, forward strand.
AAAGGAGTATGCCTTGCAAACAGCTCCTATTTGAGAGAGTGGTTTGAACTGCATAAAGTCCCCGTATATCTCGAGACGGCGCTCAGCGAGGTCAATGACGGCGCGATCGTCTGCAAAGATAAGGAAGGAAAAGAGTTCGAAGTCGAGTGCGACAGCGTGATAAGTTCCGCGGGCTATATTCCCGCACCTATCGTCGAGGACGGAAAGGGCGTATATCTTGTGGGAGATTGTGAGAGCGTCGGCAATCTGCGCACCGTCATTTGGCGCGCCTATGAAGTCGCGATGCGGATAAACGGTTGAACGCGTAATAATATAAAAATAATATTTTTGCGCAGCGCTATGAGCGCGCGTCAAGGTCGGAAGCGTCTGCTCCCGACCTTTTTCGATGAGAATATTATAAAATACTTATTGTGTATTTTCGGCTCGAAATTATCCGCATAATTGGCGATAAGCGCCGAATATAAAACACAAAACGTGTCTCAATCTCTTGTTTTTGAAACACGTTTTGTGTTTTAGAGGTCAAATGAACAAGATACGTTTTACAGTATCAAGTCTTCGATTTTGTTCACAAGCGCCTTTTTCGCTTTTCTGAAGGAAGTGTTTGAAGTGCCCAAGTATATGGCAGTTGCAGTGACAATTCCGAGCGTTGCGCCTATCCAAAGTGAATTTTTCATCTTCCGCCTCCTGAATATATTATGTGCGCTCCAAAAGACTATATGAATGTCAAAAAATGCCATCTGTATTTATCGCGCGAATTCGTTTGACATCGCATGGGATAATTAGGTACGCAATATTTTAAGAGCATGATCTCATCTTGCGTGCGTTTTATTTGAGATGTTGAAAAGTTTAAGTCGTCTTTGCGAATAAAAACAGCGGTCCGAGCTTTTTTTTGCTCGGACCGCTTGCCGACATTATAAAGGGAGGATATGGGAAAGTCGGCACTTTTTTGGCTTTTATCTGCCCGAAGGCAAAACATCATTGTTGGACGGTCGCTGTGACGTAGCGGCAGTTGATGGTGATATTAGCTTGTGCGCCCGCCCACTTCAGGAAATCACAAAGCGTGGAGGCGGACAGCGCAAAGCCCATGTTGTCTATACTTTCTTCGACAAGTTTGGACTCCGCAACTCCCACGACGACTCCCATACGGTCCAGCATAGGTCCGCCCGAGTTGCCGCTGTTGAGCGCCGCGTCCGTGAGGATAAATTTGCCGGGACCCCAGCTGTCTATCTCTATGCCCGTCTGCGAAATACAGCCCGTCGTGATGCTGTTTGAAGCGCCTATGCCTTCGGGATTGCCAATGAGGGCGATGGGCGTGCCCGGTTTTGAGTAGTCGCTCGAAGCTATTTGCAGGGAGGGATGTTCCTCGTTGGAGGGTTGCTTGCCTTTGACTTTCAGCAGAGCGAGATCGGGCTGAGTGTTGTCTGCGGCGAGGTTTTCGTCGTTGTAACTTCCCGCGGCGACAATGGACAGTTCATAATAGACGTTGTCGCCGTCGAATACGGCAAGTATCTTTTCATAATTTGCCCACTCATAATAGATTTGGGTACTGCCGAACAAGCCGCCTACCGTGCGCTTTTTCGGATACCTTGCGCAGTGCGCGTTGGTGATGAGATAGCGCTCGGGGTTTGCGGCGTCCGAGTCAGTGATCAAAAATGCAGTAGCCATTCCAGCGGCGTTGTTGGGTTTGTCGCTTTGCGAAGTGTACATGTATATGCGCGCGGCTCCCGTCTTTTTGCCGTATGCCACTTCGCCTACGGTGTTTTTCATTGCGTCTATTACGCTTTGCGTCGCGCTGTCCGTGACGTCTTTGACTATATCCGTGTCACTGAGCGCGTCCTGTACGGCTTCGGAATATTGATCGTAAGTCTGCCGCGCTACGGACTCGGCATATTCCTTTGCGACGCTGTCCTTGAGCGTAGCGAGCAATATGACGTTGACGATCACCACAAGCGTCATAACGACCGCGATTATTATGCTTATTATGAGCGCAACGTTCGCTTTCGAGGCGCGGCGGGGCGGGTCGGGAGTGTGGTAGATGGGAGTGTGCGGTGACGGCCGCTCCTCGGGGTTATCGAAAAAATTGTTGAAATCGTCCATATATTTCCTCTGTTTATTTATATATCAATTATTAAGTCATTATACTTAAAGTAGCATTAAAATGAAAACATAAATTTGTATTTATCTCGCCACGCGCCCTTAGTGCGAGTATGTTTTAGACGTGTAGGGAACAGAATATCGACATATTTAGAGCGGGCGAACAAGCGAGTTCGCACGATTTTATACGCGCATGGATATATAAAGGAGGAGGAAGCGAAAAACGGTTTTTTAGGGCAAGCGCGTTTCGTACAGCATAAGCGCATATGAATTATTGAGCAAACGCAGGCGGGAAATGTCTTGAAAAGGCGAGTTTAAATTTGGCCGCATAGAGTGTGCGCTCTATATGGCGGGGCGCATTGTTTTGAAGAGACGAGGACTTTGCTTAAAGAAGCTTAGATGAGGGGCAGATGAGCGCGAACGGTTGACATGCGCGCATATTTTTTGTATTATAATCAAAAAAACGCATAAGGAGTTTATTATGGCAACTATATTTTGCGATACCGACAGCGAACTTTATTACACCCATGCAAATAAATACGACATTCAGGTCATTCGTATGCCCTACACCATCAACGAGGAAGAGAAACTTGCCGACCTCGGCGAGACTTTCGACCCCAAACAGTTTTTCGGCGCGATGAGAAACGGCGCGAAGGCTTCCACGGCGGGATTGAACGAAGAAACGTATTATGAGATTTTCAAGCCTTTCTTCGAAAAGGGAGACGACATTTTGTACATAGCGTTTTCATCCAAAATGTCAAACACATTCGAATATCTCGACATAGCGATAAACCGCCTCAAAACGGAGTATCCCACAGTCAAATATCTGCGCTTTGACACCCTCAACATCTGCCAAGGTACGGGCATTTTGGTTGATCTCGGCGCGAAGTATTGCCGCGAACACGGCGACGACATCGAGGCTACGTACGAGTATCTCGAGGGTTTGAGGGATAGAGTCGGCATCTATTTCACCGTCGAGGATATGAAATACCTCGCGCGCGGCGGCAGGATCTCGCCCGCAAAGGCGAAGATTGGCAATTTGATGAATATCAAACCCGTGCTCACCGTCATAGACGGCAAGCTGGACGTCTGCCAAAAGTGCAACGGCCTCAAAAAGGCGTTAGATTATATGACCAAAATGTTTGAAGAACGCTATGACCCGTCCTTTGACGCTCCCGTCATCATCCTGGACGCAGACAGCCCCCGGTCCGCGGACGACATCATGCGCAGAGTGACGGAGAAACATCCAAACGCCGAAATATGGCGCAACGCGGTGGGCCCGGTCATAGGCGCGCACGCAGGTCCCGGCACCATAGGCGTCATCTTCATCGCAAAGAAGTGACGTCGCTTTAAAGTTTACATCGCAAAAATTCAGCCTACCTTGCGGGGTAGGCTTTTTTGCGGGAGAGGAAGTAAGCGCGAGCTTCTGACAGGCTGTAAAATTAAAGGCTAGGCGAGTGTTTGGAGCAAAAACGGGCGGGAGGAATATAAGCGCGTAACGCAAAAAAAGACGCGTCCGACGGCGCATCCTCTTGCGTAAACGATGAATATCAAATCAACGAAAGTTTTTATTTGCCGCCCAAAAGACCTTCCAGCCCGGGCAGGGGAATTATGCCCTTGAAGAGGAGGAGCATAACGATCAACATGCCCATGCCGATGATAAATGCGTTTATGCTCAGGAAGAAGGACAGCCTTGCAAGAGGTTTTGAAGTGTTTGCGCCGGCTACGGCAAAAACCAACCCCGCAAACGCGACGATGACCCCGCCCGCCAAAAAGTACAATATTATGTCCAGAGGTTTCTCGGAGTGGAACATATTCGGCATAACAAAAATATTGAACGCCCCGAAAACGACCAAAGCGGCGGCTACGATCGAAAGCGCAAGTCCGATCATAAGCACGACTTTGCGCGCGCCCATATTGCTGTACGGTTGGCTTGTCGCTTCGGTATTTTGAGATGATTTTTTCTTTTTATCAGCCATATTTGTATTATATTATATTTGCTTTCCGCTGTCAATCGGAAAGTAAATGTTTGCCGTCTCGAAAAGCGCGCCCGCGGCGAGTTAAAAGGGATCGCCGCAGGCTTAATGCCGTCGAGATATGCTCTATTGCTCGTAAAATCCGCTACAGGTCACGAAATACACGTCTTTGGCGCCGAAACCAAGCTGCCCGAGACCCGCGTCCGCGCTGTCGAAAACGACGGATATGCCGCTCTTTGTCTCTATGACGATGGGAGCGGCGACAGATGGCAGTGCGAGAACTTCTTTGAGTTTGTTTCCCTCGAGCACGAGCAACGATGACCCTTCTTTGCCCGCCGCGTAAAGCGTGCCGCCCGTCGTCGCGTACAGTTCGCGCCCCTCAATAAGAGCGTTCTTTTCTATCGCCGCGCAAGCGGTCTGCTCCAGATGAGAACAGAATGTATACAGATTTTGGTCGCTCAACAGCATTATGTTGCTTCCGTCCATGAATACAGCGGCTGTATTTGCGCCGTCTATGGGGGTGGTCGAGTCCTGTTTTCCGTTGAGATCGAGCTTAGTGAGGCTGTATCCGCCGTCGTTAGACGAGAGCATCGCAAAGCCTTGAGTCGAGTCGTACGAGATGGGCAGAACTTGCTTGAAACGGCAGTTTAAAAGCTCGCTTTGCAATATAAAACCTTCGTTTTGCGAATATGTGCACACGGATATGCCGTTGTCGTTTTGCAAAAAGAGCATATCCGACTTTCCCGCGGGCATTATGTATGCGACTTCGGCGCCCTCTACTTTCGCGACGCGACTGCTGCGCGAGGCGGAGAGCGTCTTTGATACGGTGTATACGCTCACTTCCGTTCTGTTTGCGGCATACAGTCTCAGCGTTCCCGCGCTCGTAAACAGCTTGCAACTTTCATAGCGGGGAAGGACGTTTTTGAGCGTAACTTTGAATTCGCGGCTCACAAGCCTCAAAACGGTCTGCGCTTGACTTCTCGAGACTACGAGAAGTCCTCCCGTGCAAAGTGTGCAGTCCATATATTCCTCGTTTTCGGCGAGGAAGAGTGTGCCTTCGAGCGCGCCGTCGCTTATGGCGGCGAGATGAAGCCCGCTTTCTTTGACGTCGTACTCCTTTGACGCGGAGTCGAATATGAGTATATCTTTGCCGAAACAAGAGATACGGTCAAGCAGGACGTCCTCGCCTTCGCCGCCTATATTAATGACGTCGAGTCCGCCCACGCCCACCGCGGAGCGCGGAAACTCAGAGTAGACGGGGATATGCGGCTCTTCGCCCTCGGAAGGGGCGTCGCTATCGCCGTCGTCTTCGCCCGCAGGGGGAAGGGATCCGTTTGCGTCGGAGTCCGTCTTGTCCTGCGCGCCCGCTATGTTGCCGTGTGTACTCCTGTCGCCGAATATTGCGCTGAGCGCCACATAGCATGCCACTGCAAGCGTGAGAAGAAGTATGACCGCCAGCCATTTTGCTATCGTTTTTTGTCTTTGCATTTTACACCTCGCCTTATGCTATCATAGATGATGTCCGCAATTTTTCCGTTTGCGTCATCGGCGAGGGCGCGCATGGGCGCATTTTGCAATGCAATTTCTATCGATGGCAGAAGTTTTTGATAAAATTGCTCATTTTGGTATAAGGCGACCGCTCCCAAACTTTGCGCGAGCGCGGCGTTGTAGGGCTGATCTCCTCGCGAAATACCTTTTGGAAGAGGCACAAAAACGGCGCGTTTTTCAAGCGCGGATATTTCAAACACCGCGGTCGCGCCCGCCCGCGAAAGTATGACGTCTGCGGCGGCATAAAAATCGCCTATGTCGTCGGCATACTCGAAGCAAGCGTAATTTTGTCGTTGTACGCGCTCCGTCGCCTTTCCCGTGACGTGAAGCACAAAGTATTGCTCCGTGAGTACGTCCATCATTTTCGTTACGGCGTCGTTCAGAAATTTCGCGCCCGACGAGCCGCCGAGCACTAGAAGTACGGGCTTTTGCGTACAGATGTTCAGCCTTTTCCTCGCCTCGCGCGGGTCTACTCCGAACAGCGCGCGTCTTAGCGGCATACCCACGAAAATACCGTCGAATTTGGAGTTGGGGTTAGCTTTGAGTATGGTCGCGCCCGCCGCTCTCGCCATTTTGTTTGCCAGCCCGAGGGTGAGGTCGGATTCGTGCGCCACGACGGGTATCCCCAGCCGCTTCGCCGCAAGCACGGTGGGAAGGGATACAAATCCGCCCTTTGAAAATACGACGTCGGGAGATATGTGCCGAAGTATGTCCTCCGCTCTGTTCGTAGCGCGTTTGAGGGCGGCGGGGATGCACAGGTTGTTTTTGAGCGCGCTCGACGACATCGACCTCACGAGTTTTACGGTTTCCGTGCCGTAATAGCTCAGTCCCGCTTTCGTCGCGAGCCGTCTTTCGAGGACGTCTCCTTCGCCTCCGATGTACACCGCCTCCATGCCGCGGACGGCAAGATCGGGGATGAGCGCGAGGTTGGGATATATGTGTCCGCCCGTGCCTCCTCCCGTGAGGACGACGGTGTGCGGCGCCAAAAAGTTTTTAAAAGCGTTTTCCATGCTGAATATAGTATGTCAAAACGGCATAAAAGTTTTCTTAAGGGTTGAAATTTGCAAAATTATATGTTATATTTCATATGGAATAATAATAGCGCGACGGCGCGGAGGGAAAATATATGAAACAAATGGATCTTAAAAGACCTGACGGAACAGTGTTGAAGTGCAACCTCTGGGATGAGGTAGAAGCTCCTAAAGGCGTAGTGCAGATCTCGCACGGTATGGCGGAACATTCGAGTCGCTATGACGATTTTGCGATGTTCCTCAATGCACACGGCTACATCGTCTTTGCGGACGACCACCGCGCGCACGGCGAGACGAGCAAAAACGCCTCTCAAAAGGGCATAAAGGGCTATCATAAGGGCGACATCTACAACGATACCGTCGCGGACGAAGTCGCCATCACGTCCTATCTGAAAGAGACCTACAAACTGCCCGTCGTATATCTCGGACACAGCTACGGCAGTATGATCGGTCAGAGATACATAGAGGAATGTCAGGAGCATAAGGGCGCAATACTTTGCGGCTCCGCGATGATGAAGGGCGCTCTGCTCAGCGTGGGCGTTTGCGTGAGCGGCATGCAGTACGGTCTGCTCGGCGGAGAAAAGACGGGCAAGATGATGGACACCCTCACTTTCGGCGGCTACAACAAGCCTTTCAAGGCGGAGGGCGATTTTGCGTGGCTGTCCCGCGACCGCAAACAGGTCGAAAAATACCTCGCGGACGACGAGTGCGGCTATGTGATGTCTATCGCATTCTTCAAATACTTCCTCAGCGGACTCAAGAAGTCCTATAAGAAGGCAAACCTCGCAAAGATAGACCTGTCAAAGCCCATCGGCATCTTCTCGGGCGCATGCGATCCCGTCGGCGGAAACGGCAAGCTTGTGCAGAAACTGTACGATCAGTACAAAAAACTCGGCGTCAAGGACGTCACGATCAAGCTGTATGAAGGCGCGCGTCACGAGATCCTCAACGAGACCAACAATCAAGAAGTCTATGCGGACTTCCTCGCCAGAATAGACGAGATGATGAAGTAAATCGACTTTTTCGGAAATTATCGAGGGAGAAGAGCGACCGTTCTTCTCTCTTTTTTATATCAAAACTTGCGACCGTGTCCACGCACATGCCATTCGGCAAGCGCGTGGGGCACAGCTTTTAACAATCTATAAACTTTTTTCTTGAATGTCAACGCGTAAGCGAAAAATGTCATTATTTGTCCCTTTGCGATAAGGGGACTTTCTTTCTCATATAGTTTGGTATGTTCGGCGGACTCATAGTGGGAAATTTGGCGCGCGCCGTCGCGGATAGAGTGGGGGAAGGCGAGCTTGCGGAGCTTCGGCTCCGCATAGGGCGCGCACCGCTTGCCGTGACCGTAAAGGGGGAGAGGATAAATATATGTCTCGCGGGCGTTCCGTATGTCGTCTCGAGAGAAGAGCTGGACTCCATTGTGCTCAGGGCGACGAATATGTCGCTGTATGCCGTCAGCGAAGAGCTTTTGCAGGGATATATTCCCGCGTTCGGGCTTAGGATAGGCGTTGGCGGCGAGGGCGTGCGCGAGGGCGGCAAGCTTATAGGGGTCAAAAACATTTCCTATCTTGTGATCAGGGTGCCGCACCAAATAAAAAATGCCGCGGACGGCATTTGGGACAGGGTGGCAAGCATGGGTGCGGACGGCAGACTTTATGTCAAAAGCACGCTTGTCATCGCGCCGCCCTGCGGAGGCAAGACCACTATGCTCAGGGAACTTGCGCGGCGCATATCCGCCCTTATGAGCACGGTCATCATTGACGAGAGGTATGAAATTGCCTCTGCGGTGAATGGCGCGCCTTCCCTCGACGTGGGCGACTCGGAGGTGCTTAGCGGGATAAACAAGTGCGTCGCCTATGAAAACGCTTTGCGCGCGATGAGTCCCGAAGTGCTTGTGACGGACGAACTGTTCAGGCAGGAGGAGGTCGATCTCATTGAGGACGCGGTGCGCGCGGGGGTGAAGGTGTTTGCTTCCGTGCACGGCGAAAGCCTCGAAAGCATAAAAAACTCCCGCATATTTGCGCCGCTTGCAGACTGCTTCGGGCTTGCGGTGGAGCTTACGTCCCATCCCATAGGCGGAATAAATGCGGTGAGGGAGCTATGAACATTCTGAGGCTTGTCGCGGGAGGGTTGCTCGCGCTCATCTGCTGTTATATAGGAATACTCATAAAGCGCAGATACAAGGAGCGCGAGGGAGTGTATAAGTCCGCGCTCGAGTACGCCCGCGTTTTGAAGTTCGAGCTGTCCGCAAAAAAGACTCCCATACCCGATATAGTTGCGCAGTTCTGCAGGGGCAGGACGGGGGAGTTTGAAAGCGCGCTTTTAAAGTGCGTAGGCTGTATGAGCAAGGGCGGCGGAACGGGCGATATTGAAATAAAGTGCCTCAAAGCCGCGGAATGTAAAGAGCTTTTGGGATACTTGAAGAGTTTCGGCGGCTCCGCGCTTGAGGAACAGCTTTCCCTTGCGGACAGACTCGCGGGCTTTGCCGCGGACAGGGCGGCGGAGTGCGAAAAGGATACGAAAAGGCTGGGGAACATGTATTTCAGATTGCTTGTGCTTCTGGGACTTGCGATCATCCTTATTCTTGCGTAGAGGTGGAAATGAACGCGGATATAATTTTGAAAATTGCGGGGGTGGGGTTGCTCACTGCGATCGTGTGCATCATCCTGAAAAAGAGCGACCGCGACGAGATCGCGACGCTTGCGACGCTCGCGGGGCTTATCATCGTGGCTGTACTTGTGATCGACATGCTGGGCGGGCTGTTCGACACGCTCAAGTCACTGCTGTCCATGAATTGATATGATATTCAAGCTTGTCGGTATAGCGATAATAGGCGTGATAGTCGTCGCGCTCCTCAAGACCGCAAAGCCGGAGTTTGCGGTGTTTGCGACTATTGCCACGGGCATAGTCATGGTGATAACAATGCTCGGCGCGCTTGAGGACGTCATACTCGCCTTTGACGGCATTGTCAAAAAGAGCGGCATTGACGACGGGCTGTTTACGGCGGTTTTGAAGATAATCGGCATAGGTTATCTTACGGAGTATTCCGCTTCCGTGGCGACGGACGCGGGGTGTGCCTCTATCGCGCAAAAGTTGCAATTTGGGGGCAAGATCGTCATATTTTTGATGAGCATCAACATAGTGACGGCGCTCCTCGACGTCGTGGCGGCGCTCGTAAAGTTGTGACATGGGGTGGGGAATAAAATGCGAAGAGAGACAACTTTTCAAACCGTCAATACCCCCCTTTGGGAAAGAGGGAAAATGGCGTCGGCGACCGCCCCCGCGCGCATTTCCGTCCCGCTTTGGGAGCGGGCGAAAGCGAGGGACAAAAAGAATTTCAAAAGAAAAGCGAAAATAGCGATATTTGCACTAAGCGTATGTTTATTGTCGCTTTTTGCACTTATAAACATAGCTTTAGGCGACATGGACGTTGCGGCCGCAAAGGACAACAAGAGCGAGGAGGAACTTAAAAAGGAACTTAGCGAAGCTTTCGGCGACGCTGTGAACGGGCTTGACGTGCACGAGTTGGAGGAGTTTATAAATTCGCTCGGCGACGAGGGCAAGGAAGCCGTCGGCATAGAGGACGTCAAAGCGACGCTCAAGGCGCTTGTGAACGGCGAGCCATCGGACTTTTTCGGGCGGCTCACGGACGTGCTTGCAAAGAGCGTGGGGAAGTACTTCCTCGGCTTTATGCCCGCCGTGATCACCGTCATCATAATCTGCCTGCTCAAAAATATGCTCGGCAGTCTGACGGGAGACTTTCTCAATACATCTACGACTGAAGTCGTACATCTGATATGCTACATCGCCATAATCATTGTGCTCATGAGCGGCATAGGAAGCGTTATCGCAACTGTCACAAAGACGATAGACGCGCTAGTCACGCTTTCGGGAGCGCTGTTTCCCATCCTTCTCACTCTTCTGTCCATGCTGGGCGGGACGGCTTCTGTCGCTACGTATACGCCCTTTGTGGCGGCGATAGGATCCACGATAATGAAGCTCGTTTCCGTCGTGATAGTCCCCGCATTCACGGCGACGGCGGTGTTCGGCATGGTTGGAAACCTTTCCAAAACGGTGAAGTTGGACAGGCTCACAAAGCTCATCAAGTCCGCTTCCGGGTGGCTCATCGGCATAGTTTTCGGGCTGTTCGCGACTTTCCTCACGGTGCAGGGAGTATCGGGCGGAGTCGCGGACAAGTTCGGTCTAGGCATCGCAAAATTCGCGCTGTCCAGCTATGTGCCCATATTGGGAGGCTACCTCTCGGACGGCATGGATCTGCTTAGCGCTTCCATAGTACTCACCAAAAACGCTCTCGGCTATACGGGCGTGATATTGCTTGTGGGCGCGGTGGTGTTCCCGCTTGTCAAGGTGGTGCTATTTTCGCTGGCGATGCGGCTCGCCGCCGCAATCGCCGAGCCGCTCGGAGACGCGCGCGTCGCCTCACTCATGAGCGGAGTCGGGAGCAACGTCAGCTTGCTCATAACCGCGCTTGCGGGAGTTGCATTCCTGTTTTTCTTGTTGCTCATGCTGTTTATAAGCTCCTGCAACGTGCTGTAGCGGGGAAGGAGGGGAATATGAGCGAGTGGATAATTTCTATCGTGGGCGTAATTATGCTTGGCGTGTTGCTGGAAATAGTGCTCCCCGACGGCAAGACGGCAAAGTACGTCAGGGGCGCGTTTTCGTTGCTCATAGTGCTTGCTATAGCCGCGCCTCTTCCGCGTCTGTTCAAGACGGACTTCAAGTCGTCCGCGGACGCGTCGGTAAAGACGGACGGCGCGTATGTCGCCGAGATTTACGGGAAGTATGCCGAAAGGCTGGGGGTCGCGCTGGAAGAGCGCCTCGATGAAGAGGGCATAGACGCTGTCGTGTCCGTGCGCATATATGACGGCGAGATAGAGCATATCAAGCTTCTCGTCGCGTCCGAGCAGTCGTCCGCCGCAATTGAGGCAGTTCGCAAGCGGCTGAACATAGACGCGTCCCTCATAGAAGTCGTCTTTAAAGACGCTTGATGCAAAATACGGCACAGGTATCGGTTTTTCCGCGGACAGGTCGCAATTTCGCGCCGTTTTACGGAAACCGAGAGGAGCGCAACGTAGGGCGTAAACCGCGATCGAGATAAGAGCGGCGCATACGGGCGGTGTATAAGGAGGGTTTATGCAGATAGATGACAAGAAAAATTCGCTCTCAAACGAGGACGAAAACTTAAAGATCGAGGACAGACGGAACGACGGCATGTTTGCGCGCGTCAAAAACAATTCCGTAATCAAAAAATTGCGCGGAATAAAAAACATACAAATTATTGCGCTGATATTCATAATCGCCGTGGGACTCATCATATATTCTAGCGTAACGACGGCAAATAGGGGTACGTCGGACGGGACGAACAGCGTGATGACCGCGGAAGAACAGCGGCTGAGCGCGGTCCTGTCAAGCATAGACGGCGCGGGGACGGTGGAAGCGATGATAACTTCCCGCGACGGCGACATAGTCGGCGTCATCGTCATTGCCGAAGGTGCCGAGAGCATTACGGTCAGGCTTAAACTTCTGGACGCGGCGGCTTGCGCGCTTGGGGTAAGCAAGCAGATCGTCAACGTCTACAGCCGCAAAAATTGAGCATATAGGAGGAATATATGAAAATGAAATCTAAGACCAAAAAGCTGTTGGTACTGTCGATCATGGTCGTACTGCTCGTGACGACGGGCGTGCTGAACTTTGTCCTGAGCGACAAACTTGCTTCAAAGACCGATACGCCTTCGATAGGCGACGGCATGGGCGTCACTCAAACATTTTTCGCCTCGGCAAGGAGCGAGAGAGAGGCGACAAGAGAATCGGAATTTCTCTCTTTGGACGCGATATTAAGCTCCGAAACAAGCTCTGCAAGCGCGAAAGAGACCGCCGAACAACAAAAACTCAAGCTTGTCGAACGCATGGAGACCGAACTCGCCCTCGAGACCGCGATCAAGGCAAGAGGCTATGAGGACGCAATAGTCACCATCGGCGACGGCGGCATAACCGTAATCGTCGACGGCGAACCCCTCGACAAAGCGGAAACAAACAAGATACTCTCTATTGTCGTGACCGAGGCGAAATGCAAACCCTCCGACGTGAGAGTGCTCAACTATGCCTGATATGATATAAATTGTATGTAGGACTCCCACACCCCCGACTTTGCTCCAAATGGGTCAAGTCGGGGGTGTGTCGCAGTAAAAACGTCACGTCCGCGCTTGAGCGCATCGGGGATATGCGTGGGTATCTCTGACACGGCGGACGTCCGTGTATGAGTGCGCTCGGACAAAGATCGCGTTAATTGCTCGGACGCGGCTTAAGTCATTATAGTCACTCCGCAATAAATCGTATTTATATTTCAATTCTTTCTCATCTATTTATGTTTCTATATCATTTGCGCCGATTTTGGTTGTAATTGTCGGCGATTGATGTTATAATCGACATCGGAGGCAAATATGGCGAAGGTCAGTTCTGATTTCGATGTGTTTTCAAAAGTCATTTCCACGCTTGCGCGGGACGCGGCGGCGGAGGTGACGGGCGTATCGCTCATAGAGGACGGTCGCACAAAGAAGGCGGTCTCCGTAAGCTTTTTGCAGAATAAAAAAGTGCAGGTAGACGTTGCGGTGACCGTAGCGTTCGGCTCGAGCATACCCGCAAAGGTCGCCGAGCTTCAGGAGCACGTCAAGCACGAGATAGAGGAGTCCACAAAGTTTGTTGTGAACGCGGTCAACGTCAGCGTCGAGGGCGTGGATATAGAGCAATAGTATGAGAAGAGTCGCAAGAGAGAGCGTTTTCCAGCTCGTTTTCGAATATACGTTTTACGGCACAAAGAACGATGAAACTTTGGGGCTTATGTTGCTTGGCGCAAACCTCACGGACGACGACAAGCAATATATAATAGACACCTACAACGGGGTGACTTCGCAATTCGAGGAGTTGAAAGAGAGGGTCGCGGCTTCCCTCGAGGGCTATTCGGTCGACAGGGTATATCGTCCCGATCTCGTCGCGCTTGTCATAGCGACATACGAGCTTAAGCTTGCGGAGGAACCCGACGCAGTCGTCATAAACGAGGCGGTGTCGCTCGCAAAAAAATTCGGCTCGGACAAGTCCGGAAAATTCGTGAACGGCGTGTTGGCGAAACTTTTAAAGGGATTGAGAGAAAATTCTTGAGCGGCGAAGAGACATTTTCGTCGCATTTTGCGTGATAATATGTATATATCACGTTTCGGAGGCGGTTTATGCAGGCTCCCTTCAGCGAAAAGACGGTCACTGTGAGCGAGATAAGCGCGACCATAAAGGCGTGTATGGATTCTCCCGTGTTTCAGGGGCTTGAGGTGTTCGGCGAGGTGTCGGGCTTCAAGTATAGCGGTCCGCACGCCTATTTTACGCTCAAGGACAAGTTTTCTCAGTTGAGTTGCGTATGTTTCAACGCGCGCAAGACCTACAATCCGAAGGACGGCGAAAGCGTCATAATACGCGGCTCTCTCGATTATTGGGTGAAGGGCGGCAGGCTCAGCTTTCAGGCAACTTCCATAGAACCCGTGGGACAGGGCATGCTCGCGCTCGAATTCGAGAGGTTGAAAGAAAAACTCACGGCGGAGGGACTTTTTGACGAAGCGCACAAAAAACCCATCCCTCAATACGCCGAAAACGTGCTTGTAGTGACCTCGAAGACGGGCGCGGTCATAAGGGATATAGTCACGACAGTGCGGCGCAAAAATCCCGTGATCGACATCGTCGTACGCGATGTGCGCGTGCAGGGCGAGGGCGCAGCGCATGAGATTTCGGGCGTGCTCAAGAGAGTGGATACGCTCGGCTACGACGTCATCATCATCGCGCGCGGCGGCGGCTCGCTTGAGGATCTCGCTCCGTTTTACGACGAGGAGCTTGTGAGGACGGTGTACGCGCTGAACACTCCCGTCATATCCGCGGTCGGACATGAGACGGACTTTTCGCTTTGCGACTTTGTCGCGGACAGGCGCGCGCCCACGCCTACGGCGGCGGGCGAACTTGTCGCATACGACTACTATGAGCTTGTCTCAAAGATTAAGCAGGACATAAGCAGACTGACGCTGAACGCTAAGCGCGTGTTTGAGAGGAAGAGCGCGGCGGCGCAACTGTCCTTCAACAGGCTTAGGCTGAATGCGGAAACGTTTTACGGGGAGAAGGAGCGCAGGATAGAGCGGTATTTGCAAAGCGCGCGGCAGTCCGTCGAGAAAAAAATGATAAATGCGGAAGCCGCCTACAGGTTGCTTGCGGGCAAGCTGGACGGATTGAGTCCCCTCAAAGTGCTCAGCCGCGGCTATTTCAGATTGCAGAGCGGGGACAAGACGATAAACGGGGTGTCCTCCCTCAAGGTGGGGGACAGCATAAAAGCCACGTCTTTCGACGGCGACGTGACCGCCGAGGTGACGGACGTAAACATCAAAAAAAGCGATCCGCGGAGGTGAATTTATGGCGGAGATCAAAAAATTCGAGGAAGCATTGGGCGAGCTTGAGTCAGTCGTGAAAAAGCTTGAGGGGGACGTGCCGTTGGACGAGGCTATAGAGGACTTCAAGCGCGGTGTGGAGCTAAGCAAGTTGTGCTTTGAAAGCCTTAAGGCGGAAAAAGGCAAACTTGAGTTGCTTGTTGACGACATCAACAAGCTCACGCAGGAGTTCAAACTCGATTGACGCTAAAACATCGAAAGAGGCGGTTCAAACGTACGTTTATGGTGGATAAAACCTCATTTCTTGCACATTTTGAAAAATATTTGGCGGAGCTTTTAGATGGCGACCGTTCGCCTTTGAGCGCGATCGCCCGCTATTCGGCGCTGGACGGGGGAAAGCGCATCCGCCCCGCTTGCGTCTATCTCGGTGCGCTCGCTTCGGGCAATGAGTGCGATGAGGAGGCGCTTCTCGCGCTTGCCGCGGGCGTGGAACTTGTCCACAGCTATTCGCTTGTGCACGACGACCTCCCCTCCATGGACAACGACGCGGTGAGGCGGGGCAAACCCTCGACGCATGTCGCTTTCGGCGAGGCGAACGCCATTCTCGCAGGGGACGAGATGCTCAGCGTTGCGCTTGCGCACCTCATTCGCGCCACGGCAAGATACGGCAAGCCGTTTGCGGAAGCGGCTTATGAACTCGGCGCCGCCGCAGTGGATATGACGCACGGGCAAGCGATAGAGATCGCGGGCTGTTCCACGCGCGACGAACTGTTTTATATGTACAGCCTCAAGACGGGAGCGCTCATTCTCGGCGCGCTTCGCGCGGGCGCTATAGCGGCGGAGGCGGACTCCGATACGCTTGTGAAAGTCACAAATTACGGCAGGGCGGTGGGACTTTGTTTTCAGCTTTCCGACGATCTCATAGACGGGGACGGCGCCGTAAAACTTTTGGGGAAGGAATGTGCGCGTAGCGAGCTTGACCGCGCCCTCTCGGACGCTCTCGCCTATGCCGAAAATTTGCCGAAAGACCTGTCCGACTTCGCAATGACGCTGGCGCGCCGCTCAAAGTGATTTTTTAAACGTAGCAAAATTCAAGATAAATAAATTTACAATTTAAGAAATCATTTTTAAATATTCAATTGAGAAGCAAAAAAGGCGGGAGATACCCGCCTTTCAAATCGTTTGATCTTGTATATACAAGGTATGCGACGAAAAGTCACACCGTGAGCTTTGTGATGGGCAAGAGATATTTCTCGATGCTCTTTTGCAAAATGTTATCAAACGCCGCTTGAGTGAATTGCGCGATTTGATCGTCTGTGATGTTTTCTCCTTCGGACGAAATTTCAAAATATCCGTCGTCGCGCAGTTCCGCTTTAAGTCCGAACACTCCGTTGTTGAATGTGTTGATGAGTTTCAGGGATTCATAATTGTTCGCAAGCTTGTCAAACACAAAGCGGACGCTGGTGACACCGCTCGGATAGTATACGACTATAGCCATAATATCATCGTCATAGCCGTCGATCGTCAAGCTGTTGGTCGCCCTGAGACGCTCATTGCCGCTGTTGTCGTGACCGTCGTCGAATTTAAATCCGAGGTTCAGTGATTTAAAGAGTCTCTCAAGCTCTCTTTTTGCTCTTCTCAAGTTCATAATTTTCCTCCAAAAAATTTATGATTATATCAATAGTATAAAGTACGATCGCTCACAAGTCAAGCAAATAGTTCGGTTTTTAATGACAACGCACAAGTACATTGATTTTATCTATAACGCGACTTCAATCCAAAGCATAAACGCAACCTCTGCGCTTATATAATCGCCGTTTGCCGTGTCGGAGCGATTACGCATCATCTGTCCGACCTTCCGTATACCCGCCGATTGCGGTGCCTGCGCGTCCCACGCTTGCCGCGCCCGAGTTCTATGCGCCGTATGATTGTTTTTTTTGAAAACAGCGCAGTTCAAGCACCGTTTTGCAAAAAAAAGTTGCCTTTTGGCAATATTTTTCGATGCACAACAACAAACCTAACTCGGTTCTAATTTAAGTTGATCTTTTTCTATGCAAAAGGCTAGGACAAAACCGCCTTCGCCTTTTATACTCCGTGAGATTCAACTTATCTTTTTTTTCGTTTTGGGCATTGGCAGGTCGTCATACATTGCCTCAAACAAGCCTGTCAAATAGAGTTTGTCATCCACATTGTCCACAAGCAGCATTTCTTTAGCGCCCTCATACGGCAAGGCATACTGAGCTTGCGGCATATAGGAAATTGCGGATCTCACGGGTTTTACGAGCGATCTGTCGTCATAGACGCCGCCGACAAGTCTGCCGCGATAGTAAACAAAAATTCACCCATCATAGGCTTGTCGGTGATGTCCTTTAGTTCGGACAGTTGCTCTGAAATGAAATTCAGATATTCCTTGCTTGACGGAATATCATCCCTCCGCTAAAATAAAATTATTTTGCATTTCGCCATTAAATTTTATTTGCCGCTTTTATGGTTTTAAAATGTATTCCAACATGCTCAGTTCTCGCTCGACTTGCTTATAATAGTCGCTTTGCAGATATTGCGGCGCGAATTTTTCCCTGCCACAAATCGCTTCGGTCGATGTTTTGGGGATGGGAAGCGGTTGCAGGTCTGCAAAATCGTTCAGAGGAGCGAGGACAGAATATGTATCTTCGGTCAGGTAGTTTTTTGCAATTTGCCGAAATTTCGGGAAGCTACACGGGTACGTGGGCTTCATGTAGAAATAATAGTGTACCGCTTCATCGACATAACAACACAGCTCGTGAAGGATGCGGATCTCTGTTTTCAACTCGGCTTTTGTCTTGTTTTTCAAGTCCGACGCGATCTTTTGCATTTGCCCGTATAGCGGCATATTTTTAATGGCATCGTTTACTGAAGACAACACCGCGTCTTTTAGGCTGTCGTCCACTTCCGCCATGTGATACAGCGAAAAGACCTCGTGCGAAACGCAGGAAAACAAACACTTTTCGCCTTGAAACAGAGCTAAGTTTTCGAGCAAGGGCGGTTCGCCCCCGAACATACAAGTAAGGCTTTCGTCAAGAATATGCTTTTTTAGCGGTTCGGTCAATCGGAAGCGGAAAAGATCGCCGCACATTCTTCCGCCGCTTTCTCCTTGCCGACAATACAGAAAGGCGGGAATGATATCTTCATATTGTGTGCCGTATAAATCGCAAATATCTTTCAGCCCGTAAATATCGCTTCCCAAAAATTCGGCGGTATCACAGAAGGATAACACCGTCTTCGTAACGCTTTGTTGTACTTCCTCAAACTGCAAGTAACAAGGAATATCTTCAAAATACATAATCTCTCCGCTAATTTCCTGTTTATCACTGCAATTATACCATAAAAACAGGGCAAACGCAAGTAGCATGCGGTGAGAGTCCGAGCGAGGCACAAAAAAAGCTGTAAATACTTAATTTGGATAAACAAGATGATCGGACTCGTATATCAGCGATTGTTACACGAAGTGTCAATCGCGTGCAGGATACGCGGGTTGCGAAGCAAGACGCAGTAGCGGTGAGAGTCCGAGCGAGGCACAAAAAAAGCTGTAAATACTTAATTTGGATAAACAAGATGATCGGACTCGTATA
>CANQBO010000014.1 GCA_947589475.1 uncultured Clostridia bacterium
TTCGCCTGCGCGGCGGCAAGGCGGGCGATTGGGACTCTGAAGGGAGAGCAACTGACATAGTCGAGACCGATGTTGTGGCAGAACTCAATGGAGGAAGGATCTCCGCCATGTTCACCGCAGATGCCGCAATGCAGATCCTTGCGGGTGGCGTGTCCCAGCTCGACAGCCATCTTCATGAGCTTGCCTACGCCTGTGGTGTCGAGTCTTGCAAACGGGTCGGACTCATAGATCTTCGCCCTGTAGTAGCTGGGCAGGAATTTGCCCGCGTCGTCGCGGCTGAAGCCGAAGGTCATCTGAGTGAGGTCGTTTGTGCCGAAGCAGAAGAATTCCGCCTCTGTTGCGATCTCGTCCGCGGTGAGCGCCGCGCGCGGGATCTCTATCATCGTGCCGACTTCGTATTTGAGGTCTACGCCCGACTCCTTGATGATGGCGTCCGCCGTCTCGACGACTGTCTTCTTGCAATATTTAAGCTCCTTGACTTCGCCGACGAGCGGGATCATGATCTCGGGGACGACATGCCATTCGGGATGGCGTTTTTGGACGTTTATAGCCGCTTTGATGACAGCTTTGGTCTGCATGACCGCGATCTCGGGATATGTGACGGCGAGACGGCATCCGCGATGGCCCATCATGGGGTTGAACTCATGCAGGCTGTCGCAGAGCAACTTGATATATTCGACGCTCTTGCCTTGCGCTTTGGCAAGCTCCTCGATGTCCTTCTGCTCGGTGGGAACAAACTCGTGAAGAGGAGGATCCAAAAAGCGTATCGTGACAGGTTGACCCTTGAGCGCTTCCATAAGACCCTCGAAGTCCTTCTGTTGCATAGGCTCGATGGCGTCGAGCGCTTTGACGCGCTCCTCAACTGTCTCGGCGCATATCATCTGACGGAATTTGTCAATTCTGCCGGGACCGAAGAACATATGCTCCGTCCTTGTGAGGCCTATGCCCTGTGCGCCCAACTCCGCCGCGCGCTGTGCGTCCTCGGGAGTGTCCGCATTCGTACGCACGCCGAGCGCCTTATATTTGTCCGCGAGCTTCATTATCCTGCCGAAATAGCCGCTGTTGGGGTCTGCGGGGACGGTCTTGATGATCTTATCGTAGATGTTGCCCGTGGAGCCGTCCAAAGAGAGTTCGTCTCCCTCATGGAAGGTCTTGCCCGCAAGCTCGAAATATTTCTCTGCTTCGTGCATCTTGATGTCGCCGCAACCCGAAACGCAGCAGGTGCCCATTCCGCGCGCCACGACTGCCGCGTGGGAGGTCTGTCCGCCGCGGACCGTCAAAATGCCTTGCGCATACTTCATGCCCTCGATGTCCTCGGGAGAGGTCTCAAGTCTGACAAGGACTACTTTCTTACCCTTCTTGCCCTGCTCCACAGCGTCCTCCGCCGTGAACACTATGGTGCCCGCCGCCGCTCCCGGAGAAGCCGCGATGCCGTGTCCGACGATGTTGTTCTTGTCTGCCTCTTTGAGCGCCTTTGCGTCAAATGTGGGGTGCAGGAGCATGTCGAGCGTCTTTGCGTCGATCTGAAGCAGAGCTTCTTGCTCCGTGATCATACCCTCGTCGATAAGGTCGCAAGCGATGCGTATAGCCGCCGCCGCGGTGCGTTTGCCGTTTCTGGTCTGGAGCATATAGAGCTTCTCGTTTTCGACGGTGAACTCCATATCCTGCATATCGCGATAGTGGTCCTCGAGTATCATGCATACATCTTGGAATTGCTCGTACACTTTGGGGAAGACGCGCTTCATTTCCGCAATAGGCATAGGAGTGCGCACGCCCGCGACGACGTCCTCGCCCTGAGCGTTTGTCAAAAACTCGCCCATCAAACCCTTCTCGCCCGTAGCGGGATTTCTTGTAAAAGCGACGCCCGTGCCGCAATTGTCGCCCATATTGCCAAACGCCATCATCTGCACATTGACCGCCGTGCCCCAGCTGTAGGGGATGTCGTGATCCATACGATAAACGTTTGCGCGCGGGTTGTCCCAGCTGCGGAAAACAGCCTTTATAGCCTCGAAGAGTTGCTCCTTGGGGTCGGACGGGAAGTCCTTGCCGAGTTGCGCTTTATACTCCGCTTTAAACTGATTTGCAAGATTTTTGAGGTCGTCAGCGTCAAGCTCCACATCCTGTTTCACGCCCTTCTGCTCTTTCATCTTGTCGATGAGAGCCTCGAAGTACTTCTTGCCGACTTCCATAACGACGTCGGAGAACATCTGTATGAAACGGCGATAGCAGTCCCATGCCCATCTCGGATTGTTCGACTTTGCCGCGAGCACTTCCACGACTTCCTCGTTGAGACCGAGGTTGAGGATGGTGTCCATCATACCGGGCATTGACGCCCTCGCGCCCGAACGCACTGAAACGAGCAACGGATTTTCCTTGTCGCCGAATTTCTTGCCCGTGATCTTCTCGAGTTTTTCGACATACTCGAGTATCTCAGCCTTTATGGACGGGTTTATCTGTCTGCCGTCCTCATAGTACTGCGTGCATGCCTCGGTCGTGATCGTAAAGCCTTGGGGGACGGGGAGACCGATGTTGGTCATCTCCGCAAGGTTCGCGCCCTTGCCGCCGAGAAGCTCACGCATGTTGGCATTGCCTTCGGTGAAAAGATATACATACTTTTTTGCCATTATAAGACCTCCTGAAGTTTTGCTTATAAATTTATAGAATAATAATATCAAAAAAAGCTTTTCTTTGCAAGAGAAAATACCATATCCGTCAAAAAACATATATGCGACGCGTCATATTGCGCATAGCCCTCTCCTCCCGATTTGAAAAATTTAAAGAAATTTTCGGGAACGGCAAATTTTGCGCGCCAAACGGTTGCCTAAAAATAATTATTTTGATAGAATGAAGTATCAAATACTTTACGAGGTGCAAATTATATGGACGCAGACCCACGAAGTAGGCTTTCATCCAAATAATCGCGCACGTTTCGGGTCCTGCCGAGGCGTGGCGCGTGCCATGTCAAAAAGGGGGACCTATTTATGCTTCAGGTTTTCAAAAAGCTGAACAAATCGCTTGTCGAGATAGACAGCGAGCTTATTGTCGACGGCTTCGATTTCACGGATCATTGGATCCACATGTCCAACCCCACGGACAAGGAAGTGGAGTTCATTTCGCGCGCCACGCTCATACCCGAGGACTACATCAAAGCCGCCCTCGACTCCGAAGAGCGCGCGCGTATCGAGAAAGAGGAATTCGCCATAGAGGACTTTTCATTCGGGACGGAGCTTTCCTCGGAAGAGGCGTCCCTTCTTCCCCATACCGTGCTGATGTCCGTCACGGACATACCCATAACTGAGGAGGACGACGACAAATACACCTACGCTACCCTCCCGTTCGGCTTCATAAGCACGGACAAAGTGGTCGTCACTGTTTGTTTAAACGAAACTTCCATAATCTACGACCTTATGGCGGGCCGTTTCGTGAAAGATTTCAACATCCACAAGCGGACGCGCTTCTTTTTGCAACTTCAGTACGTCATCGCAAAAAAATATTTGCAATATCTTAAGCAGATAGACCGCGCGAGCCAACGCGTACAAAACGAGCTTGAAAAGTCAATGACCAACCAAAATCTCGTCGAGATGCTCTCGCTTGAAAAAGCGCTCGTCTATTTCAGCACGTCGCTTCGCGCGAACACCGCCGTGCTTGACAAAGTGCCCCGCCTCATCAAATTCTACGAAGAGGACGAGGACCTCTGGGAGGACGTCCTCATCGAAAACAAACAGGCAATCGAGATGTCCAACATCTACCGCGAGATACTTTCGGGCACCATGGACGCGTACGCGTCGCTCATTTCAAACAATCTCAACATCGTCATGAAAGCGCTTGCCGTCATCACCATATGCATAGACGTGCCCGCCATGATCGCCGCGTTCTGGGGCATGAATACGGGGGTCCCCTTCGGCGACAAAAATTGGGGCTTCTGGGTGGTCATAGGCATTTCCGCGGTCATACTTCTCATAATCCTCATCATACTGTGGAAAAAGAAGATGCTCAAGTAATCTACGCGTTTAGAATGCAGAAAATTACGAATAGTTGCAAATTTGAAAAATGCGGCGGATACAGGCGCACACCTCGCGTCCATCGCCCCTGCAAATTGATATTGCTCACTTTAAAAGACCTTCGCAATTAAGCGAAGGTCCTATTTTTTCACAGCGGATAATGAGTAGAAACTACAATTTTTCGTACTCCTTTACGCCTCGCAAAGGCTTGCGATCAATTTTTTGAGGCACTCGACGATTATCGCCTTTTCCGCGGGAATGTCCTTATACTTGTTGTACTGCTTAAGGAGCAACATCGCGAAATTCAATCTCACGGATCTCGACAAGTTCATCGACACAATTTGGTCGATAAGGACGGGCAATTTGGCAAACTTCGCGGGCTTTGGCGCGCTCTTTTCTTGCTTCCGAGCGCCTTGCACGTCCGAAGTTTGCGTTTCATGCTCTTCCTCGGGCGCTAAATCGGAAGCTTCCGATTCTATCAACTCCGCCTCCGCGAATTCTTCTGTCGCCTCTTCGCTTTGGACAACTTCTATTTTGTCATTAAGCTCCTGCGCCTCATAGTTTTCGTCAACGATAGGTTCGAGTTCCTCTATGGGTTCGAGTTCGTAGATAGGTTCAAGTTCGGGTTCGTCATAGATGATCTCGCTTGCGAGATACACTCTTTCGGGCGGTCTTTCGAGAGACGTCTGTTGCGCCGCGGGCTGAATATTGCGCCGAGAAGCCGCGAGACGTTGCTGTTCCTCAATGCGTCTCTGCTCTGCAAGAGATGAGTACCCTGCCTCCTTCCTCTTTTTCCCAAACATAATTTATCCTCTCTTATCTTTTTCCCGATATGTGAGACGTTATGCCTGCGTAAGGTCCTCGATTATCTTTTTGATGCTCTCTATCAAGAGCGCTTTCTCTTCGGGTTTATCCTTAAACTTTTTGTATGCTCCGAGCAATGTAATGGCTAT
Organism: uncultured Clostridia bacterium; assembly: GCA_947589475.1. GTDB lineage: Bacteria > Bacillota > Clostridia > Christensenellales > CAG-917 > CAG-475. The sequence continues at coordinate 4,955 of CANQBO010000014.1, forward strand.
GTTCAGCTTCATAGACCTTGAGAGATTGAGCGAGAGCATATAGTCGACGAGCGCGGGCATCTTCGCAAGTTTTGCGGGTTTTGGCGCTTCCTCTTCCTCGGCAGACTCCTCTTTAGGCTCTTCTTCAGCCGCTTCATCTGCCGACTCTTCTTCAGACTCTTCGCCCTCGACAGGTTGCTCATCGTCCTCCGAAGTTTCTTCGGGTCCCTCTTCTTGTCCGCCTTCCTCGACGGGTTGCTCCTCGCTTTCCTCGGAGATTTCTTCCTCATCTTCCTCTGCGGACTCTTCCTCCGAGACTTCTTCCTCGCCTTCCTCAACGGTTTCGTCCGCAGGCTCTTCTTCGGTCTCGGTCTCCTCATCTTCGGACTCCTCGGATCGCTCTTCCTCGGTCTCGTCGGACGCTTCGCCCTCTTCGATATCTTCCTCTTCGACCTCTTCCTCTTCGGTCTCCTCATCTATATCGGCGGTCTCTTCCTCCGCCTCTTCTTCGATTTCTTCCTCGACGATCTCTTCTTCTATCTCTTCTTCGAGAGCGTCCTCTGTCGGCTCCTCTGTCGGTTCCTCAGCCTCTTCTTCGAGGTCCTCCGAAACTTCCTCTTCTTCCTCTTCGACTTCTTCCTCAAGCTCTTCGAGAGGTTCTTCTTCAGGCTCTTCTTCAAGCTCCTCCGTCATCTCATCGACAAGCTCTTCGAGAGGCTCCTCCTCAAACTCATCTATGAGTTCTTCGGGCGCTTCCTCGACCTCTTCAAGCTCTTCGATATTTTCTTCGGGCTCTTCTTCTAGTGTTTCGAGTTCCTCAAACTCGTCTATTTCCTCAAGTTCCTCGGGGGTCTCGATCAATTCGTCCTCCGGGAGCAGGACGTCCTCGTCCACAAATTTTGACGTATTGCGGGCGATGATTTCGTCGAGGATTGAGGATATCTTCGTGATGGGGGAAGAATCCACGGCATAGTTGCGCTCAACTTGCAACTCTACTTTTGCGTCGAGGTCCTCCTGCATTATGTTGAATGTCTCGAGCGCGCGCTTATATTGTTTGCGCTCAAGCAAAACAAGCACGAAATAGAAAATTCCGCAAAGCAGAAGTCCGAGGCAATGGATGACGCCCATCTCGTTGCTTTGAAGCGTACCGAAGCCCCAGAACGCAAAAGCCGCCACCAGCACGAGCGCGATGAGTACAAACACATTTGCCCTGATGTCGCGATGCCTTTTGACCTCTTTGTCGAAAACATTCTGTTCGCTGACAATATCGCTGGGATAGCCGAACCTTATGCCCAAAAACTGCACCCAAGCGTCTCTCATGCTTTGGGGAGCCTTAGAAGAAAAGCAATGCGTCGTAAAATCGCCTACATTGTCGTCGTCGACGCAATCTTTATCTGCGAGATATTTGATGATGCGCTTGCTTGCATTTTTAATTTTGCGGCAATTAGAGCCGAGCAACGTAAGCGCCACGATGACCGCCGTGCCAATGATGGCGGCAATAACGACTATGAAATATGTCTTATGATCGATTTGTGGCAATTTTTGAGACAGCTCCGCAAACCAATTAAACGCCTTCGAGAAAATCTCCACAATATGCTCCTTTTTAGATATACTATTATGATTATACAAAGTATGAGTGAAAAAAGCAATAAGCTTTACAAAAAAACTTTGTTTTGCGCGCCATATTTTTAAGATTTTTTATAAAAAAGCGACCCATGGCGATCTTATATGCCAAAATATGGGAGTTTTTCGAACAGTATGGCTAGCTTCGCCTTGCAAGGAAAAGCAAATCGTTTGAAATATCCGCGTTATAAAATAAATGATCGCGACATTTTATGCGACCATAAAGCGACGATGTTGCATACGGAAATATTGCCGAGTTTGAATGTCTCGACAATTTAATTATCCATAAAGACACTGCCGCATACAATTTTGCGACGTGAGCGTATGCCGTTCCCTTCTGCGCTTGCCTTCGGTTTTTACGCTCGCTTTTCCCGCAAATATTCACACGCGAGCCGAATCGCTGTCGCCAAAGTAGCGAGCGTTTTTAAGTCAAGCGTCTAAAATTCCCCGTCGAAGTCGAGGCGCACCGTCTGCCCCGACGCGAAACTGTAGATGTAAACGTCCTTCACTTTCCCCTTAGTCGCGGCTTCAACCGCCATTTTATACAGATAAAGTTGCTTTTTGTAATGCTCGGGCACTTTCTTTGCCGTCACATATCCCGTCTTGAAGTCCACGATCGCGCCGTCGTCGTCCTTGATGTAAAGGTCTATGACGCCTTGCACGAGCACTTCGTCTTTGCCCTCGCCTATGCCAAGCTCCCGCGCGGGCTTGAGCATGGTGAACGGCTTTTCCCTTTCCGTATCGCCTCTAGAATACGCTTCCGCCGCGCGCCGCATAACGGGACTGCCGAGGCAAGCGAGTACAAGCTTCTCGTCGATATATCCGCGCTCTTCCTCAGACAGCTTGCCCTCTTCCCGCATAGCGTCCAACTCGCTCGCGACGCCCTCTTGCGTATCGACGGTGAGGTCGATGAATTGCATGACCTTATGGTATGCAGTGCCTATCTTCGCCGCCTCTTTGTCGCTCTCCTCAAACAACATTTCTCCGTCGTCCTCCAAAGAGCCTATCTGCGAAACGGTGTACTTCATCGCCAACTTCGTAGCCTCCTCGTCGGCATATTTTTGCTCCCTCGCGCGCAGAAGTTCAGCTTTGAGTTCCTCGTCCGCCGTAAAGTTCATTACGGGAGCATGCGCGGCGGGCGCGTCTCGCACGGGCACGGGTATGACTTCGGGCTGTCTGAGCAGGCTCTGTTTGAGCCGCGCAACGGAAAGCAGGTCTATAGTATTCGTTATACCTCCGAGACACGGTTTTTTGCCGAACTCCTTTGAGTCATAGTCTTTTTTGACGCATGCGGTGACATAAAGCAACTGTTTTGCCCTTGTGAATGCGACGTACATAAGCCTCATCTCGTCCTTGACTTGCTCCGCTTGCATCAGCTTTTTGAGGGCGAAGCGCGAAAAGGTCTCATACGCCACTTTTTTCTCGCCGTCGTAATATTTCAAACCTATATCGCCGTAGTTTGAGATCATAGGTTCGTCCGTCCTTTCCCTCAAGGCGCTCGCGATGTCGAGCACAAACACTACGGGACTTTCAAGTCCCTTGTATTTGTGTATTGTGGACACCTTGACGCTGTCAGTCCCCGCGCCCACCGCCTTTGTTTGAACGGAGGCATACCCCTCCAAAAACTTGCCTATGGACACCTCGTCCACGGAAGCGACGAAGTTTTTGAGTTCCGCAATCTTGCCCTCGCCCAAACTCTTGACATGCGCGTCGTACATATAGTCCGAAATTATGCTCTGCAAAAGTTCGCGCACGTTTTTGAAGCTCGCCTTCAGCCTATAATCGTCCAAAGTCGCCAGAGTCGCGCGGAGCTTATTCGCAAGTTCGCCCTCCTTCGCGCTTTGTGCGAGGAGCTTGTCATAAAAGCACTCTCCGCGGTTCGAGGCAATATCCGCAAGTTCCTGCTCCGTATATCCGCCGAAATATGACAGCAAATACCCTGCAAGCGGTATGTCCTGCCTCGGATTGTCTATGACTCGAAGCATGACGATAAGTTCTTTTTCCACATCGGACGTTTCCCCGCCTACATTTGTCTCGTCGAGGGGTATCCCCGCCTCTCTCAACACCTTGAGCACATGGCGGAGTTTTGGATCGTTTGCGGCGTTGCGTCTGGCAAGAATGGCGATGTCTCCGTAGGACAGCTTTCTGCCGTCGTCGCAGTCCTCTCTCAACGCATGTCCCACAAGGCTGTTTATCTCGTTGAGTATGAAAGTGGCGAGACGATCCGATTTGGACAGTTCGGAAGCGCCCCCGTCGTCGGTTTCCGCCGACATAATATCGTACAACCCTTTTGGCACGGAAGGTTTCTCGTCGTCCTCGCTCTTTTCGGGGGATATGAAGGGTACAAAGCAAAGTCTGACGTGCTTTTGCATGCTTTCCCCCTCCCTATTTTCTGTGCCATCGCCGTCCAAAACGACTTTGTCGTCCTTGTTTTCCGCTTCGGGGACGGTGAAAGCGCCGTCGCGTTTATAGTCTACGTCTGCGCTGTCCGAGGTCATGACCGCGTCGAACACCTCGTTTACAAAGCTCAATATTTCCCTATTGCTTCTGAAATTGCTTGTAAAATCTATATTCTTTCCCTCGCCCGCCTCGTATGCCGCGCGCCTTCCGAGAAGTATGGTCGGATCCGCAAGCCTGAAACCGTAAATGCTTTGCTTTACGTCGCCCACCATAAAGCACTCGTCTTTTATGAGTTTGGAGAATATCGCTTCCTGCAACGGATCGACGTCCTGATATTCGTCAACAAAGACTATTTTGTACTCCTCGCCGATGTCGTTGTTTTCGTTTAACAGCCGCTTGGCAAGCAAAAGCAGATCGTCATAGCCCAGCACGTTCTTCTCTGCTTTAAGTTCGCCTAACACTTCGAGCGTCCTTTCCGCAAGTTCGACGAGCTTTCCGATATACTCGACGTTTTGAGCGTGATAACGCCTGAAGTCCTCTTTTTTGTCGTATACGTCTTTGAGCGTGGCTTTTACGTCGTTCATATCGTTTATACAGCTCTTTGCAAGATAGAAGAGGTCTGTTTCCTCGCCGCTCAAACCGTCATATTTGTTTTTGTTTTTATATGTCGCAAACGGAGCCGCCTCCGCCGCGATCTTGCACATCGTCATAAAGCTGTCCGCGCCCTCTATGCTATTTGCAAGCTCCACCGCCTGATCCATGGGTACGTCGATGAGCTTGCCGCGCACCGCCTCGGACATCTTCACGCTGTCGCGCACGGGCAACAATATCTCGAGCGCCTGTCTCATCCTGCGTCTGAAAAGGTCGGCAAGACGCTCGTGCAGGGGGCTATGGTCGAAATCCGCGCATAGCCTCAGTTTGAACTGCTGCCTGTCCTCTTGCAAGATCATGCGCTCGCAAATGTCGAGTATGGTCTTTGAAAGTCCGCTCTCGTTTCTGTGCTGAGAAAACGCGTCTATAAGCGCGAAAAGTTTCTCGTCCCCCTTCTCGGCAAACTCGTCTATGACCGCCTCAACCGCCGCGCGGGACAGCTCGCCCATTTGAGCGTCGTCCGCTATTTCGTATGTGGGCGATATCCCGAGTTTCTCGAAATTCTCCCTTATCAGCGAGGAACAGAATGCATGTATCGTGCTTATGCGGCAAAACGGCAGGTCGTCCACCGCCTTGAGCAACCTCTGTCTGCGCACCGCGTCCGTCTCGCGCATCGCCGCGTCGATAAAACTCGCGCTCAGCCTCTGCTTCAGTTCCGCCTGTGCGCTGTCGTTGTACACACACACAAGCATATCTCTAAGTGTCGCCGTGCCCTCCGCAACGGTGATAAGTATGCGCTTCACAAGCGTGGACGTCTTGCCCGATCCCGCCGCCGCGGACACCAGAAGTCTGCCTCTTTCAAGCACCGCGCTCGCCTGCGTTGCGGTGAGCGCGAGTTTGCCGTTCGCGTCCCTCAAAATGTCGAGACGGGGGTCCTTCAAAATATCCTCTGTCTCGCGTTCTTTGTCAAAACTCATTTTTATCCTCCCGTATGCCGTACCCGTCGCGGCAGTCGTCAAGAGCAAAGCTCTCGGGACCTACCTTGCTCGTCTTTCTGTGTTCGCACATGTCTTTGTAAGGACAAATTTCCATAAAACAGCAATATGGGCTGCACGACACATTGGACGGTCTTATGAAACCTCGAGCGATCTCGGCCGCGCCCAGCCCCGCGAGTCTGAAGGCGTACTCGCCCATTCGCTCTATCGCCGCCTCGTCCATATATGCGTTTTTGTCAAGCTCGCCCGTCTTTTTGTTCCTCGCAAGCGTGATGACGGAGCCGTCGCCGCCCGCCGCGTTGTCTATGCGGAACAGTATTTCCTCATCGTTTGTGGCATGCCCCTTGTACGCGAGTTTGCTTTCGGAATCCGTATAGTCGTCGTATATCGGCAGATAAAACACGCCCGCGGGTCTAAGCCCCAAACCCTTCTCCACCGCGTACATATAGATGTACAACTGCAACTTCTTTCCGAAATATACGTCGTCGAAAGAGAGCTTCGCGGATCTGAAAGATTTATAGTCTATGATGATAAACCTGTCGTCGAAAACGTCTACTCTGTCTATCTTGCCCTCCAGCACGCAAGCGTTCTCGCCGAAACTCACCTTTATCTTCGCAAAATCCTCGATCTTGCCCTCTATCAGCATAGGTTTGAAGTCGGAGCGCGAATATATCTCGAAGAGTTCCTTGCAAATGCGAGCGCTCTCCTCTTTTACTCTCGCGAATTGTCTGCCTATCTTTGGCTTTTTCGCCGACTCTTCGTAGCCCTGCTTGACAAGTTCTTCGTCGAAATAAGTCCCCGCCATTCGCGCCGCCTCGTCCGCGTCCGCTATATTTCCTTCCTTCAAGTCCTTGAAAAGCCGCTCCAGCACTCCATGCAACAAAGTGCCGTTTTCCGTCCCCTGCAGTTCGCCCTCCTTTCTCGGCTTGAGCGCGAGTATGTACGTGACGAAATGGCTGTACGGACAAGAGAAGAAAGTTTCCAACCTGCTCACGCTCGTAGATGTCGGCAACACTCCCTCGCCGAGCTTCACCCTTTCGGGCAGACTTCTCGGGACCATACGCGCCTTGTCCTCGTCGCGCATACACTCGTATGCCGTCCCAAGCACGTCGTCTGCGCCCGCCCTGCCGAAATAGGATATCGCCGCATAGCCCGCCCCTCGCTCGGTGAGCAAAAGGCTGATTTTGTCCTCCTCGGAAAGCGCGGCGGGACTTGAGAAGTCTATCCTCTCAACGGCGAGCGGCTCGCCTCCTTCTAAAAGCATGCCCATAAGCTCGTCTATGACGGCGGAGCGCCGAAGCAAACTTGCGCCGCCCGACTCGGGATAGCTCAACACTATGCCCTTGCGCGGCTTGAGGATGAGGTCGAGCGTTTTGAACATTTCCGCATACGCTTTTTCGGAGCAGTCGGGTATTATCGGAGTCAGAAGTTGTTTCATCATCTCCTCGTCCCGCATATTCAGCACCGCGCCTCCGCCCGTAATGCGCGGAAACGCGTCGTTTGTCGCCCCAAGAACGTATATCTTGCCGTCTCCCATAAACCTGCTGTCGCCGTCGCCTATGAACACGCAATCGAGATAGGTGGGGACGAGGGAGATCTTCAGCGTCTTGAGCATGGAATTCAACACCCCCTCGAAGCCTTGAATGTCCGTCTCAAGCTCGAGCACTTCCTCTATCTCGTCCAGCACGGACGCGAGTTTACTGTCCACCTGCTCCGCGCACTTGACGTAGTAAGCGCTTAGCCCTCTAAGCCTTTCCACATGCTTACTATAAGCAACATTCGCTGCATTCAACATTTCCCTCGCCGCGTTTACGAAGTCGGACATATTCGCCTTCTTGCCTCCGCCCGCGCCCGCGACGTTCACGATCGGAGCAAGCGTCTCAAACAGCTTATGTCTTACGACTTCGGGCGGAAAGTTTTGCGCAATCGGCGTTTTATCATCACGTTTTGAACTCTTAAACCGCGATTTTGTAATATAGCCCTCAAAACTTTCGTTTTTGGGACATCTTTCAAGCGCGTGTTCGAGCATAAAGTTTTCAAATTTGAAAACGCTCTCGCGCCCGTCCTCGAGCGCTTCCTCAAACAGCGGATTTTTCACGAAGTCCAGAGTTTCGCGCCGCGCGAACCCGCTCCTCACGCAAGCGATCGCGTCAAGAATATATCTCGTCTTTGTCTGCTCCGTGAGCAACGCGCGCTTGTCTATGAAAAACGGTATCCCATAACGCGCAAATACGCTCTTGATCTCTATCTCGTAATCCGCGATATTTGGAATATACACCTCGAAATTTTTATATCTGCCTCCGCCGCGCACGTGATTAAGAATGTCGAGGGCAAGCCTCATCACCTCGTCCTCCCTGTCCTTTGCGGAGCGTATGCGCACCATGCCTTCCGCCTCAGCGCGCTTCTCGGGAGGTTGATAGGAAAACAGCCTGTCCGATATGACTTTCATAGCCTCGGACATATCCTCGTCCTCATAGGTCTCGACGGTTATCTTGTCCCCTAAGCGCGAGCCGAGCCTCTTCACCGCTCTGTGCGGATATATACGCGCGTTCTCTCCCTCGAATTTGCTGTGTATGCCGAGGGTGAGTTGCCCCGCGCTCATCGCAAGCCCTTCGAGGATGTCGTACTCAGGCTCCGAAAAGTCGTTTAGATCGGTACTGAAAAAGTGTATGCCTTTAAAATCGGCAGGGTTCTCTCTGATGTACTTCGCAAGCAATTCCAGCCTCGTCGTGGAGTCGCTGTGCCTGCCCTCGAGCGCGGCAAGATACCCCCTGTATATAGTGACGATGTCCGCAAGCTTGCGCCTGAGCGCGACGGACCTCGCCGCTTTTGCCGTCTCTTCCAGCCTGTCCGTGGAAATGCCGCTGTTTCTTATCGCGGTGAGCGCGGCATACAGTTCGGCGGCAAAGCCTTCCCTGCTTGCGGATCTTCCGTAATAGGACAGCCGTCCCGCCTTGAGACAGTCGTCGATGACGCGCGCTATGAGCATGACGCTACCCTCGGGAGTGAGGCACTTTTTGATGTCGGAGCCTATAAATCTGTCCGCCATCCTCGTAAAGGACATGACCTCTATGTCAAAACTGCTCGCCTCGCCCAGCGTGAGCAAAAGTCCCCTCTCCACGGACGCGGTGAACCTGTCAGGAGCGATGACGATTATCTTTTCGCCCGCCGCCCTTGCTTCCTTCATTTTTCGGAGCACTCTGAAATAGGCGTCGTGAGATGAATTTGAAATTACGATCTTCATGCTACGATTATATCAATTTGAATGTACCATTTCAATCCCACGCGCGCTTTAATGCAAAAAAAATTTTTTGATTTTTCAAGTTTTTTCTCGATAGACGCGCAATGTGCGGAATTTGCTTGCGGGAAATGAAATTTATGTTATAATGTATATATTATGAAAAAAATCTTACTTACAGTATTTGCGTTGGCGACGATCTTGTGCCTCGGGTTGGGACTTGTCGCGTGCAACAATGCGACGACTCAAGGACAGCTTGAAAACCCGCTCGGTTTCGACCATAAGAGCGAGACTTTCGTCTATGACGCCCTCGACACAAAGAGCGGCGAGATAGGCGAATACACCGTGAAGATCGTGGGTTACGACGGCGGCGAGACCATCACTGATTTCGGCGACAGCGAGCTTGCCAACGTCGAAAAAGGCATACTCGTCACAGGCAAACTCGAATTCGGAGAGGATTCTTCCTCTACGGGTTGCTACTTCAAACTCGTCGGCAGTTCGACTTCGTACATGGTCCCCGTCGCCTCCTACACCGTACACACTCAAAACGGCAAGGAAACCTTCCGTCTGCAAGCTACATACGGCTCAAAGTCTTACAACTATGAGCGCACTGTTGACGGCAAAAAGGACAGCGGCAGTATCAAAATAAGCGGCACCTATTTCGACAACAACGAGTTCCATCAGATGTTGCGCACGGTCAGCACGTATTCAAGCGGTCTTTCCCTCGCCTACAACATGCCCCTCGTCACCCCTACCGAGGCGCTTTCGGTGAGCATCACCGCGACGACGTCCTCCATTCAAAAGGTGGTGACGTCATATACGGATTCTCTTCTCAACGCGGACAACACTCAGCGCTATCCCGAAGGCATGGATTGCTACGTCGTCAACATAAACCGCTCCACGGAAGTCGCGGGCACAAGCCAAACGCTGTACTATGCGCTGGACAATGTGCCTAGCGAAATCGCTCATCCAAACGTACGCTTTATGCAACACATCCTCGTCAAGATAATCGAGCCATACAAGGTGGACGGCAAAGCCACATTCACCGTGACCGAGGACGGCAAGCAAGTCGAAAAACCCATTCGTATGGAGTACACCCTGCGCTCCGCCTCAATAGGCTGATCCCCGCACTGTATATTTAAATAGTCCACGACAATTGAAAAATCTAAAATTTCCAATAGCGGCAGAGCTTATACCCTGCCGCTTTTCATATATAGCCGCGTAACGTCTCATTTCAAAAAAAACAAGTAGTACAACAGAAAAATTTGCACGCGATCGCGCAAAATCGAGCGAAACGAAATTTTCATTTGGCGCAAAAAGCGCGTCACAGACTTTTAAATTCTGTGAAGTGGGGGTTCCCGTCACTTCACAGCCCTTACGGGAGTGGTGGCGGCATAGCCGACAGCGGGACGAAGCCACCGCCGTGCAAGACTTCGCCGCAGGCGAATCGACACACGATTGCGCAAAATTGAGCAGAGCGAAATTTTCATCCGGCGCAAAAAACCTACAAAAAAATAAGCAGGAATAATGCAATATAATGTTAACCTTTGTCTGAGCAAACCCAAGCACAAAAAATAGCGAGCCATTTGCGCATCTTGGAGCGTCCTCTTGCGCCTTCTTGCATGCGCAATAATGCGAAGCGTATATTTTTTGCGCGCGGAGTAGGCGAAAAATGTATATGACATCTATGTGCTTTTTGCAAAGCAAAATGCACATCATGTCGATGTGCATTTTTCGCCTGTCTTTGTTTCACCAAATGACTGCCTGCGTTCTTCCCCGCCATGCGTAACTCCATATTACAAAAAAAACAAATCACGCCGATAGGCACATATCTCTGTGAAGTGGGGGTTCCCGTCACTTCACAGCCCTTACGGTGGCGGTGGCGGCATAGCCGACAGCGGGACGCAACTCCCGCCGTGCAAGACTTCGCCGCAGGCGAATCGACACACGATTGCGCAAAATTGAGCAGAGCGAAATTTTCATCCGGCGCAAAAAACCCTCGCAATCGCGAGGGTTTTGGAGCTGCTGACGGGACTCGGACCCGTGACCTCGTCCTTACCAAGGACGTGCTCTACCTGCTGAGCCACAGCAGCATATTTGCGGACGATTTTGCATCCTGATCATCGCGTCCGCTTACGATGGGACAATGCAAATCGGACTTTAATACATCCCCTGTCGCCGCGTCCGTCACGGCGGGACTTAGCGGACTTTCATGACCTTGCGCGCCGCGTCCGCAACTCGGCGAGGTCTTTGGCGGAAGCGAAGGGATTCGAACCCCTGTGGGCTTGCACCCAAACGGTTTTCAAGACCGCCTCGTTATGACCACTTCGATACGCTTCCGTAACGTGCGAAAACAGTATAGCAATACTTTTGCGCGCTGTCAAATACTAAGCGAAATTTTGGCAAATTATTTTTTAAGGCGCGGGCGGATACTGATTTGGGAAAAATGCGTTTTGAGCGAAATTTATTTTCCTGTTGCCCTTCGCGACGCCTGTCTCGGGGTCTAAAATGCCGCAACCCGAAAACGCGAACGCTTCGACAAAGCACCCTTCGTCGCTACCGACCTCGTCGATGTCTGCGAACACGACCTTTTTCAAGTTGGCAAAACCCGAAAAAGCGTTTGCGCATATCCTCTTCACCGTGTGAGGAATGTATATTTCCTCAACCATTTCTTTTAGGACGGAACTGTCAAACAGCCCGCTTGCGATCTCCGTGACCGCGCATACCCCGTCCTCTCCCTCGACGGCGATGCTCATAGGTATGATAAGCCTGCCGTCGTTGAAACCGACGTCTTTAAAACCCGTAAGCCTTGCCTCGCCGTCCGCGAGCTTTACGCCTCCGAAATATTTTGCCCATACGTTCCAATCAAACCGCTCGATCGTCGCGTCAAAAGAGGCGCCGCCTTCCGCGCTCGTACCCGACGTCCAAATCGCCGCCGTTGCGCCGATCGAGCACACGATCGCCGCAAACATTACAACGGACATCAAGATCGCAAAAATTTTCACGCGCTTTGTCATTCCCGCCTCCCGTCATGGCTCGTACGGCGCTTGCGTCGCGCCCGTATCGAGTTTGATATGCAAAACCAGATCCGCAAACAGCAACTCGGGTTCGCACTCCTCGTCCACCTTGTTGAAATATATCTCGAATTGCACAAAGTAAAGGACGTCGGGCGTCGCTTCCACCGTGAGTATGTGTCCAAATGGGTTGTCCTCACAATACGTATCGTCATACTTCACGACATCTTGAGGGACAGGCTCTCCCGAGCCGTCGCCGCTTGAAACCAAACCCATTTTGACGTTGAATTCGTTTTTGAAGTTTCTCCCCATGCCGTCGGCGACCTCATATCCCGAATACTGCCCGCTGCCCTCCTTTGTCAGATCACGTGCGCAATATACGCCGTCAAGCATTAAGCGTATCGTCTTTAAATTTCCGCTTGAGTCGTCCGCCGCATACCTTATCGACAAAACAAATCGCACCGATCTCGCATTTGTCTGTATACCGTCGGGAGCGATGAAGGACGGATCGAGCGCGGTCGCCTTGTCCTCGTCGAACATCTCGCCCGAAACATCCCCGTCCGTCGCGCCTTTGAAATAATTGCCGGGATATGCTTGCGCATTGCCGAAAGCGCCCGCTACGGCGACCGCGGGAGCCAACGTCTGCCCATTCGGATCTCCGCTCGCAATGCTCACGCTCGTCGAATTTGAAACCGTCCCCGCGCTTATTTCAAGATCCGCGCCGAGTTTCCTGCGAGCGGCATTGCCAAACCATGCCGCCGAAGCGGATACCGCCGTCACGACGAGCGCAAGACACATTATGAGAGATGAAATTAAGATCGTCCTTTTCCCTTTCATGCTCGCCTCGCTTTACTCCGCGCCCCGCGACGTCGTATCGTCCGCCGCCGTCATAATCGCATTAAAATAAAATTTCGATGACGCATATCTCTCTTCGGAATAATACATTCTGTAAGTCGGCTCCTTTTCGTCATAGAAATTGCCGAGCATCTCCTTTTGTTCTTCTGCCGTACAACTCGCGGCGGATATTCTGTCCTGCTCGAAAAATATGCTCCAGAAGATCCTTTGAGGCGCAAACACGATGTAAAGATCGAATTTGTCGTCGCTCGCGGCGAAGCCCTTTATGTCTTGAACTTCGTCGGGCAAAGTCCCCTCCGTTTTGCCGTTCAACGCCTCCAACTTCGCGTCCGCGTCGAACTTCATTGTGCCGAAAGGCGTGAACCAAATCTCTCCTCCCTCGGGCATAAGCGATCTCATTTCTTCCGTATTGCCTAAATTTGTCGCCCTGTTAGACCCCGCGACGTCTCCGCTTTTTTGCTTGAAAAACCATGTGAACGCGAGATCTACGTCGCTGTTGAGATGAAAATTCGTCAAATTTTTATCCACCGCTCCATTCGGATATGACGGCAAACTGTCGTCGGAGGGTATGCTGTCCGCATAAATGTCAAGCCATATTCCGCCGTTTGAAATTTTCACGGAGTCCAACTGCAAGTTGAGGCTCACTTCCCGCCCCTTCGTGTCTATTTCTATCTCGGAAACAAAATAATACGGCGCGTCGATATTTGTTGTCGCAGGGTCGCTCGGATCCGTCAAATATCCGTACTTGTCCAACGCTTTCTGTCCCATATACGGCAAGTTGTCGTTTCCCGAGCCGCCGACGCCAAACTCGAGCGCGCAAGCTTTTTGAGTGGAAAAGTCTACGCCTTGCACGGACGCGGTCGCCACGGGCGACGTCCACGCAAAAGACGCGCCGACCATGACGATCGCGATCGCCAAAGCGATCACGGAAACGGCGATCCCGAAAACAGGTTTTGTACGCTTGAATTTTGACTCTTCACTCATAGCTTCCTCGCGCTTTTGCGCACCTTAAAATCTATACATCATACGGCTTGCCGCTTGCTCATCCACACTCGGCTTTCAAAGCGTAGCGTGCTTTTTTATCGTCCGAATTTTTCTCGTATCAGCCACCCATTTCATTAGCCATGCGCATTGCGCGACCTCGCAGCGTTTCCGAAAGTCAGTATTTTTTGAGCGGGAATACGCCGTTTGAAATTTCGGCAAAAGCCGCCGCCTCAAACAACTGCTTGCCGTCGTAGTCCTTTATGTAGATGTGGAAACCGTTTTCGTCGTACTGCCCATTTTGGTCGTAAGGATCGTAGTCCGTCTTTTTGTTGCAAATTTGACCGAAAAATGCGCCCCGATATGGCGTATCGAGTTTGTACGTTCCGCTCATATACACATCCGCGACAAGCCTGAACGTCGCAAAGCGCAACTCCCTCAACAGCGCCGCGCCCTGCCGATTTGCTATGATTATGGGGTCCGACTCCGTGCCTTTCGCCTTGCCAACGAGCCAACTCGACTCGGGCTTGACATAGATGTTGTAGGTCTTTCCGTCCACAACGGTCGTTGTCGGGAGAATGTCGTACTGCAACAAATACACGTCTATGATGTCGCAAAGCCGCATGCTTTGGCGCGGCGCGGGCGCATTTGACACGTCCCCCTCATACGCCATTTCATCTATGGAGACATTGTCAAGCACATCGTAAACATAAGGAAATGCGCTTGTTTTCGAGATGTAGTAGGCGTCTTGACCCTCGACATAACCGCTGTTCGAGTGTTCGTTTAAAGCCGAATAGCTTGCGGGTGTGGCGTAGCTGTTGTTCACATGGACTTTGTTTTGACCGTCTATCCACACCGAATTCGCGATATAGGGATTATTATAATTATATGTCGTACTTCCGCCCGCAAATATGCCGCCTACCAACATTCCTCCGCCCGTAGACCAAACGGACATCATGGATACTACGCTACTTATTTGACCGCCGCCTGTATTTGATCCCACAGCGCCGCCCGCAAACTTGACTCCGTTTGCGTACATTTCGCCGAGGACGATCGCTTTGTCAAGAGCGGGCGAAGTTGACATATCGCCGAGAGTCCCTACTATGCCGCCGAGGGCGTCGCCGCCCGTAACGTTGAACGTGCCGTGTACGCTGACGTTTATGAGGTCGCTCAAAGACGTACCCGCAAGTCCGCCTACGCTTGTCACGTTTTTTGCGACGACGTTTACGTTGCGAAGGTGCAGATCTTTGACGACCGCGCCCGCGCCTATGACGGCAAACAAGCCCGCGTTGTCACTATGTCCGCCCGAAGCGCCGCCCACGAGATCGAAGCCGTCTATGACATATCCGTTTCCGTCGAAGGTGCCCGTAAAATTCCCGAAAAGACTGTCGAGTATAGTCACTTCGTCGTCCACTCTGCCCTTGAGCACGTTTTTAAGCGCGCCTTCCGCCTCGTATCCCCAACCGCTCGGGAACATAATATTTAGTTTTTCGATGTCATCGGCGGTAAATTTGCCCGAGATGTCGCGCATAAGTCTGAAAGACGTATAACTCTCAACTTCAGCGTCGTAAAAATGCGCCGCTATGAGCAGATCCGAAAGCGAACCTATCTCAAACGTGCCGTCGCTTGCGACCGCCGCGCTATATTCGCCGTACGTGCCGCGTATATCTTTTTGCGCCGCCCACGGCTCAAATTCTTCCGCCACGGACGCGGAACTGCTCGCGGAGCCGAGTTTTATGCCTCCGAAAATAAAAAAGCCGAATGTCATGCCGAACGCCACAACAAACGCAAGAAATAACGAGACGACATTGCGCGCCTTTGTCGAGGCGCCTGCGCACACGATCCGCGGTCCGCCTTTGCGTATCGCGAGCCTGCGCCTCTCTTGTTTGTCATTATGCGATCTGTACATTCGCTTTCCCCCATGCATTCGGGCATTACGCGCGCCCGCGCATTATATATTGATTTTACTTTAGCAATTTATTTTACGCAACTCTTTTCTTTGATTTTTTCGCATGTTTTCTCATTTTTTCTTTGTTTCCCGCCACTTTCTACGCATATTCCTTGACATTGTACTCAAAATTATCTTACATAAAAATCGCCCCTTCAAAAAGAAGGGGCAAGTTGTCATTTTTTAATTGTATCTCTCTAGGTTTGATCGTTCTCTTCAAACAAAGCGTCCAAATCGCGTTTTGCGCCGACGATACGCACAATATTTACGACTTTTTTTTCTTCATCGATATTATAAACGATCATATAGCTCGCCGCCAAAACCCATCTTAGAGGCTGAGGCGTGAAAAATTCGTCAAACTGTCGCCCAATACTCGGGAATTCGCTGATGTTTTGAATATTATTGTATATCTCCAATGTCAAGCGTTCCGCCGCTGACGTATTGCAAAGCTCATCGGCAATATATCCGACCGTGTCGTTGAGATCGTTGCGAGCTAAAGTGGTGAATATAACTTCGTATGCCATACAATTCTCCTATGTTTGACACGGTCACTTCAAATCAAAGCCGTATTTTTTGCCAAGTTCTTCAAACACTGTCTTTCCGTCTATGACCCTGCCCGCTTTGATGTCGTCCAAGCCCTCCTTTATGGCGAGCGACAGCATAAACTCGCCCATCACCTTTTGGAAATAGTCCATATCCATCACGACAAGTTTGCCATAACCGTTTTTTGTGACGTAGACGAAGTCGTTTTCGGCGCACTTTTTTTCAAGCGCGACGGTGTCTTTGAGGTCCTTCATAGGGATTATCGCAGTCATGGGAATTGCAAACATAGCATTTACCTCCACAAATATAATATCAAATTTATATATAAATTATACCCTAAATTATGTCTGTTGTCAATGGTATTTGACAACAAGCCTTAAAAAATGCAGGAGGCGACGTCTTCTGCAAAATATTGTTGTCTCTTCATCTTAAACTGTGCCTTTGCGCTCTTGTTATCTGATGAAGTTTGTCTTTGCGCTCGTCTCGTTTTTCGGCACGGGGACGCCGTTTTGCTTGCCGAGCTCTATGCACTTGAGAAGCCACGCCATGTTGTGCGCGAGGTTGCGCACCGTCTGTATACCCTCCTCGTCCTCGAGCACCTGCGCGGGCGTACTGCCGTGGACCATAGGCCAATAGGACGACGCCACAAGCGGCATTTCGGCAATCAGAGGATATTTTTCGAGCACGTCGAGTGACGCCGTCGTGCCCGCTCTGCGCGCCGATACGATGACCGCCGCGGGTTTATGCTCGAAAGCCTTGCGCCCCGCAAAGAACGCCCTGTCCAGCAAGCACTGGATGCGCCCGTCGGGATGCGCGAAATATACGGGCGATCCGAATATAAATCCGTCCGCCTCGCTCATCTTGTCTATGAGCGCGTTTACGCCGTCGTCGCCAAACACGCAATGTCCCTTGCCCGCACAGCCGCCGCAAGCAATACAGTCGCGTATGGGAGCGGGACCTATCTGTATAAGTTCGCATTCGACGCCCTCCGCCTCAAGCGCCTTTTTTGCCTCGCAAAGCGCGGTATATGTGCACCCTTGCGCCCTACAACTGCCATTGAGCAATACAACCTTCATAAAAACTCCTCCGATTTTAAAACAATATATTATTTTCAACATAATTATGAAACAAGTTTTGCCGCGGGTCAACAAAAATATTTGCGCGTATGCGCGAAGATGGAAGAATTTTTAAAAATGCATTTCCTGACGTTGATGACGCCCGCCCTTATATTATGTGGGAAGTTTGCACAGAAATGTCGTGCCCTGCTCGTCAAAAACCGAACTTAAAAAAATTTTCGATTTGCGAAAAACATATTGACAAATGGCGGTGCGGCGAATAAAATATGTTTGAACAGTTGAAAAATCGTTCAATTATTCAAGAGAGGGCATTATGTCAGAGGACAACACAAATTTGACAGAGGACGTCAAAAGCAAACTTCCCGATGAGGACACAATTTATGGGCTTGCGGAGCTTTTCAAGGTGTTCGGCGACCCAACTCGCGCAAAGATCATGAGCTGTCTTGCCGTGAGGGACTTGTATGTTTACGAGATCGCGGACATTCTCGGCATGAGCGTATCGGCTGTCTCGCATCAACTTCGCGTGTTGAGAAACGCGAAACTCGTCAAGGGCAGCAAGCTGGGCAAAGAGGTCAAATATTGCATCGACGACAACCACGTCATGCAGATCATGGAATGCGGACTGACCCACATCAACGAAGTGCGCTGAGTCCCCTTCCCCGCATAGTATGTAAGAGCGGACAACAACCGCTCTAAAAAATAAGAAACAATTGAACATTTGTTCAACAAAATAAATAATCAACAACGAGGTGTAGCCATGAAAAAGACATACAAGCTTGAAGATCTCGACTGCGCAAACTGCGCGGCGAAGATGCAAAACGCCATTGAAAAGCTGGACGGCGTGAAAAGCGTGACTATATCGTTTATGACCCAACGCATGACTCTCGAGGCGGATGACGCCGTCTTTGAGGACGTGTTGAAAGCGGCGCAAAAAGCGATTAAAAGAATAGAGCCCGATTGCACGATCGTGAGATAAACCTATCATTTTGCAACTATGAAATATCGTTTAAGCAAAAAAGAGAAAAAAACGGGACTTCGCATATTGCTCTCCCTCGCCGCATTCGTCGTGGTGTTTGCGGTGGACAAAAGCATAGAGCTCGCTTCGATTATAGGCGGCAAGTTCGGCTGGTTTCTGCCCTTCTTTTTGTACCTCGCGATTTACGTCGCGATAGGCTACGACGTGCTGTATCGCGCGGCGCGAAACATCGCTCACGGACAGGTTTTCGACGAGAATTTCCTGATGTGCGTAGCGACTCTGGGCGCATTTGCGCTCGCTATATTCCGAGGCGTGACGGGTCAAGAGATAGAGGGGTTCGACGAGGCGTGCGCCGTGCTTCTCTTCTATCAAGTGGGCGAATTTTTCCAGCGATATGCCACGGGCAAGTCGCGCAAGAGCATATCCGCGCTCATGGACATCCGCCCCGACAGCGCAAACGTACTGAGGGACGGCGAAACTGTGGAAGTTTCCCCCGACGAGGTGCATGTCGGCGACATCATAGTGATAAACCCCGGTGAAAAAGTGCCTCTTGACGGAGTTTGCGTATCGGGGACGTCCTCCCTCGACCTCAAAGCGCTCACGGGCGAAACGCTGCCATCCCCCATTGCTCAAGGCGGAAAAGTGATAAGCGGAAGCGTCAACCTCGAAGGCAAAATAGAGGTGCGAGTCGAAAAGGAATTTTACGACAGCACGGTGTCCAAAATTTTGGAGCTGGTTGAAAATGCCGCGGACAAAAAATCAAAAGCGGAAAATTTCATCACCAAATTCGCGCGCTACTACACCCCGACCGTCGTCATTTGCGCGCTGCTGATCGCCATCATACCGGGCGCGGTCACGGGGGACCGGGCGGGCTGGATATACAGGGCGCTCAGCTTCCTCGTAGTGTCCTGCCCATGCGCGCTTGTCATATCCATACCCCTATCGTTCTTCGCGGGAATTGGCGCGGCTTCAAGATACGGAATATTGATAAAAGGCTCCAACTACCTTGAGAAGTTCTCAAAAGCGAACATCTTCGTCTTTGACAAGACGGGGACTCTCACAAAGGGCAACTTCGCCGTGACCGCCGTGACTCCCGCGGACAGACGCGAGGAAGTTTTGCGCCTCGCCGCCATATGCGAGCAAGGGCTGTCCCACCCCATCGCTACGTCGATAGTGCAACGTTATAAGGACGAATTTGGAGAGGAAATACCCTCAAACTATTCCATAAAGAATGAGGCGGGATGCGGAGTCGTCGCTTCGCGCGAGGATGAGGTGTTGCTTGCGGGCAACGCAAAACTTATGAGGCAATACGGCATAAAAGTTGAAGAGACGTCGGATGCGGGTACGACCGTCTACGTCGCTAAAAACGGAGCGCTTCAAGGCGCTATACTCATCGAGGACGAGCTGAAAGCCGACTCCCCCGCCCTCATAGGCGCGCTCAACGATATGGGCGCGAAGACGGTCATGCTGACGGGCGACAGCGAGGCGGTCGCCGCCAAAATAGCGGGAAAGACGGGAATAAGCGAATATCACGCTTCCCTGCTCCCCGCGGACAAGGTGTCAAAGGTTGAAGAACTCCTCGCCGATAAGGGCAAAAACGACGTGCTGTGCTTTGTCGGCGACGGCATAAACGACGCGCCCGTGCTCATGCGCTCGGACATTGGCATCGCTATGGGCGGAGTGGGGAGCGACGCGGCGATAGAGGCTTCGGACATCGTGCTTATGCAGGACGACCTCAAGGGCATTCCGCTTGCAAAACGCATCGCAAGGCGCACAATGAACATCGTCACTGAGAACATAGTATTTTCGCTCGCCGTCAAAGTCGCAATTCTCATCCTTTCTGCGCTGGGCATAACCAACATGTGGATCGCCGTATTTGGCGACGTTGGCGTCGCCGTCCTCGCCATCCTCAACGCCATGAGAGTAGGACTGAAATACAAGACAAATAAAATTTGACACCGTCAATGACAGCAGCAAAAAACACATTAGCCTTGCCCCAATCGTGCAAGGCTTTTATTTTTAAAATCTATCGCCGTATAAAAAATTCCACCTACGCCGAGAAAGTACAAAAGATGTCAAGATATGGACGATGAATGGGGACTATAGGAAATATTCAGATATTGTCGTCATCATCGGACAACAACTCATCGCTTGTTATATGGAAATATCGGGCAATTTTGATTATGTTTGAAGCGGTCGGCTGATAGACTCCGTTCTCCCAAAAAGAGATCATACCATTGCTCACCCCTATCGCTTTTGCGAGTTCGGGTTGCGTGAGTCCAGCCTGTTGCCTTAAATTTCTCAAATTTTCAGGAAATCCCATAGCTCTAATTTATCACAAATATTTGTTGACATTTTTAATCTTAGTATGCTAAGATAAATCATTCGATTTTGGAGGGGAAAAGTATGCAAGATGCCGCTACATTGCAAATTGGAGGTACCGAAATAACTCACTCAACTTGCGTTGAGATCGTCACGGAAGAAGAAGCTAAAGCAAAATTCATAGACGATATTTTTAAGAGATGTTATTGTGATGAAGATTTTAAGGAAAGATTGAAAAATAACCAAAATAAGGTAAGCGTTGAACTTCAATATTTTCCCTATTATGATTTGCATGCCACTGTAACGTCACTTCACTATACAAAGCGCGAACATTTCTATTACACCACCGGTTATCATGGTACTGTAAGCGGCAATACCGTAACGATCCATGAAGACATAGATTCGGACAGTTATGATGTTGAAGTTGACAAAGACGCTTACGACTTAAAAGGGAGCATATATGCAGATAGCTTTTCTAATCATAATTTAACTAACATTGTATATTATGATAACATAATCCGAGAATATAAGGATCTCTCTCAAAAATGTGCGTCTAACGGCGGTTTTTTGGATATTACACCCGTTGTAGACGACGATTTTTACGAGGAAGTCAAAAAAGAGATAGTGTTTTCAGAAAACCAGTTGAGAGATAATGGTCTGACAGATGCAGTCAAAGAATATATACGTCCTAATGGTCGCGATCCTCATTTTAGCGCTACATATACCTGTCATATATATTGGTGCCCTGTTTATAAAATCACATTTGAAAATGCATATTGCTATATACATGGGTTGACCGGAGAATTTATATGCAAAATTGAATATCCTCGCTCAAAGGAGTATGACTTAATTAAACAGCACTGTGCCGAAGAAGATTCAAAACTAAAGAAAAAATGTGTACCGCTATATATTTTCCTTATACTGTTTAATATTGCCGAACTCGTAACGCTGATGAGTTTATCCATTCCGAACATAATGAAATATCAAGGCGTTATGGAAGGAGGCGATCGGGGATTATACTGGTTTTTCATTGTACTGTCATTTATAGTATGGTTTGTTTATAATATTATTGGATTAAAACATTTCTATTCAGATTGGTTTGAAGGAAATATAATAACATATAGATTTATTGAATATGAAAAGAAACCCGACTACGGATATAAAAAATTTGACTATAAGAAAGAAAGCAAAAGTTGGTTCTCAAGTAATTTCTTATCCTCTTTGATAATGATAGGTATTCCGATAGTCCATTTCGGTTTAGGTTTTTTGATATTTGACTTTATTGTCGACCTTGAAAACGCCGACAAATTGCAAGAGGCGGCAAGTATGTTGTTCCATATGTTCGTGTGAAAAAACGCGCAAAACATCAACAAGTCGTGAGTTTTGAACATAGAAAAAGCGTTCGCAAATTGCGGACGCTTTGTTTTTACAACTTAAAATCTCAAGTCAAATCGACGCTTTGAAGTCAAAATTCTCACATCAGAACAGACCCGTGATGACGCCGTCGTTGGAGACGTCGATGCGCTCCGCGGCGGGGGATTTGGGAAGTCCCGGCATCGTCAAGATGTCGCCCGTGAGCACGACGACAAAGCCCGCTCCCGCGCTGACTTTGACATTCTTGACGGTGACGTCGAAGTTTTTGGGCGCGCCGAGTTTTGTGGGATCGTCGCTGAAGCTGTACTGCGTCTTTGCTATGCAGACGGGACATTTGCCAAAGCCCAGCTCCTCAAGCCTCTCTATCTGCTTTGTTGCGTTGGGCATATAGATGACTCCCCTGCCGCCGTACACCTTTGTGACGACAGCGTTTATCTTCTCTTTAAGCGACATATCGTCGGAATATGAATAGGTGAAGTTGCCCTTCTCCTCCTCGGTGAGGCGGACGACTTCGCGCGCGAGCGCCTCTCCGCCCTTGCCGCCCTCAGCCCAAACCGTGGACAGGACGGTGTTGACTCCGAGTTCGCGGCACTTTTTGATGACAGCGTCTATTTCCGCGTCCGTATCCGTCGGGAAGCGGTTGATCGCGACTACGCACGGCAGTCCGTATACGTTTTTGATGTTGGAAACATGCCTAAGCAAGTTTGGAAGTCCCTTCTCTAGCGCGGCGAGGTCCTCAGTCGCGAGTTCCGTCTTTTTGAGGCCGCCGTGCATCTTTAGCGCCCGCACCGTAGCGACTATGACGACTGCGTCGGGAGTAAGCCCCGCCATGCGGCACTTGATATCGAGGAATTTTTCCGCGCCGAGGTCCGCGCCGAAGCCCGCTTCCGTGACGGTGTAATCGCCGAGCGAAAGCGCGAGTTTTGTGGCTATCACAGAGTTGCAACCGTGCGCTATATTGGCGAACGGTCCGCCGTGAACGATCGCTGGAGTGCCCTCCAAAGTCTGCACGAGGTTGGGTTTTAGCGCGTCCTTGAGGAGCGCCGCCATAGCCCCTACCGCCTTAAGATCGCCCGCCGTGACAGGCTTGTCGTCGTAGGTGTAGCCTACAATGACGCGGGACAGTCTCGCCTTGAGGTCCTCTATGTCGCTTGCGAGGCACAGCACCGCCATGATCTCGCTTGCAACTGTGATGTCAAAGCCGTCCTCGCGCGGGACGCCGTTCGCCTTGCCGCCCATGCCGTCCACGATGAAGCGGAGCTGTCTGTCGTTCATATCCACGCAGCGCTTCCACGTGATCTTGCGCACGTCTATGCCGAGAGCGTTGCCCTGCTGGATGTGGTTGTCCAGCATCGCCGCAAGCAGGTTGTTTGCCGCGCCGATAGCGTGAAAGTCACCCGTAAAGTGCAGATTTATGTCCTCCATAGGCACGACCTGCGCATATCCGCCTCCTGCCGCGCCGCCCTTTACGCCGAACACGGGTCCGAGAGAAGGCTCTCTAAGCGCGACCATCACGTTTTTGCCTATACGCTTCAGCCCGTCCGCAAGTCCGACCGTAGTCGTAGTTTTGCCCTCGCCCGCGGGCGTAGGAGTGATCGCCGTGACGAGAATGAGCTTGCCTCTGTGCCCTGCGCGCTCTTCCATAATGCGCTTATAGTCGAGCTTTGCCTTGAAATTGCCGTACTGTTCGACATACTCGGGCTTGATGCCCGCGCGCTTTGCGATCTCGAGGATGTGCAACATCTTGTAGCTTTGAGCGATCTCAATATCCGATCTGATTGTCATAAAAATCTCCAAAAGTTTATTTGACAAATAATATACTATACATTTTTTTGCCTTTTGTAAAGTTTTCGCGCGAGATTGAGCTGTTTTTATAAAAAAACTCATTATTTTTTTTAAAATATTATACATTCTAAGAAAAAGAGTATATACTTTATACGGTAAAAAAATTTAGGAGGCATAAAAATGAAAGATTTTGCAAAAAAGTATCTCAACAGTTACAATGGTTTCAGCAAGATCGTCAAGATTTTGCTCTGCCTGCTTTGGGACATCCCGTCCACGCTGTACAGATTTTCAAAGAGCGCGCTCAAGGAAAATACTCTCGGCATGATTTTGGCGATCGTGTTGGGACTTTTCGGCGGCTGGATATTGTTTGTCATCGACATCGTGTCGCTCCTTATCAAGGATAAGTTGCTGTGGCTTGACGACTTCGGTTTGGACGAGGACAAGATGGCGACAACTACAAAGTCCGAGGAAGCCCCTCAAGCAGAGGCTCCCGCAAAGGAAGAGAAAAAAGAGGAAGCTCCCGCCGAGGATGACTCACCCGCCGTTGACGGCGAGATCGAGGACTGACCCTATATCCGCAAATATGCAAGAAGGCGCTTTAAGGCGCCTTCTTTTTGATAGTATGCACAAAATTTAACCGCCGACAAATCATTTTTCCGCTTCGATTTATCAATTGCGGTGCAACAGGATATATTTCATTATGGCATAGCATGTTTTGCCGTCCCTTATCTCGCCCGAAGTCACCTTGTCTATCGCCTCCGCGACGGGCATGCGCACGACGTTCAAAAATTCGTCGCTGTCGGGGTGCGCATTGCTCTGCTCAAGTCCGTCGGCGACAAAAATATAAATCTTTTCGTCAGTGTAGCCGGGAGAGGGATAGATGACGCCGTACGACTCTATGCTTGCCGCCTTAAGCCCCGTTTCTTCCTCCAGCTCGCGCGCCGCCGTGACACAAGGGTCCTCCCCCGCCTCCAACTTGCCCGCGGGTATCTCAAGGAGTACCTCGCGATAGGGATAGCGGAATTGCCTGACAAGATACACCTGCCCGTCGTCTATCGCAAGTACAGCCGCGCCGCCGCGGTGCTCGACGTATTCGCGCTTTGCCGCTCTGCCGTCGGGAAGCAACACATCGTCCACGCGCAGATTGATTATGCGTCCGTCATACAGCTTGTTTGCCTTGACCTCTTTTTCTACAAGTTTTTCGTCCATAAGCCCTCATGAGATGTTTATATGACAATTATACAGCGAAGTTTCGCATTTCACAACATAAAAATCGCATGATTTGCTATTGCAGAACATGGAAACCCCATATGCGCTCGGAACGACATAAAACCGCGGGATTTCTCGAAAAGCTCGGAATGACAACAATATAACGCGTCATGTTGAGTAATATGGGACCCCCGCAAAAACACATAGTGGTTTTACGGGGTATAGGATACGGGGTCCCCGCAAAAATACGCAGTGTTTTTGCGGGGTAAATCGGGCACCTTACTTCGTAATGGCATCATGCCCTTAGCAAAATACAAGCGTTTGACATCTCCGCCCTACCCTGTTATAATTTGCGTATGAAAGTTGCGATAGTTTTGAATTGCGGCAAACCCATTCAGCGCAAAATATGCGCAGACAAGATCATATGCTGTGACGGCGGCTACCTTTGGTGTCCCGTCCCGCCCGACGTCTTGCTGGGCGACTTCGACTCCATGGATAAACCCGAAGATTTCGAGGGCGAAATTGTCGAGCACGACTCTCACAAGAACGCGGGCGACGGGGAACTTGCAGTATACTACGCTAAGGAAGCGCTGGGCGCGGACGAAGTCGTCTTTTACGGAGTGCTCGGCGGCAGATACGACCATACGCTTTGCAACTTCGCCATAATGCGCCTCGCCACGGACCTCGGCATGACGGCAAGCGCGCAGGAAGACGGACTGAATTTGTATCTCGTACGAGACGAACTCGATCTGCCTACGCAAAAAGGCGAAACCATCTCCATCCTCCCCTTAGGCGGGGGCGCGATCGTTGACTGCTCGCAAAATCTCGAATATCCCCTCGACGACCTGCTCCTCACCGCGTCCGACTCCCGCGGACTTTCAAACGTATCCAAAGGAGGCAAAGTGCGCATATCCGTAAAAGCGGGCACCGTGCTCGTATTCAGATATTTGCTTCGACAAAATTAAGCGACATATGAAAAAATTATTACATGAAAAAGCGGCGATTTCGCCGCTTTTTTCATATACATCGCAATTTGTGCGAGATGTCTTCAAGTCGAATACATTCGCGACGCAACTTAGTCGCACATATTCTTTCTTAGACCTTTTTGCCCCAGAAATTCTTGAGGTTGATGGACGCGCTCGCTTTGTCGATGAGCCACAGAGCGGGTTCCTCCACGCCTTCAGGCGTAAAGTCGGAGCCGTCCTCGACGTGTCCCAAAGCGCTGCAGGTGAAGAATTGTATACTCTTGAATTTTGATTTGAGGCTGTTGAGGAAGTTGTCCTCTTCGTACTCTATCAAGAATTGCTCGCAAACTTTGTTGCACGCCTCGTACTTTGACTTGACGTCGTTCTCTTGCATATATCTCCTGACCGCAGTATCTCCGATCTTTTCTTCGAGTCCTGGAATATCGCATTTTGTGAAAACGACAGCCACGTCCGTCTTTATCATGTTTTTGGAATTGAGGCAATTCATGTTTTGCAGGTTGTTGATCAAGGTGTCCAAAACCTCGTCCATGCCCTTCTCGCTGGCGCCGTACTTCGACAAGTCTATAGTATCGGCGACTTCTTCTCTGAATCTCTTTAGAGAAAGCGGGTCGACCATCATCAGAAAAGCGTTGGCATACTTAAATCCGATCTGACTGCCGACTTCGTCGTTGCGCTCATAGGCTTCGCCCGCAACGTCGCATATCGAGATCAAATTTCTGACCTTTTCCCCTTTTGGAGTCAAATAGAACTGATAATATCTGAGACGCAAATCGTTTGTCTTTTCAGGCAGACGACCGTTTTCCATATTCTGTTTGTTCTCCTCGTAATCGTCGCCGAGCGCGTCGTTGGGCTTATAGCTGAAGTCCAAACCATACTTTGACTCGGCATTTGCTTCGATCTGAGAGATCGCCATGCTTATGTAGCAGGTCTTTCCCGAACTCGGACCGCCGACGACCGGGATGGGGATGTCCACCTGAAGCGAACCGTCCAATTCGTAACCGCAGTCGGGACATACCCACTGTCCTGCTTGTTTGTGACGTCCGTTGAAGAATGTGGTCTTAAGTTTGCGGCCGCATTCGCAGTGTCTTACAAAGACGCCGTATTTTGCGCTCGGCACAAGTCTGGAGTGCTTTCTGCCGCAAGTGCAGACGTATGCGGGCAGATCGAATTTGTTTTGACAGTTTGGGCACCCCGAGGAGATCTTCTTACATGATCTGTACACCCAGTCGGCAAAAGTCACGATGAGATATGCGATGTAGAAGCCCAGCATGACCAACAACAACACGGTGCCCTGTATCGCGGATAATACGGCGCAAATGACAGGAGTCATGACCGCGCTGATTATCAATCTTCCGAGAGAAAGACCAAACACAAACGCATAGCCTATCGCCCTGAAAAAGCTCTGGAAAGGCTCGTAGTCCAATGTGATGACGTCTCTTGCATTTTCGTAAAGTTCTTCCGCAGATTCTACGACCGCTTCCCAACTGTCGACAATGACATCTCCGCACGATTGAAACGTTTCGTAAATGGTCTCGCCAAACTCGTGGTAGCCGTCTCTGAAAAAGTAATTTATTTCTGCAGGTTGTTTTTCCATTTTCATTTTTATCCCTCCTTATCCGATGGCGCTCATTGCGATAAAGTATGCGGGTACTCCTATGATCGCCGCAATGAAAAGTCCTATCACTATGTACAACAATATCTTGAGGAAGGGATTGCTGATGCTTCGATGTATCCCGAGCACGCAGTTTTTAATAGCGGTATAAATTCCCACAAAAACTGCGATGACAACACCCACACCCACTGACAAAGCGATAGACGCCAGGACTAATCCTATAAGGATGATAAAGAATAGGATCACTAGTACATAAATCATATCATCTTGACCTCACTTTTTTTTATTGAATAGTTTCTCAAAGAAACCTTTGTGGTTCTTTAAAAATTCGTCTATATAAGCTTGTACCGCGGGCACATCTTCCTTAGGCATGATCTCGACGATCTTGTTGAACAGTTTTTTATAATCGCTCTTATTCAACGATTCCGCATACCTTTGGGCGAATATGATAAGTTCGGTTGCAAATTTGTCATTTTTATTAAATGCATACGCAAAGATGTCGGACATGACCTCGTAGTATTCCTTGCTTCCGAGTTTTTCGATGGGACCCGAGATGAGTTCTATAGAGCCGCGGATATTGTAAACAGGTCTTTCGAAAACAGCCCTCAACAATATGTTGCCGTCAAACTTTTTCTTCCTGAAGGCGCAATAGAGCTGTAGAGCGTCGCCGAAATAATTTTTGATAAAGCGACTGAGTTGAGCCTCGTCGAGTCTGACGTACAACAAATTTCTCTGTACTTGATCCGCGCAATAGTCGCCGCCCAATTTCCCTCTTATGACCAGCACCGTATACAGCATATTGTAATTGTCGGGAAGCTTGAAGCGAGATTTTTGCAGACGACCATTCAATTCGTCTATGCTCCTCATGTACGGCACGGCGAAACTCAGCAATTCGTCGACGGACAAGTTGAATATCTCACAGTCGATCAAGTACAAAATTTGAAGCACATCGCGGAAGTTGTCGGGCAACCCTTTGATCTGGTCGTACACTCTCAAGCTTTCCGCAAGCTTGTCCTTGCCCCTGAACGAGTCGAGATATTGCCCTACTTTTTCCTTGTATACGCCGCTGTCGTGACCCGCACGATAGAATTTGTTGAAATACTCGTCAAGCATGCGCCACGTGACCTTCGACGTCGTTCTGAAAACATACGCTTCCTTTTTAAACAAGAAATCTTTAAAGGCGTTTTCGTTTTTGTAGGCGTTTTCGACCTGCGCAAACACGGCGGGGAACTGCTCGGAGTACTTAACGTAGGTACGCATGAAGAATGCGCTCTGCATATTTCTGACGACCAGCTTTGCGATAAGCTCCGTCTTTTGTTTGTCGCTTTGCGCCGCGCACGCAAGACGGAATACGAAATCGAGCGTCGCCTCGTCCTTTATCGTGCCATTCAACAGATCTAAAAGCGAAGAATCGATGAGCCAACTCAGCGAATCTCTGCCAAGCTTGCTTGCGGCGCTCAAATACAGTTGCACCTCATCGAAATTCTTGCGGTCTATCGATTTTTTGATGATAAATATCAAGATATTGTAAGCGACTTGACCGCCTGCATTTTTCATTATTGCGCAAATGACCGCGTCGAATACGAAATACAAATAGCTCACGGACGAGTATTTGTTCATATATTTTTCCCACTTTTGATCGCCGACGACCGACGCCGCAAAATCATCCCACGGGAATGGCGCGTTGTTTTTCACCTGCGTCAAAACGGCATTCGGCTGAGCATTGACGTTGACCCCGTAAGTTGTAAGATTGCCGAAATACTCGTCCATTATGCTTGTTTTGACCGCGTCGTCGCTGTAGCGATAGGCAAACTTCATCAAAGGCAGTATCTCTGTCCCGCGTCCCCATCTTGCGCTCTTGATTATGTCGTTGTAAACGCGGCTTGCGACTGCGCTCTCATCGACGTATTTGTGTTCGAGCGCGACCGTCAGCGCTTGAGAATATTCGTCAAGTCCGCTGAACCAATCGAGTTTGAGCTGAGTGAGATAATAGACCGCTATTGCTTTATCGATGTTGCACCCCGTCTCCAAAGCAATCTTGTTGACTGCGTCGATCTTCTTCAATACGGCAAATATCTTGTCGCCACCCTCTATGGACGCGATTATGTCGGACAGATAGCGTTTGGGTTTGACGTTTGAGCATATCCCCTTTTCAAAGTAAAATACGAGTTGACCCGCGTCCAACTGCGCTTGATAGTTGTACGTCGAATTTACCATGCTCGAGAAAATGTTGCGCAACACCAACGGTTTCGTGCTCGTGCCGGACATTGCAAAATCGAGTTGCGTTGAATATTGATTTGAAAACGTGATCTTTTCAAAAAGTCCCGACGGGAGCAATATTCCGAGCAAAGAATACAACTGCGCCTGTTTTTCCTCGGTGTCGTTGAAGGTGACGGTGCCGCCGTTTGTCGCCGCGTCGATGACCGCTTGCAAGAATGAAGCGACTTCCCCTCTTTGACTTCCGAGAAGGTATTTGCGGATCAAAGCTTCGTCTACGCTCGGCTCCACGGACAGCTCCACTTGAGGCAGGTCGCTCGGAGCTTCGCTGTCATGCCACTCCTGATAGGACAGGCTCGTCTTGAAAAGATCGCTGTTTATTATGCTAAACGGATTGAAGCCGTCCAATCTATCGGCGATGTAAGCGTGAATGATAAAGTTGCCGTTGCGCGCGTCAAGATCGCTGTACACTTTGCCGATGTAGTTTGTTTGCGCAAGACAGATCCTGCCCGAAGAAAGGATAAAATAGCCGTACTTCTTTGGGAATAACGTCCTTATCTCTTCTTCCGTTGGCTCATATGGCACATTTTGCGGCTTTCTGTAAGACATCAATTTGACGATCTCATCGCACTCCGCCTTTGTGACATTTGCGGACTTAGCCCAAACGCTGAAAGCCCCGGACTTATCCTTTCCGCATGCCGTATAGATCATTTGATAAGCTAACATTTTTACTCTCCTTAATTAGTTTATTTTTTTGCGGTTTTGATATATTTGTTCTCGGCAAGTATCCAAAGCAACGGGTCTAAAACTCGTCTCGGCTTGATCTTGTTTCCGCTGAGTTTCGTGCCGTTTGGGACACCTCCGAGCGCGGTCACTCCGAAGAAAGAATATTTCTCGAAGTTTTTCATTTGCTGTACAAGTTCCGCGTCCAGCCAATTTTCCAAAAGGTCCTGCATTTCGATATTCACGGATTCGAAATCGGTCTGCACAAAGACGCCTCTGGAGAGGTGCGCGGATTCTTCGCGCAAACAACTGTCCTCTCTCAAAATATCGTATTCCTCCAAAGCGTCTATCTTAGTAAACGTGAGCGCAAGAGGTATCTTGATATTTCCCTTTATATTTTTGACGTCTCTGATGTTCTGCACTATACGGCTGAGTATCTCGACGACATCGGTATTTTGAGGAGGAAGGGGTATCTTGCCCTGCAATTTCTCTCTGATCGAGGTCACTTGCAAGGGGTCGAGCAAAAGGATGATGCCGTCCGCATTCGGGACGTATCTGTTGCTGATGACCATATCCTCGGTGGAGTCCAGATTTTCGCCTGCCGTATCATAGAAAGTCAGCGCGGCGACGTTTGTGATATGATTTTTCTTGTCCATAAACCGCAACGGGAAGATGAGCGGCGGGACTTGCGTCATATCCTGGTTTGTCGCTTCGACGACGGAACCGTACTTAAACAGCGGTTCATAGTAGAAATCGTTGTAAAACTGTCGGGATTCTTCACTGCTCGTCAAACTTAAGGAGCAATTGAAGCTCGCGGTCATTTTTCTCTTGATCTCGTTTATCAACACGCCTATGTAGTTTGACTTTCCTGACGCTTTTGCGCCCAACAGAGCGATCGAAAGGCTCTCTTCGTTGAGAAAATCCGAAGGTATCTCTTTCTCGACGACGCTGCAATACACAGATTTGCGCGCCGCGGTGCACTTCATGCAATTTGCCTTGTCCTTATCGGGGATCCAGCCGTTCGGGTCTTTTACGACAGACCCTACGCACCGATCGGTCTTTCCCGGTACGTTGTATGAACATTTCAAACCGCTTGTTTTCAGATCATGCTTTCCATAGCAGTACGGACATGTGAATTTCTTCATATCTACTCCTCTAAGTTTATTTTCTGTCTCGACTTGTTTCCATTTGTCATCTTAAGTTTCATATTGGCAATATCTTTTGACATCCTTCTATTTTATTCCCATAAAATACGATCGACTACTCTTTCTTGCGTATCCGCGATATGCCCCGTTGAAACGGCGCATGACCTATCCCTTTACAGTTTTCGCACTTCTTTCATCTGCACTCTGCTCGTATCCTCGTTCAAGAAAAGCGCGAATTTCGTATTCATCGAAGCGGGATCCACGGTTATGACTTTCTTCGCCGTGTATTTCTTTGAGAACAGCCCTTTCTTCAAAGTGATGCCTTCAATCCTCTCGCAGAGCTTGCCCGCATTCTTGTTGAGAGGCTTCGGGCTTCCCTGCATCAAGAGCATTTTGGGTATTTCTACCTCGCTGTCCGCCTCGAAGTTCAACGTGACCTTGAAGGGCTTGAGCGGAGACACGGTATATTCCAAACTGTACAGCACCGTAACGGCCTCTCTGTAGTCAATAGGCGGATCCAGCTTTATGGGAGGCGCGTAAGAGACGACGCCGTTGTCCTTGAATTCCGTAAACAGCGTGATATAATTGACGGTATTCGTCTTAAGCTTGATCTCGATCTTGTTCTCTTTGCGGAAATCATCCGCCTTAAACATGAATTTTTCGCCGCCGCCGTCCACGCTTTCGATATACTTATCGTTGCTCAAACGCGCAATGACAGCTTGCGCTTTGGGATGCAATGCGCCCGTAATGCAGACCGTACCCGAAGAGACGGTGTGCGAACATTTGCTTATGCCCTCCAGCGTGTTTATCAAAGTGGGAGGGGATACTATGAACAGCTGTTCGGTGCAAACTATGGGATATACTTGATATATCTTCCCCGCGGGCAGTGCGAAAGTTATGTCCCCGTTTGCGTTCGGCATGGTATCTAAAGCCGCCAGCCCCTTGCAAATCACGTTGAAGTCAAGGAATTTCAAAACGGTATCATATGCAATAGGCAGTTTTGTAAAGCCGTAATAAAGCTTTACTTTGCCCGTAAAACCTTCGTTGCAAGTGAAGATATAGCGTTGATTTTCATCCGCTTTTATCTTTATATTTTCAAGCGGCGCGATCTTTTCGTAGGGCTTGTATACCGATCGTATGCCATGAGATTGTACCGCTTTGCCCTTGACCTCATAGTTGCAGATCACAAGATATGCGCTTTCACCGCTGCATTTTGTATCGTAAAACCCGGTATTTGTGGATTCTATCTTCGTGCCTTCTCCGACGCGCAAAGGCGCGACGGTGCCGCTGTTTCTCCACACCTCGATGGATCTCACGTTGTGCGGAGCTTCCCACGTCACTTTTACGCCGCTGTCGACGACTTCCTGACGCATATTCAAAACGTCGGAATATATCAACGCGGGCACATTGTTCACGGCGATGGCGGATCTAACTCCGTAGCGCTCCGCGTATACGGCATAGTAATACGGAGTCGCCGAGACTATGTTCGCGTCCTCGAAAAAGCGTACGGACAACGCGCTGTCCACAAGCGAACCGTCATCCGCGGACGTCGGCGCCACGCCGATCTTCTTTATGACGGTGTAAGTCACAAACTCCTGCTTCGAGTTGTCTTCCCATGTCAGATTGACTTTGTTTTTCTCAACAACGACGCGCAAATTTGCGACGGCTTGCGGCGGATACTTCTGCATTATCTGTCTCGCGTCCGTAAAATCGTCGCAGATGTCTATCGCTTTTGCCGCCGAAGATATAGCCAACGAAACGTTGCCGCGCGCTATGTACTGCTTTGCAAGGTCGACTTGTCTCTGAGCAGTTTGCATCACGGCGGAAATATCGGCGATGAGTTTTTTTGTGTTGTCGGGATTGTAAGTGCTGTATTTCACTTGCAAAGATCTCGCGACCGCCAAAGCCGCCTGATAGTTGCGCTTTGCGATGAGTTGTTGGATCTTTGTCGTCTCTTCCCTGTATTTTGCGCCGATCGTCTCCTCTTGCTTGATACGATCCGCGATGAGGCGTTCATATTCTTTGACCTTCTTCGCGACCGTGGAATCGGAACGCGCGGCATAATTCGGCACGACGTTTTTGATGTCCAAAAACGCGGCTTGCAGGTCGCTTATATCTGCGGCGGGACTGCTGAGCAACCGATCCAATTTTTGGCAACGCACATTGAAAGTTTCGTGCGCGTGATATGTCGCTCCGCATACGGCGCAACCCTTATCGTCCTTTGTGATCCTCGTGATCTGTTTGCAGTTCCAGCACATAACCTCGAGGGATCTGCCGCAGTGAGGACAGTTTTTGGCTCCTTTGATGTACAGTTTGCCGCAATCGTCAAACGGGCAATATTCAAACGTATTCCCGTCGCCCTTTCCCACAATTGTGAGTTGGAAAAATTTGCAACCTATGGCTATGATGGTTTCCGCCTCTTGTATGGAAACTTTGAGCAAAGAAATGACAGTCTGAGCGTAATCTTCGTACTCGGACATCGTTATCTCTTTTACGCCGAAATTTTTACGTTGAGCAAATTCGTCCCAAACTTCCGTCCTGATGACTAAGTATTGATCGTATGACTTTCTTGTGCCTTGATCGCACAATATATCTTTGATTATGCCGTCAAGTTGACTTCCCAGCTGTTTCTTTTTCAGATCGGAAGTCTTTTGAGAATCTTGATATATCTTTTTCGCCGCGTCCTGGATCTCCGTTTGCGAAGCGGTCTTGTTCAAGCCCAAATAATCGTACAGATCCTGCTTCTTCAGGGTCTCGAGCATTTTGTCCGCCTTCTGGAATTTGTCAAACGGGATCTTTACGTCGGTATTCTCGATTATCTTTACTCCGAGACCGTTCAAAAAGCTCAGCGCTTTGAAAAACTCATCCTTCGTAAAGTATGTCGCCGACTTGTTTGCGGTTTCATACACCGTCAACAATTCGCTTTTGAGCAACGTCTTACGCGTTTGACAAAGCATCTGAATGACGTCGACGGTCTCTTTCAGCTTCAGAGATTTGGCGGCTTCCGCTTCCCTTTGTCTGGCGCCCGTATTGGGTTTGTATGAAGTGCCGTCAAAAGTGGCGTCATTACACATAACTTGCATAATGTCGTCTTTAAGTTCCAACAATCTGCGTTGCGTGATGGAACCGCCCGTTTTGCTAAGCTCGGTCTTGATCTTCTGCTCTATCTTCGTTTTATCGATCTCTTTAAGGTCGATCTTAAAGGCGATAAAATAGTTAAGCTCGGGATTTCTGAGTTCTTCTGCCGTTCTCTGTGAATTTGTTGTCGCCATGCCTAAAACCTCTTATTAGAATATCTTTCCCACAATATGGACAAAAAGTGAAACGCTCCTTTTCATACAAGGACCAGTTGAAAGAATTTACAACCTGCCGCAATGATAATTTCCGCTTCCTGTACGGACGTCTTGAGCAAAGAAACGACCCTTTGAATATATTTTTCATACTCGCACGCCGATAACTCTTTGACTCCGAATTTTTCTCGTTGAGCAAATTCGTCCCAAACTCCGGTTCTTATAACCAAATATTGATCGTATGCCTTCCTTACGGCTTGATCGAGCAAAATGTCTTTAATCATTCCGTCAAGTTGACTTCCAAGCTGTTTATCTCTCAGATTAGGACTTCTCATCCACGACATATATGCCTTATTCGCCTCGCTATGGATCTCCGATTGCAAAACTGTCTTGCTCACGCCCAAATAATCGTACAGATCCTTCTTTTCCAGGAGTTCGAGCATTTTGTCCGCCTTTTTAAATTTGTCAAACGGTATCTTCACATCGGTATTCTCGATTATCTTTACTCCGAGACCGTTCAAAAAACCCAGCGCTTTGAAAAACTCATCCTTCGTAAAGTATGTCAGCGGCATGTTGACTTTATCATATATCGTTATCAATTCGCTTTTAAGAAACTTCTTACGCGTTTGACAAAGCATCCGAATAAAATCGGCGGTCTCATTCAGCTTCAAAGTTTTTGCGGCTTCCGCTTCCCTTTGTCCGGCGCCCGTATTGGGTTTGTATGAAGTGCCGTCGAAAGTGGCGTCATTACACATAACTTGCATAATGTCGTCTTTAAGTTCCAACAATCTGCGTTGCGTGATGGAACCGCCCGTTTTGCTAAGCTCGGTCTTGATCTTCTGCTCTATCTTCGTTTTATCGATCTCTTTAAGGTCGATCTTAAAGGCGATAAAATAGTTAAGCTCGGGATTTCTGAGTTCTTCTGCCGTTCTCTGTGAATTTGTTGTCGCCATGCCTGAAACCTCTTATTTTATGGTATTGCCGCTCGTTTCGGTCGCTATTGAAGCCGCGACCTCCTTGAATGCCTCCGTGAGCTGGCTCAAGTCGACTTTCTTGCCCTTTCCGCTTGAGATCCTGTCAAGGAATGCTTCGTCCGCCTCGCCGATGCCTATAGCGTGTATGGTGATGCCGTCTCTCTTCGCTTTGGACGCGGAATGTTCCTCCGAGGATTGATTGTTCCAATAGCCGTCCGTCAGAATGACCATTATGCGATGATTGCATTCGCTTGAAAACTTTCTGTAATGCGTCTCTATGGGAGTTGCGGAAGTGCCGCCGCCGTCTGCGGACCAACTGCCTATCGCGCGGATACCCGAGTTTATATCGTTCTTATTGTTGCTCCAACCGCTGACAACGGATGAAGTGTTCGCAAAGCTTATGACGGAAACATATGTCCTGCTGAAATCAAGTCCGCTCAAGAACTCTGTCGCGGATCTCTGCGCTTGCCCCATGCGCCCGCTCATACTTCCGGACGTATCGATTATCAACATGATCTCTATGCGGCTGTTGCGTCTTGCCAACTCTTCGGCTTCGCGTCTTTCTCTTTCAAGGCGAGCGATTATCTCGCTCATCGTCTCGTTTGAATTCTCTTTTACGGCAGAAAGGACCTGTCCGTTCTCGAGACAAGCGTTGACCTCGACGACTCCGTTGGAGTTGTACAAAAAGTTGACTTTGATCTTGCCCTTGTTGTCTTTGGGCATACCCGTTATGGAATAGGCGCCGATTATATCCGTCTCATACGGGTCGCGCGATTCGCCCTGCAACACGTACACTTGCAACTTTTCGCCCGCAAAAGTATACTCTCTGCTGAAAGTCTCGTTGACCCTGCTGTTTTTCTTGATGATTATACTGTTTATGTATGTTTTATTGTCGTTTGCCAAAGCGAGCATTCCCAAGCTGTGCGCCGTAATATCCTGAATGTCGCTGTTGTGAATAGTCAAAGTCATGGGCGTCGCTCTGTTTGCCGTCGCGGTGCCGCCGCCTTGCTGAGACGGAGCCGAAGCTACGGTCAAAGTGATGGTACTGCTGACGCAGAGTTCCGCTTGCATTGCCGCTCCCGTCGCGACGATCGTATCGACGTTGATGTCCTTTGTGATAGGCTGTTTGCCGTATTCCCTGACGATCATATCTTTGACTTGCGGCATTCTTGTGGAACCGCCGACAAGCACAACCTCGTCAATATCGGACCAGCCGAAAGATCTGTTTTTCGCCTCGGAAATTTCTTCGAAGCAGCTGTTTATAAGGCTTATCGTTTCATTGAGCAGGTTGGACGTTTTGTCCGCAAATTCCTCTCTCGTCACCGTATATTTGCCCAGCATGCCTTCGCATTGTATGGATATGACCGTCGACGGCGCGGAAGACAACCTCTTCTTTGCCTCCTCGCACTTGACCTGCAATTCTTTAAGATCCTCTTCGTGGTCATCGATCGATATGCTGAAATCGTAATAAAATCTGTCCTTAATGTCTTCTATCAATGCCTCGTCCCAATCTTTGCCGCCGAGTTGGTGGTTTCCGTTTGTCGCAAGCACGTCTATCCTTGTACCGCTGACATGCGCGACGGTGACGTCGAATGTACCTCCGCCCAGATCGTAGACCATGACGTTTTTATCCTTGCCGCCCGTCAAGCCGTAGGCGATGATGGCGGACGTAGGCTCGTTGATTATCTTAAGCACTTTCAGCCCCGCCTGTTTGCCGGCGCGGATCGTTGCTTCCCTCTGTTTATCGTTGAAGTACGCGGGCACAGTTATGACCGCCCCGTCGATCTCCACATTGTTTGTGCGCGCGACATCGCGTATCAATTCTCTCAGGAACAGTCCCGAAAGTTTCTCTGCGGAATACTCTTCTCCGTCGATATAAGCGCTCCAGCCCGGATCGCCCATCATGCTCTTATAAAATGCCGCCGTGTTTACGTTGCCGCATTTTTGCTCATCTTTCGCCTCGTCCCCGATGAGCACCTTCCCGTTTTGTATACAAACGACGGAAGGCGTACAGTCGCTGTTAAGGCTGTTTTTCAAAACTTTGACTCTTCCCAACTCCTTAGAAAAGGTGGCGACAGCCGAATATGTAGTGCCAAGATCTATTCCGACATTGATTTTCATATTTTCCTCTTTTATTTTCCGATTCTGTTTTTTACAACGTTTTGCCGCTTGTTGCATCGCCTCGGCTTGCGGCCGCATATGACCAAAACGACCGAGCGTCTTGTCTCATACGCCTACGTCGTTTTTCCATACCGCCCTTCGCCGTCTAAACGGCATGCTCTTTTCATCGAGCTTCCCTTTGACGCATGCGGCGGGGCGTCCGACAAATGCCCGACGGCTTTTTCGTCGTCACTGCCCCAAACTTTTTTTTGCAAAAGAAAACAAAACCGTCGTCCGATGGGCTTCCCCATCATTCAAAATAAAACAAATCGTAAGAACCTTCCCTTTCCTGCGATCTCAAATCACGGTTCTGTCAACTTCCGCGCGTCTTTCTCTATAAGATGATTGCCGTGAAGCCGAACTTAGTTCCCGCCCCACGGCAACATCTTGCCAAATTTTATTTCAGCGTCATTCCGACGACCGAACTCATGCCTTCCTGGTTGGCTTCGTCGCTCTTTCTCTTAGGAGTCATATCGTAGGACTTTCCTGTATTCAGATCCGTGAGGCGGAGGCTCACTATACCGTCTGCGTCCACAAACAGATCGACAGAGACCGAGTCGTCTCCGGGGACGGCGCCTTCGAATTTTATAGGCTCCTCGACATATATCTCCTGGCAGTCTTCAAGCGCGACCATTTCCTCGAGGCTATCGTTTTCGAGGACAAGGAGCGGCACTTCGCTAATAAGCTCTCTGTTGCCCGTAAGCGTGAGCGGGAAGTGATCGCTCGAGCACCCTTGCGCGGGTTTCGGAGTATCCTTGATAATGAGGTTGAGGACTACCCACTGACCGTTGCTCAATATCCTGACTCCGTAGGATTTTGTGCATGTGGGGATTATTTCGGTCGTAGCGCCGGTATTTGGGTCGTAGAGTTTCATTCCCGTTTTCGGTGCCTCACCGGGTTGAGCTTGCGCGGCGGCTTGAGAAGCGTCGACTTCCCGGCAATCTTTTGCGATCAAAGCGGCGCCCATTGCTACGGCTTTGTTCGGCTCATATTGACTCAGAGGCTTGTTGTATTCCGCAGTCAGTCTTTCGGTGACTTGCGGCATAAACGTGGAGCCGCCGACAAGGATGATCTCGTCGATGTCGTTTGCCATGCTCAAGCCCTTCTTGTCGAGCATATCGTTTACGAGAGATATGGTTTGATCCAACAGTCCAGACGTGACGTCGTTGAATTCCGCTCTGGAAATATCGATCCTCTCTTTTTGTCCGCCGAAGCTCACGGGTACGGAAGTCGTATCGCGTCCTGTGAGGTTTTTCTTCGCCTTTTCGATGCTGGCGCTGAACTCTGCGAGCAACTCTGTGTCGTTTTTCATCTCATCCACGTCCGCGCCCGTGATCTCGCTGAACTTTTGGCAGACCAGTTCTGTCAGCGCCGCGTCCCAGTCCTTACCGCCGAGCTGGTGATTGCCGCCCGTGGTGATGACCTGCATTTGTCTCTCATCCCCGTGGAAGGATATCTTCATGACCGTGCAGTCGAATGTGCCGCCGCCGAGGTCGTAGATGAGTATGGTCTTGTCCATATCTTCGTGTTTGGAATTGCCGTACGCGATCGCCGCGGCGATAGGCTCGTCCAAAATTTTCAAAACTTTCAAGTTTGAACCGTTGGAAAGCGTCACGTTTTCGCCCGCCATCTTTGTTGCGTTTCTGGCTTCTTCGCCAAAGTATGCGGGGCAAGTGATGACCGCGCCTTCGATTTCTTCGCCGATGACGCGCTCCGCGTCCGCGATAAGCTGTCTCAAAATGAGAGAGGACACCGCCGCCGCCGAATACTCGACGCCGTTTGCATAGAATTTATAATCGGGATTGCCCATATAGTTCTTGACGCGTTCGACAAGACATTCGGGGTTCAAAGCGCCGTCCTGTCTAGCGGAAGCGCCTACCGTAGCGGATCCGTCCGGATTGAAGAAAACGATCGAGGGAGTTGTCTGCTCGCCTTCGATATTGTCAACGATCCTTACGATCCCCGTGTCGTCTACATAACTTACGCAAGAGTATGTAGTGCCAAGATCAATGCCTATTTTTTTACCCATAACTTTTATCTCCTTTTATTTGGTTTTTTTATTTATTTTTTATATTGTTTTTTATTTTGTTTTATTGATTTTGTTTTGCTTTATAGACGTCGACTTTCGAGAGATATATGGTCTTTTCTTCCATAATATAGCAATCGGAATAGCGTTTGATCACATGTCCGTTCAGCTCCGCATTGTCCGTCTCGATCATTTTCAATATACGCTGTTTCTTCGGGTCGTAGACGTCCGAAACGTACGGGTCGATCGTCACGTTGCAGATCTCGAGTATGGCGTCTATCTCATCTATTATCCATGCCAAAATTTCCGCATAGCATTGCGTCGCGTTCTCTTCCGTGACAGCCGCGCTTTCGACCTTTTCCAAAAGGCTCGAGTAAACTTTTGCGATACGCCTTATCACGGGATACAAAACGACTTGATAGAGACCTTCCTCATACGACGCGGATACGGCGATGTAGTCCTTCAGCGCGAGATCCAAAACCGTATTGTTTTTTATCATTTGAGCAATGGCGTTCTCCTGCGCCTGCAGATATTTCGCCAACTCCTCAAAGCAGGTTATGTCCGTATTCGGCGCCTCAACGTCCTCGACCTGCGGAATATCCCCGAAAGTCGCCTTCTTCGGCTCGCCGTTTATATCCTTTTTGTTGTAATAAATGCCATTGTCGTCTATTTTGATGTTGAGATTTTCAAGCAGGTCCTCAAAATCGAGCTTGAGATAACCGATATACTTTTCCGCCTGTTGAAGTCCCAAAGCCTTCCCCTCAAGCTCTCTGAGCGATTTACGGCTCCTCTCGCGATATTCGATAAACTCCATAGCAATACGCTTAAACAGCGTATTTTCAAATCCGTCTCTGTAGCTTTGGAGTTGTTTTGAAAGCGTCAAAACATTTGCGTCTTTTTCTTTGCTGTATCTGATGAGACCTTTAATCGCCGCAAAATGTGCGTCTATAAGTTGCTTGAATTCCGAAAAGTCCACCTTTTCCTCGCAAGCCTCCGTCTCGGGGCTGTCCGCCGTATCTGCGCAAGCCTCCGTCGCGGGGCTGTCCGCCGAGCTTATCTCTTCGGTCGCTTGTTCTGTCTGAGTATCTTCCAACGGTTTATCGTTGAGTTTTTCTTGTTCCTCCATTTGCTTCTCCTCTCTCGATTTTTTGCGCCCTATTTCACGTCTTTTGAAAGTCGCGCCGCGACAATAAACTTCAGCTTTTCGGGCAACATATACAATCGCATATTATGTTATCAAATCTCACGAAAAATTGCAAGCATTAAGACAACATTAAAAAATCTTTTTTGCGCTTGTAAGTTTTATTATTGCATTTGCAACTTCTTCGATGAAGTATATTTTTTTTTCGATCTGACTATCTTTAAGTCATATTTTTCTTATTTTTCATCATCTGTCTACTCCCTACATACGCTTTTTTTCTCCACTCTATTACCATAGAATGGCTTTCATTGTTTTCTTTGTTTATAACGGTCACTTTATCCTGTTTTTCATCTAATATTCCGATTTCAAGTATTATATCAAGCGGCGTATTATCTTCTATTTCTTTAAATTCGAAAACACAGTCGCAATAATTTTTATGCCCTTCAATCGGCACATCATATTCATCAACTTCTATGGTCTGTTCTCTATATAAGGTGAAAAAGACTTCATTTGTCGAATCTGTTTTCTTGTAAAATACGTCAATACCTTTTTTACTACAACTATATCGCGGCGGCAACAACGAATCGCCGAAGTTTATGAGTATATTTGACGTTTCCATCCTATCGGGGATAAAAGTAATGGAATACGTGAAAGGTGAATATATTTCATACAAAATAGGTCCGCGTTTAAAAATAGACGGCTGTTCATCTTCATTTTCCAAATCGGGAGTGACTTTAATATCTTTTGCGACCAAAGCGGCGCCCATCGCTACGGCTTTGGTCGGCTCATACCGTCTCAGGGGTTTGTCATACTCGGCAGTCAATCTTTCGGTGACCTGCGGCATATATGTGGAGCCGCCGACAAGAATTATCTCGTCGATGTCCTTCTCCATATTCAAACCCTTTCTATCAAGCATATTGTTCACTATAGATATGGTTTGATCCAAAAGCCACGCCGTGACTTCGTTGAATTCCGCTCTGGTGATCTCGATTTTCTCTTTTCTTCCGTCGAAAACCACGAGCACGGAAGTCGTATCGCGTCCTGTGAGATTTTTCTTCGCCTTTTCGATGCTGACGCTCAACTCTTCCATGATCTCGTAGCCGGTTTCCATTTCAGCTATGTCCACGCCCGTGACATCGATGAACTTTTGGCAGACCAGATCTCTCAGCGCCGCGTCCCAATCCTTACCGCCGAGCTGATGGTCGCCGTCCATTGTGACATACTGCGTTTTCCTCTCTTTCCCGTGGAAGGAGAGCTTCATGACCGTGCAGTCGAAAGTGCCGCCGCCGAGGTCGTAGATGAGTACGGTCTTGTCCATATCTTTGTGTACGAAGTCGCCGTACGCGATCGCCGCGGCGATAGGCTCGTCCAAAATTTTCAAAACTTTCAGGTGTGAACCGTCTGAGAGCGGCACATTTTCGCCCGCCGACTTTGTTGCTTTTCGAGCTTCTTCGCCGAAGTATGCGGGGCAAGTGATGACCGCGCCCTCGATCTCTTCGCCTATGACGCGCTCAGCGTCCGCGATAAGTTGTCTCAAAATGAGAGTGGAAATTTGCGACGTCGTATATTCGACGCCGTTTGCAAAAAATCTATAATCGGGATTGCCCATATAGTTCTTGACACGCTCGACAAGACATTCGGGCATCAAAATGCCGTCTATACGTGCCATAGATCCCACTGTTGCACTACCATCGGGATTAAAAAAAACCACTGAGGGCGTTGTCTGCTCGCCTTCGATATTATCGACGATCCTTACGATCCCCTCGTCGTCTACATAGCTCACGCAAGAATATGTAGTTCCCAAATCGATTCCGATTTTCTTACCCATAATGTAAACTCCTTTAAAATCTGTTCGTATATCATATTACATTTTTCACTATTATCTTCGTCCGACGGTTTATCGATGATGACAATTCAGCGCATTCAGCCCCTCGTCTTTTGTTTCTATCTTTTTTAGACGCGCCCGAAAGCGCAACTATATTCGACTGTACAACGATGCCATTTTAGCATACAGCCAAAACTTTTGCAAGAGTTATGTCAACATCACAAGTTTTTTGATAACTCCGGCGATAGGAGCCTCATTTATCAAGTGAATTTCAAAAGCTTTTACAGAAAAATATGGTCATTCTTATTTTCATCTAACATATATGCCGTCATAATGTTGACATTTCTCATATTTTGTGATATATTTGTAATACAATGTAGTATATATGCAATACAAATTGTACATTTTATATATAGGAGTGAAAGTATATGTCCACGTCTATCGTTCAATTCAGAGTCGATGATGACTTGAAAGATGAAGCAAGCGTCGTGTTTGAGAAACTCGGCATAGACCTGTCCACCGCTTTAAGAATGTTCTTAAAACGTACCGTTTTGGAAAACGGCATTCCCTTCCCTATGACTTTGCAAAGGGATCATGACGCTACGGCGGCAGTCAAAGCAGTCAAAGCAATGAATGACGAAGCCTCAGCCAACG
Organism: uncultured Clostridia bacterium; assembly: GCA_947589475.1. GTDB lineage: Bacteria > Bacillota > Clostridia > Christensenellales > CAG-917 > CAG-475. The sequence continues at coordinate 48,617 of CANQBO010000014.1, forward strand.
GCACTTCCGACATGTCACTTGATGAAATCAATGCCGAAATATCAAGGTGCAGAGCGGACAGAAAAAAGGATTGAAGCTATGACCTACTATGCTGTACTTGATACAAATGTCGTTGTTTCCGCATTGCTTAAAGAAGGAAGTGCCCAGTGGCAAGTTATCAACGAAGCCTTGAACGGTTGAATAATTCCTGTTTTGAACAGCGATATTCTCAATGAATATGGCGAAGTTCTGTTGCGCTCAAAATTCGGTTTTTCCGAACAAAATGTCCTCAGATTTATAACCGAATTTCCAAAGCGAGCCATATTCATAAATGCGAATCCGACGGACGAGAAATTTCCCGATTCCGACGACGCTGTATTCTATGAAGTCGTTATGCAAGCGCGTGAAAAGGAAAACGCATATCTTGTCACGGGCAATATAAAACACTTCCCTGTCAAATCTTTTGTAGTCACCCCTCGTGAAATGCTTGATATTATTCGGCAAAACGAGTCATGATCTCAGCGGCGAGAAAACTCGCCGCTTTTTTTGATGTGGCGCGGAACATAGGCGCGGGCGCATATAAGGCGCTCACATAGCAGTCATACGCGCGTGAAAAATTTGCAAAATTGCATATTGCACTGCGCGCAAGATGTTGCTATAATTGCCTTGACGGATCCCGTTTGGGTCTGAAATTTAAATTGAGAGGTGAAGATATGAAACAATTCAAATGCACAGTTTGCGGCTATATCCACAAGGGCGACAGCGCGCCCGATCAATGCCCCGTCTGCAAGGCTCCCGCGGGCAAGTTCGTCGAAGAAGCGGCACCCAAAAACCCCTACGCGGGCACAAAGACGGAAAAGAACTTGTGGGAGGCTTTCGCGGGCGAATCGCAGGCGCGCAACAAGTACACCTATTTCGCGTCCGTCGCAAAGAAAAACGGCTATGAGCAAATTGCAGAGCTGTTCCTAAAGACCGCCGACAACGAAAAGGAGCACGCCAAACTTTGGTTCAAGGCTCTGGGCGAGCTTGGCACCACGGAGGAAAACCTGCTTCATGCCGCGGAGGGCGAAAACGCAGAGTGGACGGATATGTACGAGCGCATGGCTCGCGAGGCGGAAGAGGAAGGTTTTTCGGAGCTTGCCGCGCAATTCAGAGGCGTCGCCGCCATTGAAAAGGAGCACGAGGAGAGATACCGCGCCCTACTGCACAACGTCGAGACAAAGACCGTCTTTGAAAAGAGCGGAGTCAGCGTGTGGGAATGCCGCAACTGCGGACACATCGTCGTAGGCACGACCGCGCCCGAAAAATGCCCCGTCTGCAACCACCCGCAGAGCTATTTCGAGCTTCGCAAAATAAATTATTGATGCGACAATAAAACAAACACCGATTTCAAAACAAGCATTTTACACAACAAAAACGGCTGTCTAAACAGCCGTTTTTGTTGTGTATACTCATTAAACATCTGCGCTTGAGCGCACTAGGGATATGCGTTAGTATCTCGGACAGAGTTATTGAAAGACCCAACCTCTCCCTTCGTTACGTGCAGCGAAGAGTTTGGGTATTAGTATAAACATAACGTTCCGCCACACTGCACTCAGGACTCCCCTCCCTCTCCGTACTTACTAACTGTTTGCGCTCTACGCGCAAACACAGCTCATGCGTTACGCCGCGGCAGGGCGGGAAGGGGCTACGCTCGCTCACCGTGTTACGTCGTGCAGGTTTCACCTGCAATTATGCCACTTGTTCGGGCGGAATAAATCAGAAGCCCCGCCCTCACTGCGTACTTAGAATAAAATCGCTCGCTCCGCGACGTCGCTCGGACACGGCGGACGCAAAATATAAGCGCGCTCGGGCAAGATGCTTCAGTGCTCGTCTGTATCGCCGTGAGGCTCTTCGATAGTCGTATTGCTCCCGTCGCTCTCGACCGTAAAGACTTGCGCCTCGAAATCGTCGTCGGTGTCGTTGAGCAAGATATGTTCGCCGTCGGGCGCATGCGTCGCCCTATCGGAGGAGCGCTCCATTTGGTCGAGGAAAGCCTTCGAGCAAAGCACCATGACTCCCGCCGCAAGCGCGATCACCATGTCGATGAATGCGAAGCTGTTGTAGGCAAGGCTGTATGCCGCCGCCGTCCCGTAGGTGTCGAGGTCCGCCCAATCCGCAAACGCGAACACGCCCGAAAGCACGTGACATGCATAGCGCAAGCATACCGCGATGATGCCGCCGAGCAGGAAGCCGACGACCGTGCCGCCCTTGAACTTGAACACCTTTCTTTCAACGAAAATTCCGCTTATGCCTATCATGCCAAAGGCGAGCGGATAGTCGAGAAGGAACTGCATGGGGTGCAATATCCACGGATCCTGCACCGCTTGAAGCACGCCGTAGACGAGGCATACTATGACGCCGCGGCGCGTGCCGAACATACAGCAATATATCATGAGAGGAAGCAGGCTTGCAAACGTAACGGAACCGCCCTGCGGCATCTCGAAAAACTTCGCATAGCTGAGCGCGAAACTCAGCGCGATCGCGACCGCGCCGTACACAAGCGCGCGGGTGTCGGAGAGGTCCGCCTTTTTGCCGAGGAAGAATATGCCGACCGTGATGAGCATAAACACCACCGCGGACACGATCATGCCCACAAGGTTTGCCCCGGGATAGTCCGCCTTTATATCCCCGAAATATTTTGTCATTTGCACCATGATAGCGATAAAACCGCCCAAAGCGCCCGCCGCAGTGCATATGCCCGCGATCTTGACCGCCTTCTTTGAAAAAATCCCGCAAATAAGCATACAAAGCATTCCGACGACCACAACAATGATCTCCGCCATGATGGGCCAAAAGAGCAACGCTTTGCCCTGCCCCTCGTACGACGTGTCCAGCCCTTTGAGATAGCTCATCGCGATCACCGCGGCTATTGCAAAGCCTATGGAAATGCCTGCGGCATATTTTCGGAAAGTCGCAAACTTCTCCCGTTTGACAAAGTAGACCAACGCTCCGATGAGGACGATACCTCCTATAAGCGCGATGACGGCATAAAGCAAAGTACTGCCGAGTTTGTCAAAGACATCTCCCAAATCCATAAAAAAACCTCCTGTGCGCTTAGGGAGGTCAAAAGGTGGGACATAGCAATTTTGCGCGCGTTATGCGCGAGTTTGTTTGCTTCCTTACGCGAGGATTATCTCACAAGTTGAAGGGTATCATCTCAGCCTTACGGCACCCCTAGCGACAGTTATGATAACACCCCCCCCGCCCTAAGTCAACCGCTTGCGAAAAAAAAATATGCATATATGCGCAATTTTAAATATGTTGTTCCATCTATGGCTTGACAGCCGCCATTTATAATACTAAAATACTGTATGAACAAATAAAAGGAGATATTTTATGAAAAAGCCAAAGTTCAAACTTCTAAAAGAATTCAAAGCCTTCATCAGTCGCGGCAGCGTCCTCGACCTCGCCGTCGGCATGATAATCGGCGCCGCGTTCACGGCAATCATCACGGCGGTCGTCAACAACATTTTGCAACCCCTCATCAACTGGATACCTATCGGAGACACCAACAGCCTGATTACAGAGCTTAAACCCGCTGTCGTTCAAGACGGCGCCGTCATTCATGAGGCAATCGTCATCAATTGGGGCGCGGTCATAAGCGCTGTCATCACCTTCCTGCTCACCGCTCTCGTGCTGTTTGCCATAGTCAAGGCCATCAACACCGCAAAAGCAGGCGCGGCAAAGCTTAAAGAAGCCGTTGAAAACAAGGATGAGGCTCCCGCCGAAGAAGCCGCACCCGCAGAAGAAGCCGCTCCCGCAGAAGAGCCGACGCCCGAAATCGACAATGAGTCCATAGCGTTGCTCAAAGAAATTCGCGATCTTCTTAAGGCGCAACAGCAACCCATTTGCAAAGACGACGCTCCGCATGACGCAGAGTGACCTTGAAAATTATTTATAGAAAAGAGGACTTCGCGTCCTCTTTTTTTTGCGCTCAGGTGAATTATACTATTAAGTGCAACACTTTCTTGACAAAAAAAGGTTCATATGCAAAGTCCAACTGTTATAATAAAT
>CANQBO010000015.1 GCA_947589475.1 uncultured Clostridia bacterium
GCCATAGAATGCATAGTTGCCAATTTTGGTTGTGCCTGTGGGAATATCCACATTATCTTTAACTTCTACATCATTCACATATAGTTTTGCTTTGCCACCTGCCGTCAAAGGATTGCTCGTGCACTCAATCTCGCACCAAGATTTAAGGTCTCCAAGATAATCCACCTTTGTTATGCCTGTGCAACCATCGAATGCATCACTACCTATGCTTTGCACGCTGTCGGGAATTGTGACCGAGGTTATGCCGGTCAAGCCATAGAATGCATAGTTGCCAATTTTGGTTGTGCCTGTGGGAATATCCACATTATCTTTAACTTCTACATCATTCAGATACAACTTTGCCGTGTATACTTTGTAGATATAGTTTACATAATACAAAGGATTGGCATAATCATCTTCAAACTCTATCTCGCACCATGCCTTAAGCGATGTCACATTTACCTTTGATATGTGTGGGCAACCATCGAATGCAAAATCGCCTATGCTTTGCACGCCTTCGCCTAAAGTGACTGACTTCAAGCCGTAGCAATCGGAGAATGCAAGATGACCTATGCTTGTCACGCCTTTGCCTATAGTGACCGTCTGCAAACCGTAGCAATGTTCGAATGCCTTAGCACCTATGCTTTTCACGCTGTTGGGAATTGTTATCTCGCTCAAGCCGCACCATGAAAATGCCGAATCGCCTATGCTTTGCACGCCTTCGCCTACAGTGACTGTCTGCAAGCTTGTGCAACCATCGAATGCATAATCGCCTATGCTTTGCACGCCTTCGCCTACAGTGACTGTCTGCAAGCTTGTGCGATTAGCGAATGCAGACTCGCCTATGCTTGTCACACCTTCGCATATCGTCACCGTCTGCAAATTCGCGTAACCGGAGAATGCACTATCTCCTATATCGCCTTTTGTTATAGTAACTGTGGTAAGGCTATCTTTTGGAATATAGCTTATTGCCAAAGCCGGTATAGTGGCGATCTTTATACCTGTGCAATATTCGAATGCATCGAAACCTATGCTTGTCACACTGTCGGGAATGGTTATCTCCGTCAAGCCTGTGCATTTATAGAATGTATATGAGGAAATAGTTTGGACGTTATCGCCGAAATTTACAGTTGCAAGTTTGGCGCAACCGAAGAAAATAGGATATGAAGAACTTCCTGCCCTTGTGCATTTCGTAGCATTCCAATTGACTGTCTGTAAGCCTGTGCAACCCTGGAATGCTGCATCGCCTATGCTTGTCACGCTGTCGGGGATCGTTATTTCGGCTACATTGACGCGACCGCTAAAAGCCTCTCTCGGTATTTCGGTCACCCCATCCAAAATCTTTATCTCGCCCTCCAAAGCCTTGGGCGCAAAATAAAGTGATGTGGTCTCGCCTTTTTCGTACAATACGCCCATATAGCTTTGGAAAGTCGGATTGTCGTCCTCGACCGCAAGAGATTTGACATTATCCCAAGAATTTCCAAAAGATATTTCCGTTATCGGCACATCTTTATATGTAGAGGGAATTACTACCTCGGTCGCAGTGCCTTTATATTCTCCTATCGAATAATATGCGGGATTATTGCCATCTTTCTTGTGATACACAAGATCAAACAGTTTTTCGGACTCCTGATCTGTAGGGCTGAGAGGAAGCTTTGTGAGCGTTTTTTTGACCGTAGTTCTGCAAACGGTGCACTCTCCCTTTGCTTCTCCGTCCTCATCGTAAGTCGCGGGTTTTGTTGTAACCCACTCCTCCACGACATGCGCTTCCTTTTCGGTTGTTTCGCCGCAGTCCAAGCACACTTGCCAATGATATTCTTCGTCATAATCATATGAGTAGAGATGCTCATGTTTGTTGCATGCGGCAAGCGTGACTGCCGCGATACACAGCAGAAGCGCCACCGCAAGCAGGGCTATAAATATTTTGCCTTTACGTTTCATGTTTTACTCCTTTCGGGCTTGCGCCCGTTTTGATATACGAAAAATGCGCCCGACAAGGGCGCACATTCACGAAGCAGTCAAATATAACAAGTGCACTCTTGCCGATTTGCCACAATCTTTGATATGCTACAGTAAATTGCACACCAAGAAATGCACTTGTTACCTATAGTAAGCGCAATTCACTGTAAACTATTCAGATTGTGGCGAGGCTATTATAGCGCAAGTGGGGAAGATATGTCAATTGTTGCGGGAAAATTATGAAAGATAGAGGATGTCGTTTATGAAGGGAGAGGGATAGAATATGCGGCGCAGGGGCAGGGCGTCTTTGAAGAAGAAGAGGCGCTCGAGCGCTTTGCCCATTTTGCCGATTATGAAGCCGTTGCAGACGGCGCAAATTATGGTGCCCCAGCCTATGCCCTCGTAGTGCCAAAGTCCGAAGCACGCAAACGAGAGCACCACCGCGAGGAAACAGCTTGAGCAATCGTACAGCGTTTTGACGAGGGCGAGGGGCGCGCGGGTGCGCTCGGTGAGTTCGATGACGAAAAGCTCGTACGCCTCGGAGGGAATATATGTGTGAAATAGGAAGGCTACGCCCAGGCAACATATCAGCATGCCCGCGACAAAAAACGCTATGCGCCCGCCAATGCCGCCTAAGGGGAGATAGCCGACAAGCAACACGCAGGCGTCGAGCACGGTGCCGTACAGCACGGCGGTGATGAATGAGAAGAGATAACCCACCGAAAACTTGCGCATAAGCACGCTGAGCAGAATTATCAGCAGGCCTTGAAAGCAATACTCCGCCATGCCAAACGTGAAAAAGGGCAGATACTCGGAAATTTTGAGGTGAAGTATGTAGGCGGGAGCCACGACCATGGACATGCCGAAATTCGCCTTTTGCAAAAACGCCGTCGCGAGCGCAAGCAACAATATGCCCGCGATGTATGCAAATTCCGTAAAAAATATGTGCCTGCGCCTCACAATAAGACCTCTCGATGCAAATTTGGCATTTGATGTACGAAACGCCCAAAGCTAGTCCGAGGCTTCGCTCGAGACCCGCACATCTTATCATATATCGCGCGCGCGAAGCAACAAAATGATGGCATATATGCGAATTTTGCATATGAAAATTTTTCAGAATAGGAGAGAGAGGGCGGCGAATTGCCGTCCTCAACTCAAAATATCCTCGTTTTGAAAATGCTCGCGGTTTTGGTTATATTTGCATACGCTTTCTTTATGCCGCCTTCTCGCGCGGTTTGGTCATCTGTCCCGAGAACATCTGCACTACGCCCGCTACGATCGCAAGTACGCCTATCGCTATGAAAAGCGCGTCGGAAAGCGTCCACTTCGCCGCTATGAGAAGCGCGCCGACCGTGAAGGCAAGCAGGGGATAGACGAGGGACATCGCAAGCTCCCATCCGCGCTGTCGCTTGAGCGTGGGCAGTCCCGACACGACGCTGTATATCGCGTAGGCGCAAAACATCACGCCAAGCAGGATGAGCGTCACGTCCACAATGGTCCACGCGCACACGATGAGTATGACGCCCGCCACGATCTCTATTATGCCGTTTGCCGTCTTGCGGCGGAATATCTCAGCGACGCCAAGCAGGGCAAAGCACGCGCCTACGACGGTCAAAAGGACGCTGACAAGACTCGCCCTAAACGCGCAAAACAGTATGCCAACCGCGGTCACGGCAAGCCCTATCAAAAACTCCGATGAAATGCTTTTATTTGCAACATTTGCCATATTTTCACCTCTTGCGCATAGTTTGTCCCCGCTCCGCAAAAGTATGTAAAATTTTTCCGCCCACGCCCAAAAATTGCGCAAAATCGCGCAGACGTAGTGAGTTTTTGATGTGGAAACCGATTTAAAAGCCGCAAAGTTCGGGCAATTAAAGATACACGCCAAGCAGCTCCTCAAGGGTGACGTCATATAGGTGGCAAAGTTCGATGAGCTTTTCATATTCGGGACGGGAGACGTCGTTTTCCCAATCGCTGACGTTGGATTGACGTATGCCAAGCACGCTTGCGACCTGCGCCTGAGACAGTCCTGACTGTTTTCTCAATTTTTTAAAATTTTCGCCGAATTTCATAGCTAAATTATATAAATATGTGCGTTGCACATTGACAAATATGTGCATTGCACATATAATTAAATCTGTATAATATTTTTTCCTTACGTGCGCGCTCACGCGAATAAAAGGAGGACAAAATGAAAAATTCGATCAAAAAACTCATATTTGTGCTTGTCTTAATGGCGATGATCGCGACATTGGCTTTCGCGCTTGCGGCGTGCAACAACGACGCTCAAACTCAAACGACCCCGCCCACCGCAGAGGACGCGCCTTCCACAGGCGGAGACACACCGTCCACGGGTGGAGACACGACGCATGTGCATGCGTATGGCAGTTGGAGCGTAACAAGAAGCGCGACATGCTCTGTCGAAGGGCTGAAAACCCGCAGATGCTCAAAATGCGGCAACGTTGAAACAGAAACTATCCCAAAAACCGCGCACACGCCCGTGATAGACGCGGCAGTCGAGGCAACTTGCACTCAGGAAGGAAAGACGCAAGGCTCGCATTGCGGGGTTTGCGGAACAGTTATTGTCGCGCAAACAAAGGTGGATAAAAAAGAGCATACTGTCGTTATAGACCAAGCGATCCCCGCCACTTGCACCGAACCCGGCAAAACGCAAGGCTCGCATTGCGACGTGTGCAAGACCGTACTTCAAGAGCAACAGGAAACGAGAGCGTTGGGGCATACTGCGGGAGCGGAATGGTATTCAAACGACGATACGCATTGGCACGAGTGCATCCGCTGTCACACGCACATGGAAGAAACGGCGCACACTTATGGGATGTGGGAAACTCAATCCACGCCGACAATAGACGCCGAAGGCATAGACAGGCAATATTGCACTTGCGGCAAGTATCACGAAAGAAAGGTGGACAAACTTCCTCCGTTCACGTTTGTTATGGACGGCACGGTTTATTCCGTCAAGGCATATTTGGGGCATGACAGCGTGGTGGAAGTCCCCTCCACATACAACGGCGTGACCGTGGCAGTGATAGGCGCCAATGCATTTCAATATCAAACGGGCATAACGGATATAATCCTGCCCGAAACTATCCTTAAAATCGATTATGGCGCATTTTCATATTGTACCTCCTTGCAAAATGTCAATATCCCCAAATGTATGACTTTTGAAGATCTTGTGTTTGACAATTGCACTGCTTTGAAAGAAATCGTCATGCCCGACAATTTGACCTCTTGCGGGAAAAACATGTTTAACAATTGCACAGCTTTGACAAAGGTGACATTCACGGGTGGCAATGTCACGGGCGTTTTAAGTTATAATGATACTGTTCAAGAAATAATCGTAGAAGACGGCGTGCGAAGCGTTTCAAAATATGCATTCATCGGTTGCACAAGCCTCAAATATTTGACTTTGCCGAGGATAGAGAGTTCGGCGACGTCTTTTGTGGAGTATTATCTTGGCGTTACGCCCCAAATCTATACATACTATTACAACGGGACCGACGCATACACAAACAGAGATCTTATAGAGCCGGAAGCCGTTGATATATACAGCATGAACGGCAGAGTGTTCGGCATCCCCAGAAGCGGATGTAATTGGTATGTAAACAGTCGTAAATTGGGGACGGTCACAAACGGAGGGATAACTTATACGTACACGGACAAACCCATAAAAGTGTCGAAATGGTACAATTGGTATGACATATCTGTAGATAGGTATTACAATATCCCGCAAACTTGGTCTGCCGAATATAGTTATTTGCCCGACACGCCGATAGAAAAGCTGACCGTCACAAATCAAATGATTTCAAGATATGACAGCGTGTTTGACAATTGCACATGCAAGTTGGATATTTGGCAAAAATTCCCCATCAAACAGCTTTCCGTCACGGGCAACAGCTCGCCGTTTGTGGATGAGTTCAACGAAGAATATTACACGCTCATTGTGGAACATACCGACAATTATATCGAAAAATTCCCCCTCTTCGATTATGTTGACGAAGATGACAGGGCGACGGCGGGCGAACTCGGACAACATCAATTGACCGTGACCTATCAAGACGCTTCCATTGATTACGCGCTTGAAATTTTGCTCCACCAATTTGATGACGCGGTGTTCAACTCGCACGAGTTCATATTTGACGGCGAGACAAAATATATGTCCGCTGATATGTTGACTGGTCTGCCCGAAGGCACCGACATCGTGTTTGACGGCGATGGGCAATCCGAGCTTGGGCATTATGAGGTGACTGCGACGCTCTCGAAGCAATATTACGAGAGCAAGACGTTGACAGCCACAATGGACATATTCCCGCCCACATTCTCGCTCACTTATGTGCTGGGCATAGACGAGGCGACGCATGAAAATCCATCCGACTATCAAACGAACGGTGACGGCGTGGAGCTTGCCGCCGCAACGCTCGCAGGCTTCGGCTTTGTCGATTGGTACACGGAGCCTGAATTTACCAACAAAATTACAAAGATAGAGGGCAACGCCCATCAAGATTATACGCTGTATGCAAAGTGGCAGCTCCCGTTTGACATGACTAGTGGCAGCATAAAAGTCAATGCGTTCGGCAAAAAACAAACGGAAATAGTCATCCCCAACAGAGTTTACGACCAAACCATAACCGCAATCGCAAGCGAGGCATTCGAGGGTTGCACAAGTTTGCGGGCAGTGACTATAGGCGAAGGAGTGCAAAGCATAGGCGATTGGGCATTCTATGGTTGCACAGGTTTGCAGACGGTGACGATAGGTGAAGGCGTGCGTAGCATAAGCGATTATGCATTCCATGGTTGCACAGGTATAACAAAGGTAAATTATCTTGGGACACTCAAAGGTTGGTGCGAGATTGAGTTTAATTATTCTGCCAATCCTTTGTCTGTTACCGACGGTAAAGCAGAGTTATATTGTAATGGGGATTTAGTAGATTTATTTAATCTCAATATACCGGTAGGCACAACAAAAATAGGCAGTTATGCTTTCCGTGGACTTAAAGGCATAACTTCTGTGACAATACCTGATAGTGTGACAAGCATAGGCTCTTCAGCATTCTCCGGTTGCACAGGCTTGCAGACGGTGACGATAGGCGAAGGTGTGACAAGCATAGGCGAGAATGCATTCGATGGTTGTAAAGGCATAAGCAAAGTGAATTATCTCGGCGACCTCAAAGGTTGGTGCGAGATTGAGTTTAATTATTCTGCCAATCCTTTGTCTGTTACCGACGGTAAAGCAGAGTTATATTGTAATGGGGATTTAGTAGATTTATTTAATCTCAATATACCGGTAGGCACAACAAAAATAGGCAGTTATGCTTTCCGTGGACTTAAAGGCATAACTTCTGTGACAATACCTGATAGTGTGACAAGCATAGGCTCTTCAGCATTCTCCGGTTGCACAGGCTTGCAGACGGTGACGATAGGCGAAGGTGTGACAAGCATAGGCGAGAATGCATTCGATGGTTGTAAAGGCATAAGCAAAGTGAATTATCTCGGCGACCTCAAAGGTTGGTGCGAGATTGAGTTTAATTATTCTGCCAATCCTTTGTCTGTTACCGACGGTAAAGCAGAGTTATATTGTAATGGGGATTTAGTAGATTTATTTAATCTCAATATACCGGTAGGCACAACAAAAATAGGCAGTTATGCTTTCCGTGGACTTAAAGGCATAACTTCTGTGACAATACCTGATAGTGTGACAAGCATAGGCTCTTCAGCATTCTCCGGTTGCACAGGCTTGCAGACAGTGACTATAGGCGAAGGCGTGACAAGCATAGGCAATAGTGCATTCTATGGTTGCACAGGCTTGCAGTCGGTGACAATAGGCGAAAATGTACAAAGCATTGGCGATTATGCATTCCATGATTGTACAGGCTTGAAAGATATATACTATGCGGGAGGTGAAACGCAATGGGGAAACATAAAGAAAGGTGAGCTTTGGAATCAATATGGTGTCTATAATAAAAAAACTGGTAGATATGTGTATTACAAAATAGATTATCGAATGCATTACAACTCCACGGGGCCTGCTTCGGCAAGTGCGGCGAGCAATATTTCCGCCCTGCCGAGCGACCAGCCCGTCTTTATCGCTTGCGACAAACTTGACCTTTGGGTCAAACAAGATTAAAAAATAAGGCTATATGCCTAAAATATAGGAGTATAAAAAATATGACAAAACTTAGTCGTGATGAACTTATAAAGCTGATAAAAGAAGTAATGCGCAATGCCAATCGTACGATAGTGTGCGAGAAACAATTGCAGTTTGATTTGGCATGGGAATTAAAGAAGAGTACCGGAGCAAAGATTCATCTTGAGTATGCAACTAAACCCAAACAGCAAGAAGAAGATGAGGAGGAAAACAATTCCAAAAAAACCAGATATTATTATGATATCGTCATAGAAGATGATGTTGAGCTTATTCCTATTGAGCTGAAATTTAAGACAAAGTCCGTAAAAGGTCATGAAGAATATACAAATCAAGCCGCACAAGATTTGGCAAGATACGATTTTTGGCGAGATGTTAAAAGAATAGAAGATTTCAATGCACCATCTGAAAAATTTGCAAGTGTCGGATATGCTGTAATGGTAACTAACGATGGCGCATATGTGGATAAAAGCGGAGAAAATACAATGTATAAAAGTTTTTCAGTGAATAAAGATAGGGAAGTTAAGGCGGGCAAACTTGACTGGGCATCAGAACCAAGTCCTAAGTCTGTTGGCGAGAATCGCATGAATGGCATCGAGATAAAAAATGACTATAAGTTGAATTGGGAAGAGGACGTGGTTGCAAATAACGGTGTTCGATTTAATGTTTTGGTTTTAGAGGTCAAAAAAGCCTAAATAAAATTAAGGCTATATTTTAGCAAACCGAAAAGGCTAGTTCAAAAATCCAAACGCGCGAATGTGGCGATGAAAGAGCCGACGTTCGCGCGTTTTTGGTTTGGGAGTGCAGAGGGGCGAAGTCCCTTTGCAGGGGTGCGGGGCGTACGCCCTGCGACATAACTCACTTTTCTTTGACGGTCACGGTGAGGGTGCCGTCCTTGGCGTCGACGAGGAGGGTGTCGCCTTCGTGGAGGTCACCTTGTAGGATGGTGCGGGCGACGGCGTTTTCGACGTGGCTTTCGATGTAGCGCTTGAGGGGGCGGGCGCCGAAGGTGACGTCATAGCCGCCGTCTATTATCGCGTCCTTGGCGGCGGGGGTGATTTCGAGCTTGAGCTCCTGTTTCGATAGTCGGTTGCGGAGCTTATCGAGGAGCAGATCCACTATGCTGCGCACGTGCTCGCGGCTGAGAGGCGTGAAGAGCACCGTATCGTCGAGGCGGTTGAGAAATTCGGGTCTGAATGTGGCTTTGAGCAGGGAATCCACTTGCTTTCGCGCCTCGTCCGAGATGTTGCCGTCCGCGTCTATGCCGTCGAGCAGGGCGGAACTGCCGAGGTTGGACGTCAAGATTATGACGGTATTTTTGAAGTTGACCGTGCGCCCTTGACTGTCAGTAATTCTGCCGTCGTCGAGCACCTGCAACAGGATGTTGAATACGTCGGGGTGCGCTTTTTCTATCTCGTCAAACAGCACGACGGAATAGGGCTTGCGCCTGACCGCCTCCGTGAGCTGTCCGCCCTCGTCGTAGCCCACGTATCCCGGAGGCGCGCCGATGAGCCTCGATACGCTGAATTTTTCCATGTACTCCGTCATGTCTATGCGCACGATGTTGCGCTCGTCGTCAAACAGGTATGCCGCAAGCGTCTTTGCAAGCTCCGTCTTGCCCACGCCCGTAGGTCCGAGGAACAAAAACGAGCCGATGGGACGGTTTTCGTCCGCGATGCCCGCGCGGGAGCGCAATATCGCCTCGCTGACCGCGTTCACCGCCTCGTCCTGACCTATGACGCGCTTGTGGAGTTCGTCGCCGAGGTGCAGCAGTTTTTCCTTTTCGCTCGCCATGAGTTTCGTGACGGGGATGCCCGTCCACTTGGATACTATGCGCGCGATCTCGTCCGCCGTCACCTCGTCGCGTAGCAACTTGCCTTCGGGTTTGGACTCGGACTCCTCCAGCTTCTTTTGCAGGGCGGGGAGCTTGCCGTATTGCAGTTCCGCCGCTTTGCCGTAGTCGCCCTTGCGCTGAGCCTCTTGTATCTGAAGATTTATGCTGTCAATCTCCGCCTTGACGTCCTGTACGGAGGTGATCTCCTTCTTCTCGTTTTCCCACTGCGCCTTCATAGCGTTGAATTCGTCCGTAAGCTCGCTAAGCTCCTTTTTGATGCTCTCAAGCCTGTCGAGGGAGAGCTTGTCCGTCTCCTTTTCAAGCGCCATTTCCTCTATTTGAAGTTGCATTATTTTGCGGCTTATGACGTCCATTTCCGTGGGCATGCTGTCGATTTCCGTACGAATGAGCGCGCACGCCTCGTCTATGAGGTCGATCGCCTTGTCGGGCAAAAATCTGTCCGTGATGTAGCGGTCCGAAAGCGTGGCGGCGGTCACTATCGCGCGGTCGTGGATGCGCACGCCGTGGAATATCTCATAGCGCTCCTTGAGTCCGCGCAGTATCGCTATAGTATCCTCGACTGTAGGCTCGTCCACCTGTACGGGTTGGAAGCGCCGCTCGAGCGCCGCGTCCTTCTCGATGTATTTGCGATATTCGTCCAGCGTCGTCGCGCCTATGCAGTGTAACTCGCCGCGCGCAAGCATGGGCTTAAGCAGATTGCCCGCGTCCATACTGCCTTCCGTCTTGCCCGCGCCTACGATGAGGTGAAGCTCGTCGATGAAGAGCAGGGTGCGGCCGTTTTGCTTTTTTATCTCGTTGAGCACGGCTTTGAGACGCTCCTCGAACTCGCCGCGGTATTTCGCTCCCGCGATGAGCGCGCCCATATCGAGAGAAAAGATGTGCTTATCTTTGAGTCCCTCGGGGACGTCGCCTCGCACTATGCGCTGTGCCAGCCCCTCGGCTATAGCCGTCTTGCCCACGCCCGGCTCGCCTATGAGCACGGGATTGTTTTTGGTTTTGCGCGACAAGATGCGTATGACGTTGCGTATTTCGTCGTCCCTGCCGATTACGGGGTCGAGCTGTCCGCGGCTTGCGCGCTCCACGAGGTCGCTGCCGTATTTGGACAGCACGTCGTAGGTGTCCTCCGGACTGTCCGACGTCACTTTTGAGGTTTTAACTTGCGAAAGTGCTTGCTCAAACTTCGATTTGGTCAAACCCACCTTGTCGAACGCGGCTTTGAGCGCCTTGCTCGGCGAGGCTAAGATTGCGGAAAAAATGTGCTCCACGCTCACAAAGTCGTCGCCGTTTTTGTCCGCCGCTTTCTGCGCCGCGGAGAATACCAAAGCCAGCGGATTAGAGATGTACACGCTTCCCGCCCCGCTTCCGCTCACGGACGGGAATGTGCCTATTATCCTGTCTGTTTCGCGCAAGAGTTGAGGCGCGTCCGCTCCGCACTTTGTCACGAGCTTTGGGATCAGTCCCTCGTCGTCGTTTAGCAGGGCATAGGTCATATGCTCAGGCTCTATCTGCTGGTTGCCCCTCTCAAGCGCGAGGGTCTGCGCGTTATTGATGGCTTCCACAGCCTTTTTTGTGTATTTTTCCAAATTCATATATGCCTCCTCCGGAGAATGTGTTTGGCAATCTTTGCTGTAGATTGTTAGCACTCTCACTCATAGACTGCTAAAATTATAAAACACGGCGCGACGTTTGTCAACGGTTTATGCAAATATTGTTGACATTTTTTGTCAGCCGAAACACAAGGGGTTGTTATCCTATGCAATTTATGATACAATACAATCTGCAAATATATTCGAGCACAAATTCGGATCCGTCTGTCCCTGTCATTCAAAATGCGTGACGCGCAGACGAGAACAAATTGAGAGGTACATTGTGAAGTGCATAAATTGCGGTTCGAAAAGAATCGAGTGCGGTTCGGACAGTTTTACATGTTTGGATTGCGGACAGTATTATACAAAAGAATATTGGTTTATCTCTCACTCGCATCTTGATATAGAAAAAGTCAGGATTGTGAGGGACGTCATCGAGGAAATATTTTTTTATGAACCCATTTTGTTCTTTTTGAAATGCCTGTCCGATGACAATGAAATAACCGATCTTATCAAGCGCGAAATCGACGCGCGCATATGGTTTGTCTATTGCGACAGCAAAAATGCGCGCAAATCGCCGTACGTTCGAAATGAGCTTGACTATATACAAAAATTGATCGACATCGGCTATTCGAAAAAGCTGATAACTGTCGATCTCGACAAATTCGAAATATGGCAAAAGGGTTGCAAAAAGTATATACGCGAGCAAGTTTTCAAGTCATTGCGCAAGAGCAAACTGTTTATTATGCCGACTTCGGATCGCGCTTTTACCGCAAGGTTGTACGATCATCTTCTGACGGACGGATACAAAGTTTTTTATGAGACAATGATTTTGAGCGGATTTAATGATTCCGTTGCAAATAAGATTGCGCAATTTTCGAGCGAAGACGGGCTTTTGCTTGCTCCTATAGACAAAAAAACATTGCTGTGCGGCGGGGAAGTCCTTGACGGTATAAAGCGGGATACCGTTGCCGCAATCGACGCCAGGGCCGCTATATTACCCATCCTTCTTACCGATGATGATTGCAAAGGGCATGAACTTGTGCAACTTTTAAGAGTTATGGTGCCCGCGCTCGGCAATAGGAATTATGTATTGTTCGACAAAAGCAATTGGACCCAATCCGTGCAAAAATTGGAAAATATGTTGGAGTTCTTTTACTGTGCCGACTGACAATGAGCGGACAACAAAAAAATAAGTTCCGCTTTCAAAACGGAACTTGCGCATCATGATGCTTAAATGTATGTCATCGCGCTAATACGTCAAGGGTAATACGTCAAGTTTGTTTCTGCTTGAAGAGGGTCGAGAACGTCAGACCCGAGATTATCTTCACAAATTCGTCGTAAGTGTAGTGCCCCGGGTCGTCGAGCACGAGCAGGGTGGTGTTTATCATTCCGCCCGCGATGAAGGTCGCGATGACGGTGGGGGGCACTATGAAATCATAGGTCGTCTTGTACTTGCTCAGCTGATATTTGACGGAATTTGCTATGGAGTCCCGTATCGTCTCCAGCACTTTGCCGCCGCGGTTGAATTTGAGCAACTTTGTGATGTGGTTTCTGTTGTCGAAAACGAAGTCCGCCCCCATAGTGAGGATCGCCCTCAGCGTCTCGTAGGGATCGGAAAATTTGTTTTCGCGAGTAAAACTTTCGTACAGGGTGTCCTTAAGCTCATCCAAAGCGAAATTGAGCAGGTGGTATTTGTCCTCGAAGTGCGCGTAAAATGTGGCGCGGTTTATCATTGCCTTGTTGCAGAGGTCGATGACGCTTATTTTTTCGATGGACTCCTCCTGCATGAGGTCGAGCAGGGTGTTGCTGAGCAGTTTTCGTGTGCGGACAATGCGCAGATCTTCCTTTTCCTTTGACATAGAACTCCGTTTCCTCCTTATACAGGCTTATAATAACACTGATTTAAAAAACTGTCAATATATCTTTACACAAGGACGTTTAGCATTACAGCCGTATCGAAAAAAATACAAAATGCACGGGAATTTTGACGCAAATTTCAGGCGCCTAAGTTTGAATTGAGCAGTGTATTATGCAAAATTTTGAATAAATATCTGGCATTTTATACATTTTTAATGATTTTCATCACGGTTTTTCGATATTTATGCAAAATTTGGGTGGCTCAAACGGTTGACTTATTTGACATATGGTTTTATTATATATATAATTTTCAAAATAATAAGCACATTTCTTGTTCGGGCGACGCCCGACAAAGGAGATCTATATGAAGAAAAAATTCGGAATTTTACTCTCGGTCATAATGCTGTTGCTCGTGTTGATCGTCGCCGTGGCGTGCGATCCCGAAGAGCAAGCTCCCACAGCGCAAAAATACGAGATCTCGTTTGAATCCAACGGCGGCGACGAGGTGGACTCCATAGTCGCCGAGGCGGGGAGCGATATAAGCGCGCTCCTGCCGAGCGATCCCACAAAAAAGGACTTGTTCTTTGCGGGTTGGTCTCTTGAAAACAACGGATTTTCAAGCAAAGTCGCCGAGCTTCCAAAGACTATGCCCTCCGAGAATGTTACATACTTCGCGAGGTGGGCAAGGCATGCCGTCGTAGTGCCCAAACTTCAGCCTTTGGGCGAGGACGGCGAGCCTGATGCGAACAAAGAGAATTATGTCATCTCTGCCGAAAACAGTATTACGGTGGAGGTGGATCCGCAATCTCCCGCGCTCGATCTTTATGACAATCGTCCCAAAGTGACGGGCTTTCAAGACGTCTCCGCGCCCGAAGAGCACGAGGCTACGATAGACGTCAAAGAAAAGACGGTGTATCTATATTACAATCGTATGCGCTATGACGTCAGCTTCAACCTCAACAACACGTCGATGTCGGGCAACATACAAGGCGCGAGGCTTTATTTCGGACAAAAGTTGGAACTTCCCGATATTCCTTTCAACATCGTCGTCCCCGATGACTTGCGTTTTGCGGGGTGGTCCTCCGATTATGACGGAGATAAGGACTTCGCCGCCGCGGGCGAAGAGGTGGAGATAGGCGATTTAAACAGCGTCATCGACGGCTCGACGACCTCCGTCACGCTTTATGCCGTATACGACGAAGGCTATGTGGACTTTTCGAGAGGAAGCGACTATGTTTTCGTCCCCGAGCACGAGGACGGCGTCGTCTATTTGCGTCGCGCCGGCTTGTTTGAATTCGAGGGCGAGTATTACAAAAATACCGCGCTAAGCGAGACGGCACCCCACATCGGCGAGTTTACCGTCGAAAACGGTTCGGGCACTGTGCTGAACGGCTACGTCTATGACGACGGGCACTTTGCGTATGAGCAGAACTTCTCCGAGGAATTCGCCTTTTTGAAGGGGCTGGATATTCCGCGCTACAGTCAGGAGGACGACGCGCCCGTAGAAGGCAGTTTTTTGAAATTCGTCGACCTTTACGGCTGTGCGTCGCTCACGCTTTCGGAACCTATAAAAAAAGAAGTCATCTTGTACACCGAGACCTCTTCTGCCCTAGGCGAATATACTTTCGACGCGGGCACTCATATGGGCGGATATTGGTATGACTCCGCATTGCAGGACTTCTGTTTTTCCGTCAGCGCTAAGATAAACGGAATAAAAACGCAGGTGGACATGCATTTTCAATTCGTACAGACGGAAGAGGACGCAGATACAAACTATTTCGCCTTCCGCGGCGAGGAAGCGGGACTTTTCTGCGAGGGCTTGTCGTCTAGCGGCTCCCTTATGGGAGATCTCGTCGTCTTTGACGGCTACGGCGGCGCGATAGCGGTCGTGGGCAATTCTCAATATCAAGGCTACTATACGCAAGTGAGCGAGGACGCATATTTGACGTCTATGTTCGACGCCTCGGACAATTATATGTCCATGCTCATTCGTCCCGACTTCGATACTCTATACGGCGAAAACGACTTGAACCTGCTTGTCCTACCTTATACGAAGGGCGACAGCTCGCTGTTTGCGATGTGCGAAAACGAGGACGGCAGTACTTTCTACTCGGACGGCTTCGGCAACGCGGTCTACACGACTAAAGACGGCGCAGAGATAAGCGGCGACGCGGCGCTCGGTTGCGATATGTTTGAGGATACGACGCCCTCAATAGTCTACAAGCTTACCGATGACGACAACAAGACGCACTTCTTCATCGTGGATCAAGGCGAGGCAAACGGCAACTTTATCCACACCGAGAGCGCGGTTGACGTCAAATATCTTTATAATACGTCCGCTTCCTCGGGCGAATACGTCGGCGCGATAGTCACCGCGGGAAGCGACGCATACTTCCTCACCGCCGCAACGGGCGCTATGGGCAACGTCGTTTTCGGCGATCTCAAGAAGGGCACGGTCAAGGCGAGCGACAGCGGCTTCCTTTTCGAGAGCGAAGAATATGTGATCTCCTATGCGGAGGACGAGGCTCTGACCGAGAGATACGAGATCCCCACAGCCTCGACGTCGCAATTGAAATTGAGCGCTCTGACTTTCTCGGTGACAGGCGGCGCGGGCGGCACTCTCAGCGTGACGGCGGGTGAAAACGGCAAGGCGACTTATACGGCGACCGAAGGCGAATTTGAAGGTCTCGATTATGAATTCGCATACTCCTCCGTAATCGTAAAGAACGGCGACGTGACTACGATGTTCGTCGTGGACAGCTTCGGCACATCGCTTAAGGCGTTCGCCACGGTCGAGAAAAATTTGTACGTCGCGGATTCCGAGGAGATCGCGGGCAAATTGTACGAATATAAGGACGGTAACAACGACAGAGCTACGCTTTGGATGAATATGTACGGCGAGATACACTTCTACGCTTTTGCGAATATCTCTCAAACGACTTCCGCGCCCGTCCTGCCGATAAGCGGAGAGAATGTCTACATCATCGAGACGTCGCTTTCAAGCTACTATGCCATAAAGGACGAAAAAGGCGATTATCTCTCCCCCAACTCCTTGCTGAGGAGCGGCGAATTTACGCTTGCGGAAGGCGAGGACAAGCTTCAACTCGACGCATACGGCTTTGCGAAGTACACCTTAGACAAGCAGACCTACGACGGCGTTTACGGCATAGCGGACGGAGTGTACAGCGTGACGTTTAAGGCGACAGACTCTCCCGCCGCTTTCAAATTCGTGTTGTCGGGAAATACCTTCAAAAAGGTGGACTACAGCGAGTTTTACGTCGTCAATCCCGCGACTTTGGCGGTCGTTTACGTGATGCGCATACATGGCGCGACAGACGACGATATACTCGACAAAGAGGCGGAGCTTTTCATGGCAAGCACGGACAGCGACGGCAATGTGAGCATGGGCACGACTCCGCTGGGCACGAGCGATATAACAAACGGTTCCGACGGCGTCTACAGTTTCAATGACACAGAAAAGAACATATCCTTCACTTTCCGCTTCGACGAGAACATCTTCACGCAGAAGGTGCTCGTCAGAAACAACGCGACCCTCCCCAAAGATAAGTTCACGGAGGAAGGAGCAAACGAGGACGTCTCGAAGTGGGTACAGCTTGACGAGTACGGCGGAGCGACTTATTTCGACGGCGATGCTACGCACGACGGTTACTATTACAACGAAGGCGGACTGTTCAGATTTGTCGATCCCAACGACGAGGACCTCGTCTTGAGGTTCACGCTGGACCGCGCCGCGAAGCTCCTCCTCATCTACGGCGCAAAGGCAAAGCCGTTTGAGGGCGGCACGTTCGACATCGCGTATGATCAAGCGGAGTATAAGCTTGAGATAAGTTTGACTCAGAGCAAAGAGTTGACGGCTACGCTCAAGAGCGGCGAGACGGTCGTCGCAACGGACAAACTTGAGGCGGACGAGGACAACATCTACACCTTCAGCGCGCAGGATGCGAGCGCTCACGACTACACCTTCAAATTTATCGTCTCAAGCGGCAAGCTCATTCAATATGACGTCGATCTCGACTATGAAATGCAAATTTTGACGGGCAACTATTATCTGTTGCAAGAGGGCAGATCCTCGATCGACAACAACCCCACGTATGTTCAGGCGGGCTTACTGACGGTCAAAGGCTTCAATGAGATCGCGGAGATATTCGACGGCGAAGATATTATCAAGGGCAGTGTAAAGAGTGAAAACGGCAACTTGATATTTACGGACGAATACGGCAATACCCAGACTTTCAAAGAGATCACGTATGGAAACGAGAATACCTCCGCGCTCTTCATTTACGGATCGGAAATGGGCGCCGCGGTGAATTGCTATATGACTATGGGCGCTGTGAGCACCGTGCCGACAATTTATTTCGACGGTCTTGGCAAGGCGCACAATGTCGACCCGTCAAGCGGAGAGCCTACGACAGAGATAGGCTATTACATCTTCGGCGCAAATCCGTATGACCGCGAAGATCAATATCAATATATCATTGTCCTCAAAGCAAATGGGGCAGACGCAACTTATGACATCGCCGACGTCTACACCCCGTATTCACTGCAAACGACGGATGAGGACGGCGTCCCCGTCAACCTCACGGGCATCGTCAAGTACGACGAGACGCACGACGCGATCGCGGTCGCGGACGACGGCGCAGTGTTTGCGTTCAACGGCTTTGACGAGGTCGAATTCATAGACAGTTTGGGCGTATCTCATTCGGGATATTTCAACAACTACGGCGAGATAATGTCCGAGGACGGCACTCCCGACAACAGATATGTCATCACGGACGAATATGACAACGTGACGCTCTATTATGTATACTTCGGCGACAGCGCTCTCGTCACCGCGAGAAGGGCGATATACACCGTCTACACTCACCATGACGACGTGGACGCGGAAGTGCAAATGCTCTACTCAGACGAAGAGGGCTATGAAGAAACGCTTGCGGCTCTCGGACTCACGGCGGATGCCGATAAGGACGGCGTCGCATTCCTGAGCGTGTTGATAGGCAATCAGCAATTGACCTATGTCGGGTTCTTTACGATAGACGGCGGGGTCATGGAAATAGACGCCCTCATCGACAACGGGTCTACGAAGGAAATCACCCTCGAGTTGAACGTCGACGGCACGGCGGATTGGAGCAATCACTTGGATTGGCTGGAATGAAAAAACATTTGATATTTGCCAAAGCGCGGGCAGTGAGCATTTAAAAAGCTCTCAGCCCGCGCTTTTTGTATGATACATACTCCGACGTAAAAACTTAATATTTACGGTTGCGTTTCCCAAAATTAACGTATCCTCTGTCCGAGCGTTCTTATATTTTACGTTTGCCATGTCCGATCGAATGTACAGCCTCTGTCCGAGATAATTTTTATATCGGCGGCGCATCTTGACTTAGAATTAGGGCATACGAGGTATAAGAATAAATTAAAAAAATTAAATGACGTCACAAAATTTCGGCAATTTGATAAAAACGGTTGACATTTATAATTTTAGAATGTAAATAACATATAGATATATCAATAAATGCAATCAAAAAATGCAATCAAACGCAACGCGTAAACGCAGTGCGGACGCGCATGCGTCGCGCCGAGGCAGATATGCGCAAGAGGGCGGTTGAGCAAAGCGGAAAGCGAGCGACGCGGAAAAAGCGGGAAACTCGCTCGGATGGCTTTTGCGAGGCTCCTTGCGCGCAAAGCGGAATATATTGAACAGTATCAAATTTTCATATGCCGCGCTCGCGGCATAAAGGTGATTATGGCAAGACAACAAAAACAAGCCGCGCCCGGCAGGGACTATTCCATCCCCAAAACCAAGGGCGGACTCAAGAAACTCGCGTCCTGCATAGGCGAGTACAAAGCTCCGTCCATATGGACGTCCGTGCTCGTCGCGCTCGAGGTGCTTTTCGAGGTGTTCATTCCCATTGTTATGGCGCAGATCGTCAACGTCGGCATGGCGGACAATACAAACGGGAATTTTACTTTCTGGTTCAACATGGGCAAGATCAACGAACCTGTCTTTACCATGCACGACCGCGTGGCATTTATCGTCGTATGCGGCGCTATAATGGTCGTTATGGCAATCATATCGCTGTTGTGCGGCGTGCTGAGCGGCAAGTTTGCGGCGACGGCGTCCACGGGATTTGCGAGCAATCTGAGGCAAAAGCTTTTCTACAAAGTTGAAAATTACAGCTTTGCCAACCTCGATCGCTTCAACACGGCGAGCCTCGTCACAAGGCTGACGACGGATGTCACCAACATGCAAAACTCGTACATGATGATCATCCGCATCATGGTGCGCGCGCCTTTCATGCTGATAATGGCACTCTGCATGGCAATATCCATCAGCCCCGACCTCAGCATTATCTTCGGCATCGCGTTGCCTGTGCTCATCATCGTGCTGCTTGTGGGCGTCAAGATCGCCTTCCCGCGATTTGAAAAGATGCTGCACAAGTATGACGATATGAACGAGGTGGAGCAGGAGAACCTCATCGGAATTCGCGCGGTCAAGGCGTTCGTAAGAGAGGACAACGAGATAAAGAAATTCAAAAAAGTCAGCGAAACGGTGCAAAAGTTGCAATTCAGCGCGGAGAAGATAATCGTCCTCGCGTTTCCGTTCATGCAACTTTTGGTGTACGCGTGCATAATTTTCATCATTCTCTTCGGCGGCAAGGACATCATCGAAAACGGCAACGGCATTAGGGCTGCGGGCCTTACTATGGGCGATCTCACAGCGTTTTTGAGCTACGTCATGCAGATACTCATGTCGCTGATGATGGTCGCAATGACGTTTATGACGATAGTCATGTCGCGCGCATCCATGGCGCGTATCGTCGAAGTGCTGGACGAGAAGATAGACATCGAGGATAAGGAGGACGCTACGGACGTCAAGCCCGCGGACGGAAGTATAGACTTCGACAACGTGGACTTCTCATACAGCCGCAGTGCGGACGTGCTCAACCTCGAAAACATCGATCTGCATATCAAAAGCGGCGAGACGATCGGCATAATCGGCGGCACAGGCTCCGCAAAGACGACGCTCGTACAACTCATCCCGAGGCTTTACGACGTATTTGACGGCTCGGTCAAAGTGGGCGGCATTGACGTTAGAGATTATAAAATAGAAAATCTGCGCGGCGCTATAGGCATGGTGCTTCAAAAGAACGTGCTTTTCAGCGGCACGATACGCGAAAACCTGTTGTGGGGCAACAAAAACGCCACGCAGGAGGAAATAGAGCACGCGGCAAAGGCGGCGCAGGCGCACGACTTCATCATGTCCTTCCCGAAGGGCTACGAGACGGACCTCGGGCAGGGCGGCGTCAACGTTTCGGGCGGACAAAAGCAGAGGCTGTGCATTGCGCGCGCACTGCTAAGACATCCCAAAATAATGATACTCGACGACTCCACCAGCGCGGTGGACACGGCGACGGACGCGGCGATACGCGACGGACTCAAAAAGGAATTCGGCGATACTACCGTCATAATAATCGCGCAACGCATATCCTCGGTGGAGCAAGCGGACAGAATAATCGTCATGAACGACGGCAGGATAAGCGCGATAGGCACGCACGACGAGTTGCTTGAGACAAGCGAGATCTATCGCGACGTCTACACCTCCCAGCAGAAGGGAAGCGCGGACGACGTGGCGGAAAGCGATGATAATAGCGGAGCGAGCGAGGATACGTCCGTTTTCAAAGCAAAAGGAAATAACGAGGAAGGAGGTGAGCAGAATGTCTGACGAGATCAAAAACATCGACGCAACGACAGAGGACGCGGCTGAACATTCTCCCGAAGAGACGACGCAACAGGGCGGAGCGGAGCACGGGAAGAAGCGCTTCCGCGCGCGCAGTCCTCTCGCCACCTTCAAACGCATTTTGAGCTATCTGAAGGGCTATAAACTGCAACTGTTTTTTGCAATAATCTGCATATTCGCAAACGTCATCTGCAACATCGGCGGCACTTTTATGATGTCCATAGTCATAAACAATTACATTTTGCCGCTGTCCGGTTTTGAGGGGTATTCCGAAATTGCGGTACGATTCGGCAGTCTCACGGATATGGACGCATTCGGCGCGATAATGGGGCTTATGGCGGGCATCTACGTCATAGGCGCGGGTCTGCATTATGTATACAACATCATCATCGTGCGCATAACGTCAAAGGTGCTACAGCGCGTGCGCGACGAGATGTTCGAGAGATTGCAGACTTTGCCCATCAAATACTTCGATACGCACACCCATGGCGATCTTATGTCGCTGTTTACAAACGATACGGACACTTTGCGCGAACTGCTCTCAAACGGCTTGCCAAACCTTATCACGCAGGCGCTCACCATAGTCGGGATGTTTGTCATGATGATGGTGCTCAATTGGGTGCTCACGCTCGTTTCCATAGCCATGCTTGTCATCGAGCTGTTTATCGTCAAGTATATCGGCGGCAAGAGCGGAAAGCACTTCGTGAGGCAACAGCGCAAGATAGGCGAGATAAACGGCTATATCGAGGAGCACATAGACGGTCTCAAAGTCGTCAAGGTGTTCTGCCACGAGGACGAGGAGAAGGCGGGCTTCGACAAGCATAACGGAGAACTTCGTCACGCCTCGCGCAAGGCGCACACCTATGCGAACATCCTCATGCCCATCATGGGCAACCTGTCCTACGTCTCGTATGCGGCGACGGCTATTCTCGGCACTATCATGGCGATAAACGGCTTTAAGGGCATGAATTGGGGCAATCTTGTCAGTTTTATGCAATACTCGAGGCAGTTTTCCAACCCCATAGCGCAAATGGCGCAGATGATGAACGGCATACTCATGGCGCTTGCGGGCGCGGAACGTATATTCGACCTGCTCGACGCTCAGCCCGAAACTGACGACGGCTATGTGACGCTTGTCAACGCTCGCGAGGACGAGGACGGCAACCTTGTCGAAACGGATGAGTATACGGGCGTTTGGGCGTGGAAGCACTTCCACAAGGCGGACGGCACGACGACTTACGTCAAGTGGACGGGCGAGGTGGAGTTTGAAGACGTATCCTTCGGCTATGAGCCTGAAAAGACAGTGCTCAAGCACATCACTATGACCGCATATCCCGGGCAGAAAGTGGCGCTTGTCGGCTCTACGGGCGCGGGAAAGACGACCATAACAAACCTCATCAACCGCTTCTACGACATCACGGACGGCAAGATAAGATATGACAACATAAACATCACAAAGATAAAGAAGTCGGATCTAAGGCGCTCCATGGCGATGGTGTTGCAGGATACGCACCTGTTTACGGGCACCGTAGCGGACAACATCCGCTTCGGCAAGCTTGACGCCACGGACGAGGAGGTCAGGAATGCCGCCGTCCTCGCAAACGCGGATTACTTCATTCGCCACTTGCCCGACGGCTACGACACCATGCTCACGGGCGACGGGGAAAACCTCTCGCAAGGTCAACGTCAGTTGCTCGCCATAGCGCGCGCCGCCGTAGCAAATCCGCCCGTGCTCATTCTAGACGAGGCTACGTCGTCCATCGACACCCGCACCGAGAAACTCATCGAAAAGGGCATGGACAGGCTCATGGAGGGCAGGACGGTCTTTGTCATCGCGCACCGCCTCTCCACCGTGCGCAACTCCGATATGATCCTCGTGCTCGAACACGGCGAGATCATCGAGCGCGGCAATCACGAGCAACTCATCGCCGCAAAAGGGAAGTATTATCAGTTGTATACAGGCGCCTTCGAACTCGACTAAAAACGGCGTGTAGACGCCAATTACGGCGCGAAAAAACTAAGCCCGCCAAGTCATGTACGTCTATGTACATTAGGCTTGTCGGGCTTAGTTGTTTTCGCTTGTCCTTGACGCCTACACGCCGTTTTCCAAACCGCGCTATTTGGCGGGATACAGCGTCAAAAGCAATTTTCCTTACGGTCACGTACGTCCATGTACGCTCACGCTCGGAAAATTGCTTTTTCCTTGTCTTTGAACAAATATCGCGGTTTTTATCGATCAAGCTTGTCTGAGCGAAATCGGGGTCCCCACGAAAAGCAATTTTCGTGGGGTAAGTCAAGGGGTCTGCCAACAAGCGGATAATTGAAAGTTTGTCATTTACGGAAACATTGTCCGAGGTTTTTATTATAAAGCCGAGGGATGTTTCGACTTCGCTCAACATGACAGCATAAGACAAGGGGATGTTTCGACAGGCTCAACATGACAGCATAATAAAAGGGGATGTTTCGACTCCTTACCCCACAAAAACATTACATATTTTTGCGGTGACCCCGATGTCGCTCAACATGACATATTTTATAAATTGTCATTCCGAGCGGAGCGAAGCGCAGTCGAGGAATCCCCTAGTGAAGAGGGTATGCCTATATAAAGGGGATGTTTCGACTACGCTCAACATGACATGTTATAAATATTGTCATTCCGAGCGACACGGGGTCCCCGCAAAATTACGCAGTGATTTTGTGGGGTAAAGACACGGGGAACGCCGTGAGGCGAGGGTGGGTCATTTAAATAACTTTGTCTGAGACACCAACGTATATCCCTAGTGCGCTCAAGCGCAGACGAAAAGCTAGTCCCCCAACTCATCGCTGCACGTAACGAATGGCGAGGGTGGGTCATTTAAATAAGTTTGTCCGAGCCACCATCGCTTTTCGTGTTTGAGTTCTATATGCCTCTGTCCGAGCTTTTTTATATACGGACGTCAGCTGTGTTTACGCGCATAACGTAAAGCTTGTCCGAGCGATTAGCGTACCCCTCTGTCCGAATTTTGTCAAAAGGCTATCTTTCCGCATTTCCGCCAAATTTATGATGTTATTGTTGCATCGGGAATTTAGTCGTATTGTATGTTATTGACTCAATATTAGCGGGTAAAGCGCGTCATTCATTTTGTTTGGACGTATAAACATATTCATTTTCGCGAGCAAAGAAGCAGACGTTGATTTTTTGTTTGAGAAAAGTCAAAATTTTCGGTGAATGTATTTTTCCTTTCAATGTTTTTGAATAAGACAAGTACAAAATGTCGAACAGTTTTTGTCTCGAAAATTCTATCGCGCCGCATGCGAAGAACGTTGCAAAAATAAAGCCTATCATTATCAGACAAGAAATTCGGCTGTCGTAAAATTTGTAGCTGAAAAAGATGTTTTGATACATGAAAGCGCGCATTTCGGGGCTATCGTGTATCAGATATATCCCGAATGTCAACGAGGACGCAAAACATATCATTCGGGAGATGCGCAAGTTTTTGATCTTGAATTTTTTAAACACTAGAAATATAAATATACTTGCGAATAAAGTAGGGAGATCCGTATAGCCGAAATTCACAAAATATCCCGTTGCAACTATAGCCAAGTATACAAGCAAACATGCGATCGCAGAAATTTTGTTTTTGAAAGAGATATCGTATTTTCTTATATATGCCGCAATTATGTACAGCAAGCAAAACCAGACCCCCGAATAGCCGCCCGAAAGCGGTAACATCGTGCCGAATATCGCGTTTTGGCACACAGCTATAAGCGCAATAAATATGCAAAGGATAAAGTGTTGTTTTCTTCCCAACCGCTTTATCAAAAAATTCAGCAGAGGAGACGCCAACATCATAAAAACGTAGGCGCTGAAAAACCAATATTTCCCTCTTGCGATAGGGAAAAGTGTGTCTATCAACCAACCGTAATTAAAGTTTATGAGTCCCGTGCCCAAAAATATGGCGAAAAGCAGAAGGCTGTAAAATTGCAGTTGCAGATATAGTTTGCCGATCTTTTTCCACTGAATGGACCTAAGCTCTCTCATGCAACCGAAATATGCGCTTATCATCACAAACAAGTTGACGGACGGCGTGAAAATGCTGTGCAACAGTTTTGCAAGGACATAGTTGTATCCGATCATATTATATATCCAACCGCCATGTCCCTCGAAATGCGACAAGATTATCAAAAGCATGCAGATTATGCGTAAAAGTTCAAAAGAAGCCTCACGTTTTTTATGCGGGGGGGGGGGTATTATTGATATGGGCGTTTCTTTTTCCATAGCATTTTCCGAATTTTTTTATGTTATTATAACAGACTATTTGCGCGAAGGCAAGGAATATCGTTTTGCCGCGCGGCAAATCAAAAAATATTTTTTATCCGTGTTTCATATGTTGAAAACGCTTCGGGGTTGTGGTATAATGCTATGCGGTGTGTGGGCAAGGGCGCGCATACCGAATATAATGACAAAATAATTTTTGTATAAGGAGATCTCTTATGGCAAAGAAAACTATTCGCGACGTAGACGTCAAGGGTAAAAAGTGTTTGGTCCGCGTGGACTTCAACGTCCCAATGGTGGACGGCGTCATCACCGATGAAAACCGTATCAACGGCGCGCTTCCCACCATCAAGTACCTCGTCGAGCATGGGGCAAAGGTCATACTCTGCTCGCATATGGGCAAGCCTCACAACATCTTCACGGAGGGCTTCTCCCTCAACAAGAAGGAAAAGAAGGCGATCGAGGCTCTTCCGGAGGGCGAACAAGCCGCGGCAAAGGCGGAATACATCGCAAAAGCGCTCAAAAACGACCCGAAGAAGTTTACGCTCGCGCCCGTCGCAAAGAAGCTCGAGGAGCATTTCCCCGGCAAGGTGACGTTTGCTTCGGACCTCGTGGGCGAGGACGCTCATAAGAAAGTAGCGGCGCTCAAGGACGGCGAGATCGTACTGCTTGAAAACACGCGCTTCGAGGCGGGCGAGGAAAAGAACAGCGAGGAGCTTTGCAAAAAGCTCGCGGAGTTCTGCGACATCTATGTCAACGACGCTTTCGGCACGGCGCATCGCGCGCATGCTACGACTGCGGGCATCGTGCAATACGGCTATGCAAAGACGGCTGTCAGCGGTTTCCTCATCGAGAAGGAGCTGAAATTCCTCGGCAATGCCGTTGAAAACCCCGTACGTCCTTTCGTGGCTATTTTGGGCGGCGCAAAGGTGGCGGATAAGCTCAACGTCATCGACAATCTGCTCGGCAAGTGCGACACCCTCATCATAGGCGGCGGCATGGCATACACCTTCATCAAGGCGCAGGGCGGCTCTATAGGCACATCCCTCGTCGACGACGAAAAACTCGAATATTGCAAGAATATGCTTGAAAAGGCGGAGAAGCTCGGCAAGAAGATATATCTGCCCGTGGATACCGCCGTCGCGGGCGCTTTCCCCGATCCCATCGACAAACCTATCGAGGTCGAATATGTGGACAGCTTCGCCATTCCCGCCGACAAGATGGGGCTTGACATCGGTCCAAAGACGCAAAAACTCTTCGCGGACGCAGTCAGAAGCGCAAAGACCGTCGTATGGAACGGACCTATGGGCGTTTTTGAAAATCCCACTTGCGCGGAAGGCACCGTCGCGGTCGCAAAGGCTATGGCAGAGACGGACGCTACGACAATTATCGGCGGCGGAGACAGCGCCGCGGCAGTCGCTCAACTCGGCTTCGCGGACAAGATGACCCACATATCCACAGGCGGCGGAGCGTCGCTCGAGTTCCTCGAGGGCAAGGTGCTCCCCGGCATCGCCTGCCTCAACGACTAAAAAGCGCGCTATTTTGCGAATAACTTTGTCAGAGGCGCCCCTCCTCTCCGTCATGTACGTCTGTGTACATTAGGCGGTTCGGCGGGACGCCTCTTCCTCGTTCTTCATCAAAATATCGCGCTTTTTTGATTGATGCCTATATGCGAAAATAATGTATTGTTTGAAAAATCGGTCACAAAAACCTTTTAAGGGCGAGTGCGAGAAGAATTATTGCGATTATGCAAAATGTGCAGATCAGCACGGTCATAATTGTGTTTTTTATTGAATTTTTCCTTTGTGCCTCTTTTAAAATTTTTTCCAAGTCTTTAAGATCCGCGTCTTCGTCATCGTTCCTAAGCAGAACTGTCCATTCAAAGGAGGAAGATGAGGAGTCTGCTTCGACGGAGCGTTCGATTTGCACTACGCGCCATCCTGCGTCGACATACCATGCGAGCGCGTCGCCGGGATCGTCATCGGAAGATGTGATCTTTACGATTTTCTGCATACAAGTCTCCTTTTTTTGTCAATAGTAGTATTTTATCCTACTTTATATGATAAGTCAAGAATTTGTATGATTTTTGGTATACTACATAAGAGGTGACTTATGAAGCCGTTGAAGGAAAAAATAAGCATAACCATAGACTCAGATCTGCTCAAGGAGTTGAAGAGCGAGGCGGAAAAAGACGACCGCTCGCTTTCGCAATATATCAATCTGTTGCTCAGGAAGAGCGTCAAGTCACAAAAGGAAAATTAAATTTTAAACTCCTTTTAAAGCGTCGCATTTTTACGGAAGCGTATTTTGTCGCCGTCATCGATCGCACAATTTGAGACTTTTGAATGGGGGAGGGAAATGTTGCGCCTGTACGAATGAGCGCGCGGGGCAAACTCGGCGGGGAATTCGAGGCGCAATTTTTTATATTTTCCACTGTTTGTTGCATTTGAAAATGGGCTGTGATATAATGATTAAAAATAATTCCGAGGTGAATTTATGGCAAGAAAACCCATTATTGCAGGCAATTGGAAGATGAACAACACCCTCGCCGAGACGAGGACGTTGGTCGAGGGGCTTATTCCCCTTGTCAAGGACGCAAAGTGCGACGTAGTCATCTGCACTCCGTACACCGATCTTGCTCTCGCGGTCGAGTTGACGAAGGGCACAAACATCCACGTCGGCGCGGAAAATGTGCATTGGGCGGAAA
This sequence comes from uncultured Clostridia bacterium, assembly GCA_947589475.1. GTDB lineage: Bacteria > Bacillota > Clostridia > Christensenellales > CAG-917 > CAG-475. The sequence goes on from CANQBO010000015.1 coordinate 28,121, forward strand.
AAGGCGCTTTCACGGGCGAGATTTCCGCGAAAATGCTTGTCGAGCTGGGCGTCGAATACGTCATCATCGGACACTCCGAGCGCCGTCAATATTTCGGCGAGACGGACGAGACCGTCAACAAGAGAGTCAAGGCGGCTCTCGCGGCGGGGCTGAAACCCATCATCTGCGTAGGCGAGACCCTCGAGGAAAGAGAGGCGGGCAAGGTCGAAGAAGTGCTTGTCAGACAGACAAAGGCGGCATTTGAAGGCGTCGACAAGGAAGAGCTTGACAACATCGTCATCGCATACGAGCCTGTTTGGGCGATCGGCACGGGCAGGACGGCTACGGCGGAGGTCGCGGACGAGACCATCGCCATCATCCGCAACACCATGGCTGAGCTTTATTGTCCTAAGTGCGCCGAGAACCGCGTGCGCATACAGTACGGCGGCAGTATGAATCCAAAGAATGCGGCGGAACTTATGGCGATGCCTCAGATAGACGGCGGGCTTATCGGCGGCGCGTCCCTGAAGGCGGAGGATTTCTCCAAAGTCGTCAATTATTGACAGAGTCGACATTTGCGCGTCTTGAAAAGAGCGCGCAAATGTCGAAAAAGGTGTTTTAACCGTGCGATATGCACATATAAACGTCCATATCGCGCAGTTTACGCGCGCTCCGCGGGGGGCGCAGATATATTTTTGACATATATGAAAAATCTTGTACTTGTTGTTATGGACGGCGTCGGGAAGTCTAAGACGGGTCTCGGCGACGCGGTCACAATGGCGCACACTCCCACGCTCGATATGCTCCTCAAGGAATGTCCTCACACCTACATCAAGGCGCACGGCACAGCGGTCGGGCTTCCCTCGGACGAGGATATGGGCAACAGCGAAGTAGGACACAACGCGCTCGGTTGCGGACAGGTGTACTCGCAGGGCGCAAAGCTTGTCGAAGAGGCGATAGAGAGCGGACTTATCTTCAACTCGTCCGCGTGGCGGGAGCTGACGGCATATTGCAAGGACGGCGGCACGATGCATTTCATCGGCTTGCTTTCGGACGGCAATGTGCACAGCAACATCTCGCATCTGCTCGCGCTCATACGTCAAGCAAAGGCGGAGGGAATAAAGAGAGTTCGCGTGCACATTCTGCTTGACGGCAGGGACGTGCCCGCGACATCCGCTCTGACATATGTCGGCACCCTCGAAGAGGCGATGAAACAGCTGAACGACGCAACTTTCGACGCGCGCATCGCTTCGGGCGGCGGCAGGATGAAGATCACCATGGACAGATATTTCGCAAATTGGGACATGGTGAAAGAAGGCTTCTATACTCACGTCTACGGCGAGGGAAGGCAGTTTGCAAGCGCGACTGAGGCAATCGAGACCTACCGCAAAGAAAACGAGGGCGTCATCGATCAGGATCTGCCCGCGTTTGTCATAGCGGAAAACGGCACTCCCGTCGGCGCGATGAAGGACGGAGACAGCGTCATACTTTACAACTTCCGCGGCGACAGAGCGATCGAAATTTCCATGGCGTTCGACAACGAGGGGTTCAACTGTTTCGAGCGCGGTCCCATGCCCAAACTCAAGTATGCGGGCATGTTGCAATACGACGGCGACCTCAAACTGCCCAAACGCTTCCTTGTCGAGCCGCCTCAAATAAAGTATACCTTGAGCGAACAACTCGTCAAGCAGGGCATAAGGTCGTACGCCGTGTCCGAGACGCAAAAATACGGACATGTCACCTATTTCTGGAATGGGAACCGCTCCGAAAAGTTCGACGACGAGCTTGAAACATGGGAGGAAGTGCCCTCGGACAAGGTGTCCTTTGACGAGCGTCCGTGGATGAAATCCGCAGAGGTCACCGACAAGGTCATCGAGGCAATTGAGAGCGGAAAATATCAATTTATCCGCTGTAACTATCCAAACGGCGATATGGTGGGGCATACGGGCAACCTCGATGCGACAATAATCGGCGTCGAAGCCGTCGACCTCGGACTTGCAAGACTGCTCCCCGTCGTCAAAAAGCACGACTGCATCCTCATCGTCACCGCCGACCACGGCAATGCCGACGAGATGCTCGAGAAAAACAAGAAAGGGCAGATCACAGTGCGCACCGCGCATAGCCTCAACGTCGTGCCTTTCATCGTCTACAACGCGGACTGCGAGATCGCCGACGGCGCCTTTGGACTGTCAAACGTCGCCGCCACCGTCACCAAACTTATGGGCGTCAAAGGCGACCCCCATTGGGACGCGCCTATTGTCAAGTAAGTATGATATGCGGGGTTCCACCTCGCTCCCCGACAAAGGGCGCTTTGCCCTTTGTGATCCCAAATTAAAAACGCGCAAACGTCGTGACTTTAGTCACTAGTTTGCGCGTTTTGCTTGTATGCAAGTGCCAAACTCCCGCGGGAGAGCTTGATATTTACGTCGCCATTGTCCGCATTCACATCTATATACCGCGTAAAATTTATGCAAAGGAGCGCGAATTTTTGTTGATATGCAATTAAGAATGTGATAGAATGATTTTATGTCGATAGATCGGCAAACAAGGCTTTGGTTTTGCCTTTTGCGAAAGCGGCGTCGAAAGCGAGCCGATTTATTGAAAAATATAATAATACGATTTGGAAGTTGTAGAATTTCGCGCGTCAAGTGCCGTCTGAACGGGGGGTGTCAGCGGACGAAAGGTCATAATAGCAAATGACTTGCGGTGCGATATTCACTCCCGCTTCCCCCGAGCAGTACTTCCTTTTGCGAGGTGCTTTTTTGATTTATAAAGAGGCGGTTGAGTACATCAAGAATATAGAGCGGGCGGGCATAGACCTGGGGCTGGAGCGCATGCGGGAGCTTCTCGACATGCTCGGCGCGCCCGACGAAGGGCTTAGATGCGTGCATATCGCGGGCACAAACGGCAAGGGCAGTGTGTCGGCATATCTGACGTCCATTCTGCGCGAGGCGGGACATAAGGTCGGCACATACAATTCGCCCTCCGTGTTTTGCTACAACGAGAGGTGGCTCATTGACGGCACGCCGCTTTGCGACGACGAGGTGGCAAAATATATGAGCAAAATTGCCCTCGTCATCGAGAAAGAAAACGCGAGGCGGGCGGGAGGTTTCAAACCTACGGCATTCGAGATAGAGACGGCTCTCGCGTTTGAGGCGTTCAAGGAGGAAGGGTGCGACGTTTGCGTGATCGAAACGGGCTTGGGCGGCAGGTGGGACGCGACGAACGCCATGCGGAATAAGTTGCTTGCCGTCATCACCCCCATAGGTTTGGACCATTGCGCATATCTCGGAAATACCCTCGGCGAGATAGCGGCGGAGAAGGCGGCTATAATAGACGGCGACGCGGTGACTTGCGCACAAAGCGAGGATGTCATGCGCGAGCTTGCGCACCCGTGGAGATCTGCGGACGGAGCGCGAAAGGAAATGCCGTGCAGACTTTTTATTGCGAGCGAGCCGACGCCCATAGACGACAGCCTTGACGGACAGCGCTTCGAGTATGAAGGCAAGAAATATTTTGTGAAAATGCTCGGGGCACACCAGCTCCAAAATGCCGCAATAGCGATATGCGCCGCGGAAAAGCTCAACGAAAAAGGGCTTGAGATAAGCGAAGAAAGCATCAAAACGGGACTTGAGAAAACCGTGTGGCGCGGACGCTTCGAAATCGTGAAAAACGCAAAAGAAAGGTTTGATCTTGACGTTCCGACAGGAAAAACCCTCGTTTTTGACGGTGCGCACAATCCGCACGGAGCAGAGACGCTTAAAAAAGCGCTTAAAAAATACTTCCCGAGTGCGCGCATACATCTCGTCATAGGGGTTTTGAGGGACAAGGACGTGAGAGGCATTGCGCGGCTTATAGCGCCGCTTGCGGCAAGGGCTACTTGCGTGACTCCGCCCTCGCCGCGCGCTATGTCCGCGGAGGAACTTTCGGGCATAGTGGGGGAGTACGTCAACTGCGACATAGGTGAAGATATACATCGCGCCGCGCAGGACGCGCTTAAGGGGGACTGCGATGTCGTACTTGTCGCGGGATCCCTAACGTTGTTTGAGAATATAGACAAAAGCAAAGAGTTGTGAAAAATACATTTGAAGATCATATATCCGGTGAGAAATTTTGCGAGGTGCGCATATGAGCGTTGACAAATCGAAAATAGAAAAAGCGGTGAGAGATATTCTCGAGGCGATAGGCGAGGACCCACAAAGAGAGGGCCTTATCGACACTCCGGATCGCGTGGCGCGAATGTATGAGGAGCTGACTTCGGGCTACGGCAAGGACGGCGCGGATGAGCTGGCAAAAGTGTTTGAGGAGAGCGGGAGCGAGCTTGTCATTGAAAAGGACATCTCGTTTTCCTCCACATGCGAGCATCATCTCATGCCGTTTTTCGGCAAGGTGCACATCGCGTACATTCCAAACGGCAAGGTCGTGGGACTGAGCAAGCTTGCGCGCGTGGTGGACGTATATGCGAGGAGGTTGCAACTTCAGGAAAGGTTGGGAGCTCAGATCGCGGACGAGATTTTTCGCGAACTTCAGCCAAAGGGCGTGCTTGTCGTCATAGAGGCGGAGCACACCTGCATGACCGCGCGCGGAGTAAAAAAAGTGGGGAGCAAGACGGTGAGCTACGCGACGAGGGGAAATTTCCCCGAGGCATATGTTGAGAGGGTGTTTCACGCATGAGCGAAATAAAGCGCTACGATTTTGATGTACGCGGCAGAAAATTCGAGGGCGGAACGCATGTCATGGGCATTTTGAACGCCACTCCGGACAGCTTTTTTTGCGAAAGCAGGACGGAAAGCGTTGAGTTCGCGCTTGCGCGCGCGAATATAATGTTGTTTGAAGGCGCCGAAATTCTGGATATAGGCGGTCAATCCACGCGCCCGGGCGGGGAGGTCGTTTGTGCCGACGAGGAGCAAAGGCGCGTCATACCCGTAATACGCGCGCTGAGGGATGCATATCCCGACGCTTTATTGTCCGTGGATACGTTTTATGCCTCGGTCGCGGAAGAGGCGGCGAAGGCGGGCGCGGATATGATAAACGACGTGAGCTGTCTCGCGGACAAAGATATGGCGGCGGTCGTCGCAAAATACGGGCTTGCGATATGCGTCATGCACTTCAGACGCGGCTCGAAAGTCGCGGATATGTTGGAGGATAAAAAGCGCGGACTGCAAATCGCGATAGACAGACTGCTTGCGGCGGGCGTGGAAAGAAACAAAATATTGCTCGACGGCGGAATAGGTTTCAACCTTTCGCGGGAGGAGGACGTCGAACTTCTCGAGAGGTACGGCGAGTTGATTGAGGCTTTTGAGTATCCCTTTCTTTTGGGAGCTTCGCGCAAGTCGTTTTTGGGCGGGGATGTGCGGGACAGACTGCCCGCGACTCTTGATACGACAAGGCGCGCAACGGAGCAGGGCGCGCTGTTTGTGAGGGTGCACGACGTGAAGGAAAACGTCGAAGCGATAAGAAGATGCGACGGGCAAAGAGGGACTAAATAAGGAGCAAAAAGTCATGACAGGTTGCGAATTTGAGCAAGACGAAATAATTTTGAAAGACCTCGAGGTTTCTGCTTGTCACGGGGTCAACGCCGAGGAAAAAGTAAAGCCGCAGAGGTTTCTGATCTCCGTCACGGTGTATGCGGACATACGCGCGGCGGCGAAGAGCGACAACGTAGACGATACGGTGAGCTACTCCGCGGTCAAAAAAGTCGTGAAAAGCTTTGTCGAGGAAAATTGTTTCGATCTTATAGAGACGCTCGCAGCGGGCATTGCGAAGCTTGTGCTGAGAAAATTCTCGCTTGCGAAGGGCGTGAGCGCAGAGGTCAAAAAGCCGGACGCTCCCATGAGCGGCAAATTCGACTATGTAGCCGTCAAAACGACTTTTGTGTGGCATAGGACGTACCTCTCGCTCGGCTCGAACATAGGCGACAGAAACGCATATTTGGACTTTGCCGTGAACAAGTTGAAGGGCGATCCCGCTTTCAAAAACGTGCGCGAGAGCGGGCGCATAGTTACAAGCCCCTACGGAGGCGTCGCGCAGGGAGAATTTTTGAACAGCGTCGTCGAGGCGGACACGTATCTTACTCCCGAGGAGCTTTTGCAGGCGGTGAACGCCATAGAAGCGGAGGCGGGAAGGACGCGGGACGTGAGGTGGGGAGACCGCACGCTCGACATCGACATACTCTTTTACGATGACCTCGTTTATGACAAAAACGGACTTTCAATACCTCATTATGACATGATAAACCGCGATTTTGTGCTGAAACCGCTTGCCGAACTTTCCCCGTACAAAGTGCATCCGCTAAACGGCAAGCGCGTTGTAGACTTGCTTAGAGTCGGAAAAAAGTGACAAAAGAGTGTAAGGGAGAGGCGAAATAAGTGTATAAAGAAGGGACAAAAAGCAAGCCGAAAAGCAGTTGCAAAAAGTCAAAGACATCTTGCTTAGACGCGCCGTGCGAGGCTTTTAGGATGAGAAAATGCATGCGGCGTAGGCGATGGAGCGCAGAGCGCGGGTCTTTATCGACTAAATTAAGAAGTAAAAATCGGGAAGAGAAAACAGTCCTTCCCGATTTTTTGTCGTTGCCGAAATTTGATTTTTTTTTATTTGGAATCCGATGTTCGGGAATCAATAATTTCTTCTGCCGATGAGGTAATCGACGGACACTTCAAAGAGTATGCTGAGTTCTATGAGAATATCATAGTCGGGCTGATTGCGACCGACCTCCCAACCGGAGACCGTGGATTTTGAGACCTTGAGAAGTTTGGCAAGGTCCTGCTGAAGCAAGTGCTTGTCTTGGCGCAGTTGCTTCAATCTTTGCGAAAAACAGTTGTGTAGCATAATACGACTCCGAAAATTTGCTCTTGCTAATATATTAGTATACAATTCGTGTTTTGTCAACGGTGAAAGCGGTTTTTGCAAAATTTTCCTTAAATCTGTCAAAAATGGTAAGAGACGTGAGCGGATAGGGGCGTATGCGGGACAAAAAGAAGCATACGAAGCAGAGACGCGGCTAAGATGAAGACGATAAATGCGAGCAATTTTATGTATGTCATCGTCTATTTAAGGCGCGCGTTAAAGAGGCGGCAGAGCGAATATAATAGCCATATAATGGCAAAAAGTCGCTTTAAAAAGCTTAAAATATGCGTCGAAAGACGATTTTTAAGGACAAGCGTTTGACATATCGCGCGCATAGGCGTTATCATTTATACAATATTCTATCGGAATAATTTCGACTAAAAATATGCGGTCGATGTTGAGACATCGTAAAAGAGGTGGATCATGAAAAGAGTTATCGGTATTTTGGCATTATTGCTCACGCTGGTTTTGGCGCTCGGCGTGTTTGCCGCATGCGATGACAATGGGAATAAAGACGACAAAGCGGAGCAAGTCACGGTCACATTCGACATGGCGGGCGAGGGCGAAAACATAACTTTGAGCGGTAATGCGGGCGAAGCGCTTCAAGCTCCCGCGGTATCGGACAAGAGCAATTGCTATTTCGGCGGCTGGCACGAGAAGATGGACTGCTCGGATGAGGCGGTCTCTCCCTCCGTGTTCCCCCAAAAGAACAAGACTTACTATGCGGAGTGGGACCTCGGCTTCACTTTCAAAGCCATGCTGGAGCAAAAGGACGGCACATTCAAAGCGGACGATTCCTATTCCGTGAAGGGCAGAGTGATGAAAGGTTCCACGGATTCCGTGACGTATGACGTGACTCAGCTTGAAAAAGTTTACGGCTACGGCGCAGAAAAAGCGAGCTACACTTTGCAATTTTCCTCGGATCGGAGGGATTTCGAGTGCGAAGTCAAATATCTGCGTTTGCCGCTTGAGATCACCTATGTGACGGGGCTTGGCGGCGACGTCGTGAAGAGCGGCAAATACGGCATGTCCGTTATAGGCGAGGACGAGCTGGGCGAATATGCCCACCGCAATTTCATAGGCTGGGCGACAGAGGACGGCGGCGAGGCAAGCTATTTCGCGGGCGACGAAGTCGAAAAAGAGGGAAGCGTGACCCTGTATGCCGTGTGGGAAATGGGACTTCCCGATGTTTTCGGCGGCAACGACTACATCTATGTGTCCTCAAAAGAGGAAAACGCGGTGTACCTCGAGAGATACCGCTCCGACGAGCTTCTCAAGGGCACGCTTGACGGAAGTTTGTTCTCCGTCAAAGTCAACGGCGCGTTCACCCTCGACGGAGTTTTGCTGGAGGACGGCTTCTACTATTTCAAAGACACAGCCGAAAAGACATACAAGAATATCGCGGATGAAAACGAGTCGCTGGAGTTTTTCGCGGGCGGCAAAGGCAAGGCGATACTCCATAAGGCGGGTGGCGTCGACGTAGAGGGCAAATATCAATTCGACCCGAGTCAGTCCGCATATACTTTTGCGCCGACGAACGGCGACGATTTCATATTCAGACTTATCGCGGACGGCGAAGAACTTTGCTTCGAAAAAGCGGACGGCGACGTGATAGGAAGCTACATTTTGCGTCTCGGCACAGGCGCCGCCGCACAACACATCATCTTTGACTTCGACGGTTTCGGCGGCGGGATCGCTCACTATATGGGCGCCACAGCGTCAAGCTCGTATGAGTGGGATGAAACGGGCGAATTCTACAGAGTGTATCTCGGCGAAGAGGACGCGGACGAGTTTGACGTGCGCATGATCGACGACGAGGCGGGCGAGACTGTTGACGGCATATTGCTCAAGGGCAGTTTCTTGCTCCGCGACGACCTTGCGGGAAGTTACGGACCCGCGATTGAGGGCAAGGTGCAAAAAGACACGACGGTCGACGATGACTTGACGCTCGACGGCTTCGGCAAGGGCGCCTATAAGGGCAAAGAAATAGAGTATACAATTGAAACGAGCGGCTGGTATGAAGAAAATCCCTATGACGACGAAGCGTACGGCTTGGGCACGATAAATTGGGTCACTTTCACATATGAAGGAAAGGAAGTTACTTTGTGCATAGAGGATTCGCAGTCCAACAACGCGAACTTCTACATTCCCGCGCATGGAGAATTTGCGGTAGAATACTTCCTGGACGCCTCGGGTCTCGGCTCCGTATATAAGGGCAACACTTTCGAGGACTATGACAACACGCTGGGCGTATTTATTTATAAGTACGGCAAGAGCGACGGCGCCATTGTCACGGTCTACTCCATGTATGTCGGCGCGCTCACGGGCACGCAGGTTTTGACGGAGATAGATTGGGGCATTGTGACGAAGGTGGACGATGTCACATACAAGTTTAAATCGACCTATGAGTACTTCGGCTCGACGCACGACGTGGAATTTCAATTCCGCTATATAAACGATATGATCGTCCCGCAATTTTACAAAGCTCCGCTCAAGGTGAGCGACAATCTGACTTTGGACATATTCGGAGCGGTACAATATAACGGCGAGGACGGCAACAAGGAAATAAACTATGCTTACGACCCGGGCTTAGTCGCGTCATTCATAACCTTCTCCAAAGTCCCCAACGGCGACGGGAGCGGCACGCATACCGAAGTTTACAGGGTGAATTTCGGCGCGGATGACGAGATAGAGTCGTTTACGTTCATTCCCGACTTTCATATGATCACCGACACCGTAAACGGATGCGCCATAGCGACCATTCCGCAAGAGGGTCGGGAGGGAGTTTACGAAACGTACATAGGCATACCGCAAGGCAGAGGCTACTATTTCACCATCAAGGGCACAGCCACACTTTTGAGCGGCGAGGCGGGAAAAGTCGGCGCGCGCTATCAATTCGAGATAGATCCCGACGAGGAAGAGGAGATCACCAAATTCCTTCAATCGCAAGGCGAGGATGTTGTCGAGATCATGAGTCCGTACTATTCCTTCATCTACATGATCTCAAGCGAAACGAGGGGCGAGTGCGACTTGCTCGATAAGGGGTTCGAGGTCGAGAATGCCGCAGGAGACAAACTCGTGCTGAGCGAAAACGGCGAGATGTCGCTTACGATGAAGGGAGTGACGGAAACGGCGAACTCCTATCACTATCTCGTCAAAGACGACGTTAGACAAGTCATCGAGATGTATGTCGTCAAGGGCGACACAAGATACAACCGCTATATCACCTTGACGGTCGACGAAAACGGCGCAGTAACCGACTTCACTGTGGGTGGCGACGAGGCGAACATCTATTACAACGAAACAGAACTCGGCACCGGGCTTGAGGCATACGGGCGCTACTTCATACTTCTCGGCGGAGACGAGTGCATTATGGTCAGCTCCGGCATGTCCATATATGGCGTATACAAAACGACGGACCAAAAATTCACGTGGAATGGCACCGATTATACAGAATACGAGATAGGCGTGTGCTATGACGCGCAGGACGATATTCCCGACATCTTCTACTATATCGCTGTCGCGACGGAGGACTTCTCCCTCGAAGGCGGACTCAAGTGGCACGGCGGGAAATATCTGCAAAAGATATATGCCTCGGGCGACTTCAAGATCGTAGGCGGCGGCACGTTGAAGGGCGACGGCTATCACCGCGGAGAGTATGTCGACTCAGATGGCAACAGCTTTGAAGCCGCGATGTATTACGTCAATGTATACGACAGATATTTCAACTCCGACGCGTATCCCGAAGCGTCCGAAAACGGCGAGAAAACAGACAACGTCTATATCGCGTACTATGACAAAGACGGCGAATTGATAGACCGCCTCATCTTCGATGTGACAAGCGACGGTCTTGACGAGCGCGACGCTTTCAACGGAGTGTATGCCGAAGTCGTAAACAATGCGCCCAGCTCACGCGAGATATACATTTATTTGAACGGACAAGGGGTCGCGACGATATACAACAGTGACGATCAGCCTGTGGAAACAGGAAAATATAGTCTCGTCCCTGAACTTGGCGAGAAGTTTTTAAGCTATGTGCCCGACGATGCGGAAAATAGTTTGACAGGGTCATTCGTTTTCTGGATATATCGTATGGACGGCACAAATTGCTACATCATTTACAATGAGAAAGAAAAAGGCGTGTACACGGGCGAATACGGAGAGCTTCTCATCACGGACGGCTTTGCGCAAGGCGTGTATATGGACAAGTACGGCGTTGTCAAACAAGGCCTTTGCACCTATCTTACTCCCACGCAAATCGAGTTTACGCCTTACGGCGAAACAGCGCGCAGTTATTTCGAACTTAACAATGAAAAATATACGTTCGCGAGCGGCAATTTCGAGTGGCTCATAGACGGCGATGTGCTTGTGCGCTACATCGGCGTCGATAGAGATTTAGATCTATCCAAGTTGTCTTCAAACATAAGGGAGATCGCCGCAAAAGCGTTCCAAAACAGCAACATCAGATCAATAAATCTTGGCAATGTCACAAAAATAGGCGATCAAGCGTTCGAGTATTGCGAAAGCCTTGAGTCCGTTACCGCGCCAAAGGTCACATCGGTAGGAAAGTATGCCTTCGCGGGTTGCTATGCGCTTGAAGAGATAGATCTGTCTAATGCCGAGACAATAGGCGACGGCGCGTTTGTCGATGTTCCGCTCAAGAGCGTCAAACTTAAAAATATCAAGAAAATAGGGCAATACGCTTTTTCGCACGAAAACACGGTTATGACTATATTCGACCTTACAGAGTGCGTTTCTTTCAGCGAACTTACGGTGCCCGACTACGCGTTCATCTCCAGGGTGGACGGGGCAAACGGCGTTTCGCCCATAAATATGAAAGCATATGTCAAAGACGTCGATGTGTTGAACACGCTCATATCCAACGCAAATGCAAGCGCTGTTCTCAAAAATACGGCGGGACTTTATTTCGCAAATGACCCGATGGAAGGCGCTGTCTACATTGGATTTACAAATAGATCCGTGTACATTTTCGACAGCGGTACGCTTGTAATGAGGCAGGGCAATACTTCAAAGATATTCGGAGTATATGTGCAAAGCGAGACGGACGGCGTCGACATCTATGTGCGCGGCGGCGATGAAGGCAATGGCAACTATGAAAAGAGCCTTGAGAGCGTCAAGGGCGAAAACACGCTGACGATCGCAGATGAAATTCTCTTCAAAAACGGCGTGAAGCACACCATAAAAACGCAGGACAACAAAAACACGGTGGTATTTACTTTCAGCGCTACGGTCAACGCGGCATTCGGTTCGATCGCGGTCACCGCAGAGCTGAATGGACAAATGGCTGTCAACGCAACTTTGAGTGCGGAAAACGGCACGATGCGTTTGGCGGTGGGAGAAAAGGATACAAAATATTACGACGTTAAGATAACGGGCGCAAGCAGTTGCGAAATCGTTGAACTTGGCGATATGCTCGAACTATATACGTCGGACGAGGACAAATTCTATCGCTTCACGGGCTTCGTCAAAGACGGAAAGATCACCGAACTCATTGGTTTCGGCTTCCATTCCGGCGACAGCGTAGACCCGCAAGATCAGAACAAATTTACGCCTGTATATTCTTCTTACACTGTGCAGGATCTCGACTTTGCCGATGACGGAAGCGTGACATTCGGGTGGAAGTATTCAGATGCAATCTACTCTATCAAAGTGTCATATGTCGCAGGTAAAGGAAATAACGGCGGCAGTATCGACGTCGACATATTGAACGTTACAATGTCGGATAACGCGTCGGGATCGTTTGGCAAGGCGGAGATCACCGTCACGTTTGATATAACCGAGTACAGAGTCAAGACTATATCCTACTTTGCTTACAATGCAAAGACCGGCTTCTTTGACGATCCCATAGAAGAGAAAATCGTGAGCGTCACTGAAAAAGAGTATAATGCGGCTAAATCGGACCTTGACGAGAATGAGCCGGCCGGCGTTACGGTGCTTGAGGTCATAACCGAAAACGGTACTTACAACGTCACTGTAACGGCGAGGCGTAATCCCGTTTGGGGTAAAATGAGGACCTACTCGTTTAGCTTTACGGTCGAAAAAATCGCGTAAAATGATGGCATTTTGCGACTAAAAAAATTATGGAGCGTCGGTCCTTTTTGGATCGGCGCTCTTGCTTTGTTGACTTGATCGTCGCTTTATTGTATTATAGGGTTATGAGCGTGTTTGACGGAAAATTGAGGATAGAAGTGGCGGCGGCGAGCGGCATTGAGGCGGTCACTAAGCGCGAACTTGTGCGGCTTGGCTACTCGCCCGAGGGCGCAAACAGAGGCAGGATATGCTTCGAGGGGAGTTATGTGGACGCGTTGCGCGCAAACATTTTTTTGCGCACGGCGGAGAGAGTGCGCATTGTGCTTTTCGCCGCGCCCGCGGACAGTTTCGACGCGCTTTTCGACGCGATATACGACTATTCTTGGCAGGAGGTCATACCGCCGAGAGGAAAGGTGACGGTGAACGCCAAAACGCACGCAAGCAAGCTGTTTGCCCTAAGCGCAATACAGTCTGTAGCGAAAAAAGCCATAGTCAAAAAGTTGACGGACAAATACGGGCTTCGCTCGCTTGAGGAAAGCGGGGAGGAGTATCGCATAGAGATCTCGCTTGAGGACGACGTCGCGACTGTCACGCTGGACACGTCGGGGGACGGCCTGCACAAGCGCGGGTGGCGCACCTATCTCGGCGAGGCGCCCATACGCGAGACGCTTGCAAGCGCGATGTTGCAACTTTCCGTATGGAAGGCGGACAGGCCGTTTATAGACCCGTTTTGCGGGTCGGGGACGTTGCCTATAGAGGCGGCAATGATAGGGGGAAACATAGCGAGCGGCATGTTTCGACGTTTCGCTTGCGAGGATTTTGCGCTTGCTCCGAATATACGTCCTAAGGTACAGCAGGAGGCGGAACAGCTGATAGACAGGGACGTCAAATTGCGCATAAGCGGTTTCGACATAGACGGCGAAGCCGTAAAGCTCGCGCTGAAGCACGCGAGGGCGGCGGGCGTGGAGCGCGATATACACCTGCAAGTCGGCGATATGAGGGAGGTTTCGTCCCGCTTCAAGTACGGCGTCATCGTCACAAATCCGCCGTATGGGGAGAGGCTCATGCAGGAAAACGAGCTTAGAGCGCTTTATTCGGATTTCGGAAAAATGTGCGCGACTCTCGACGAATGGAGCGTATACGTCATCACGTCGTATCGCGCGTTCGAAAAGTATTTCGGAAGGCGCGCCGACAAGGTGCGCAAGCTGTACAACAGCGAGTTGGAGTGCGGATTTTATACGTTTTTGGGGGCGAGACCGCCGAAGGACGGCTCAAAAACGGAATAAGAATAAAAGCTGAAACAAGCGGTTTAAATGTGCGAAAAGCATGCTTAAACATCGGATACGGAAAATTGTGAGGATAATATGAGGGCACTTATACAGAGGACGCAAAAGTCGAGTTTGTATGTGGACGGCAAGCTTATAAGCGAAATTTCCTGCGGATTGACCGTCTTTTTGGGAGTGGAAAAGGGGGATGACGAAGCGAAAGCGGACTACCTTGCGCGCAAGCTGTCAAATCTGAGGATATTCCGTGACGAGAACGGCAAGATGAACCTTTCCGTCAAACAGGTCGGCGGGGAAATTTTGCTCGTGTCGCAGTTTTCGCTTGCGGGCAAGCTGGGGAAGGGCAGCGGAAACCGTCCCGATTTCGGGAATGCGGAGCTTTCCGAGCGCGCAAACGAGCTTTATATGCGCGTCACGGACAAATTGAGGGAAGAGGGAATAACCGTGAAAAACGGAGTTTTCGGCGCGCATATGTTTATAGAACAACAGCAGGACGGTCCACTCTCATTCGTTTTCGAGTGCTGATGAAAACCGCGACGCATTTGGGAAAAGCGGCAAAATCGATATATGTGGCGGGTTTTACGCATGCGTCAATGTTTTAGAAATGAATTTTTAAAGAAGGAGCGGGTATGTACGGCATAGTTTTCGTGTGTCTTGGCAACATTTGCAGATCTCCCATGGCGGAATGCGTCTTTTCGGATATGCTTTTTAAGTCGGGCGCGAGCGGCAAAATCAAAGTGTATTCGGCAGGGACCTCGCGCGAGGAGGAGGGCAACGGCATATATCCCGCCGCCATGCGCAAGCTCCGCGAGGAGGGCGTGCCCGTACTCAAGCATTTCGCGACTCCGCTTACTTCCTCCGACTATGATCGCTATGACCTCTTTGTGGGAATGGAAACGCGCAACGTCGAGGCTATGCGCCGCATATTTTCGGGAGACAAACAGGGCAAGATCATGCGTCTGCTCGACTGTACGGAGCGCCCCCGCGACATTGCCGACCCGTGGTGGACGGGTGATTTCGACAGAGCGTATCTCGACATACGCGAGGGGTGCGAGGCGCTTTTGACCTTGCTTGCGGCAAGAGGAAAGATATGACAAGTCGCGTCGCCTCGGGCGGCAGTCGCGGGAGCGAAAGGCGATGCCCGATACAGCCCGCATGCTTCGACAAATAAATTTGCACGTTGTCATATTTCGGCATATTTTTTTACATTTTAACATTTGTGTATAGGCTTCCGTATAATAGTCCGAAAACTTGCAAAATGCGCAAGAAAAAGAAGAAGAGCGCGCAACGTCCGACGCGGAACGGAAAAACGCGCGGCGCATTTTAGGAAAATCGCTATTGACTTAAAAGCCGTTTGCGGCTAATATTAGATTAAAAGAAGAGGGGGTCAAATTATGAGTACCGACAAAACAAATTGCAACAAAAAACATTCGATATCCCTTTTAAAGGCTGTATCTCTGCTCACGCTTATCGCTGTTTTGGCGCTTTCGCTTGTGGTTTTTGCGGCTTGCGACAAAAAACGTCCGCAACCCAAACTGCTTTTCTCGGACGAGTTCGATTCCGACTCGCTTGACGCTACGAAGTGGTTCGTCCACGGCGGCACGCCGAATGAGGGCGACCCGGGCGAAGTGAGGCGCGGAGGCTGGTGGACGGAGGATTCCATATCGCAAAAGGACGGCAATCTTGTCATCCGCACGACCTACGACGCCGAGAAAAAGACGTTCTACACGGGCAGCGTCGATTCAAAAGAGCTTTTCACCTACGGTTTTTACGAGACCAGGTGCAAGGTGCCCGAGGCGGCGGGCATGTGGGCGGCATTTTGGCTGATGTGCGACGAGATGCAACAAGAGATCCCCGACGCGCACGTCGGCGGGGCGGAAATAGACATATTCGAGTCCCCGTTTTACTCGTGGGGAGGCGCCGTCCAACATGCGATACACACGGCGGGCTACGGCGACAAGAAGTCGGATCACGGCACGCTTCCCATCATGCTCGAACGCTCTTCCGAGGCTGTGGAAAACGGCTATGAGGAGTGGCATACCTTTGCGCTGGATTGGCAACCCGACTCCTACAAATTTTATATCGACGGCGAGCTTACTTACGAGACGAGCGCGCCCTATCACTCCCCAAAGGACGCCGATTACATCGAGAAAAATGTTTCGAGCATCCCGAGTTACATCATTTTATCCGTCGAAGTGGGCGGCAACGGCGGCGTACCCGGCGATTCTCCGTTTTTCAACGGCGGGCATCCCGTCTCGGGCAACTCGAGAATGTATGATATGAAAAATTTCGCGGTCGATTTCCTTGTCGACTACGTCAGAGTGTGGGAGAGCAACCCCTATGCATGACGCGCGAATATTGCGAAAAAGGGCGTTTTTTCCTCGCGTCTCCGTTTGGGGACGCGACATTCGCATATAAAAGGAAAGAGGGCAGGCGCGAAAGCCGAGACAATGCTTAAATAGTGCTTAAGCTTTTTCTTAAATGCTCTTGACTTTGGTTTGAATATGCGTTATCTTAAAATAAAGTGAAAGGCGGCGCATGCATATTGGCGACCGCTGATTAAACAAGGAGGGAATATGAGTCAATTGAAACAGACACAAAAAGTCAAGCTGTTCCACATTCTCAAGGTGGTATTCTATCTGCTTGGACTTCCTCTGTTTTTTATTGCGGTGTTCTTCACCGCGATAAAATTTATCGGTGTTGAACCGTTCGTGGGACTTTCCACCTCGACATTCTCGACGGGTGTATTTGTCGGATATGAGCGTTTCATCACCTCGCCTGCTCTTTACGGGATCTGGTGCGCGTTTGCGATATGGGCGTTTATCACCATCTGCCACATCGTGCTTGCCAAATTCGTGAAGAACGGCAAAGTGAGGATGTTCTCGGTGATCGCTCTCATCTTGGTGGTCATGCTTGGCACAATGGGCATTATGGACGCTGCGTTCGAGTCTCAAATAGACAAGATCGCGGACGGCGCTCCCGCGGGAGTCTCCGTGCTGGACTACAAGGATCAGCTGTCCGACTATGACTATGTCAGCTACTACAGGAAAGAGAAGACTCTCACCTATCAGCTCGCCGACAAGGTCGCGCAGTATGAGGACGTCTACAACATCCAGTGGCAAGGCATCGACAAGAGCGGCGAGGCAGGCAACATCGCCAACAAGCCCGTCACTTATGAGACCATCATCGCCCCCGATGGCACAGTCGGTGCGCAACCCGAACGCGAAGGTCAAGACGTTACGGCGCTCGTTGAAGTAGAGCCCAACAAGAAGGGCGAACTTGTTCTCAAGAACTCGGCAGGAGTGGAAACCACATACTCCAACTACTACTACATCACCCGCAAGGATTCTCGCGGCAATCAGCTTTATGTCTGGTACAGCAGAGATCTTGCTCCCGCGGGCAATGATTGGAATGGTAAGAAGGGCAAGATGACCTTCAAGCAGACGGACGGCGTCTATGGCAAGGCTCTCTACAATCAAAACGGTATGCTCGCAGACGGCTGGATCTTCAGCTTCGAAAACATGCTCGAGATCCTCGAAGACTACTATGCGGGACAGGCGTACATCTCCGGCGCCGACCAGACGATCAAAGATTACATTGAGTACATCAAGGCAGACGCGGAGGATCTGAGGGACAACTATTACTACGGCAGTGAGGTTCTTCCTTCTACAGGCGAGTATGCTTCCGAATATCTCAAAGCGCTTTATCAGCAAGAAGATTTGTTTGAGGACAGGTTCTCATTGACGTCAGGCAGACTTGACACTCTCGTTTCCTACATCGGCGGACTGCTCGGAGACAACTCTCTGTTTGATTGGCTGTACAATGACTCCCAAAATTTGTTCGATACTATTGCGGGATTCTTCCCCGCTTTGGGCACTCTTATCGAAGACCTCAAGGCAGGCGTTTCTTTGAAGACTTTGCTTGGCACGTTCGGCATGGATACCACTCAGATCATCGGCATCGTCGGCGGAATATACGGCGAACCCACATTAGAAGATGTGTATCTCAAGTTGGATTATTCGAACGGACAACTTTTGCTGGGCCTCTACAAGAGCAGCGACACGTCCGACGCAAACAAGCTCATCAAGATCGCTTTCACGGAGGACACCAAAGCTCAAGACGCTTTCACGCTTAAAGCGGTCAGCGACTTATTGAACGACACATTGCTTCCCGGCTTGTTCAACATGTTGGGACTCAACAAAGACCAACTCCTCGGCATGGTAGGCGGTTTCTTGACGGATATGACAATAGACGGCAAGACCTACAAGGGTCTTGAGGTCAGCGGCATATCCATTCCGCTCCTCGACAATGATGGCAATTTTGCGATTGACCTTTCCGGCATACTTGTCAACGTGCTTCAGGGCTTCTACAGCTATCAATCTCCCGCGATCAAACCCGTTTGGGAGTTCTACACCGAAGTCGCATTGAGAGACGGCGACTCCTACGATCCGACGCTTTACAGGATGACCGCGCAATATCTTGCGGACTACGAGCGCGCAATCTATGAAGGCACTGTCTACGGCGGCATGGTCGGCTCCACGCTCATCGGCGACAGCCTCGGCACGGGCGGCTACAACGCGGGCGCGGGTCTTGCGAACCTTGCAAGCGTACAACAGCTCAAGACAGATCTGAGCTATCAACCCAAAAACTTCCCGCTTTATGCATTGCGCGACATGCTTCTGACATTTGCGGGCATCGTGATGTTCTTCTACTTCCTCAGCTTCGTTGCTGCGGAGAAGGAAAGAAAGTATGCGGCGCTTGCTTGCGGCGAGTGCAAGGGCGCTACATGCGACGAGGGCGCCGAAAGCTCCTCCTCTGCGCAAAGCGGCATATGTGAAAAGCTTTGCAACAGCAAATTGGGCAAGGCGTTGACCTCTTCCGACAAGAAGTCGTCGCTCGGTCGCAAGATCGCGTCCTATGTGCTGTTCGGTTTGGCATTCCTGCCTCTCATTCTTGCGGCGATAATACTTGCGGGCAAGACGACAAGCATTCTTCCCGCATATGGCGGACTTGCTTTCATCGGCTTCTACATTCTGCTTGTATTCGCGGCGATATACGCTGTTGTCGTGGCGCTTCTCATTCGCAAGAATGCAAAGGGCAAGACGACGAAGATCGCAATTACATTCGTATGCTTGACGGCGCTGTTCGGTCTGCTGTTCACATACGTGCTTCCCGATCCTATCGCGAAGGCGACCAGCTACACGCTGTATGCCGAGGACATCTATCACGATCCCATCGCGCAGGTCGAAGAAAACGCCGCTTTGGAGCATCAATTTGTGATGAACAACCTCCTCAACGGCAACCTCAACAACTTCACTGCGACGGGCGTTGCCGAAAACGGCGACTTCAGCTATGCGACGCTTGAAGGTCACGACTATTTCGCAAATGGCGAGCCTAAGTACGATGTTGAGGAAATTCAAAACTCCGTCGACAAGTACGCCGAAGATTTCGCGTCTCGCTCGCAACTTGAGGCATACATCAACGGTCTTGACGCGCAACATTATGAGCTGTACAGCTACATTTATGAAAACTATGTGCTGAGAGACTATGACTATGCGTTCAACATCGGCGACAAGAAGATAAATCAGAGGCGCTCGCTTGCGCTGTCCATTATGGACTATCTGTATGCGCATGCCGACGCGGGCAAGCTCATCCATGACGGCTTCAAGAACAAGAAAGTCAAAGCCATCTTTGACAACAACTATGACAGCTTCAATCAGGACGGCTACAAGACGTTTGACGACCCGCTCCTTCTGTATGCACAGATGAACGGCAGAATGACGATGCCCATCATCATCCGCCTCATTCTCAACGGCGGCTGGACCTACACTCAAGAGACGACAAACGGCGACCTTGTCTTTGACGAGAACAACAGCTTCCTCTATGAGATGTACGATCTTGCGACGAAGGACGCATTCGTCGAAAACGGCGGCGATTTCACTCATGACGGCACGCTCAAGGACAGCAACGGCAAGAATTATGCCGTCAAGTACGGCGTCAACGAAGACGGTTGGTTGATCTATGAAAACGGCGTTGTGAGACGTCCTCTCAATTGGCTGGTGCTCGACATGCTCGGCACGCCTATGGATCTTACTTCCATCGACCTCACGCAAATGTCCATTGAAGGACTCGGCACCGTTGACACGGTCGTCGGTTTGCTGGGCGGCACAGGCGTATTCAACGGCGTCGGCGGAATGCTCGATACCGATGTGACGGCGCTTGTCGAAAAGATCACGGACGGCGCGGGACTGCGCGTCAGCGTCTACGCGGACGACGCGGGCGTATTGCAGATACAACTCCTGCCCATGAACGTCACCTACGGCATGCTCGGCTACATGCAAGCGACGTGGGTACAGTCCAACGGCCTGCTCATGGCGGTCATCAACCTCATGGGTCTGCGTGACTATCTGTATCTGTTTGCGGCGATTGGGCTTCTGCTCATCATCGTGGCGGGCGGTCTGTTGAAGCTCGACGAGAAGTGCGGCGAGAAGTGCGAAGAGAGCGGCGAGGCACATGCCGACGCTCAACCCGAAACTTCCGAACCCGTTGCGGCAGAGCAAGCTCCCGCCGAGAACTGAGGCGCTCAAGCCTCAACCTCGCGCAACTTTGCGCGAACAATGAAAAAAAAAGGCGCTTCGCTTGAAGCGCCTTTTTGTTGCTCGCGGAGTTTTATACGTTTATATTTTATTATTATAGATTTCATCATTATATCAAGCGTGCTTGCACGCAGGCGGGCAGGGCGGGGCACGCCCGCGCAATCAAAGCTTAAAAGCTTAAAAAATTTTTTTGCGCGCTCGCCCGAGTCAAAAATTGCAAAATAATGCCAAAACAGCGGCTTTTTTGGGTATTTTGAAATCGGACAAGTGTATGATTTTTTGAAATATCTCGCGAAATTTTGTCAAACCTATTGATTTTGGCATACGGTGATGTTATAATCTTGTCATAAATGAATATTTGGGTGAATAATGCCCAAATGTATTCAACAAGGAGGAATTATGAAAAAAATCAACTTCAAACTGTTGATTGTCGCACTGCTTGCGGTACTGCTCGTGTGCTCGCTGTTCGCTTGTGACCCCAAGGACAAAGGTCCTGCTGAACCCGTCCTGGAAAACATCGAGACAAGCGCGTTCTTCAACGAGTTGCAAACCGTCAGTGCCGGCATAGGCAACCAGGCTGTCCCCGAGTCAGCCAACATCTTGCTGGACGCAGACCTCACCCTCAAATTG
>CANQBO010000016.1 GCA_947589475.1 uncultured Clostridia bacterium
TTTAAAAAATGCCTCAACAATGAATTGTCGGCGATATTTTTTTGTTTTGTAAAAGATTAAGCCAGTGAAATACTTTGCATAGATGATTGACAAACCCTATTTAATAGGGTATTATATTTATGATCAAAAAAATTGGAAAATGATATGACACGTACATTTATAGAATTGCCATTGTTCAGAAGCAAGTGGTCAGATTTGGGGCTTAATGATAATGATTTGAAAAGATTGCAGGAGCAATTGCTTGAAGATCCCAAAGTTGGTGCCGTCATGAGAGGCACGGGCGGTGTACGCAAGATGAGATTTGCATTTGAACATAGAGGCAAGAGCGGCAGCGTAAGGGTGATATATGTTGACTTCGAAGTGTACGAGAAAATATATCTTATCACAGCATATACTAAGAGTGAAAAGGATAATCTGAGCGATAGCGAGCGCAATGAGATACACGGATTGATAGATATACTCAAAGAGCAATTGGACGATAATAATAAATAAGGAGGCAGACATATGGGCGTTTATGATGATATAAAATTAGGACTTGAGCAAGCTATAGAATATGAGAAGGGCACTTTGAAAGCGAGAAAAACAAAGATGTCCATTACTCCCGTTGCCAAATTTTCCGCTCAAGAGATAAAGGATATACGCCATAAAACAGGGCTGTCGCAGGCGATGTTTGCAAAATATATGGGCGTATCTGTCAAGACAGTCGAGGCGTGGGAAGCAGGGCGCAATCATCCCGACGGCGCGGCATCTAGATTGCTGTCGCTTACAAAAGCAAATTCATCCTTTCCGATAACTTCGGGAATAATTACGGTGTAAAAACATCCCTCGGATGAGCTGTCCGAGGGGTGTTTTTTATCACTTTTCTTTGAAATTTATCTGACCTTCTTTGATGTTGTTCTTATTAAGTTTTCTATCTAAAACTGTATCAATTTTGCCAGAGTCGCTCTTTTCATAGGTGCAAATTAAAGTGATACCTAATTTTTCATAAATAGGCATTTTGAATTTTTTTGTCTTGGTATATTGTATGTTATTTTCATTATAGCCCCAGTGTTCTATATACATATGTTTGTTTTCACCAAGATAGTTTGGAAGAAAAAAGTCAGGATGTAAAACCTCATTTTCTTCAGCTCCATATGGAAGTTCGCGTTCATAAGCATGTCTTATGTCGTGTTCAAAAAGATAATTGTCTATTTCTCGCTCAGACTTACTTTTAACAACATGTCCATCCTTACATGTATACCTACCTTCATAATCTTCATCTAAAAGCTCAAATTCTGTACAATTTTTGTTTCAAAAGCGGATATATAATTATATTGCTTTTGACGATTTTAATTGTTATGCTGTTGGTATTTTTGCTGTTCATGTCTATAAATTGATGAAGCTGTTAATGCTGATATTGATCGTTCAAGGACAATGATCGAGATTGATGGAATGTTATTTCCAAAGGACGACAATATGTCTAATGCGCATTTTTAAGCAATATGGGAAATAGTGCAAGGCAGAGTATAGATACATTTTGGGGATATGCGCTCAGCAATAAATGGGATTACTTCATTACGCTCACTTGCGATCCTAAAAAAGTTAATCGTTATAATTATAATGATGTAGAGAGTATTTGGAGAGTATGTAGACAACGTATGCAACGTTTTGATAAAGATGTTCGTATTCTACTTATTCCGGAACAACACAAAGATGGAGCTTGGCATTATCATGGGCTTGTGGCTATGGAAAAACAGTTCACGTTGAGGCTTCATATGATTGATGGCAAACAACAGTACTCGGCGACGGGTGCGCCGTTGTTCGAGTTTCCGTTTTTGGGATTTCGGAATTGCAAGCTGTGCAATCATCTCGTCTTCTGAATATGTGTTCAAAGGGGAACAGCTTGCAGAGGCGACATACGAAAACGGAAACGTGAGGACAACATCTCAAAGGCGCGTCGTCGCGTATCTGAGTAAGTATATGGGGAAGGAGTTCGGACAGCTCGGCTACAACAAAAAGCATTTTTATAGGACGAGGAATGTCGTCGCAAAGCAAAAGACCGTTGATAACATCTCTGCGCAGGAGCTTCTTGAGCAATTCGGCGCGCAAATCGAGAAACTTCGGGAAGGGGAAGAACCGTATGAAGTGACTATGTCCGAGGACAGTGAATTTTATATGTACAAGCAGGATAGACGAAGGATAATATTTCGGACAAAGTCCGAGACGCATGACGAGCATGATGTGTTGGGAGTGTTGCTGCTTGCCACCGGTGGAATGACGTATCGGCCGCTTGAAGAGCTTGAAGCTATGACGGCTTCGGGTGCCGCGGAGCTCATCGGCGAGAATTGCCAATACAAATATTTCAGAGAGGTCGTGAAATGAGATGGGAAAATTTCAAAAATTTTCGGCGGGGAAAGGCAAAATTTTTAAAGTTTTGCATCCATGCAACTATGCGTAAAACACGAGTTTTACGCATAGAAAGCGGCAAATATACTAATAAACAGTAAGATTTGTGATAAATTTGATTTTGCACATGTGTTCATTTATTTAATATGTAATTTGTAAGTTTTATAATTTTCGAGACTTTGGCACGTTTTAGATCGTATTTATCGGGATCAATGGCGAATGGTCGATATTCGGCGAAATTATCCATATGGCGCGGTCAATTAAAGCTTATATGCACACATCGGAAATCAAATATATTTTTCCGCTTGTCGATATTCGGCTTTTGCGACTGCTTACAGTTTGAGAGTCGTGAGCGTATGCTCAAGCGCGATCTCGGCATGTTCAAAAGTCAAGCCGCCTTGCAGATACACCATATACGGAGGCTTGAGCGGTCCGTCGGCGCTTAGCTCTATGGACGAGCCTTGCACAAATGCGCCTGCCGCCATAATGACTTGATCTTGATAGCCCGGCATGTCCCACGGGAGCGGCTTGACATTGCTGTCTATCGGCGAACATTCCTGTATCGCTCCGCAGAAGTCGATGAGCCGCTCGGCTGAGCCTAGTTTGATGCTTGTGACGATGTCATATGGCGTCATATTGCCGCATGGAAGCGTCTCAAAACCGAGTTTTTCATAGGTTTTCGCGAATAAAAGACAACTTTTCAGTGCATTTTTTGTGACGGTCGGCGCCAAAAACAGCCCTTGATAATACGGCAAATAACCATGTGCGTACGAGCCTTCCTCCATGCCGAGAGACGGCGCGGTCAAGCGATATGCGGCAAGCTGTACAAGGTCGGCTTTGCCCGCGATATAGCCGCCCGTGGGCGCTATTCCGCCTCCTATATTCTTGATGAGCGAGCCTGCCATGAGGTCCGCGCCAACTTCCGTAGGTTCCGTTTCCTGCACGAATTCGCCGTAGCAATTGTCGATAAGCACGAGCGTTTCGGGGCTGAGCGATTTGACAAACTTGATAAGTTCCGCAATTTGGGTCACGGAGATCGCCTGTCTTAGGCTGTAGCCGCGACTGCGCGCCGCGAATATCGCTTTAACTTTGCGAGTTGCGAGCAGTTTTGAAATGGCGTCAAAGTCGAACATCGGCGTGAGATCGTCGGATATTTTAAGCTCGACGCAGTCGAAATCCACTCCGAAATCTTTGAGAGAGCCTTTCCCGTCCGCGGAAATGACGTCGGTGAGCGTATCGTACGGTTTTCCCGAGACGCTCACGAGCAAGTCGCCCGGTCGCAACACCCCGAACAGCATGAGCGTGAGCGCGTGTGTGCCCGAAACTATTGTCGGAGACACTATAGCCGCTTCCGCGCCGAATATATCCGCATACAGCGCGCATAGCGTATCTCTGCCTATATCGTCGTAGCCGTAGCCCGTCGTGCCGACAAGATGCCGCGCCTGGACCCCATGCCGCCTGAATGCGTCGAGCACTTTGCGCTGTCCCATAAGCGCTATGTTGTCCAGCCTGTCGAATTGTTGTTTGAGCGCGGTCTTGCTTTCATTTATAATTTTACGCGCGGATGTGATGTCCATATATTCTTTATTCCTTATAGATTTATATATTTATTCTACATTTATGATATAAAATATTTTATGCATTATAGATTATAATTGCATAAAGTTTCAACTTTTATTGTATACAACATTTTCCGCATATTCAAGCGCGCCGTTCAAGTCGCTTATGTCGAACCACTTGACAAATTTATATCGCCTGAACCATGTGAGCTGGCGCTTGGCATAATTGCGCGTATGCTGTTTTATAAGTTGCTTTATTTGCTGCAAAGAAGCGCTATTCGGTACTTTTTTTCCGTCTATGATGTCAAATTGCAGCTGTTTGAACTCCTTATATCCTATCGCTTGCATGCTTTGGTAGTCAAAATTACCGACGCTCAGGACCTCATCTGAAAGTCCTTCGTCAAACATTCTGTCGACCCGCTCGTTTATGCGTTTATACAGCAATTCTCTGTCGCAAGTCAAGCCTATCATCGTCACGCTTTGAGGATCTTTATGCATTTTATCGCCGCTTTTCGACATAGGTTTGCCTGTTGTGAGCACTATTTCCAGTGCGCGAACGACGCGTTT
This sequence comes from uncultured Clostridia bacterium, assembly GCA_947589475.1. Lineage (GTDB taxonomy): Bacteria > Bacillota > Clostridia > Christensenellales > CAG-917 > CAG-475. Next base: position 4,512 of record CANQBO010000016.1, read on the forward strand.
TACGTCGTTTACATTCAGCCTGTTTGCGCTCTCTTCATCGAAAAATTCAAGCATATTATGGAGGGCTTGCGCGCCGTTGAGCGCACAAAAATACGCCAAATAATCGCGCAACTCATCGTTTTTGAGAGTCCCCGCAAAGCTCATCGGAAATATGAGCGCCTCAAAATACAGTCCCGTGCCGCCAACTACGATCGGGAGTTTGCCCGCTTCCTGCGCGTTTTCTATCTCTATTCTAGCAAGGCGCGCATACTCCGCAACCGAAAACTCTTCGTCGACGTTGACAATGTCGATCATCTTATGGGGGATCTCGCGCATGACTGCTTTTGAGACTTTCGCGGTACCGATATCAAGCCCCCTATAGATTTGCATGCTGTCGGCGGATATGACGACGCCGTCAAACTTCTCGGCAAGTTTCAAGGCGAGTTCGGACTTCCCTGTCGCGGTCGGTCCCACAATGTATATAGGCTGTAAATTTTTACTGTACATAATGATGAGTATTCTATTTTATGCTATTTTTTATAAAACTTTTTAAACAATTCGCTTGAAAAGCTTTTCAAGGTCTGTTTTAGTCAAAGTTATGACGGCGGGTCTGCCATGCGGACACTTTTCGGGAAGTTGTCCGTCGGCGGACGTGAGCGTAGCAAGAACGCGCTCTATCTGCGCCCTGTTTAGGTTTTCCCCTCCCTTGATTGCCGCTTTGCACGCTTGCTGAGCGAGCTTGTCTCGCATAATATCCGCAAGAGAGACGCTTTCTGCTATGTCCTCTGAGAGTATCCCCGAGAAAAAGTCTCGCAAATTGAGGTGCGACACAGGTTCAGGTACGCCCTCTATGACATAGTGCGCGCCCTCTGAAACTATATCGAAACCTATCTCTTTGAGCGGCTCGAGGATCGCCTCCAAACGTTCCGTTTCCTCCCCCGTGAGGTTGAGTTTGTACGGCACGAGTAGCTGCTGAGTGTATTCGGGCACAGTGCGCTCGCGAATTTTGTCGTATAGTATGCGCTCGTGCGCCGCGTGCTGATCGATTATGTAGACGACGTCGTCCCGCTCCACGACGAGATAAGTCGCAAACAGTTGCCCCACGATCTTGCCGTCGAAAGAAGGCTCTTCATCCGCATTTTCGTATTTTTCCGACGTGGCAGAATAGTCGCTGTTTGCAAAGTCCCCGCGGGAAGCGGTTTCGTATTCGTCTTCCGACTCGTGTTTTTGGACATCAGAACCAAAAACGACATCATATACATCGTCCGATCCGTAACTTGTCCCGCCGTAGTCAGAGGCGTAGCGGTGCGAGCCGAAGCTGTCGAATGCGGGGATCGCGCTATCTTTGAACGTACGCTTTGGCGGAGTCGTAAAATAGCGAGAGTCTATGCGAGGCTGAACGATTTGCGGCGGAGCGTCTTTTGGCGCACTTCCCTCGATGTCCTGCGCGTTTAAGGCTTCGACAGGCGCGTTTTTGTTTCCGGAATTTCCGTGCACGGCGTCATAGACAGCGTGATAAACTGCCCCGAATACGTCCTGTCTGTTTGCAAAGCGCACCTCCGTCTTTGACGGATGTACGTTGACGTCCACTTGGTCGAAAGGCAAGAGGATATTGAGCACAAACACGGGAAAGTTGCGCTTCATCAGAAGGTCTCCGTACGCTTTTTCGGCGGCGCTTTGAACGGTGACGTCCTCGACCGCCCGTCCGTTGACGATCATTGTCTGGCAAGCGCGCGTCGCCTTTGAATTTTCGGGAGCGGATACAAAACCCGTCACCCTTATCCCGTTTCTTTGTCCGTTCACTTCGATGAGTCCGTCCGCCAACTTCGCCCCGTACACCGCCGTGACCGCGTCGAAAAGCGAGCCGCCGCTGTGGAAGAGCAAACTCTTGTCGTCCGCATAGAGCGATATGGACAGTTCGGGATTTGCGAGGACGAGCTTGCGCACTGTCTCTTCTATGTATTTTTGCTCCAAAGACGGTTTTTTGAGGAATTTCAAGCGTGCGGGCGTATTGAAAAACAGGTTTTCTACGCAAATTACTGTTCCGACGTTCGCGCTTGCCGCGCCCTCATAGGTCACTTTGCCGCCGCTCAGCGTTATTTTTGCGCCCATGTCCGCTCCGCGTTGAGCGGATGTCAGCGTGACTTCGCTTACCGAGGCTATGGACGCAAGCGCCTCCCCTCTGAAGCCGAGCGTGGACAGACTGTCAAGATCGGTTATTTTGTTTATTTTGCTTGTCGCGTGCGGCAAAAACGCAGCGCGCATATCGTCTTTTGATATGCCGACGCCGTTGTCGCTCACCTCGATGAGGCGCGTGCCGCCCTCCCGCACAGATATGTCAATGACGGTCGCACCCGCGTCGATAGAGTTTTCCACGAGTTCCTTGACGACGGAAGCGGGCCTCTCGACTACTTCTCCCGCGGCGAGCATATTGAATACGGACGCGTCAAGTATATTGATCTTTCCCATAGTCATGCTTCCTTTGCCGTTTTTTGTACGGTTTGTCCGAAATTATCCTATCTTTTACGGTTTTCAGACGAGATAATGAACACTTGTTCATTATCTTAAGCCATTTGAAAGTTTTTCAGTCCTCTTCGAGTTGTTTTTTGAGGTCAATGAGCACAGTCAATGCCTGAAGAGGCGTCAGATTGTCGGGATTTATATCGCGAAGCTGTTTTAGTATCTTGCTCTCATCGCTGTCGTCGAAGAGACTGACCTGCTCTGTTTTGGAACTTTTTCCCGCGGACAGCAACATCTCGTTGGTGTCGCGGGCATTGCTTTCCTCCTCCAGGCGCGCCATTATACGTTTCGCATGCTCTATGACGGGCTTTATCACCCCCGCGAGAGACGCGACTTCTATGCCGAAGCTCCTCGAAGCGCCGCCGCGCGTAATTTTGTGCAGAAATACGATGTGCCCGTCCTGTTCCGCAACGAGCACTCTGTAGTTTTTGACGCCTTCGAGATCCTCAAGCTCGGTGAGTTCATGGAAGTGCGTAGCGAAAAGAGTCTTTGCTTTTATCGTATTTGTGATGTGTTCGAGCACCGCCCACGCTATGGACAGCCCGTCGAATGTGGATGTACCTCGTCCTATCTCGTCTAATATGAGAAGGCTGGAGGACGTAGCGTAATTCAATATCGTCGCGACCTCTATCATTTCCACCATAAACGTACTCTGTCCGCCGCTTAGGTCGTCGCTTGCGCCTATCCTTGTGAATATGCGGTCGGTGAGCGATATTTCCGCGGACTTTGCGGGCACGAAACAGCCTATGTGCGCCATGAGCACAATGAGCGCGACTTGTCTCATATATGTGCTCTTGCCCGCCATATTCGGACCCGTGATTATCATTGTACGATCGTCGCCTCCGTCGAGAAGCGTATCATTTGCGACATATGCGCCCTTGGGAAGGAGCGATTCTACGACGGGATGCCGTCCGTCCTCTATGCGTATCGCTTTGACTTTGGGTCCTATTTTGGGTTTGACATATCGTCCTAATACCGACACCGTCGCAAACGACTGCAATACGTCGAGAGCGCCCAGAGCCAACGCGCTCGCCCTCATTGCGGGAAGTTCGTTGTATGCAAGCTGTTTCAGCTCCGCAAACAGTTTTTCTTCAAGCGCGAGAGCGTCCGCTTCGGATGACAGTATGCGCTCCTCGAGCTGTTTCAGCTCGTCCGTGATGTATCTCTCTCCGTTTACGAGCGTCTGTTTGCGCTGATAGCGGTACGGCACTTTGTCTATGAAAGTCTTTGACACCTCTATATAATAGCCGAACACTTTGTTGAAGCCCACTTTTAGCGTGCGTATGCCCGTCTCCTCTTTCTCGCGCTCCTCGAGCTTATGCAACCACTCGTCGGCATTGTTCTTTATGGAGCGGATGTTGTCAAGCTCCTTATTGTAGCCGTACGCGATGTAGTTGCCGTTTCTGAAAGATGTGACTTTTTCCCTGTCGAGTGCGCTCAGCAACACTTTTTTGAGCTTTTCGAGGGGGGATATGGACCTGTTTATCTCTCTGAGAAGCGGAGACGACGCCCCCTTCAGCGCCTCTTTTACGGCGGGCAACGCGTCGAGAGTGTCGCCTATGGACATGAGGTCGCGCGGACTTGCGGTGCCGAATGCCAGCCTAGCGGTCAATCTTTCGAGGTCATGCACAGCCTTCAGCGCCTCTCTCAACTTATCGCGCATCACGTTGCCCGCGACAAGTTCCTCGACCGCGTCGAGGCGCTTGTTTATCCTGTCCGAATCCTGAAGAGGCTGTTCTATGTACTTTTTGAGCGTCCTAGCACCCATAGCGGTGCAAGTCTTGTCCAGCACGTTTAAAAGCGAACCCTGCCGCTTTCCGTCCCTGGAGCGCGCCGTAAGTTCAAGATTGCGCCGCGTGGAAGCGTCGAGCATCATAAACGACTTATCCCTCAGATATGTTATCGCCGTGAGCTGCAACAGTTCCCTCTTTTGAGTTTGAGAGAGATATTCGAGAAGTCCGCCCGCCGCGCATACGGCATACGGCTTGTCTTCGCACTCGAAAGGAGCGAGCGACGCAATGTTGAAAACGCTCAATATCTTTTTGGTCGCCGTCTGCCTGTCATAGGCGAAATCGTGATAGCAATGCGCTTTGACGTCGGACGTCTTGAAGTATTGAAGATCTTTATACTTGCCCGCAAAATCGCCGTTGCAAACTATTTCGCTGGGAGTTATACTGCAAAGAAGGTCGCTCAAGCGGTCGAGATAATTGTCGCGCTCAAACTCATACACGTAAAACTCGCCCGTAGAGATGTCCGCCCACGCTATGCCGAAAGCGCCGTCCTTTGTGTAGACGGAAGCGAGATAGTTCGAGGACTTCTCGTCGAGGATGTCCTCCTCCATGACGGTGCCGCTTGACACCACTCTTATCACGTCCCTATCCACCATTCCCTTTGTCGTCTTGGGGTCGGAGAGCTGTTCGCATATGGCGACTCTATGTCCCGCCTCTATTAGTCTGCGGATATAGTTGTCCACGGCATGATAAGGCACCCCGCACATGGGAGCGCGCTCCTCAAGCCCGCAATCTCTGCCCGTCAGAGTGAGGTCGAGCGCCTCGGAAGCGATCTTTGCGTCGTCGAAAAACATCTCGTAAAAGTCGCCCAGCCTGAAAAAGAGCAGACAGTCGGGATATTGCTCCTTGACCTCAAAATATCTCTTCATCATGGGAGAGAGTTTTTCTTTGTCGATAATCATTTTTCCTCCTTATTGCCGAACAGCGAGGCGGAGCGGGACGCCGTGATCCTCACGTCGAAAAATTTGCCTATGTCCGAACTGTCGCCGTCGAATGTGACGAGTCTGCCGCTCTCGGTCCTGCCGCATATCATTCCTTCGTATTTGGGCGCTACGTCCTCGGCGAGCACCTCATAGACCCCGCCCGTATAGCCGTCAGAAAGCTCCTTTGTGATGCGATTTTGCGCCTTGATGAGCCGCCCTATCCTTTCCTGCTTGACTGCATAAGGGATCTGCTCCATCTTAGCGGCGGGAGTGCCCTTGCGCGGAGAATATATGAAGGTGAAAGCGTTTGAAAAGCGCACGCGCTCCACGATGTCCAAAGTGTCGAGGAAATCTTCCTCCGTTTCCGTCGGGAAGCCCACCATGATGTCCGTCGTTATGCCTATATCGGGCATACGGCGACGCAATCCCTCGATGAGGCTGAGGTATCTATCCCTGTCATAGCGCCTGTTCATGTCGCGGAGCACTTTGTCGGAGCCGGACTGTATGGGAAGATGCAGGTTGGAACATATCTTGCTTGACGCCGCCATCTCGTCCATGACTTCCTCGGTGAGGTCCTTTGGATGCGAGGTCATAAATCTGACGCGGAATTTGCCCTCGATCTTGTCTATCTCGTGCAAAAGTTTTGCGAAATTCGTGCCGTCGCCGAGATCGTTGCCGTAGGAGTTGACGTTCTGTCCGAGCAAAGTAATCTCTTTAAAACCGTCGTCCACGCAGCGTTTGACCTCGTCGAGGACATTATCCATGCTTCTAGACAGTTCCCGTCCGCGCACATACGGCACTATGCAGTAACTGCAAAAGTTGTTGCACCCGTAGATGATGTTGACCCACGCGTTCGGAAAACTCGTCCTGAGCGTTGGAGTAGACTCGTCTATCTCGAGATAATTTTCGGGGAGGCTTGTATCCGCGCCGCGATAGCGTTTGTCGCTTCTCTTGCGTTTGACCTCTCTTGAGGCGAGCACTTTCCTAATTTCTTCGGGGAGAGATGATATATTTCGCGTGCCGAGCACTATGTCCACATACGGATATTTTTCTCTTATCGTTTTAGAGACGCCCTCTTGTTGCGGCATGCACCCGACGACGGCGATTATCACGTTTGGATCGCGCTTCTTCTCCGCTTTCGTCACGCCTATGTTGCCTAAAGCGCGCCTCTCCGCCGTGTCGCGTATACAGCATGTGTTGAAAACGATTACGTCTGCATGCTCACCCTCGGGACAGCATACATAGCCCATGCCCTTTAGAAGCCCCGCGAGCTTTTCGGACTCGTGGACATTCATCTGGCAACCGTATGTGTTGATCTTGTAATAAAGCGGCATAAACCCTCGTGCGCACAGGTGCGCATATTATCATAGATTTATATTATACATAATTTTTCGCGATAACACAATAATATTTTTGATGAAAAAATCAAACGGCGCCTCAAGCGAGGCAAAAATGAATGTAAAAAAATCGAAACGCAAAAAAATTTTGCTTACAGTTGTCATTATTCTTGTCGCCCTTCCATTGTTTTCGCTCGCGGCGAGCATAGGCGTATACGCGATATGGGCGCGGGGACAGCATATCGACGAAAGTCTGCTTCCGACAGCGTCCGCCCTGCCCGAAGTTTACGACGCGGAAGGCGGCTTAATAAGCGCGGATACGGACGCATACGTCTCGTCAGATGAGATGAGCAATTTTCTCAAATACGCGTTTATAGCCGTTGAGGACAAACGATTTTACTCGCACAAGGGCTACGACGTCGTGCGCATAGGCGGCGCTATAGTTGACAATATCCGTGCGGGCGGCATAAAGGAAGGCGCGTCGACGATAACGCAACAACTCATCAAAAATACCCACTTGACAAGCGAACGCTCGCTAAAGCGCAAACTCAAGGAAGTTGCTCTCGCGCGAGACCTCGAGCGCAAGTATTCAAAAGACGACATTCTTTGCATGTATCTGTCCGTAATATACTTCGGCAAGGGCGCGTACGGCGTCAAAAATGCGGCGAGGACCTTCTTCGGCAAGGAAATATCCGAGCTTACTTTAGACGAATGCGCCACGCTTGCGGGCATAGTAAAAAACCCCGCGGGATATTCCCCTCTCAACCACCCCGAAGCCTCGAAAAAGCGCAGAGATGCGGTGCTGTCGCTCATGTTCGAGCAAGGATATATATCGGAAAGCGAGTATAACGACGCGAAAAACGCGCCTTTAAAAACAGCGAAAGAAGAAAACAAAGTAAAGTCGCAGTGCGCGCTGTACGTAGAGCTGGCAAAACAGCAAGCGGCGGAAATACTCGGCATTTCAAGATATGAGCTTGACAATTCGGGAGTCAAAATATATACGAATTTGCGCGCGGACGTGCAAAATGCTTTGCGCGAAGAGGCGCTTTGTTCCTCCAACTTTGAAAGCGACAAAATTTCAAATTACGCCGTAGTCTTAGACAACAAAACGGGCGGGGTGCTCGGACTGTACAGTTCGTTGACATACGACGTTTTGAGGCAGACAGGTTCCGCGCTCAAGCCGCTTGCGGTGTACGCTCCCGCTTTCGATATGCGCTGTGTAACGCTTGCAACGCCTATAGTGGACGAAAAAGTCGACTTTTCGGGCTTCTCTCCCGAGAATTTCAACGGAATTTATTACGGACAGACGACCGTCGAAGAGGCGCTGAAAAAATCCATGAACAGCGTGAGCGTCAAACTTTTGGACTATGTGGGTTTGGACAAGAGCGCGCGATATCTTGAAAAATTCGGCTTAAAAGTGGAGGAACAGGACAAAAATTACTCGCTTGCGCTCGGATCGCTGTCCGCGTCTCCGATAGATCTGGCGGCGGCATACTGCGCCCTGTCGCGCAGAGGAGAGGCTATCCCGCCCCGCTTTGTGCGCTACATTGTGGCGGGCGGGATAAAGCATGACTTTGAACCGTATTCAAGGCGCGTAGTGTCAAAAGCCGCCGCGTCTCTTGTGGGCAGAGCGCTATGCGAGACCGTAAAAGACGGCACGGCGCGAACTTTGAGCGCCCTTCCCTTCGACGTCGCCGCAAAGACCGGTACGGTCGAAAGATCGGACAAAAAAAACAGCGACGCATGGCTTGCGAGCTACAACGACAACTTTACGGTCGCGGTGTGGCACGGAAGCGACGACGGTATGACAGAGAGAGGCGGCGGCCATCCGACCATGCACGCGGCGGGCATATGGAAAAGGCTTTTCAAAAGCGCTCAAGAACCTTTTGCTCTATCCCTAGACGCGGACGTCGTGCCCATAGACATCGACGAATACTCTACGCTCAAGTTTAAAAAGGTCGTCGTGGCAAGCTTAAATACGCCGAAACAGTATCGCTGTACGAAATATTTCGATATTGACAATCTGCCGAGCGCGGATCCGGGGCTGTTTGACAGCGCGCCGCCCTGCAAGCTGAACGTAAAGGTGTGCGAGGGACACGTCGAGGCTAGTTTCGATACGTTGGGGATATATGCATATCGCCTGTTCAGGACTGATGTCTTGGGAAGAGCGCTCATATTCGCGTCGGACGGCAACGGAGACAGTATAAGCGTGCGCGACGTCCCTATGGGATTTGGCAACAGCGTTGAATACGAGCTTGTGTGTACGCTAAAAGACAACGACGATATAAGCGCGTCGGACAAAAAGAGAGTGTTTTTCGACCCGGGAATGAGCGAATATCCGTTACGTTTTGCGGCATGATAAAATAAAGATAAATCTACAAAAAACCCCGATGGCAACCTTTAAGACGAAAAAACCATATGGGAAAACTTATGAGTTTTGGCATATAAACTTTTAAAATCGCCTATTTTTTAAGTTCCAGATACGGCAAAGCGGAAAAACCCGCCTTCTCGTACGCGGCAAGCGCCCGCTTGTTGTTCGGTTCGAGTTCGAGTCTGAAGAGGCAGTTAGGATATTTTTCGAAGATATAAGTGAAAAACTTCTGCGCATATCCCCTGCCTCTCTTATCGGGTACGAGATATATGTCCTCGATCCAAATACAGGGCTTGCCGTATTCCGTCGAGAAACTCTTCGCGAGCATCGCATAGCCTATGATCTCGCCGTCCTCTTCAAAGACGTAACCCTCCGCAAAAGGACTGTCTCCCGCGCACTCGGCGAGGTCGTTTGAAAAGATATCCTCAGATCCGTCCGTGGACACGGCGGGCGAGGCGTAAAAGACGCGCATCATGCGCTTGACCGCGTCAAAATGCTCTGTTGTAAGCGGCAAAATTTTTAATTTTTGGCTAGATTTCATTTTTACTCAATAAATGCAGTTCGCTCAGCTTAGCTAAGTAAGCGGCGGCTTTTTTTTCTCAAGCCGACTAAGAGTATTGCGATTTATGCGGTTTTAAAGCACTTCGATGTTATTCATCGCCTCTTCGACGAGGGCGTCAATATCGAGGGCTTGCTCCGCTTGCGCGACGCGTTCGAGGCGCGGCTTTATCGCGGGATTTTTGGGCAAAAACACCGTGCAACAGTCCTCATACGGCTCAATCGAGGTGTCGTAAGTCCCTATTTTCTTCGCGAGGTCCATAGTTTCCTCTTTGTCGAAGGCGATGAGCGGTCTGAATATGGGCAGACCCGCGCAACTTTCAGTCGACGTCATACTTTCCACTGTCTGAGACGCCACCTGCCCTAAACTCTCGCCTGTGATTATAGCCTTGCACTCCTGACGTTCGGCGAGTTTAGTTGCTACTCGCATCATAAAACGGCGCATAATCGTTATCATATACTCCGCGGGACAGTGTTCGTGTATGGCGAGCTGGATGTTTGTGAACGGGACGACAAACAACTTCATATGCGTGGTGTACGCCTCGACTATATCGCGCAAGCGCTTGACTTTTTGTTTTGCAAGCTCGGACGTGTACGGCGGAGACGCAAAGTGTACTGCAACAAGCTTCATGCCGCGCTTCGCCATCATATATGCCGCGACGGGAGAGTCTATGCCGCCCGAAAGCAACAGCATGCCCTTTGATGAACAGCCCACTGGAAGCCCGCCCGCGCACGGGATGACTTTGCTGAAAACGTAAGCGTCGCCCGTCTCGCGAATGTCCACCTCAAAATCATAGTCGTATTTCTTAAGATCTACCTTGAAAGAGGTGTTTTGAAGCACAGTTCCCGCAAGTTCGGCCGCTATCTCGTAAGAAGGCATGCTTATACGCTTGTCCGCGCGCTTTACCGTCACGCGGAATGTGGCGTTCTTAATGACGTTATCTTCCTCAAGTTCCTCAGCGAGCGGTTTGAGAGCGTCCTTTATCGCCGCGAAATTATGCTCCGCGTCGCTAGGCACTTTTACCGCAACGGAAAGCGAATGTATGCCGAATACTTTCGTCAGTCTGTCCACAATCTCCGCTTCGCGCAACTCGTCATAGTCCTCTATGCTGTAGCGCGCTTGCGAGCGATTGAAGGCATATTTGCCCTCGCCAAGCAGTTTGTCCAGCGAATATTTGATGTTCTTGATGAGAAGGCTCTCGAAATAGCTGCGATTCTTGCCTTTGAGGAATATTTCCCCATACCTTATTATGATGACTCTCTTGCCCATATCGTCCTTTTTTGATTTTTTATGTAATGATATTTTATTGTCTTAAATCGAACTGTTGCACAGCCTCTTTTCCGCTCATTATTCGGCGCTTTGGTGCGACGTTCACTGCCGCACGGTTTTTGAAAGTTGCCTTACATGCGCCGCTACGCGCTCGATGACATAGTCCACGTCGCCGATGTCGTTTTCCTCCGCAAAACTGAAACGTATGACGCCCTCAAGGTGGCTTTCATCCAACCCGAACAGCTTTTTGAACCTGCTCTCATGATGCGAAGCGCACGCGGAACCCGTTCCCACAAGTATGTTGTCCTCTTCGAGGCAGTGCAAAAGCACCTCGCCTCTTACATTTTCAAACGCAACGCTCAAAATGTTGGGGAGTGAATTCTCAAGCGGCGTAATGATTGCTACATTCGGCACACACTCTCGCAATTTTTTAACAAAGTATTCTCGATAATTGCACAATTTAGAATAGTTTTCGTCGAATTTATAATATTCATGTTGCACAGCGGCGGCAAATGACAGAATGAGCGGACTGCTTTCTGTGCCGCTTCTGAAGCCGTATTCCTGTCCTCCGCCCAAAAGGAAAGGCTTGATTTTAGCGCCGCGCTTGACGTACAGCGCTCCTATGCCCTTCGGTCCGTGTATCTTGTGCGCCGTGACTGTATACGCGTCCACCCCCAGTGACGCGACGGAGAGCGGGAGTTTCAAAAAAGCTTGCACTCCGTCCGAATGGAATATTGCGTCGGGCGCAACTTTCTTTGTTGCCCTGACAAATTTTGCGATGTCATTTATAGCGCCCGTTTCGTTTGATGCGTGCATTATGCTCACAAGCGACACATTTTCGTTCAAAAGTTCCTTGAATTTCTCAAAATTTACGCTTCCGTCCGCGCTTATAGGCGCGAAGCATACGTCATAGCCGCTGTTTTTAAGCTCCATCGCGGGTGCGTACACAGAGTCGTGCTCCCCTTCGCCTATGATGACGCGACTGCCTTTGCGCCCCTTAGCGCCGAAAAGGACAGTATTGTTGCCTTCCGTACCGCCCGAATTGAAATAAACGTCGCCCGTCAAGCCGCCCAGCGCGCTCTTTATGAGCGCTCTTGCTCCGTTTATATTTTCAAAAACCCCCGCTGAGGGTTTGTATTTCGCGGACGGATTGAAAAACGCGGGCGCCAACGCTTCGCTGAGCGCCTTTGCCGCCTCGTCGCACATCGGAGTAGTCGCCGCATTGTCGAGATAAATGATTTGCTTTGTCGTTTCGCTCATTTTTGATCCTTATCCTCGCTGTCCACGGTTTCCGCGAGCCTGTGCTTTATAAGTTCCGTCATATACTCGTCCGGCGCGAAAAGCAATCTGCGGACCTCTTCGCCGACCTTGAAATTCAGTTCATAAACGCCCATATCGCTCACATTTTTGCAACATACTATGTCGTCGTCCTCGCTGAGGCTCTCGAGAGGCGCAAAACTTATCACGTCCTTAAAAAGCACGCCGAGCACTCTGCGCGTGCGGTTTACTACGTCCTTTTTTGCGATGACGAGCCGCGTATCGGAGTAGCTGTAGATGTATTCCCTCGCAACAAGATTATAGCGGTGTATCTGCACAATGCCTATGAGCAAAAAAGCGCCGAACCCGAACATAAGATACCAATTTAAAAATGCCGCAAGGACGATAAATCCCAGCGAAATCAAAATCGCCGCGATGCCTATCCATTGCGTCCTCTTTGCTTTGCCGTCCACAACGACGTCAACAGTTTGAGTATATTGTCCCGTCATAGCTTCCATTGCTCGAAAAATATTGCTTCCGCGCTCAATTTTTGCTCTTTACTTTGTAATAATCGCCTTTTTTAACCTTTACGGATATTTTCCCGAGGGCGACCATAGCCTCCCCGCGCGAGTTGACGGACACAAGTCTGCCGCGTTTTGCAAGCGACTTTATCCATACTTCATCGCCGTCCTCAAGCGGCGACGGGTCGGGCGTATCCTCGATGACGGCTTCCTCGTCATACGCCGCGGACATAGTCTCGAGTTTACGCTTTATCGCCCTCGCCTCGAAAAGATCCGCCTCGGTGATCTCGGGTTCGGGCTTTAAGAGGATCTCCTTTATTTGGTCGATGAGTTCCTCCGCTTCCTCCACGCTGTCTTCTATGAGACGTTTTGTTTCCTTGCGAATGCTCTCGTCCAACTTCTCGCGCTTTTCCTCGACGATCTTCTTTTGTTTTTCCGCCTCTTGAAGCGCTTTTGCCGCGTCCTCTCTGTCCCTGGAGGCTTCGTTTACAAGCGCGGCGGCGCGCTGTCTTGTCTGTTCCGCCGCGGAAAGCACGCTGTCGAACTGTCTCTTTTCCACGGAAATTTTGCTGTGCGCGTTTTGAATTATTCCCCTGTCAAGCCCGAGTTTTTCCGCTATGGCAAGCGCGTTGGAACTGCCTATCGCGCCCATGACAAGCTTGAATGTCGGAGAAAACGTTTCCGCGTCGAACTCCATTGACGCCGCCACGACGCCCTTTGTCACAAGCGCAAACTCTTTTAGGTCGTTGAAATGCGAAGTGATCAGCGACTTTGTGCCCTTTGACAGCAGATATTCCGCAATGCTCACCGCGAGCGCCGCGCCTTCGCCGGGGTCGGTGCCCGCGCCCAATTCGTCAAACAATACGAGAGATCTGTCCGTGATGACGTCCAAGATCCCTATGGTATTTTTGATGTGCGCGGAAAATGTGGACAGACTCTGCTCTATGCTCTGCTCGTCGCCGATGTCGCTGTACACTCCGTCGAATATGGAAATATCCGCGCCCTTCGCGGGCAGATATAGTCCGCTCATCGCCATAAGCACAAAGAGTCCCGCAAGCTTCAGAGTGACAGTCTTGCCGCCCGTGTTCGGTCCCGTGATGAGTAACATTTTCTCATCTTTGGCAAGTTTCAAAGACACGGGCACGACTTTATCCTTGTCTATGAGAGGATGTCGTCCCGCGCGAATGTCCAATATGCCGACATCGTTGAGGGAGGGTCGCACCGCCTTGTATTCCCGCGCAAGCTCCGCCTTTGCAAAGATGAGATCCATATCCACGACGACGCCGTAGCTGTCCCTCATCTCGTCCGCGCTTGCCGCGATATATGCGGAAAAGTTGCGCAAAATGCGCTCGATCTCCGCTTGCTCGTTCATAAGTTCGACTTTCAACTCATTGTTCATCTCCACTACTTGCATCGGCTCCACAAAAAGCGTCGACCCCGAAGCGGATTGATCGTGTACCAGCCCGGGGATTGTGCCCTTGAAGTCGCTCTTGAGCGGAATGACATATCTGTCGCCGCGCACTGTCACGATGTTGTCCTGAAGATATTTGCTGTAGGTGGGCGATGTGATGAAAAGTTGCAGTTTTGTGCGTATGTTGTCGTTGATCTTGCGGATGCGCGCGCGGATAGCCTTGAGTTCGGGCGTGACGTTGTCCGCGACTTCCGTCTCTGATATGAATGCGTCGTAGATGCTCTTCTCAAGCCTCTCGTTTTCATAAAGCACGCTTGCCATAGCGGACAAAATGGGAACTTCTTTTGCGGAGAGTATGCTCTTTTTCAGTCTGCGCGAGACTCTCAGCGCGCGTCCCACCTTCATTATCTCGCCTATGGACAGCACGGAGCCTTTTTTTGCCTTGACAAGGCTGTCGCTTATGTTTTCTATAGCAAACGAGGGGCTTAAGGAATACTCAAAAAGCACCCTATCCGCCTCGGAAGTCTCGTCAAGAGCATGCTCCGCCTCCGCGAGCGTGACAAACGGGACAAGTCCCCTTGCCTTTGCCTTGCCGCCCTCGGATTGAGCCTGTATAGCAAGCTCCTCGAGTATTTTGGGATATTCGAGCGTATTCAGACTCTTCCCGTCAAACATTCAAGCCTCCCAAAAATATCCGCATACATTAGGTATCATCTTATCTTTGCGCCGACTTTACGCTTCAAAGCGGACAGTATCTTGTCCATGGAAGCGTTTATTTCCGCGTCCGTAAGCGTGCGAGTCAGATTTGCAAAGTAGAACCTGAGCGCGACGCTCTTTTTGCCCTCGCCGATTGCCTCGCTCCTGTAGGTGTCGAAAACTTTGAAGCCTACAAGGTCCGCCGCTTTAGCGCTCGCCGCCGCTTTCAGCATATCGGAGGCAAAAACTTCCTCGTCCACGACGACGGCAAGGTCGCGCTCGACGACCGGGAAGCGCGTGAAAGGCGCAAAAGAATGATGTTTGAGGGCGTCCTCTCCCGCTATTTTGTCAATAAACAACTCCGCGACATACAGTCTGAAGTTGTCCACTCCGTAGTCCGCCGCGACGTCTGGATGCACCTCGCCGAGATATCCCGCCTTTTCGCCGCCTATAATGACGTCCGCGCCCCGCCCGGGATGCAGGAAAGGCTCGGATGAGCGCACGTACTCCGCGTTTGAAACGTTCAATGCCTCAAGCAAATTTTCCACCGCGCCTTTAAGTTTGAAGTAGTCCGCGCCTTCTCCGTATATTCCTATGCACACCTTCTCCCTTTCGTCGGGAAGCTCGCTAAGCGGCAGAGATTTTGGAAGATACACCCTCGCGACCTCGAAAAGTTCCGCATGTGAAACGAAGTGCGTGACGTTGTACGCAAGCGTTTCGAGCATGCTGTGCGTGAGCGTAGTGCGCATGACGCTTAGCGCCTCGCCTATGGGATTTACAAGTTTTATCGTCTTTACGCGAGCGTCGTCATCGGGCAATCTGAGTTTTGTCTTGAATGTAGGCGATGTAAAGGAGTATGTGACGGCTTCCCTCAGCCCGCTTGCGCAAAGCACGTCTTTGACGAGATCCACGACGCGTATGGAATCGGGCTTGCCGCCCTCGGTGAGAGAGGCGTACTCGAAGAGCGTCGGCTTGATGTGACGGTAGCCGTACACCCTTATGAACTCCTCCGCTATGTCGTTTACGCCGACTATATCCTCTCTGTCCTCGCCTACGTGCGCGACGAGGCGCCCGTCAGCCTCGCTTACGCTTATTCCCAGCCTTGCGAGTATGGAAATGAGCGTCGCTTTGGGCACGTTACACCCCAAAATTTCCTTTAGTTTTTTAAGCGTAAACGGAATTTCGCGCTCCTTTTGATATTGAATTTTTACGTCGTACGAGCCATCGAGTATGTCGCCCGCGCCGCTTTCGTATATCATAGTGAGAGCGCGCTCCAGCCCCAGCTGTTGAGAGGCAAAATCTATCCCCTTTTCAAAGCGCGTAGAGCTGTCGCTGCGCAAATTTAGCGTCCTCGAAGTGCGACGGATATTGTCGCGCGCAAACTTCGCCGCCTCGAAGATTATCTCATGCGTGTCATCCTTAATTCCGCTGTCCTTGCCGCCCATTATTCCCGCGATCGCCACGGGTCTGACTTCGTCGCAAATGACGAGCATATATTTATTGAGTTTGTTCTGCTTGCCGTCGAGGGATACGCATATCTCGCCGTCCGTCGCGTTGCGCACGACAATTTTCGACCCTTCGAGGTCGCGACTGTCGAATGCGTGCATAGGCTGACCTATCTCGGTGAGCACATAGTTTGTGATGTCCACGATGTTGTTTATGGGACGTATTCCCACTGCGCGCAGACGGGAGCGGATGAGCTTTGACGAGGGCTGTATGCGTATATTTTTGACGCCTGCCGCCATATAGCGCGGGCAAAGTTCGGGATTTTGCACCTCTACGCCCTTCAGTAGGTCGCTTATCTTTGTCCCGCTGAAGCCGTAAATATTCTGTTTGTCGGAGGGCGCGGGTTCGAAATTTATGTGCGGCTCGCGACAACTTGTGCCGAGAGCGACCGCAACTTCCTTTGAAAGCTTGTATATGCTGTTGCAATCGGGACGATTTGCGGTGACGGCGACGTCAAGTATGACGTCGTCAAAGCCGAGCGCGTCAAGCGCGTTTATGCCGAGGGGCGTACCTTCCTCAAAGCGCAAGATGTCGCCCTGCTTTTGCCCTTCCGCCTCGTCCGCCGAAAGTCCTACTTCCTCAAGTCCGCACAGCATGCCTTCGCTTGTCACGCCGCGAAGCTCTCCGCGTTTTATCTCGTGCCCGTCCGCAAGTTTTGCTCCGTCAAGAGCGACGGCGATGGTCTCGCCGCCCTCGACTGGGACGTTGGTGACGACCTGTATCTCGCCCGAGCCTATGTCTATCTTCGTAACGCGCAAGCGGTCCGCATTTGGGTGTTTTTCCACATGAATTATCTTGCCGACGACGACGTTTGTCGCGCGCCTGTTTTGATATATTATGTCCTCCACTTCAAAGCCTATCGCAACGAGTTTTTTCGCAAGCTTTTCCGCGGAGACGTTGATGTCGACGTAATCTTTTAACCATGAGATGGGAGCTAACATATTCTGCCTCCTCAGTTGAATTGCGCAAGGAAGCGCATATCGTTTTCATACAGCAATTTGATGTTGGGGATGCCGTATTTTATCATCGCGATGCGGTCTATGCCGAAACCGAACGCGAAACCGCTGAACAACTTGCTGTCAATGCCGCACATATCGAGGACGGCGGGATTGACTATGCCCGCGCCGAGTATTTCGACCCAGCCCGTGCCCTTGCACACTCTGCAACCCTTGCCGTGGCACATGGAGCACGTCACGTCCACCTCGACGGAAGGCTCCGTAAACGGGAAATACGAGGGGCGCAGACGTATCTTCGTATCTTCCGAGAATATCTTTTTCGCAAACGTAGTGAGACAGCCTTGCAGATCGCCCATAGTGATATGTTTGTCCACCGCCAGCCCCTCGAATTGATTGAAAATGGGACTGTGCGATGCGTCGTCATCGCTCCTGTACACCTTGCCCGGAATGACGACGCGTATGGGTGGTCGGCTGACCGTCATGATGCGCGCCTGCATAGCGGACGTCTGCGTGCGCAGAACGAAATTTTCGTTGACGTAAAAAGTGTCTTGCATATCGCGCGAGGGGTGGTCTTTGGGGATATTCAACAGTTGGAAATTGTAAAGATCGCTCTCTATTTCGGGACCTTCGGCAACTTTGAAGCCCATTCCCGCAAATATATCTACAAGCTCCCGCCTTATCTTCGTCAGCGGATGCAAGGAGCCCGGTTTGTGCCCCGTAGAATCGAGCGTGATGTCGATGTATTCCGCTTTGAGGCGCGCGGATTTTTCCTGCGCTACGAGTTCCGCGCCCTTGGCGTCGAGAGCGCTTTCCACCTCGCCTCTGACCTCGTTCACAAGTTTGCCGAGCGCGGGACGATCTTCCTTAGGGACATTGGCCATATCGCGCATGATGAGAGAAATTTCCCCGCTTTTGCCGAGATACTTCACTCTGACGGCGGCAATATCCGCGGATGTGCGGGCGTCAGAGATACACTCGAGCGCGGCGCATTTGATGCTGTCAAGCTTTTCTTTCATTGTCAACTCCTAACCCTGCAAAAATAAATTTTCTGCGGGGGCGTAAAGCGCGCGCACATATGCGTATACGCGCAATAATTACAAAAATGATAACATTGTGAAGCAAATATGTCAAGAAAATTGCGACGACAGCAAAAATATCGGCACATCGGCAGGAGAGACAAAGCGTCGATGAGCATACGTCACATTTGTCGATCTTTCGCTCGAAATGTTGCCGGATATCGAAAGCGTCCAAACGGCGGCGAGTCAATCGGGCAATATGAGCGTTATGTCAAGAGGACGCTCTCCCAAAGGGATGCAGTCTACGCCGTTTATGCGCGTGTCCCCGATGTACATCGCCCTCTCGTCGCCCCGCTTGAGATGTATGGCGTGACGAGTGCCACCGTATTCGAATTCAACGTCCGCACAGGTCACTCCCAAGGGCAGTTTAGGGGAAAGTTTCAACATTCCGTCCTTTGCGGAAATTCCGAAATTTACGTTTTTAAACTTGTAAATAGGCTCAAACCTATTCTCAAATTCCCGATTTTTTATAATACTTTTATATTTTCTACCTGCATTTTTCGGTTGAAAATACAAATCCATGAAGTATCGCGAGCCGAGCGCCGCGCCCAACATGGAAATGTCGCGCTTTTGAGTCACGAAACACGCCGCCCTGCCAAACAGCTTGACTCGCATGACGGACATATGTCCCGAGGACGCGCTCAACATATATCTGTCCACCTGTACGGCGCTCAAAAACTCGTCGAGGTTTTCCTTGTCGCTTATTTTTGAAGCCGACGAGAGGAAGTTGCGCTTCGTGCCCGCGTCCGAGGAGGAAAATATCTCGTACTTATCATATATCTCAAGCGGCGAGTAGAATGATGAAAAGTCGATGCGCTCCACCGTCTCAAGCGCGCTCATAATGACTTCCGTCTGCCTTCCGCATTCTTCTCTAAACTCCTCAAGCGTAGTTTGATAGATGTCCGCCCTATAGCCCGCCGCATTCGCGCACAAGCTCAAAAAAAGCTTAGATTTTTTCGGATCCGCATACTTTTTTCCTCTCTTGCCCCGCGAGCGCACATATTTTTTTGCGATGTCCTGAAATTTTGCGACAGTATACAGTTTTTGATACAGAGAGGCGAGTTGCTCCGCAAGCGCGTATTTGAACGCCCAGCAAAGCGCCTCCGTCTCCGCAAACGTGAGGGTGCGCCACTCGTTTTGAGCCTCGAGGACGACGCGTATCCTATGCTGATCCGCCCTGCCGCCGCTCATCTCGAGGCAGAACTTTGCAAGACGCACGCACCTCGGCAGACCGTCTACGGACGGGAGCGCGCCCAGCCCTTGCGTCGCGCACATTTTTTTGAGCGTCTCTTTTGTGAGGATGAGACAGTCGAATTGACCGCCGTAGCGCCTCGAGGATAACTTTGACGCCGAGCGCTTGATGTCGGACGCAAACGACGGCACCTCGGCGCACTTTTTGGGTAGCGGCATTGCGCGCACAAACTCCTTTGCCCTCGCTTCAAACTCTGCGTCGCTTAAATTTTTGCAATAGACAGGCTTCACGCGACGTCTCAACAGCATGTACAATATCATGAAGATCGCCACGGCGCCTATGCTCACAGCGTATGCCATAACGAAAATATTGACATTTTAAAACGCTTTTAGCCCTCAACTTAAAAATACGCTTGCAAAATCGCGGCATTTATATGTATAATAACATTGCGAGCTAGCCGGGTTGCCGCATGAAATATTTGAGGAAAGTCCGAGCATCAATGGGCAAGAGTGCAAGCTAACTACTTGTGAAGGCGACTTCAAGGACAGTGCAACAGAAAAATACCGCCCAAAAGGTTTCCCCTTTCGGGTAAGGATGGAAAGGCGAGGTAAGAGCTCACCCGCAAATTGGCGACAAGGCGCGATGTAAACCCCACTCGATGCAAGATCGGGAGCATTTATGCAGCCCTAGCGCTCCCCACATCGCTTGAGCGATATAGCGATATACCGCCTAGATAGATGGCAACCGAACACAGAACTCGGCTTACAGACTAACTCGTGCTTATGAAAAACTACGGCGCAAGAGCCGTAGTTTTTCATTTTGTCACCGTAATAGGACTTAAATCTTATACTTTAATTTCAACATTTCCAAAACACGGTCTGTAAGCCGAGTTCTGTGCCCGGTTGTACAACAACGCTGTTCGGGAGCCGTCATGGGTCCCCTGCAAAATTGCGCAGTGATTTTGTAGGGTATTTATTACAGACTAGCCTCGCAACATGGAAAACGACGGCGCAAGAACCGTCGTTTTTCATTATATCATCGTAATCGGGCTTAAAACTTATGTTTAGTTTATACATCTCCAAACCACGGTTTGAATTCGGCGGCTGAAAAACGGACAAAGCGACGAGACATGAGACATGCTCGCCGCTTTGGATAAGGGGGATGATTATGAGTCGTTTATTTAAGATGATCATTTTCGTAGTTTGCGCCGCGCCATCCTCGGCGAGCGCCGAGGATGAACGCGTCTTTGATTTTTGACATCTTTTGCTTTAAGTTGATATGTTTTTCTTTGGCTGTTTTAAATAGATATGCTTTTCTTCGGCTGTTTGTTTTGTTGTCTTGCGCTGAACGGCGCCTTTGGCGGCGCCCCCGCCCGAAGGCAGGAGACGCCACTGTTGTTTTGTTTGTCTGTCATGCGCATTTCAGCTTGTGACAGAGGGTTTTTAGCTTACGGCAGCAGTTTGACCGATGTCGATCTTTGTGATGATGTTGTCAGCGGTCAGCGTGAATTTGAACGTCCACTTCCAAATCGGCTTGCTGGAGGTGTTGGTGGTCATATCCCCGTTGCCCCACCACATGGCGTTGCTGCCTGTCTCTGTCTTCCACTTGCGTTGGTTTCCGCTTTTGCTTGTGTAGCCTGTGCCGCTGAACTCGATGAGCGCGTGATCGTCGCCGTCATCGCCCGTGTACCAATCAAGTGTGCCATCGGTGAATTCGACAACAAACGCGATGTTTGTCCACGCTTCTTTGTTTTTTAGGGTTTTGAGGTTGGACTGCCATTCGACGGTAATTGTGGTTTCATCCCAATTGTCCGTATTGGCTTTGGACGACACAAAGTACTTGCCGTCTTCAAGCGCGTGGTCTCCTCTGCCCGCGATGTGCACAAACTTGATCAGGTTTTGGCGGCTGAACGAGAGGCTGATGTTGAGCTTGTCGCCATCCTCGCCGGATACACAGGAATATGTAACAGAAATCTTGTAATAGCCCGCAATGCCGAAGGTGATGTTTCCATCCTCCTCAAACGTAATTTTGTTGTCGACATAATAGGGGTTTGTCACCGGGTCGTCGAAATACTTTTGGTCGATGTTGGCTTTGCCAAACGTGCCCTCAATGCCCACAGCGTGGATGGAGAAGCGATCATTCACCTTGATGGTGCCTTCGAAATTGTAAATGTAACTGAGTGTATGTGTAGTGGCATTCGTACTAGTTTTTTCGTACTCGAAGGTGTTGCCCTCTTCCGCCTCGGTATAGGTCTTGTCATTTATGTTGCCGACAAGATAGATGCCGCTTGAAATGACATGGACCAACAATTCGACAGACGTTTCTGGCTTGTCAGCGAGCGCGACCTTGAACCTGAAATTGCCGGGGGCGGTGAACGTTGCCAAACCTTCGGAAGAAGTTATCGTTGCGCCTTCGCTCAAGGATGTATAAGTAAGTTCGCCGCTTGCCGCATACAGATAGGACGCGATGGACATCGTCTTGTCGTCAACGCCGTTGTTGAGGTCGAATTTGAGCGGGTCATCCGCGCTACCGTGGTCGAACAGGATGTAGTCGACATTCCAAGGAGTGGGTTTGCCGTCGACTTCGCGCCAGGTGCCGTCGATGTACTCGCCAAAGTCATACTCCTTGCCCGTGGGGTCGGAAGCGTCATAGCAATAAATTTTTACGCTCTTCCAATAAGGAGCATCGCCTGCGGACGGAGTTATAGCATCGAGCAACGCTTTGAGAGACTCAACGGAGTTTTTGAAGTAGATGATCATCTCGCTGTTCTTAATTGTGCTTGAGATGAAGTTTTTGACGATACTTGTGAGTTCCGCCTTGTACTCAACAGTGGACAAGTATTTGCTGGCGAATTGAGTCGCCGGTCCCGTCGTCACGCCTTCGCCGATAATGAGATGGCGCAAGGAATCCGCGAGTTTGCTGGCGGCAAAGCTTGTGATGCCTTTGGGCATTTCAATGGATCCGACCGAAGCAGTACCGATAAAGTTTTCCCATGTCGTGAGAGTTTCGGGCAAATCAAACTCGGTGATGGCGGTGTCGGAGAAGGCACTGGCGCCGATCTTTTTCAAGCCATACGGAAGTTCTATTGATGTGAGCGCGGTATACGAGAAAGCGCTAGTACCTATCTCAGTCAAACCTTCGTGGAGAGTTATAGCCGTGAGTCCGCTGTGTGTGAATACACCGGTGTTTATCTTTGTCAAGCTTGTGGGAAGGGTTATCGATTCGAGAGAAGAGCAATTTCGGAAAACATAATTGCCCAAAGTTGTGAGACCGCTCTCGGGGAGTTGCACAAAGTTCAATGCTTCGCAATAGCTGAAAGCGTAGTGCCCTATCGTTGTTGCGGAAGGAATGTACACCTTTTGTAGAGTCTTGTTGGGCGCTTCGTCATCGTTAGTGGAGGATATATATCTGCCTATCTCCGTCAAGCCTTCGGGGAATTTCAATTCCACAATGCCGCAATCTTGCTTGAACACAATGTCTGTCGATTTGCCGCTCGATTTGCCGATGATGGTGACAGCCTCGCCGTTGATGGTCTTGGGAATTGCGACTTTTTCAATGCCCTTGCCGTTGTAGGCGGTGATTGCGCCTTCCGCAAACGTCCATGCGGAAAACTCGCATGTGGTGCAAATGCCGTCCGCAAAGCCCTCGTCATCGGTGGTGTAGGTGTGGGCGACGCCTGTCATCGCTTTTTTGCAAACGGAACAGTTGTGCCAATGCGATGTCTCGTCTTTCTCGTATGCACCTTCGTCAGGGGTGCACTCCGTCTTTTCGCCCGCAATTTTGCCGCAATCGTCGCAGATGAGCCAATGCTCATGACCGTCGCTTTCATATTGTTGCTTTGTCGTGACGTGAGGACCTGTGATGCCCGCTCTGGCTCCACAGTCCGCGCAGGTCTGCCAGTGACCCGTCTCGTCGCCGTCAAGTTCCTCACCGACGCTGTGCCCTGCTTTGGTGCTTTCAAGCTTGTAGTCGCACACGGAGCACTTTTTCCAGTGGTTGTCGGTGTCGTGGTCAAAGACAAAGTCGTGTCTTGCGCACTCAGGCTCGGTGTCCCAAAGTTGGACTGTGCCGTCCTCGCCATAGTGCCACTTGAGTTCCTTTTGAGCTTTTTCTTCGCCCGGGGTCTCCTGAGCAAATTCATAAAGCGTGGCAAGCGCAAGCGCGCCGTTGTTTTCGCCGCCCTTTATCGCCGCCGCAAGAGCAGACACCTTGTCCTTGTCGCCTTTCAAGAAGATGCGGCTCAAATCGTCGGCACCTTCAAATTGTCCGTTTTCAAAGCCCGTAACGCTTTCGGGAAGCACGATACTTGTGAGCGCGGCGCAACCTTTGAATGCATTCGCGCCGAATTTGCCGCTGTTCAAAGTGAGCGTGGCTTTGCCGAAATCGACATACTGAAGCGCGCTGTCCGCCGCAAAGAGGTCGTCTTTGGACGCGTCAAGAGTGACGCCCTCGCCCGCTATGAATTGTTGCAGGTTGGAGATGTAGGAGAGAGCTTGCAGGTCGCCTGTCCCCTCTGTCAATTGCGCTTTTGTGAGTTCTTCCGCGCCCAAATACGCCTTGACGCCCTTGCCGCCGTTGAAGGAGGCAAACAGTTTGCCGCCCGCGTTGAGCGTGAACAGCGCCTCGTTGGAAGGCACGGAAACTTGATTGCAATCGGGCAGTGAGATGACTGCACTGCCGATGGTGGGAGTGCCTTCAAACGTCAACTTTGTGACGCCCTTGAAGCGTATTCTGTTGCTGAGAATGGTCGTGACGGTGGTCGGGATGGTCAGCTCGGTCACTTTTGTCTCGCCCTTGTACAGCTCGACATCGGCATCGCCCCTGCCGCTTTGATAATAATTGATGTTGCCCGCGAGGTTCAGGAATGCCGCCATGTCTTCAACGACAAGCCTGCCTATGGTGCCGCTCATCTCGTTGTAGCCGACATACGCGCTCCACTTTGTGACGCCTGCGGGAATGGTTATGGACGTGAGGTGCATGTATCTCCAATCGCCCTTGACCTCGCCTTCCTCGGTGACGGGAAGCACCAAATTTGTGATGTGGTCTTCTCCGACGTACAACTCGACATTGCCCTTGTACGTCTCGTTTTCACCCTGATATTGATAGAAAGGATTGTCTCTTGTATTCTTAGGCGAAGCGGACAGCGTGACGTTCATCCAGGACTCCAAGGAAGCAAGATGGATGTTCTTTCTGGCACCGTAATTATTTGATGGCAAGGCGAAACTGCTGTATGATATCGTTGTCAAGCTTGCGGGGAGATACAGATCGTCGATACTGACATGAGTGAAAGCGTCTTTTGCTATGGTCGTGTAGCCTTCGGGGACGATGACCTTTTTGTAGGTCGACCCGCTTGAGGCGAGCGTACCTCTTGAAGCGGCACTCGTCTGTACATATCCGACCGTGGTCACTTTTTTGCCTTGATAAAGTGCGGGCAATGTGATCTCATCGGAGGGCTTTGCGCCGTTGAGATGGGACAATTGCCACTCGTCCTTGCCGTCGATGGCAACAAACGTCCATTTGTTGTCGTAGTAGCCGCAATCGATGCAGTCCGCGGAGTTGCCCGTGTAATCGTGAGGCTCGTCCGCATAGCCGAGTTCGCAAATCTCGCAGGTGTAGCCGTGGCTGACGCCATCGATGTCCTCCGCCTTGGTTTGCTGTGTGGAGTGAGCTTGATGCTCCGTCTCATACTCGCACGTGGCGCAGAACTCATAGTGATTTTCCTTCTTTTCGTCCTGCTTCCACTCAAGCGAGTGTTGACCTCTCGTGGAGGAGATGGCTTTGCCGCACTCCGTGCACTCCTTGTAGTGACTGTCCGCCGTGGTGGTGTAAGTCTCTTTGGGGGTGCAGGCACCCGAATTTGTCGTTGCGTCGCAGTCCAAACATACTCTGTAGTGGTTTGCGCCGTCAGACTCCCATTCGTCGAGGTTGTGCGACTCGGTCACGGTCTCCTTGCACTTTTCGCAGACAAAGGTGTGATGCTCGCCGTCCTTGAGGTCGGTGTACTCGGCGCTCTCAGCCTTTGCGCAATCTTCCTTTTCGCCCGCATAGTCGCAGTCCGCGCAGATCTGATGATGTCCGCCCTCCGCGATGTGCTCATAGCTCAAGTCATGCCCTTCCTGCTTTGTGTGGCCGCAGCCCTCATACGTGCAGGTGAAGGTGTGATGTTCGCCGTCCGCGTCCGCGACCGCTTTTGCGGGATAGGTGTGCTCGGTGGGCGTGGTCGCATAGGTGCAACCCTCCTTTGTGCACTCCACCCAGTGACCGTTTTCATCGCTCTTGACGACGGTGGTGTGGTCCTCGGCGTCTTTGATCTTGTGACAGACCTTGCACTCGAGATAGTGATGCTCGTCGTCATTTTTCAGCTCAAAATCATGAGCTTCCTTTTGGATAGGCTCGCCGCCCTCTACGCACAGGTGCCAGTGATTCGTATCGTCGCTGTGCCATTCTGTGGCGGAGTCGGGCGTATGAGTCGTGTGCTCTTCGGGTATAGGCTCTTCGGGCGTCTGCGGATCTTTTGCAGGATCGCACGCCGCAAGGCATACCGCAAGCACTACCACCAAAAGCAGTGTCAGCAACATGACTGACAGTCTCAGAGAATGTTTTCTCATACTTGCTTCCTCCTATTATAATGATTTTTTTTGTATATCAAGGGATATCGCAATATCCCATGTACCACGTGTTGCCCCGCCCTCCCGCCATGTGGCTTGACGGGAGAGTGTCAAACGATTTCGCCGTCGGCGGAGCTTTGCACACTCAGCGTTTTTTGTCCTCCGCATACAACGTGACGGGCACAAGGTCGAGAATTTGCGCCGCCGTAGCGGGCTTCTCATCCCACACGACGGGGTTGCCCTCTTCGTCATAGTGCCACCAACCGCCAAAGTAGATGCCGTAATCATGCCCCGCTTCGGGTTGCGTGTCAGAGTACGCATACAGGTGCTTGTTGCCCCTGAGATCGGTTATCATGCGGTCGCGCGTGTGCTTGGTGAAGTAGTCGGAGTCCACAAACCTGTTGTTGCCAGACAAGTTTTCTATCTCATTTTGCGTGCTGCCGATGTAGACCGCCTCGAGATTTCTGCAATCGCCGAAGGTGTTGGGCGTAAAGTAATGGATCTTGCCCCTGAACAGCACGGTCTTTAGCGACGTGCAACCTTCAAACGCGCTTACGTTATTCGAGGAGAAATATTCCACGCTTGTGCCGACCACGACGGTTTCAAGCGATGTGCAACCGTAAAACGCGCTCATACCGATAAAATGGTAGCTTTCCGGGATGACGATGGACTTCAAGTTGACGCATTGATAGAACGTCGAATTCTCTAGGTTGGGGGAATGACCCTTGACATTGTACATCTCGAAGGAGTCGCCCAGCCAACCGCTGAACGAGCCTGTGCCCGTCGAAAGCGACGTGCCCTCGTCCATGGTGTACTTGGTGTATCCCGTGCCTGCAAAAGCGGATTTGCCCAAAATGATGAACCCGCTATGGAAGTGTATCGCACCGAGAGACTCGCAATACTGGAATGCATAGTCGCCGATATCGTGGAGCCCTTCGGGCAAGGTGACGCCCGTCAATTGCTTGCAATTGCGGAACAGAGCGTCTGCAATTTCAAAGGTCGGGTCTGCTTCGGCGGCGTCGACCGCAAACGTCACGGTCTTGAGCAACGGGCAGCCGTCAAACATGTAGGTGGAGCCGATTTGATAGTTGTGCTCGTTGTAGCTATATTGTTTCACGACCAAAGGAACTCTGATGCTTTCGAGCGCGCTGCAATAGCGGAACATATACCAACCGTTGTCAGGCTCGATGATGTCGGGCATCTTGACGGATGTCAACGCTGTGCAGCCTTCAAACACGCTGTTGCCGTACTTTGTGACAGCAGTGACGTCCACCTCTTTGAGATAGGTGTTGTTTGCAAACGCCTTGTTGCCTATCTTCGTGATGGTGACGCCGTCTATCGTCGCGGGCACGCGCACTTTTTCAAACTCGCCGTTGTATTTGGTGAGGGTGCCCGTCTCTGCGTCGACCTCGAACACCTTGAAGCCGCATTCTTCGCAGCTGTTTACGGCGCCGTCGAACCAGCCGCCCTCTTCAAACTCGAAGTGGTCCGCAATGCTCTGCTTGCCGCCGCCGCAGATGTCGCAGGCAAGATAGTGTTGCTTGCCGTCATGCTTGAGCGTTGTGCCGCGTTGATGCTCTTCTCTGCCTTCCGTATATTCACAGCCGTCGTCCGTGCATCTGTACCAGTGAGCCGTGTCGTCCGAAGTAAGCTCGAGGTGATGCTGTGCAATGACGGTCACCGCAAGGTTGGCTGTCACTTCGCCATAAGTTAAGGTGATGTTGAAGGTCACATCTTTGTCTTTTTCCGCCTTCAAAACGTTGACGTTGAGAGAGAGTGTTTCCGCGTCGACGCTCACTTTGACATATTGCGCGTAGCCTTCGTCCACCGCATAGGAGAAACTTGACGCGTCAAGTTTGATCCAGTTGGGGTTGTAGGATATTGCCGCCGTCACGGAGCCGTTTTCGCGAAGCTCCGCGGTCTTTGTGCCGAGTTTCAGCTCCGCGACGGATTGATCCTTGAAGTTGATTGTCCACTTCGGCGTCGACGCGCTCAAATCAAGCTCGATGATATACACGCCCGTCTCTTTAACGCGCATGTTGCCCTCGCGCACACTCAAATATGTGGAGGAGTGATAGCAGCCCTGATTGTTGAGATTGGCTGTCTTGATGACGTTTGCGCCCGTGCTTTCACAGCCGAGATACGCAATTTGGAAGCCGTATTCCTTGCCGCCCACGTTGCCGGACTTGTCCTGCATCGCTCTAAGGCTCCTCTCAAGCCTGTAGTTCGTCTCGTCCACTTGCTCGAATTTATAGTTGGAATATATGCCCGTGACAGTCCTCTGCGACGGAGGCAACACCGTAAATGTTTGCAAGTCGCCTATCTCTCCGATGAGATAGAAGCTGTCGCTGTAGAATGTCACTTTGCAGGACGCCTCGACAGAGCTGTCGCCGTTTGCCGTCGCGTAAACCGTGTACGTGCCGAGCCTTGTCGCCCTGACCTCGCCCTTGATCGCGTCGACCGTGCAATTCGTGCCCGCGCGATATTTCACGCCCTGTATCGTCGCCGCGGAGTCAACGCTCGCTTTGACGACTTGCATCCACTCCTCGCCGCCGTTGTTGACATTGAAATAGTAATGCTCTTGTTCAAATGTGACTTTTGTCGGCGGGACCTCTTCGAAATCGTCGGGCAACAGCGTGATGACTTGCGTCGCAAACAGCTTGTCGAGTTCGAGCGTAAGCGCAAACGAATGCACCTCGGTCACCTCTTTGAGCACCGTGATGACCGCCGTGAACGTGCGCCATTGATAATCTATATCAAGATAACCTTCATATCCTTCGTCAACGCTCCACTTGAAGTCCTCGTCTTGACGAATGATGCCGTTTGGTGTGTAATTGATAAAGATCTTGAATGTGTCGTCCTTGCTCACCTTTACAGAATCGATGTCGATGAGGTCGAGCGACAGCGACGTCGCGCTTTCTGCGGCATAATTGACGGAGAACTTCGGCTTTTTGCCCGAAAGATCGAGCTTGATGGAGTAGATGCCCGTCACGTCGACTTGCACGTTGTCGTTCTCATATATCCACGACTCGTCGTCGGAGTTGGGGTCGTCATAGTACGCCGCCGTGATGCAGTTGGTCCAGTTGGCGTCCATGCCGAGGAATACGATTTGGAACACATCCTTGCTTGTGAGAATGCCTCTGTACTCAAACTCGGTCTTGTCATCGTTTGCTGTGAACACGTAGTCCGCAAATGCGCTTCCTTCAAGCGTTGTTATCGCGGGCGCAAACGGCTCCGTCTTGTCCCATGAGAGGTCTCTGTTCACAATGCCCACAAGATAGAAGCTGTCGCTGTAGACGGTCACAAGCACGGTCGCCGTCTTGGTGTTGTCCGCAACGGACGTCGCCTTGACGGTGAATGTGCCGAATGCGTTTGCCCTGACGGTGCCGCTCATGCTGTCAACGCGAAGCTGCGTATCGTCGCTCGAATAGGTGACTCCCTTTACGGTCGCGTCGGAATTGACGCTTGCCTTGACGGTCGTCTCCCACGTGTTGCCGCCGTTGTTGACGTTGATATAGTAGTGCTCCTGCTCAAACTCTATCGTGCTGACGGGAACAACGGGAGCTTCCTTCTTCAGCACGGGCACCTCTATGGACGCCTCAATGCCCTTGTAGGTCGCCTTGACGGTCAAAGTCGTGTTTGAAGTCACATCGCCGCGCATAGAAAGCGTAAGGACAGCGTTGTTTGTCCTCGACGGTTTGAATTCTATTGTGGCGTCGCCGATGGTCACTTTGCCGCCGCTCACCACCGCGCCTGCCGCATTTGAAGTCACTTCCCACTTGATGAGGCTCGCATCATAAGGAGAATCGGACGGAATAGCCGAAAAGTCAACATAAGTGTCGATGCCGTCGCGCAAAATGTTGCTCTCGGTCTGCCTCATCGCAATGACTATGTCCGTCACGCTGAGCGTCACAAGCTTGATGGATATTTTTGCAGCACTGCCGCTCAAGTCGAGCGTTATCGTGTAGATGCCCGCCGTGTTGACCTTGAATTGGTCTTTGGTGTTCTCCACATACTTGTCGCTTGAGTTTGCCGCGTCATATTGCGTTGCGGGATTTTTGAAGTCCTTGTTCCAATTTTCGGCGGTATCAACATACGATGCTACGTTGGGATATATGATTTGGAAAGATTGTTCGGGAGTCAATTCGCGCGTGATGCTGAATTTGCCCCACTCGCCCGTCGGCTCAAGCAACAGCTCGTCCTTGCTTGCAAGGTTCTTGTCCGTGAGATAAGGCTCCCAATCCCAGTCCTTACTGCCGAATCCTACGCCATAGATGAAATACCACTCATCGGACACGAGAATGTTTGCCTGCGCCGTATAGCTCTTGCCGCTCGCAGTCACCGTTGCCGTGAGATGCGCCGTGCCCCAGTTGAGACCCGTCACGGTGGCTTCCGTGCCGTTTCCGCTCACGCTTGCGACGCCTGTGTTGTCAACTTTCCATGTCACGGTCGGAGAGGTGATATTTTCCAAAACAAGCTCGAATTTCGCTTCCTCATTGATGAGGATCTGCGCGCTTGACTGCATACCTACAAGCGGACTGCCCTCTGCAAGAACGGTCACGTTGACTTCGGCGGTCAATTGCGCATTGTCTTTGCTTGTCAATTTGAGCTTCGCGGAGCCTTGTTGCACGCCCGTAACAAGAAGTTTTCCTTCGTCGGCCTTGTTGTATGTGACGTTTTGACTTCCCGATGTGACAGCGACGTCATAATCTTTTATCGTTGCGTCCGAAGGGAGGAAATTCACGCTCACTTCTCTTGCTACACCGCCTGCGACGACTGTAAGATCGGAATCGGCTGTCATGTGCGTCACAGGTTGTCTTACTGTCACAGTCGCGGTGGCTTCCTTGCCGCCGTCGCGGGTGCGGACGGTGATGTGCGCAATGCCGGGTGAGAGTGCCGTCACAGTGCCGCCGTCTACAGTGGCTACGTCAAGATTGTCGCTTTCCCAGATCACGAGTTTGTCGGTCGCATTGTCGGGGAGTATCTGCTCGGTGAGTTTTGCGGTCTCCCCTTCATCGAGCAAAACTTCCTCGGGAGAGACGGTGACGCTTTGCACATCGACTTTGCCTTGGATGACCTGTACTGCGTACTCCGCAAACTTGCTTGTATCCGCGGTGGACGTCGCTTTGATGGTGGCGTTGCCTACGGCGAGCGCTGTGACAAGTCCGCTTTCGCTGACGCTCGCTACTTGCGCGTTTGAGGTGCTCCAACTCACTCCGTCCGTTTCGCTGTCGTCTGTCATCTTGACCGTCGCGGCAAATTGATACTCCTGCCCCAACTCCAGCACGGACGCGGGCGCCGCTATTTGCACGCTCGCGACGTACGGCGTAAAGCTGTATGCGATCGCCCCTTCCGCAAGCGTAATGTCGTAGGCGCCGTCGACGGTGACTTTGATGTTGCCGTCACTGCCCTCCGCTAGTTGGTGTGCAGAGGAGAATATCGCCGAATAGCCCAACTTTTCGTTGCCGCCGAGCTTGTTTACGGTGAATTCTTCGTCTTTTTTAAGCGCGATGCTCACACTGTATTTGCCGTCCTTGTTTTCAAGAAGTACGCCCGCGGGTATTTCCTCCGCATTTGCGTAAGTCTCAAAGCCCGTAGACTTCAGGGACAAATAATAGGTGTCCGCCGATGTTTGAGGCGTGTTGTTGTTCGGGTCGCACGCCACCAGCCCCACCGCAAATACAAGGAGCAATACGAGACACACCATCATTGTCGAAATGAATTTGCGTGTTTTCATAATTTGCCTCCTATTATTTTTTTGATTTATTTCATCGCCTTTGCGACGCGTTTCGATCTTCGCGTTCGCGTGCGCTCTACGCGCCGCGAACGCTCTTTCACTTCCGTCTTTTCAAATCTGTTTTTATTCTTCGAAATAGAATTGACAGTTGTCGATATTGCCCCACGGACCGCTTCCGGACACCTCGGCGTACACGGATATGCCCACTTCGACGGACAGTATGTCGTCAAGGTCTATCTGCACGCCGCTGACAGCCGTTCTTGTCCAATTCTTCCATCCGTTCAGGCCTATCTTCTCGCCGTCCACCGTGGTCTTACTGCCGTCCTTATGCGTTATGGTCACGTAGGCGTGGATGTCCACATTCGCGCCGTCGCCGCCCTGCACGTCGAAGCTCGCGCCGAATTTGCCGTTGCCGTACTTCTCGAGGTCCTCTGCCGTGAGCGTCTGGAACAGAGTGAATTTCACCACGCCCTCATCCCAGAAGTGGAAGGACTGCGTGCCCATTCTCGCGTTTTGCGACTCGTTGGAGACGTACAGTTGCAACTTGCCGGTGGCCTTTGTAAAGCTCACGTGCCACGGTGAGTATTCGCCCGCACTCTGGATGAGATAGTCCGTTTGCGGATAACCCTTGCCGTCCTCGAAGCTCGCGTTTTTAAGCATATTTTCATTCATGACCCACACGTTGACTATTGCCACTCCGCCGTACTCCGTGGTGCCCTGTATGGTGTAGGTGCCGACTTTGTTTATGTATTCGTCAAGTTGCGCCTCCGAGCAGTCCCATATCACGTTCACGTCTTGCGCCGCTCCGCCGCTGTTGAAGCTCACCTTCGCAGTAGCAGGCAATGTTATGCTGCCTACCCCCACCGTGTAGAAGATGTCCTGACTCTCGATATAATCGGCGGTTAGGGTCACGTTTTGTCCCTCGTACACCAACTTGAACACCTTGAGAGATTGAAGCGGAGTCCCATCGGACAGCCAGAACGCCTGATTGTCTATTACGCACGCGCCGTCGTTGGTTACGGAGTTGTCATACTCGCCTGCAACCTTAGACGCCCATCCGCAACCGAATTCCTTGCACTTTGCCACGTTTACGGAGCCTACAGGGGACGTCGTTGCGGCGATCCATGTGCCCTCCCAATACGCTACGCCCAGCGCATAGTCGCCGAGTGACGCCACCGCGTTTATGACGTCCCTCACCTGGTTGGTCTGTCCTTGCACGGTGAGCGGATAATCTACGGGTGTGGAGGACGTGTTGCCGAAGCCGTCCGCGTCCTCGTTGGTGAACGCATAAGAAGTCTCCATCACCATGACCTCTTTGTTGTACTTGTCGTGCACGCCCTTGAGTTGCGTCTTAAGGTTGTCCAGCGTGCCGTGCCAATACGGATAATAAGAACTGCCGAACACGTCGTAATCCACGCCGTATCTGTTCAGTTCGTCCGCCCTGGACACATAGTCCGCCGATTCGGGGTTCGCAAAGTGGATTATGGCCTTTGCGCCGCCATCCTCAACTTCGCCCGTAGCCTCGCGCACCGCGGCAATCCCTTGATTGAAGTATCTGCATATCGTAGCCCAGTCCTTAGACCCGCAGAAGAACCCGTTCGTCTCGTTGCCTATCTGCACCATCGTGACGTCCGCGCCCGTGGCTACAACCTTGTTCAAGCTATCCAACGTAAAGTCATATATCGCGGTCTCTATCTGTGCGGAATTGAAGTTTTTCCACGCCTTGGGAAGAGTCTGCTTACCGGGGTCCGCCCAGAAGTCCGAATAATGGAAGTCCAGTATCACGCCCAGCTCCGCATCCTTGCAACGCTTCGCTATGGTCACCGCGTTGTTTATGTCGCAGTTTCCGCCTCCATACCACTCGCCCTTTTCGGTTTTGGGATCGTTCCAAACGCGCACGCGAATATCCGTTATCCCGTTATTTTTGAGTATTTGAAATACGTCTTTCACTTGACCGTCGAAATCTTTGTAGGTCACGCCCGCCGCTTCAAGCGATGGCACCGCCGATGCGTCCATGACCATGTGGAAGGCTTCATCTCTTTCTGACAGTTCCGCCACCTTAGCGACATACAGTCCCTGATCCACCGTGCCGTCCTCTTTTTTGACGGTGACGCGGCACCTTGCCGAAATGTTGTTGGACGAAGTACATGTTATCGTGCATATGCCCGACGACACCGCCGTGACAAGCCCTTCATTGTCAACTGTGGCGATGCTTGCGCTGTCCGTGCTCCACTCGAGCGATTTATCCGAAGCGTTTACAGGCAACACCGTGGCGTCGATCTTCGCGCTCAATGTCTTGCCGAGTTGAAGCTCCATAGCCGTAGGATCGAGCACTATCGCGGTCACGGTGACTTCCTGTTTGGAACTGTCCGTAACGGTCACTCGGCAATCCGCGCTCTTTCCGCCCGCCGTCGCCCTTATTATCGCGCTACCTTCTTTCAGCGCAGTCACCACGCCGCCGTTCACGCTTGCCACCGACGGGTCCGAGGATATCCAGGTCACCGTGCCGGGCGCGGCACCGGCGGGAATGGCTACTGCCTCCAGCGTTTCGCTGTCCCCAACGTCAAGCGTCATTGTGCCTCTCGAAAGCTCTATGCCTTCAAGCGCTACTTCTTTTCCGTCGCAAGCCGCAAATGCGAACAGCGATGAGATTATCAAAATTATTGCAACGATCGCAGACAATTTTTTAGCTCTCATAATTACTCCTTTATAAACATTTCATTTCTTATTTCTTTTTGCTTTTTTTGTTCCCGCCTCATAAAGCCGTTTGATACCTGCGTTTTGCGCCTATCAAACAGCGGTTTAAGGCTTATTTTTTTGCTTTCTTATCCTTTTGGGGGAACGGCTTTTTCTAAGACTTTTCGCCCGTCTGTTCAGCCTCCTGCCTAGGCTCCTCGGCTTGCATATCGACTGACGCCTCGCCCTGCGCGTCCGATCCTGCCGTAGTCTGATCTGCCTCGTCAGCTTGCTTATCCGCTTTCTTTCTCTTGAAAAGCCTCTTCTTCGGTTCCTCTTCTAAAAGCTCTGCGGGGATCTCTCTTTCGGGGAGTTTGCCGATGACGTTCTCCTTGTCGGTGAGCAGGTTTATCTCGTCCTCGCCGAAGAAGTGCATCACCTTGCTCTTGAACGTGATATACACGCGCGCGCCTGTGCGCAACATATTTATCTGTGCGCCTGTGAGCGACACTGTGGGTACGCGGACGATTATCTTGTCGCCCGCCTCGCTTGTGACGTGCAAATGCAGCTCGCTGCCCATCATCTCGTTGACCTCTATCGTACAAGGTATAGCATAGGGATTTGCCTTGTTTGTGAGTGTGATATGTTCGGGGCGTACGCCCAAAATTATCTGTTGAGTCTTTACGTCTTTGCCGAGCAATGCCGCGCCCTTCTCTCCGTCCACGGGCATCCTCACGCCGCACGGGGACACAAAGTATTCGTCTTCCACTCTTTCCAAAGTTGTCTTGAACGTGTTCATCTTGGGCGCGCCTATGAACTCCGCGACAAACAGATTGTCCGGCATTTCGAACACTTCCGTAGGAGTGCCGACCTGCATTATGAAGCCGTCTTTCATAATGACTATCCTGTCACCGAGCGTCATCGCCTCCGTCTGATCGTGCGTGACGTAGATGAACGTTGTGTCTATCTTTTGGCGGAGCAAGATTATTTCCGCTCTCATTTGGTTGCGCAGTTTCGCGTCGAGGTTGGAAAGAGGCTCGTCCATAAGGAACACTTGACTGTCCCTCACCATTGCCCTGCCTATCGCCACTCTTTGACGTTGACCGCCCGATAGTTCCCTCGGACGACGTGTCAGATACTCCGTTATTCCCAAGATCTCCGCCGCATTCGTGACTTTCTCATATATCTCGTCGTTGGGCAGTTTCTTGAATACCGTGCGCTTTATTTCCTTGCCCTCTTTGTCCAACTTCGGAGTGCCGTCTTTGTTGAGAACAGGCTCTTCGACGGGTATGCGTTTCAAGCGGAGCGCGAACGCCATATTCTCAAATACGGTGAGGTGCGGATAGAGCGCGTAGTTTTGGAAAACCATAGCGATGTCCCTGTCCTTGGGCTGTAGATCGTTTACCACTCTGCCGCCTATCTCTATCGTGCCCTCGGTTATCTCTTCAAGTCCCGCAATCATGCGCAAAGTTGTAGACTTGCCGCACCCGGACGGACCTACGAAAACCACGAACTCCTTGTCCGCTATTTCGAGGTTGAAGTCCTGCACCGCGACGGTATTTTTGCCATATACTTTCTTGACGTTTGTCAGTTTTACTGTTGCCATAATCTATTCCTTTCCTTATTATTTTGCCGCTTTGGGCAACTGCTTTGTTGTACTGTTTTGTTGTTGCTTTCCTTATCTGCCTTACTTTCCCGCTGATGGCACAGGCGGGATATGGATTTGTTCTCTCTCACCTACCCGCTGAGGGCTCAGGCGCCCGAAAGAGAAGGAAGGCGAGGCTTTGGCGATGGGAGCTTACTTCCCGTAAGTGACCGAGCCAAAATGATGGCTGACGCACTATTTCGGGATGGATGTGTCCTCAGGCTCAGCCCTTGACGGCGCCGCCCGTAACGCCCGCCACATAGTACTTCTGCAAACACATGAACAATATCGTTATCGGCACCGCGACCACCACGCCGCCTGCGCAGAATGTCGTGTACCATTCGTTGATCTTTGCGTCTACGAGCAACCATTGCAGTCCTGCCGCCGCGTTGTAACCCGCCGAAGCGTTGTTCGCCATAAACGATGCCATAACGAAATCACCCCAAGGACCCATAAATCCCATGAGTATGGTGTAGATGATTATCGGCTTGCTCAGCGGCATGATTATCTTGTAGAACACTTGAAACTGCGTCGCGCCGTCCACCCTCGCCGCCTCGTCCAACGAGTGGGATATTGTGTCAAAGAAGCCTTTTGCAATGTAATAGCCCATGCCCGAACTCGCGACGTATATGATGATGAGTCCCCAAGGCGCATTTTCCATCGTCAAGTGCCAATCGTTCATCCACGTGTACAGCAATATCAAGGTCAAAAAGCCGGGAAACATGCCGAATATCAACATGATGTTCATAAGCAGCTTTCTGCCCTTGAAACGGTTGCGCGAAAGCGCATAGCTCACCGCCATGACAAATATCGTCTGCACCACCGCTGTGACAAGTCCCATTATCAATGTGTTGCCGAACCACCTCGGAAATTGCGTCTCGGTGAACAAGCGCACATAGTTGTCAAAGCCCCACACCTTCGGGAAAATGTAGCCCACCTGCCCCGTGCTTTCACAGCGGAAGGATTCGAGCAATATCCCTATGAACGGCAATATCCACACGACGCACATCACAACGAGTATCGCGTATATGACACCATTCGATATCCTGCTCTTGCGCCTTGCGGACATATGCTCTTTCCTTACGCTCTCCTCCGTGGGCATATAGACCGCGCGACTTGTCGTAGGCGCGTTGACGGGCATATCGAACGCGACGTTATCCGCGCATTCGATGTCTATGTCCGTCTGCTCTTCTGCTATATCGAACTCCACGTCAATGGGCGCGTCCTCTATCGTAATGTCCTGCTCGTTATTTTCACATTCCTGCGCGTTTTCAAGATACAGGTCGTCATTTTGAGGAGTTGTCGTCAAAATTTCGTCGTCTTTCATGAGAAATCCTCCTCCCGTTTTGTGGACGGCATTATGTTGAACACGATGAGGGACAGCGCCGCTACCACTATGAACACCATGATGCCTATCGCAGACGCTATCTTGTAGTTGTGTGCGTCGGCGGTCATTCCGAACAGCCACGTGATGAGTATCGTCGTGTCGCCCGCAACATATCCGCCCGCGCTGCCCCACACATAGTTGGCGGGTCCGCCCTGCGTCAAAAGATAGATGACATTGAAATTGTTGATGTTTGATATGAAGCTGTTGAGCAAATAAGGACCCGTCACGAACAGCATGTACGGCAGCGTTATCTTCGCATATTGTTGGAATGCGTTTGCGCCGTCTATCTTTGCCGATTCGTACAAGTCCTCCGGAATGTTCATAAGTATGCCCGTCGTAATCAACATCAGGTACGGAATACCTATCCAAATGTTTATCACAATGACCATAATCCTTGCGAGAGTCCCATCGCCCCAGAAACTTATGGGCTTGTCTATCCAACCGAGGCTCATGAGCCACCCGTTGATGATGCCGTTGTCATTGAAGAGGTTGGATATGTACAGCAAGGATATAAACTGCGGGACGGCTATGGATATGACGAATATCGTGCGCCAGAACTTCTTTATCTTTATGCCCTTCTTGTTTATCATCATCGCAAGGAACATTCCGAGGAAGTAGTTGGTGAACGTGGCGAAGAACGCCCATATGAGCGTCCATCCCAGTATCTCGCCAAACGCCATGGACACGTTGGAGCCAAGCTTGAACATCGTGTTGAAGTTTTCAAGCCCCACCCAAGTGAACAAGTTGTAATAGCCGTCATGGTCGGCGTCGTAGTTGGTGAACGCCACCAATATCATGAAGATGATCGGCAACACCGTGAACATCGTTATGCCGAACACAGGCAAGGATAGCAATGTCTTGTGGAATTGGTCGTCGAGGAGAGACTTGAGGTCATCCTTTGCGGCCTTTACGGGCTTGCCCATCGCGTCTATCTCTTCAAGAGCTTTGCACTGCTTGACATTTTGATACCACGTATAGGCGAATGCGACGATGAAAAGTATAGTAATGAGGCTGTACAGCAATATCTTGAATGAGTTGTCCCCGGCAATTTCCTGCGGATAAAGTTCCCCTTCTATCTCCACCATCTCGGTGTGCGTGACAACATTGCCCAGTGTGCCGAGTTTGGACAGCCAATACGCGCCCGTCCACGCCATATAACCTATGAACACGCCCTCGAACAACAGGAACAGCAGTCCCCTCAGCCACTGCCCGTGGAGGAAGGAGCTGAATCCCATGACGAGATAGCTCACCTTCGTCTTCCAACTGCCGTGGACAAAGGTGCTCCATATGTCCTTTGCATTTTCAGCGATGTTTACGCCCAAGTTCTTTATGGCAAGCCCCAGCTTTTTGAATTTTGCCGCAAATCGGTTTGGCAAGTTCATAAAGAACTCCGCGATCTTGTACAACATCCGCTGAAATTTGTTGAGTTTCAGATATTCAAGCGAACTATGCATAACAATTTATCCTCTGAGGAACATCAGCTGTTCATAGCATCGGGAAGATTGTTGGTATAGGTCGAAAGCAGAGATTGCAGTTGATCCTCCTTTGCACCGTTGGCCCCGCCGACCATTGCTTGGAAGTACGTCCACCACTTGTCGGGATATTGCCCCTGAAGCACGGTCTTGCTTCTTGCGATGACGTCAAGACAAACGGAAGCTTTGACACGCTCGTCATTTTGCACTTCCTTGTTGGAGGGACCCCAACCCACCGCCTCGAAACGCTTCAGTTGGCTCTCCTTGTTGGTGAGGAATTTCGCAAGCGCCTGAAGATAGCGGCTCATATTCGCGTCCTTTTGCGGCTTGATGCCCAGCATCTTCCTGCCAAGAAAGCTGACAAGTTGATAGCTCTTGCCGTCCACCGTAAAGGACGGAAGAGGTGCAACACCAAGGTTTTCTTCCAGTATCTGCTTTGCCGCATTGTAGTCCCAAATTCCGCTCACGACCACAGCGGACTTTATGCCCGTATCAAAGGTGCCCACCTTGTCCGAGGCATAATAACAACCCGAATCGAACACCTTTTGCATCCCCTTGAGCGCGATCATGCCCTCGGGTGAATTGCATGTGTCATTGTAGGATGAAAATTTGCCGCTCGCGTCCGTTCTCCATTCGGACACGCAACCCGTAGCGTAGAAGAATGAAGCGGCGTACCAAGCACAACGATCTTTGTCCAGATTCATGGAAAAGTTTTGCCCCGCCGCTTTGCAATCCGCAAGGATCTGCTCAAGACTGCCGATATGCTCTTCGGCAACGACTCTCTTGTCATAGTACATAAAGAAGCCGTTGTCCGCGGTCAGGGGGTAAGCCTTTATCTCCCCGCCTATCTTCGTCGCCTCAACCGAGCCTTCGTCGTTGTTTTCCTCAATGAATGCCGTCGCGGAACTGCCCGGATCCATGAGCATGCCGCCGTCTACAAGCCGCGCAAGCTGATCCACCGCAAAAGTGTAGATGTCGGGCGCGGAATCCTTCTTCGCAAGCACGTCGCCCGCCGCAACGGACTCCGATACTTCCTCTATCGTCGGGAAAAACTTGATGCCAAACTCGTTGGTCTCGTTAAACTCGTTGATAAGCTGTCTCGTAAGCGCTCCCGTGCCGTCGCCCACCCACACCTTGATGGCGATACCTCCGTCGCCATCGGAAGGACCGCAGGCTACAAAGCCTACAAGCGCCGTCGTCACGAGCAATACGCACAACATGATAAGTACGATCTTTTTTCTCATAATTCTCTCCTTAAAAAATTTGTTATTTATATAAATTTTTATATAACCTTATTTATTTTGCCTCCACTCTGAACTCGTCGAACGCGGGAAGTTTATGCCCCGTGTAGTCGAACAAACATTGATTCGCCCACTCATTGCGGTTGGACGGATTGTCCGATTTTATATATTCCTTGCCTGCGTCGGAAGCCCAACAAATTCCGTCGCCGGGGATCCACAGCGGCTCCCAATAATAGACCGCCTCTATGCCGTGCTTTTCGGCAAGTTTCAAAAAGTCGCGCACAAACTCTCTCTGCCCCTCGACCGAATACGGATAACTGCTCCTGAAATCGAACGTACCGGGGATGTCCTCGCTTATGACGAGCTTCGCCCCTCCGTGTTCGTTCTTTATGTAGTCCTCTTCGGTAAACGCATAGCCAAGCTCTACCACCATCTGCCGCTTGCCGAACTTTTTGCAAAATTCAACGTTTTCAAAGAACATATCGAAGGTTCCGTGCCAATATGGATAATAGCTGTATCCGATTATGTCATAATCGACGTTCGCTTCCTGCATATGCGTGAAGTAGTCGTTGTAGATAAACTTGTCGTAGCTCTTTTCGAGGTGCAAGACAATGCCCGCTTTCGGCATAATTTCTCGGCAAGCCGATATTCCCGCTTTCAAAAACTTGATGAGATTTTCAAAATTTGTACGCGGTTCGGTATCACTGCCTTCGAGATGTCCAAGCGGCCATAGCATGCCGTTTGTAATCTCATTCCCGACTTGTATAAACTCAACTTCAATGCCGTTTGCCTTTATGGTTTCAAGCGTAGTTTTTGTATATTCGTAAACCTGCTTTGCAAGTTTGTCCGCGTTGTCCTGCTCCCAACCTTTGGGGATAAATTGTTTGCCGGGGTCTGCCCAAAAGTCCGAATAGTGAAAGTCGAGCATTATTTTATAACCCTTGCCTTTTGCGAGATTTGCAAGCCTCAGAAAATTATTGAGGTCGCAAGTTCCCGCAAGATACGGCTCGCCTACCTTACTGCGCGGATCGACCCATAGGCGTATGCGCATTGTGTCTATGCCGTTCACTCTGAACAGTTCAAGCGGTTCCACTTCGCTATTACCTGCAAAGTATGTTGCGCCGTGTTCCATTTCTTCAAAATAAGTTGATACATCAATACCGAGCCTCATAAATTTCCCGCCTTTTAGAATGATTTGATGTTTTATCGTTGCGTTTCCGACTATAAACTCGCTTTTCTGCGATATTATCATATCGCCTTGCGATTTTTATTGCTTTCCGTTATTGTTTCCCCGCTATATGCGGACGGTGTTTAAGCGGCTCGTTGTCCTCGCCGAAGTCCGTCACTCTCTCCCGCATAAAACCGTAGCGATATTTGAGCTGCTCGTTCAGCCTCAGCACGTCCTTCTCGTCCCCGTGATAGCTGCAACGAAGGCAATAATATTCGCCCTTTTCCTCGTCAAAAAACATATCCATGTCTATATCGCGCGCAAAGCACACGGGACAGCGATAATTCATTCTGCCTTTTGTAGACTGAGCCATGTCTTTATACCCCCTTTCGATATT
>CANQBO010000017.1 GCA_947589475.1 uncultured Clostridia bacterium
CGATATTTTACCCCCGTCTTCGGAGCGGTGAGATCTGACTAGAATACTGCGCCACCGATATTATATTATACCAAAAGTACGAAAATGTCAATCAAACCCGCATATAATGTGGCGCGGATCAAAAAATTTCGGCAATCTAAATGAAAATAACAGATTTTCAGCTGTTTAGAGTGACTTTTTTAATATCGTCGACAAACTCTCTAACCCTGCTTTCGCCCCGCCTTGTGAGCGCAAGCAACTCGACTAAAGAAAGCGATTTCAATACGCTCTCGCTGTATGCTTTCGCCTCTTTGAGCGCGCGCGAATTTATCCTGAGACCAAACAGGGGCGAAAACTCAGTCCCGCTCTGTCTCGTGCCTATAAAGTCGCCGCCTCCGCGCATCTCGAAATCTATCTCGGCAAGGTATCTGCCGTCGCCGCTCTTCTCCATCGCTTCGAGGCGCGTCAGCGCTTTTTGCGTGCAGGATGAGGATTGCAGATAACAATTCGCGTGAGAGCCGTCTCTTCCTACTCGGCCACGCAACTGATGGAGCGAAGCAAGTCCGAAGCGATCCGCGCCGAGGATGAGTATCTCGCTCGCCTTCGTATCTATGCCGACTTCAACGACGGTCGTAGCGACGAGCACCGATGTCTCGCCCGCCGCAAACGCTCTCATAGCCGCCTGTTTTTCCTCGTTTGACAACTTCCCGTGCAACACGGACGTCTTTATCCCCTCGAATTTTTTGCCGTATTGCTTGATAAAGCTCTCGATAGACATAAGTTCAAACCCCTCGGCGTCCGATATGGCGGGACATACGATAAACGCCTGCTTGCCCTCTTTGCACGCTTTTATTATGGGATCGAGCGCGTCAGAGATGTCCTGCACTATATGCGTAGTTATGTTAGTTTCCGCCTCCGCGCGCTTTTGAATGTACGAAATGTCTATATCATCATAAAAGGTGAGCGCCATCGAGCGCGGAATGGGCGTCGCCGTCATGGACAAAATGTCGACCGCGCCCTTATTTTCAAGCATTTTGCGCTCGTTTACCCCGAATTTGTGCTGTTCGTCTATGATAACGAGCGAAAGATCCGCATATTTCACCCCTTCGCCGATGAGGGATTGCGTGCCTATGACGCATGAGATATCTCCGCTTTTCAAGCCATAAATGACCTCGTCTCTGAGTCTCTTGGGAGTTGATGACGTGAGAAGCGCAAAATTGATGCCCAGCTTGTCCGCTATAGGCGCAAAAGCGCGCGCATGTTGCACTGCAAGTATCTCCGTCGGAGCCATGAGCGCCGCTTGATGTCCGCCGAAAGCCGCCGCATACATCGCAAAAAACGCAACAGCCGTTTTTCCGCTCCCCACGTCTCCCGAAATAATTCGTGACATACACTCG
The DNA here is from genome assembly GCA_947589475.1 of uncultured Clostridia bacterium. GTDB lineage: Bacteria > Bacillota > Clostridia > Christensenellales > CAG-917 > CAG-475. Next base: position 1,377 of record CANQBO010000017.1, read on the forward strand.
TCGCTTGCAAGCGAGCAAAGTATGTCCTCCGCGGCTTGTCGCTGGCTTTGAGTAAGTGCAAAAGGAAGCGCATTTTCAAAATCAAGTATTCTAATTTTCGACATATTATAGAATATTTTTCTTGCTTCTACGGTAGATTTTGACAATTTTTTGTAAATAGAAAGTGCAATCGCGACGTCTATAGACGCAAGTTCGGACAGCGCTTCCTGCGCTTCTTCCATACTGTTTGGGCGATGCAGTTTTTCAAAACAGCGCGCTATGTCCTCGTTCACCGCCCCCATAGGTCCGCCGTACTTTGCCCCCTTTACGGAGTCGAGCGCCGCATATACAATATTTTTGAAGGCGTTCTGCCCCATCACGCCCTTGAGCGGATATATAGTATAAACGCCGCTTGAAAGCTTGCCGAGTTTTTCAAGGCTTTCCGTTTGTGGATTGACTATGCTCAGTTCGCCTACCGCCGACGATACTTTTGTCAGCAAGCGATAACATTGTCCCACTTTAAAACTGTCGTGCAGATACGGAATGTTGAAAAACGTCGCCTTGAAATACAGTCGTTTTTCCGTGCGCATATCTTTGAAGCTCACGCTGAAACTCCGTTTGCCTCTCGGCGATACACCTGATACGGCGGCGACTTGTCCTTCAAGCAACACAGTCTGCCCCGCCGCGGCATACTCTATGCTTGTAGGCTCTGACAAATCGAGATATTTGGAGGGCAGGAATGAAAAGAGCTCGAACACACTGCCGATGTCAAGCTCCTTAAGTTTTTTGAGAGTCGCCTCTCCCACTCCTTTTATCTCGCCGAGAGTAAGCATATGTCCCCCGTCACTCCGCTGAAAGAATGTAATAATAGTGCGGTTGTCCGCCGCTGTAGCACGCGATCTCAAGCTCGGGGAACAGCTCCGAGAGTTTGCACACCGCGTCGTCGGCTTCTCTTTCCGTCACGCGATCGCCGTAGTAAAGAGTGAGCATATCCTTGCCTTGCGCAAGTTTTTTGACGGTATGTTCAAGCGTAGCGATGAGAGAATTGCTTTTTGCAACGATCTTTTTCCCGCAAATACCGATGATGTCGCCCTCTTTGACGGAAAATCCGTTCATCCTCGCGGAGCGTACGGCGTGCGTGATCTCCGCGCTTGAGATATTTTTGATCGCTTCAAGCATGTTGGCGTCGTTGACGTCGGAAGCTTCGTCCTCGTCGAATGCGAGCACCGCGGATATGCCCTCGGGCATCGTCGAGGTGGGAATTACGTGTACGTCCACTCTCGCGAGCGCTTTCGCCTGTTCCGCCGCAAGCACGATGTTGGAGTTGTTTGGAAGCACATACACATGTTTTGCCTCGGCGCGATTTACGGCGGCAAGTATGTCGTCGACTGCGGGGTTCATTGTCTGCCCGCCTTCGACGATGATGTCGACGCCCAGATCTTCGAATATTGCGGACATTCCGTCTCCCGAGCACACGGATATTATCGCGTATTCCTTCTTGTTTTCCTCGCCGACCTCTTTTTCCTCGGGGTGGAGCTTACGGTGCTGTTCCACCATATTTTCTATCTTTACACCGTCGAGTTCGCCGAGTTTGAGCGCCGCGTTTATCGCGCGGTCGGGATGATTTGTATGCACGTGCGTCTTTACAAGATCGGTATCTCCTATGACAAGCACGCAGTCGCCTATCGTCGTGAGGTAGTCGCGGTAGCGGTCTATAGCAACGTCCGTGACCTCGTTTTTCAAATGCGTGATGAAATATTCCGTGCAATATTGGAATGTTATATGTTCGTAATCGTTTTCAAAGGGATCCAGCCCCTTATCCTCGCTTTGAGGCATGTTTTCCGACGTCAAGACAGCGCTCTCGCCGCTGAGCAGGACGAGATCCATACCCATGAGAGTGCGATACATGCCGTCGAAAACCGTCACAAGTCCTCTTCCGCCCGCGTCAACGACTCCCGCTTTTTTGAGCACGGGGAGCATGTCGGGGGTCTTTTGCAACACCGCCTCGCCCGCGTCTATTACGCGCTTAAAGAAGCTTGCCATATCGAGGTGTCTCAAGCGCGAAGCGGCCTCCGCCTCTTCCGCCATAACTCTGACGACGGTGAGGATCGTGCCTTCCTTCGGCTTTGTGACCGCGCTGTATGCGATCTCCGCGCCCTTTCTCAAACAATTTGCGAGCGCCTTGGGGGTGAGTTCCGCCTTGCCGTCAAGCGCAACGGAAAAGCCTTTGAATATCTGTGAGGAAATGACGCCCGAGTTGCCTCTTGCGCCTTTGAGCGCACCCTTTGAAAAGGCGAGCGCTATTTCGTCTATGAGGAGCGAGCGACAGGCGTTTGCCTCGCGCAGGGCGGATTGCAGAGTGAGAGACATGTTTGTGCCCGTATCGCCGTCGGGTACGGGGAAAACGTTGAGCGCGTCTATGGTGGCGCGATTTAGCTCCAGCTCCTTAACGCCCCCCGCAAGCATCTCCTTAAATTTGAGTCCGTCTATTTTGTTCATATTGACCTTTTATACGCGGATGCCGACCACATTCACATGGACGCGCCTGACGCGCATGCCCGTGAATGTCTCAAGCGAAAACTTGACGGCATCCGAAAGCGATTTTTTTACAGCTTCGATATTGACTCCTACTTTCAAAACAACGTACAATTCGATATAGATGAGGTTGTCGACGACCTGCACGACCACGCCTCTCCCGAAGCGGCTCTTCCCCAAAAGCAGATTAAAGCTATCGCTGAAACGGCGTGACACGAGATCTACCACGCCATAACACTCCAAAGCGGCTTGAGACGCCACGACTCTGACGACGTCCTCGCTGATGGAAATCTTTCCGAATTTGTTTGATGTTGTAAGTGCCATATCGATGATATAATACTACAATAAATATGAAAATTTTGCAACTAAATGCGAAATGTTGCTAAAATCAGTTGCCAAAGATTTTTTTATTTGGTATTATAGTGGCGTTGTCAAATTAGGAGGTACAGTTATGTCCAGAGTTTGTAGTGTTTGCGGAAAAGGCAGAATGAGCGGCAATGCAGTCAGCCACAGCCATAGAAAGACAAGACGCAGTTGGGCGCCCAACGTGCAGAAAGTCAAGGTCAACACTCCTACGGGCGGCGTCACAGAGGTCTATGTTTGCACTCGTTGCCTGCGCGCGGGAAAAGTCGATCGTGCTTGATGCGTCATACATGCAAAAAATTCGCTCCTCGGACGAGGGGCTTTATTTTTTATTCTTTCGGCAATGAGACCTCGAGTAAATTGATCGGACAATCCCACCTTTTTAATAAATATTTCTTGTTTAAAAACGCAATTTAAACTTAAGTGCGCGTTTTTCCCCGCTCTTGCGCAAATGCAAGTGCCTCGGGTTTTCTTTTGTTCTCCTTGAGCGGCGCCGAATAAGGCTGTGTTTCTTGTCGTTGACATTTTCAAGACTCTATCTTATAATTTATTTACAAACAACGGTTTCGTACGCGCGAGGTGAAGAGTGAAAAGTCACGGACTCTCAAAAAAATCAAATATATTTTTTGCGCTCGCGGCAGTCGCGTCGGCGGCTTTGGTCCTCTTTTCCTTTGTGCTTACACTCGCCCCTACGCCCGCATATGCGAATTCCGCACAGAAATATTTTGAGGGCGTGGACGCGGCGGGCGCTATTATGCGCGAATACAGTCCTATCGTCGTCGAAAACGAAACGTTGACATTCGACATCGACGAATTTCCCCAAAACTATTACGATGACGAAGAAAAATTTTCGACATACGGCGGCAAAGTGACCGCGGAATATACCTTTTTCAATCCGTCCGAGTATACGGTCACGTCAACGCTGTGCTTTCCTTTCGGCAAACCGCCCGCCTATGCGCCGAACTACCCTTTCTATTACGACGATCCGACGCACTTCGAGGACAAATATCCCGACGCCTATAGAGTCGCCGTGGGAGGCAACGAGGTGGAGGCGAAACTTCGTCATACATATTCGGCGCCCTATACGCCTTTCGACGTCGAGAGCGACTTGAGCAAGATCGTCGATAGCTATATTGAGGACGTTTTCTACACGCCCGACCTTCCCGTCGTCAAGTATACATATAAGGTCGAAGATTTTAAAAACGACAAAAGCGACTTCAACGTCTACGCGGCGTTTGAGATCGCGAATATCGACGGCAACGCGCGGGTGTACTTCCCCGAAATGCTAAGCGTATATACGACCGAAAGCGTCTATAGAGTCGGCACTTGCGTCGATATAGGCAAAATTTTCGACATTTACGTGTTCGGCGGGACATCGTCGAGCGATCTGCCAAAGTGGAAATTTTATGCAAACCTCGGTCTGAATGACGATGATGAGATAAGCGGAATAATGAGCGCGCCCGAAGCGGAGACTATGACATTTGAAGAGTTTGCGCTTGCGGGACGCGGCGAAAACAGCAACGTGTCCAAAATTGATTGGTACAATGCGGTCATCACGCAACTTGTCGAGAAGCGCGGTCAAAGCAAGTGCCCCGCCGTCACGCTTGAGGGTCATGCGGATACGCTCGAGAAAAATCTTATGCGCTGGTACGAGTATGAGCTGACGTTCGCGCCCGGAGAGCGCGTCGTAAACAGCGTCACAGCGCCCATCTATCCCACTGTAATGGACAGCTTCGACCCGCCGAAATATTGCTATACCTATCTGCTCTCCCCCGCAAAGACTTGGGACGAGTTCGGCAGGCTGGACATCAAGATAAACACGCCCTACTTTTTGCTTGACAGTTCGACCTTTGCAAGCGGCTTTGAAAAGACGGACGACGGTTTTGAGTTGACGCTGGACGGGCTTCCAAACGGAGAGCTGACCTTCACCCTTTGCGCTTCAGAGCACCCTAAGGAAGAAAGTTCTTCTATATTTATGACGTTTATTTATGTCATTCTGTTCATCCTGACCTTTTTAGGCGCTCTGCTTCCGCAAATAGGCGCTGCAAGCGGCATTATCCTCGCAATCCTCCTTATACGCCCCATACTTGACATAGCGGGAAGCATAATTACGCTCATCGTTTTGGGCATACGCGGCGCGATAAAGAAAAAACGCGACGGCGAACACGTCTCGCTCTCTACGCCTTGCGAGACTTCGGATGTACCTTGCGAGACACAATATGCCCAAGACGAAACATCGTGCGCGCAAGGCGAAACACAATACGCGCAAGGCGAAACTCCCGAGAGCGTCGACGGCGAGCCTGTATCCGAGGATGACGAAAACAAATAAGCTTATTTCTTCTTCACGATGAGCCTCAGCACGGCTTTGACTGCTTTGGGCGGATCTATGCAAATAATTTTTATCATAACTCCCTCCGATTTTTTGTATACAATATGAATGAGCGCAAATTTTTGTGCGGAGCGAGATTAAATTTCGATAATGAGAAAATACCGACGCCCTGAGTTTGGCGTCGGTATGACTAAATTGCCGCAAAATTGACCTATCAAAGCGGGAGTTGCATGGAGAATATGGCGGCGGCGGGGTCCGATGACTTGAATACGGCGTTTCCCGCGACGAGCACCGTCGCGCCCGCGTCTTTGCACTGCGCCGCGTTTGATGGACATACTCCGCCGTCGAATTCGATGTCGAAAGTTATTCCTCTCTTTGAGGCTTCCGCTTTCAAAAATTCCGCTTTTTTCAGACATTCGGGCTTAAAACTCTGCCCTCCGAAACCTGCCTGCACCGTCATTATGACAAGTATGTCTATCTCGTCAAGATATGGCAATGCGATCTCCGCGGGCATATTCGCATTCACCGCAACTCCGCACTTCTTGCCCGCGTCGCGTATCTCGCCGAGAGCCTTATGCGCCGTCTCCTCGCTCTGACAAGCTTCGGGATGGAATGTGACTATGTCCGCACCCGCCTCACAGAATTGTTCTACATATCTTTCGGGACGAATGATCATGAGGTGCGCGTCGAGCGGCAGATCCGTATGTCGATTCAGCGACTTTACCATGGGCATTCCGAATGTGAGATTCGGCACATACACTCCGTCCATAACGTCGCAATGCACGATGTCCGCGCCCCAAACTTTTATGTCACACACGGCTTCAGCCATTTTGCAAAAGTCTGCCGAAAGTATTGACGGAGCAACTTTGATTTTTTTCATATTCCCCTCTCTTAACGCATTTGCGTTTATTTCTTTATTTGTTTACGCTAATATTGTTTGCACATTGTGCGCAGTGCGGAGATATTTGCTTTGCACGGCGCTTTTTTTATTAAGTTTCCCAAATGCGGCGCGCATGCGCAACATCTCGAGACTCATGCGCTTTAGTCGAATTTTGTCTCGCGCCTTTCCTTCAGTTCCGCAAATATTGCGAGATACCTCTCATATCTTCCCTTGCCGACGCCCTTTCCGACCTCGGCGCGCACGGCGCAATCAGGCTCCACGGTGTGCGTGCACATATTGAAGCGGCAATTGCTCCTGTACTCCTCCATATCGTCGAAATACAGTCGCAACTCCTCGGGCGGAATGTCCACGGCTTCGAGCATGGAAAATCCGCAGGTATCCACAAGATAGGTATCCTCGCCGAGCGGAAGAATTTCCGTGCGCCGAGTGGTGTTTTTTCCGCGCTTGATTTTTTTCGCAAGCTCGCCGACCTCGAGTATAGGCGCGTCGAGCATAGCGTTGATGAGCGAGCTTTTCCCCACGGCGGACTGTCCCGCAAAGCATACGGTCTTGCCCTTTGCGCGCGCGGCGAGGACATCTATCCCCTCTCCGTCCTCCGCGCTGCAAGCGACGACTTCGAGCACTTTGTCGTACTCCGACGCGTCTATATCCGCAATATCGCGCTTATTTTTGACAAGCACGGGCGTGATGTCCTGCTTGAGACAGTTGACGATTATCTTGTCCACAAGCAGAAAGTCGGGCTGAGGCTCGGGCGCGATGACGATGAAACAAATGTCGATGTTTGCGACGTATGGACGTATCAGACTGTTTCTTCTCGGCAACACCTCTTCGATGACAAAGCTGTCGCGCTCCTTTAAAACGGTCACGATGTCGCCGACATATATGTCGCCGTCCGCCTTTAGCTTTTTCCGCGCATAGCACACCTTGACCTCTCCGCCGACGTCCACGAAGAAGCGCGAACTGACCGCCTTTATCACCCTGCCGCGATATGACTTCACTTTGTCCTCCTTACACGGTCAATTGCCGTCTCCCTCGCCGTTTTCCTCTATATAGCGGCGGCGAAGCTGTCCGCACGCGCCCTCTATGTCGCCGCCCAGACTGCGCCGTATCGTTGTCGAAACGCCAAGCTCCTCGAGCTTGTCCTTAAACGCCTCGGTAGCGTCATTCTCGGGCGCTTTAAGCATACTCTCTTTCACCTCGTTCAGCCTTATCAGGTTGACATGGGAGGGGAAGCCTCGCGTAATGCGAGCAAGCTCCTTTGCGCAAGCGTCGGAGTCGTTTTTGCCCTTAATGAGCGTATACTCGAAGATGACCCGCCTGCCCGTCTTTTCAAAATAGTAGCGTGCCGCGGATATGACTTCCGCAATGGGATACGCCTTGTTTATAGGCATTAGCGAGCTTCTGAGCGCGTCAAAAGGCGCGTGCAGACTTATCGAAAGCGTGACTTTGTGCCCGCTCGTTGCAAATTGCCTTATCTTCGGCGCTATGCCCGATGTGGAAAGCGAGATGTTGCGCTCGCTTATGTTTATGCCGCCCTCCGCGCTCACCGCGTCCAAAAATGCGAGCACATTGTCATAGTTGTCAAAAGGTTCCCCACTGCCCATAAGCACGATGTTGGTGACGGCGCGCTTTTTTGCCGTGCCGCCGTTCTCTCGATTTGCGCATATCACTTCTCCCAGCATCTCGGCGGGAGCGAGGTTTCTGAGCAGTCCGTCCAGCCCGCTCGCGCAAAACTTACAGTCCATCCTGCACCCGATCTGCGTGCTTATGCAAAGCGTATCGCCGTAGTCGTGCGGCATATATACGCCCTCGATGAGTCCGCCGTCCAAAAGGCGATACAGATATTTTTTCGTGCCGCTTCTGCCCTTGAACACGCGCAGTATCTCTACGGGCGAGGAAATATACTCCTCGCTTAGTCGGGCGCGCAATTCTTTCGGAAGAGAGGTCATCTCGTCAAAACTCCTGCCGTCCATAAGCCCGCCGTAAATCTGGCGCGCGCGAAAACCCTCGCAAAACGGAAGTTTTGCGATATTGTCCGCGCTCATGCCGAGCAAGACTTGTTTTTCGCCGTTTTCGCTCACTTTGTACGCCTCATTTTCGCGATGTAGAAACCGTCGTATATTCCGTGCGGCAATATGGATATCCTGCCGTCGTTGTCTTTGAATTTTCCGCCGTCCACTCCGTCTATGCCGTCTATATGCTCAAGCTCGAACGCGCCTCCCTTCAGCAACCCTTTGACAACGTCGCCGTTCTCTTCGTCGAACAGCGTGCATGTGGAATAGATGAGAGTTCCGCCCTTTTTGACATACGCGGCGGCATTTTTGAGTATATCGCTTTGCGTGGCGGCAAGTTTTGAGATGTCCGCCTCTCCCCGCCTTATGAACACGTCGGGATGCTTTTTATATGTCCCGAAACAGGAACACGGCGCGTCCACAAGCACGAAGTCGAATCCGTCCTTGAAGCGCGCGTTGAATTTTGTGCCGTCCGCAAGCACGGGCAGGACATTATCCGCATGCATACGCGAGGCATAACCCTCAAGCTGTTTAAGCCTGAAAGGATAAAGTTCGCATGCTACGACGCTCCCCGTGCGGTCCAGCTCGCTTATATACACCGCCTTGCCGCCCGGCGCGGAACACATGTCCAGCGTTTTGCTTCCCTCGCGCACTCCCAGAGCTTTGACAGCAAGCATGCTCGACGGCGATTGATAGGTGACAAACCCCTTTGAGAAGAGGGATTTCACGACATCGCATACGCGCACGCTTATCCCGCCTACGTCCGTGAGAGAATATTCTTCTCCCGCCTTATCAAGCGCGTCAGTGAGGTCCTTTACCATGCAAAGGCGGCTGTTTATCCTGATATGTTCAAGCTCGCTCGCTCTTTCCTTTATTACCTCTAACGCTCGCTCTTCTCCGTACTCCGCGCACAGTCTGTCGATAAACCACTGCGGGACGGAATACGTCACGCTGAGATAATTTGCGTCCCCCTCTTTGGGGAGTTTGAAATCGCGGGCGGCGACGCGCTTGAGCACCGCGTTGATAAATCCGCTCGCGCCGCGCACGTCCTTCATGCGCTTTGCGACTTCCACACACTCGCTTACGATCGCATAATCGGGCACGTCCGTGAGCGTGAGGAGCGCGTATGCGCCTATCTTCAAAAGTATGTACGCGTCTAGGCGAGGCTTTTTTGTCACGCATTGCGCAAGGATATAGTCGAGAAGGATGTCGTTTTCAAGCACTCCGTAGGTGAGCTTTGTGACAAGCGCGCTCACGTCGCTCCTTCCCAAAGACTCGTCGGAGTAGCTCCCCTCGCCGTATACTCTTTTGAGAGCGGCATGCGCCTCGAAAACGTATTTTCTCATAGCCTACCCAGCCTCTCGCCCGCTTGTATCGAGTGTCCGCGCAAAAACTCGACGTCGCTCATACGCCTTGCGCCCTCGCACTGAAGCTCCATTAAGCGCACCGCTCCGTCTCCCGCTTTTACGCATAGCCCGTCACGAGCGTTTGCGGCGACGATTTCGCCTATATCATGACCTTCTACAGATACATTCGACGGCTCGACTGCGAATATTTTGAGAGTCTTGCCCTTGATATGTGTGTAGGCGGAGGGCCACGGAGTCATGCCTCGCACAAAGCAGTCCAGCTGTCTTGCCGTGCGCGAAAAATCCATGAGACCGTCGCTCTTTGAGATCATGCCGCAATGCGTGGCTTCATCGGCATTTTGAGGCGTAAACGTCGCTCTTCCGCCCTCCAGAAGCGAGACAGCTTCTACAATAGCCTCTCCGCCGAGGTCGGCAAGCCTGTCGAACAGCTCTCCCGCCGTCTCATTGTCGCCTATTTTCACGCGTTTTGCAAGCAGTATATCCCCCGCGTCCACTTCCTTCACCGTGCGCATGACGGTGACGCCCGTATACTCGTCGCCGTTCAGGATCGCCCATTGTATGGGGGACGCCCCGCGGTATTTGGGAAGTAGCGACGCATGCACGTTCAGCACTCCGAATTTCGGTATGCTCAAAAACTTTTCGGACAAAATCTGTCCGAATGCCGCCGTAACAACGAGGTCGGGAGCGAGCGCCTCCATATCCGCAATTCCCTCGCGAGAAACTTTCTCATATTGATACACGGGTATGCCTATCTCCTCCGCCTTAAGCTTGAGCGGAGAGGGACGAAGCGCGTTCCCCCTGCCCGCGGGTCTGTCGGGATTTGTGACGACCGCGGCGACGGGATAGGCGCCGTGCAACGTTTCAAGCACCTTAGCGGAAAAATCGGGGGTACCCATAAAGACTATTTTCATTTTTTGTCCTCGTCAAAGCTGTCCTCTGCCAAAGAGGTGTAGATTATTCCGTCCAGATGGTCCATCTCATGCAGGAATGCGCGCGCCGTAAAGCCTTTTACTTTGTACTTGTGCAGTGTGCCGTACCTGTCGTACGCTTGCACCGTGACCTTCATCGGGCGCGTGACGGTGCCATACTTTTTTGGGACGGACAGACACCCTTCCGGGCCGCGTTGCGAGCCGCTCGACGAAAGCAGTACGGGATTTACAAGTTCGAAAAAACCGTCCTCAGTGTCTACGACGCATACTCGCTTGAGCACCGCGACCTGCGGGGCCGCAAGTCCCGCGCCATCCGCCGCTTTTACGGTGTCGGCGAGGTCGTCCAAAAGCTCGGCGAGCTTTGCGTCAAACGCTTCGACGGGTCTGCACTTCTTGTAAAGAAGAGGATCGGGGACTGTGAGAATATTTCTTTTCGCCATATTTGCCTCATGTTCCGCTTGCCGCGGATATACGAAGATATTGTTTACGATGGTTTGTTTTTTAGGGAGCGTCTTGCCGCTCATGCTTGTATGTTTTGTTCGCTGTCAAAACATTATCCCGCTGTTTTGAAGCGACAAATATTATACGAGACTTTGCGGGTCTATCTCGACAAAAACGCTTCCGCCCTTTGGCTTGACCGCGTCGGCGGCGGCATATATTTCGGATATGCAAAGCCCGAACTGTTCGGGAAGTAGGCGCATCAACACTTGATAACGCACCATGCCGTTCATGCGCGTGACAGGAGAACGTTGCGCGCCCAGATAGACGAATTTGCCGCGCTCGCGCTCAAGCGCCTGTATGCTTTTATATATGGCGCGAGTACAGTCTACGGCGTCCTGCTCGTCCTTGGAAGCGACGAGCACTCGCACTATTTTCGTATACGGCGGGAACTTTGTCACCTTGCGCGTATTGACTTCCTTTTTGAAGAATCCCACATAGTCGTATGTCTTGCCGTAGCGGAACACATAGTGCCTCGGCGCATACGTCTGCAAAATAACTCTGCCCTTTTTGTCCGCGCGTCCCGCTCTGCCCGCCACCTGCGTGATCAGCTGGAATGTGCGCTCTGAGGCGCGATAATCGCTGAAATACAGGGCAGCGTCCGCCTCGAGAATGCCCACAAGCGTGACGTTGCCGAAGTCGTGCCCCTTTGCGATCATCTGCGTGCCCACAAGCACGTCCGCCTCGTGCGCGGCAAAACTGCCGAGTATCTTGAAATAGCCGTCCTTGTGCCGAGTCGTATCGCGATCCATGCGCAAAACTCGCACTTCGGGGAAGAGCGCTTTTAGCTCCTCGACGACTTTTTCGGTGCCTATCCTGCCCTGCTTTATCTTGTCGCTTCCGCAATTTGGGCACTTCGAGATCTCGTGATAACGGCGACCGCAATAGTGGCACTTAAGCTCATGTTCGCTCATATGGTAGGTGAGCGAAATGTCGCAATCCTCGCACTTGGCGACATAGCCGCACTCTTGACAGCGTATGAAGGACGCAAATCCGCGCCTGTTCAAAAACAACATCGCTTGTTCTCCGCGCTCCAACGTTTCCTTCAGCGCGTCTTTTAGCAAGACGGAAAACATGCCTCTGTTTCCGCTTCTGAACTCCGCGGTCATGTCCACTATTTCCATTTCGGGAAGCGCGTATTTCGAGATGCGCTTCGGAAGGGAAATGAGATGATATTTGCCCTCCGTGGCGCGCAGATACGTCTCTATGTCGGGAGTCGCGGAGCCGAGCACCAGCTTCGCGCAAGAGAGTTTCGCGCGATACTCCGCGACCGTCTTTGTGTCGTAGCGCGGGTTGCTTTCGGAGCGGTAGCTTGAGTCGTGTTCCTCGTCGATGATTATGACGCCCAAATTTTCGAGAGGCGCGAATATCGCGGAGCGCGCGCCGATCGCGATCTTCGCCTCGCCCGTCCTCAGCCTCTTCCACTCGTCATAGCGTTCGCTAGCATTGAGACCGCTGTGCAATATCGCGACATTATCCCCAAATCGCGCCCTGAAAAGCCCCAGCACCTGCGGAGTCAGCGATATTTCGGGGACGAGCATTATCGCGGTCTTGCCGCGCTTAAGCTCCTCTTCGATGACGGTCTCGTACACTTCCGTCTTGCCCGAACCCGTCACGCCATGCAACAAAAACGTCCCGCTTCCTTCCTCTATTGTCCTCACCGCGTCCGCTTGCGCGGGAGTGAGAGCAACTCTCTTTTCCTGTCTTGAAAGCGCGCCGAGCGGCGTAGAGCGCTCGTGCATAAGCGACTCTTCGACTACGCCCTTCCCCCTCAAACCGTTTATCGCCGACGCGCCGAATTTTGCAATGAGCACGCTCAAAAACTGACCTCCGTTCGCGGCTATGTACTTGAGCGCTTCAAGTTGTTTGGGCGCCCTGTTCCCCACCGCCGCGCACAGCTCCTCGAGCGAGCGATCTCCGTCAGCGGAAAGATATATGCGCGAGTATTCGGGGTCTTTTTCCTCTCTGAGTTTTGCGGGCACAAACAGTCTTAGCGCGTCGATATATCTTAGGTCGTAGGCTATGCGCATAAAATTTAAAAGCTCCAACTGTTCGGAGCTTATAGGCGTGTCTAAATAACGCGCCCACTTGAGATGCGCGACGTCGCTGTATTCTTTTTTTCCTATCACAAAGCCTATGAGCTGTTTTCTGCCGAACTCCACGGCGACGCGACTGCCGAGAGGCACATCCTCGCCCAGATAATCGAAACAGCGGTCCACGTTGTCTAATGAGATGTCGACGATGACTTCGAGGATCATAGCGTTTTGTCCAAAATCAATGCGGCGAGCTGTCTTTTGCTCACTTTTCCGCTTTCGAAAACCGCGCCGTCCGCGCGAATTACAGTCGCAATATTTGTGTCCGAGTCAAAGCCCGCGCCCTCAAGCGTAACGTCGTTTGCTACGACGGCGTCGGCATGCTTCGAGATGAGTTTTGACTTGGCGTTTTTCAAAAGATCGTTTGTTTCGGCGGCAAAGACGACAATTTTTCTATCCCCTTTATGCGCTCCGAGCGCCGCGGCAATATCGGGGTTTTTCTCAAGTTCGAGCGTGATCTCGCGCTCCTTAAGTTTGCCGGAAGGCTTGTTTTTCGGTCTGTAATCTGCGGGAGCGGCCGCCATTATCGCCATTTTGCAATTCTCGAATTCGCGCTCGCAAGCCTCAAGCATGTCCCTCGTTGTGCGCGCGTATATAGCGCTCTGAACGCACTTCGGGACGGGCACGCTCATATTGCCGTACACAAACACGACGCTCGCGCCCCTCGAGGCGCACTCCTCTGCAAGCGCGACGCCCATTTTGCCCGACGACCTGTTTGTGAGTACTCTGACTCCGTCAATATCTTCCTCCGTGCCGCCCGCCGTGATGAGCACTCGCATAGAGTGCATGCTCTGATTCGGCGTTAGCATCTCGACGATCCTGTTTACGATGTCGACGGGTTCCGCCATCCTGCCCTTGCCGCTGTCTCCGCACGCGAGCCTGCCGCTCGGAGCGTCCATAACTTCCGCCCCGCGCTCTAAAAGCGTGCGCATATTGGCTTTTGTCGCCTCGTCCTCATACATCGCCGTGTTCATCGCGGGACATATCAACTTCGGCGCGTTGCAGGCGAGATAGGTCGTACTGAGCATGTCGTCGGCAAGCCCTTCGGCGAATTTCGCGATGACGTTTGCCGTCGCCGGCGCAATGACCATGATGTCCGCCTTCTTTGCAAGGGAAATATGGTTGATGTCATACTCCTTTACAGGCGCGAAAGCGTCCGTCACGACTGCGGACTTCGCAAGCGTCCGGAATGTCAGCGGCGCGACAAATTTGCAGGCGTGCTCCGTCATGATGACGTCCACTCCTGCCCCAAGCGCCTTCAGGCGAGAAACTATCTCGCAGGCTTTATAGCAAGCTATGCCCCCGCTCACTCCGAGGACTATGTTCTTCCCGTAAAGCATAATTTTTCACGCGATCAGTCGCGCACTATCTTTATTTTGCCTTCGTATATCTCCTTGCAAGCGAGGGATATGGGCTTTTCGCCGCTCTCGGCAAGATAGGAGCTTTCGCTCGTAACGAGTTCTCTCGTGCGCTTTGCGACGGCGCATGTGAGCGCATATCTGCACTCCGCTTTCTTGATAAGTTTGTCGATTGGGGGATCGATCATCATAGTTTTCAGTTCTCCTCTCCGAATAGATTGTCTAAATTTTGGCGGGACACGCGAAGGTGTTCGCTCCTTATTATCGCCACTATCTTTTCCGCGCAGGTCTTTGCGACGTTGTTTGTCACGACGTAGTCGTAATTTTTGATCTCGCGGCTTTCGCGCTCTATCTCGTCGAGACGGCGGTTTATGCTCGCCTCGTCCTCGCTGCCTCTGCCGATGAGCCTCGCCTTGAGCGCGTCTATGGACGGAGGCGTGATGAATATCGTAACGCAGTCGGGATAGAGTTTCTTTATGTTTTTGGCGCCTACGACGTTAAGCTCCAGCAACACGTCGACGCCTCTCGAGAGAGGCTTGTCGATCTCGCTCTTCAGGGTGCCGTAGCGATTTGTGAACGTAGTCGTATACTCGACAAACTCGCCCGCTTGTACCTTCTTTTCAAACTCCTCGTCCGAAATGAAAAAATAGTTGACGCCGTTTTCCTCGCCCGCGCGCGGTGCCCTCGTCGTGCAGGATATGGAAAATTGAATGTTTGGCAGAGAGTTGAAAACAAGGTCGACTACAGTGCCCTTTCCCACTCCGCTGAAGCCCGATATTACGATCAACATACTCTTTTTCGTGTTCATAATTGCCTCTTAATGCGATCTTTGTTTTTCACTTAGGCTTTGCGCCATTCTTTTATTCGATATTTGCGGCTTGTTCGCGCAATTTTTCGATCTCGTTTTTGATGGCAAGCACCTCGCTCGTGATGCGGATGTCGTTTGCCTTCGAGCCTATTGTGTTCGCCTCGCGATTGAACTCCTGCACAAGGAAGTCCATCTTTCTGCCGACAGGCTCGTCCGCCTTAAGGAGCGCGCGCATAGCGGATATGTGCGTGCTCAAGCGCGTTATTTCCTCGTCTATACAGCAGTGATCCGCGTACAGCGCTACTTCCGTAGCAAGTCGCTGTTCGTCCACTTTTGCGGGGTCCAGCACTTCCGCGATGCGGGCGGTCATGCTCTCGCGATACGCCCTCACGACGTCGGGAGCAAGCTCCGCTATTTTGGCGAGAGACGCGGCGATGTTGTCCAACTTCTTATTTATGTCCGCCTTAAGCGCCTCGCCCTCGCGCGCACGCATAGCCTTGAGATTTTCAAGCGCTTCGGAAAGCGCTTCCATGGTCAATGCCGTAAGTTCCGCCTCAAGTTTAGCGGGATCTTCCGCCGCTTGTCTGCGCACCAAAATATCCGGCTGTCTCAGCGCCTCGCGGAGGATGACCTCCTCTGCTCCCTTCGCGTCGGAAAATTGCATTATCCTGCCCGCTAGCGCGTTTGCCGCGTTTATGTACCTTGCGGCAAGCTGTTCGTCAACGACGAAATCGTCCGCACTGCCAGCCTTTTGCTCAAATGTCAAAAATACGTCGATGTGCCCGCGCGCCACTACCGCGCCTATCGCCTTCTTCAGCGCGTCCTCAACAAAGAGGAAGTTCTTCGGCAACTTTATGCCGAAGTCCAAATATCTGTGATTGACGCTCTTCAGTTCGAGGGTGACCGACTTGTCGCCGTCCGATGCGATCCCCTTGCCGTAGCCTGTCATGCTGTACATACGCGCACCCGAAAATTATATTTTTTAAATTATATCATAAAAAATATGTTTGCACAACAAATTTGACAAACATTTTCAAACCTTCCCGACGGCAACATATTTTTACCCGACGCAACTTAAACGAGGACTTTGAGTCTATCGCTCAAAATAAAAAGCGCGACGACGAATTTTTTGTTCGCGCTTTTGAGCATTCTAATCGATAATTTCCATTTTAGATGTTTACTTTGATAACAACATGAACGCCGTGATCGAAGCGCGTCAAATCCCCAACATGCGCTTGAATTCGTCCTCGCCGATTATCTTTATGCCCAGCTTTTTCGCCTTTTCCAGCTTTGATCCTGCGTCCTCGCCCGCAAGCACGAGGTCTACGGTTTTGGACACCGAAGACGCCACCTCGCCGCCCGCCCCCTCTATAAGAGCGGTCGCCTCGCCCCGCTTGTAAGTGGGAAGAGACCCCGTCAGCACTATGCGCATTCCTTTGAATACTCCTTCAGCCTCTTCAGCTTCCTCGATCGTGACGCCGCACGCGATGAGTCGCTCCACATAGTCGCGGTTTTTTTCATCGGAAAAGTAGTCTCTAATATTTTTGGCGAGGATCTCGCCTATGCCGTCCACTTCGAGAAGTTCGTCCTCGCTCGCGCTCATGATGCCCTCCAGCGTTTTGAAACGCTTTTGAAGGTCGCGCGCCGTCTTTTTGCCTATTCCCTCAATGCCTATCGCAAACAAAAATCTGTCGAGGGTCGTATGCTTCGCCTTTTCGATCGACGCGATCAGATTGCCTATTTTCTTCTCTCCGAAGCCGTCAAGTCCGAGCATATCTTCCCTTGTCAGGCTGAGCAGTCCGACTCCGTCGAAAATATGCCTCTCATTGAACAACAACTCCGCCGTCTTTTCGGAAAAACCGTCTATATCCAGAGCGTCCTTCGAGGCAAAATGGTCGAGCGCGGAAATGATCTGCGGGGCGCAATGTTCCCCCGTACAGTACAAAAACGCTCCGACTTCCTCGACGGGAGAGCCGCATACGGGACATACCGTCGGCTTCTCTATGGTCTTTGCGCCTTCCTGCCGCTGAGCGACTCCCATTATCTCGGGAATGACGTCGTTGCTCCTGCGTATGAACACTCTGTCCCCGATCCTCACCTGTTTTTTGAGAATGTCGCCGTAATTGTTGAGCGTGGCGCGGGATACGGTCACGCCCCCGATGTCAACGGGTTCGAGTATTGCGATTGGGTTGAGTTTTGCACTGCGGGACACCTGCCATTCTACGTCCTTGAGTTCGGTCGTCATCTCGTCCGCCTTAAACTTGTACGCGACAGCCCATTTCGGAAATTTTTCGGTCACGCCGATCTCGTCGCGCAGGTGCACGTCGTCCACTTTAAACACAACTCCGTCAATGAGATAGTCCAAATTCGGGCGCGCCTCTTCCGTCTCCGCGGCAAATTTCATGGCGTCCTTCGCGGAGTCTACGGTACGCCAACCTCCTTCTACTTCAAATCCCTCGTCTATGAGAAACTCGTGCATGCTCTTTTGGGTCTCGAAATCTTTTTCGCTGTACCCGATGTTGTACGCCATAAAACTAAGACCTCTCTCGGCGGCGACGGACGGATCCAGACTGCGTATCGCGCCCGCGGCTCCGTTTCTCGCGTTTTTGAGAGGTTCGGCGGCTGTGGCATTGTATTTTTCGAGATTGCTCAGGCGGAGTATCCCCTCGCCCTGTATCTCTATCCTTCCCTTGAAGCTTATCGTCGTCGGCAATTTCTTTATCGTCTTGACTTGCGCCGTAACGATTTCGCCCACCGTGCCGTTGCCGCGCGTCGTCGCCTTTATCAGCTTGCCTCCTTCGTAAAGCAGATTGAGAGTAAGCCCGTCGAATTTGTATTCGCAGGTGAGCATGGGCAGATGACCGAGAGCCTTTTCGATGCGCGCGCACCACTCGTAAAACTCCTCGGAAGTCTGACACTTATCGAGGCTGTAAAGTTTTTTGAGATGTTTAGATTGCTCGAATTTGCGCTGAGGCGCTCCTCCGACCCTGTGCGTCGGACTGTCCTTGAGCGAATAGCCTTCCTCTTCCTCAAGCTTTCTCAACTCGTCATAAAGGCGGTCGTACTCCGCGTCCGAAACGACGGGAGCGTCCTCTTCGTAATACAGCTTCGCCCACTCGTTGAGAGTGGCGACAAGCTCCTTCATTCTTGCAAGCTTATCCATATTTACCTTCAAGTTGTTTTCGAGGCACGCTATGTTTTGCGTCCTGGAAATGTCGCGCGCCTTTGCCGCTACAGATGCGTTTGTCATCAAAACAATATCGATCTTCTCGTCGGATATTATCCGTTGTCAAAAATCGTTGATTTTGCAAATTGATACGATTAGATGATTGATTTGGTTGTGCAAGCGTTTAAGACCGATCGTCCACGATCGTCAGACTTACGGCGGCGATGGCAAGCGCGAAACGCTTCACCCCAAGACCCTTGAAAGCGATGGCCGCGATCTTGTCCTCTCCCTCGCCGCTCGTCTCTACGATTATTCCGCGACCGAATTTCGTATGCTCCACGACGGTATTCTTGACAAATTTGTCGAGGTCCACTCCGCTTGATACGTTTGTCGCGCTCTTTTTCTGCGGCGCAAATGCCCCGCCTTTCAAAACGGATGACGCGGAGGAGGAATTTGCTCCGAGCTTTATGCGCTCCTCCGACTGCGCTCCGTAACCCGAATTTGTGTATCTCATCGCCTGCTTGACGCCCGACATTTCGCCGATGAAACGACTCTTTGGCATATACTCCGTCTTGCCGAAACGGTAGCGCGAGCGGGCGTTCAGCACAAACAGCTTACGCTTTGCGCGCGTTATTGCGACGTACATCAATCTGCGCTCTTCCTCAATATCACCGCTTATTATCGCCCTTTGCGAGGGGAATATCCCCTCTTCCAGCCCAACGATGAACACGGCTTCGAATTCAAGCCCCTTGACGGCGTGGACGGTGGCTATGCTGACGTAGTTTTGGTCGTCCATCTCGTCCGCGTCGGATACGAGCGCAACGGACTGCATGAAGTCGGATATGCCGAGTTCGGGATTGTCCTTTTCAAACTCGCTCACGGCGTTGACAAGCTCCTGTACGTTGTCGAGACGGGTGGCGTCCTCGATGTCGGGACTTGTGGCAAGAAAAGTCTCTATGCCGCTCTTGCGCAACACGTATTGCATAAATTCCGTAGGCTTCATCGTGGTGCAAGCGCTTATGATGTCGCATATGCACGTCTTAAACGGCGCAAGCTTTTTGACCGTCTGCGAACTAAGCCCCGCGCCGCTCATAAGCGCGTCGTACACGGATATGCCCTGTCTCTCCGCCGAGGACAGCAGCTCCTTTACAGTCGTCTCGCCTATGCCTCTGCGCGGATAGTTGATGATCCTAAGCAAACTGTCGCTGTCGTGCGGATTTATCGCCAAGCGTACGTATGCGAGCGCGTCCTTAATTTCCTTGCGCTCGAAGAAGCGGAAACCGCCGAACACTTTATACGGTATGGAAAGCAGATTGAACTCCTCTTCAAATAGGCGGGTGAGCGAGTTTGCGCGCACAAGCACCGCTATGTCGCTGTATTTTAGTCCCCCTCTTACAAGCGTGTCGACTGTCTTTGCCACCTGCTCCGCCTCGTCGCGGTCGCTGTACGCCTCATAATATTCGATGGAATTTTCGTCGTCGATGTCGCTCCACAAAGTCTTGTCCTTGCGCTGAGTGTTGTTTTTGATGACTCTGTTTGCGGCTTTCAAAATGGATGTGGTGCTTCTGTAATTCTGCTCCAGCTTGTATATTCTCGCGCCCTTGAAGTCCTTTTCAAACTCGAGGATGTTGCGTATATCCGCGCCCCTCCAGCTGTATATAGACTGATCTTCGTCGCCCACGGCAAAGACGTTGCCGCTTCCCGAGGCGATCATCTTCATGATTTTGTATTGCAGCCTGTTGGTGTCCTGAAATTCGTCCACGTGCACATACAAAAACCGTCTGCGATATTTTTCGAGCACGTCGGGAAATTCCTCGAAAAGTTGTACCGTCTTTAGCAAAAGATCGTCGTAGTCGAGGCTGTTTGAGCGCTTAAGTTCCTCTTCATAGCGGATGTAGATCTTTTTTACTATGTCCGCGTCCCTGTCGTCCTTGCTTATCTCTTCGTAATAATCTTCTGGAGAGAGCGCAAGCGTCTTTGCGCGCGATATGTGCCAAAGATACTCGCCCTTCTTCTTTGGGTCCGCCGACGGCATATCCATAATGACGCGCTTGACGACGCGGTCGCTCTCCTGCTCCGTATATATCGTGAAGTCCTTCGTATAGCCGAGTTTGTCTATGTCGATACGTAAAATGCGCGCGCACAGCGAGTGAAATGTGCTTGTCCACACCTGCGACGCGCCTATAGCGCGCTCGATGCGCTCCTTCATCTCGTTTGCCGCCTTGTTTGTGAACGTCAGCGCAAGGATATTATACGGCGACACACCCAGCTCTATCAAATGACATATGCGCTCGGTGAGTACGCGCGTCTTGCCGCTGCCCGCGCCCGCTATGACGAGGATCGCGCCTTCGGTGTCCATGACCGCCTGTTTCTGTTGCGGATTAAGCTCTATTCTCATAACTCGATAATCATACCACATCTTGTGTTGATTTTCAATTTTTTTCTTGCAAAACCACAAAATTTACCTCAAATAAATTTTCTTTGGCTGTTGATTTACTTCGATACCTATGTTAGAATATAAATAATAAAGTCGAAATATGGAGCTTTTTTTGAAACTTCGGCTCCGAGGAGGATTATGGACAATTTTGACGACATAGTTTTTCTTGACAGCGAGGTCGTCGATAAGGACGATCAAGCCCCTGTCGGCACCCTTATTCAAAACAATAGTCAACAAGGCCTCGACGATGAGGAAAATTTGGAGGAGCTTGGAACGCTTATCGAGGTACCCGATGACTTTGAGGAACTTGAGAAACTTGAAGAGGTCGAGGAAGAATATGAGGAACTCACCGAAGAGCTGATCGAGGAAGATGACGAGGATATAGTCGAAATCGAAGAGGAGCATGAAAAAACTTATGCGCCCGTCGAACTTCCCGTAGAAGTGACCGAAGAGCCTGTGTCAAGCGAAGAAGCCGACTCATATGACGATCCCGAAGAGACAGGAGATGACATAGAGGAGGAGACTTATTCTAAGACCGAGCGATCAGACGAGTTTAATGAAGCTCCCGCTTCCGAATATGAAGAGATCGCCGAAGAGGAGGGGCTAAGTTCCGATGAAGAAGAGTACAAAGATGTGAACGACGAGAGCGAGCAAAGCGAGTCTTCTCCCATTTCGGAAGATGTACCCGCCGATGAAGCGCAGTCCTCTGCCCCGCAACACGAGGAGGCGCAAACCGAGACTGAATACAGTCAAGAACAAGCCGCTCCCAAAGCCGAGAAACGTCGTAAAGCTCCACACATATCCACAAAAACATACGACTATTCGGAGGATAGCGAAGTGTCGATTCAGACGACTTCCACAGACGCCTTGTGGGATAACGCGACCATCAAAGTCAAGAAGTCGTCAAAAAAGCCCGCCGCGTCCGAACAGCCCGCTGACGAAACTTCGGTGCAAAAACCAGTAAAGAAAGAGACGAAAAAAGCGGCAAAACAACCGACTGACGCAGAGTCTCAACCAAAACCCGCCAAGAAGTCCGCAAAAATGAACGACGACGCGCCCGCGGATGTCGCGGCGGACGCAGATCCCAAAAAGAAAACGTCGAAGAGATCGGATCAAAACGATGGTACGATCAAGACGACTCCCGCTCCCGATGACAAGAGCGAGCCTTCGGATAAAAAAATAACCGCCAAAAAGGAGGATAAAAAGATGAGCAATGATGAAGAAAAGGTTTTGATCGAGGCAGACGAGACCAAACCGCAACACGGTAAATTCGTCATCAAGAAGACAGACAAGGGCAATTTTGTTTACAAACTCTACTCTTCAAACAAGAGAGTCCTTGCGGTGCCCGGTGGAGCGTACAAAGATCTGACCGCGTGCAAGGGTGGCATTCAAAGCGTTATCAACAATGCCGCGACTGCCCCAATCGAGGATCAGACCCTCAAAAAGCCCGTCGAGCAGAAATGCCCCAAGTGGGAGATCTATCTTGACAACAAAAACGAATATCGTCTGCGCCTGATCGCGTCCAACGGCAATGTCGTTGCAATTACAAACGACGGCTATTTGGGCAAAGACGCCGCAAAGAAAGGCATCGAAGCCATAGCTCGTGCGGCTCAAGGCGCGTCCGTCGTGAGAAACGATACGCTTTGGTAAGGTATCGCTTCCCTGTTTGTCGTTTTCTTGCGCCCGCGCTCGATTTTACGGACGTCCCTAAATGAATTAAGCGCAAACAAAAACCGCTTCGGCGCTCTGTCGAAGCGGTTTTTTTGAAATAATACACATAAATAATACGTCTTGAGAGTATGCACTCTCCGAAATGTGACCGCTTTGCTTAGGAAGTTATACTGCCGTCAATGCTTGTTGCCGTAGCGTATCTTGTCATACCATATAGCCACAAGCGCGCCAACCGCGGGGTCTATCATCTTCTCGTCGATCTCGGCAACATAGATGTCCCTCACCCTGAACATCTTTTTCGTAGACTTGACGATGGGGTGTTTTTTGTCCCACTTGCCGTTTGCGTCTTTGATCATCGCCTTCATATGGATGGGACCGCCCTTTATCTTGATGTCGGTGTTGCCCACCTTCATCATCGCGCGACGGTATCCCGGCCAATGCGCCTTTTCGCGAATGTAGCCTATCTCGTTGCCCGCGCTGTCCATAATGACGAAGTAGCTCAGTAGGAATTTGAGTTTTGCCTCCATATGGTAAAGCAACGCTCCGCTCAAATTGTAAAGGTCGAAATTCGAGAGAAGCTTAAACACCTTTTCCTGCGCGAAAAAGACCTGACGATCATTTTCATCTGTCAGCGCGAATTTGTCTCCTATCGACCAATATTTTTGGGTGATCTTCAAATACATATAAATTCACTCTCCGTTTTATTCTGTTTTCATTATACCATAGATGTCGCTACGGTCAATATTTTCTTTGTAAACCGCTTAACGGAGTCTATGACCGCGACTCCTCGTCCAAAATGGAGGCAAACGTCGCGTTGATATTTGCCCACTCGTTGCGCTCGCGAGGCGGAAGTTTTTCTATGCGCTTCTCCAGCTGTTCGAATTGCGACTCGATATAGACGTGCAGAGGCTTTACGGGACTTATCTCGCCGCTCTCTACCGCCTTTGCCTTTTGCTCCAAAAGCGCGTTTACGATCTCAAGCTCCGCACCGTCAAGATATATGTCCTTGAGTTTGCAAAACTCTATGGGCGGCGCCGTCCCCATATCCAACGTCCAACGACATGCAAGGATCGGGCGCAATACGTAAAAATATTTTTTCAGGCGCACGCTCTCCCCCTCGCAATAAGTTTTGTACGTCTTTTTCGCGAGCGCAAGATAGTGGTACGCCACGCTTTTGGGCACAAAGTTCTCGCTCATAAGCCTCGCGATTTTTTCCCAATCCTCAGATGTTCTGTATACTATGGTCGATCTGCCCCACTCGTACAGCGCGGGATTTGACGCGTGCAAAAGCGTGAGCGCCTTTTTAAGATCCCAGCCGCTTATGTCAAGCACGTCGTCAAGCATCCACTCTATAACGTCCCGCATAGGGTCCAGCCTCAGATAATGTTCCTTTTCATGTACGTACACAAAGCGCACGTCGTAGTCGCTGTTCGGCGACGCAATGCCCCATGCGCGACTTCCCGCCTCCGCGCAGTAGATCACGCGCACGTTGTGCGTCCGCTCTATCTTGTCAAGCTCGGCTTGAATTTTTTCGTATATTAGTTTGTCCATGCTTATCCTCTCAATAATAGTAGCTTTTATACGTATCGTCTACGACTTGCCTTAAATAGTTTCTTCCGTCTATGGCGATGAGGTTTCCAAGCGCTTCGATACATTCGTCCTTGCTCTTTTCCTTGCACTGCTCGCATACCCGCTCAAAACGCGCCGCGTCTGCCGTCAATATCGCCTCGACCCGCCTAGGAATTGTAAGCGCAAGGATACAGAAATCCCTCTTGAACCGCCCGTCCCCTATGCACAGCGCGTAGATCCTGTCCACGCGCGGCGAAAGTTCGCTCATGACCTCGCTGTATCTCGCGTATACGCGCCCGCCTTCGACGTCGGTCATCTCGGTCACTTTCTCTGCCCTCAACAGCCTGTCGCGCACAGCGTCCTCTCTGTCTATGGCAACGACGATCGGTCCCATACACTCTATTCCGTATTTATTCTTGAATTTTATCACCGCTTGCATAAATATGGCGTATTGCTCGCGGTCCATTGCGTCGAGATCCATGATTTCCTCCCATCAGAGCGCCACGTTTTTTCGTTTACATTATTATCTTATCACGAAGCGCCGCATTTTTTCAATACCCGTAAAAAATTCTCTGTTCCCCGCCACGGAATATAGCGTCATACGGCTGCAAATGCCAAATCTCGACGTCATTCGCGCCCACGGAAAAAATTTATACAAAATTCCGCAAATTATCGCTTGTCAAATCGCCGCCTTTAAGCTATAATCTTCTCGTTGGGTTAAGAGGGCTATCTCTTGTACAGTTGAGGGAAATGGTTTTGTTGTCCATTCTCTCAACTGCTAAGCCCTATCTACTTGATATAAACATAATATATTTGTTTGGAGAAGTCGCGTTTAATGGTACTACGTACCAAACTGTCGACTTCACAAAGGTAAAAACTTAATCAAACCTTATGGAGAAGTCGCGTTTAATGGTACTACGTACCAAACTGTCGACTTCACAAAGGTAAAAATAAACTTAATATATTTGTTTGGAGAAGTCGCCTAGTTTGGTCGAGGGCGCGCGACTGGAAATCGCGTAACCGTCAAAAGCGGTTCAAGAGTTCGAATCTCTTCTTCTCCGCCATTAAGCCGTCGCTCTGCGACGGCTTTTGCATTTAAGAAAAGTTCGAACCGCATTGCAAATTTTTTTGCAATGCGTGCGGCATCGCCACACTCTTGAACGTTCAAGTTTATTGACAACAGTGATTTCCCAGACAAAGAAGTTGCTGAAGGGGAAAACTAATTGATCAATATTTGCATAGATAAAATTTATATTTTTTTTACTATATTATAGGAAAATCTTTGGATGTCAATAATAAAGTGCCCGTTAAAAACTGTAGTCATTATCACACCATAATAAACGCCTGCAAATTGCAGACGTTTATTATGCTTATCTTTATGTTTTGACTATTTATAAATAAATCAGTGTTCTCACTTCGTGCCGAAGTCCCCGGGTTTGCCGCCGCGCATCTGGAAGCCTTCCTTTTGGTACATCTTGAGTTGCAAAATGAGCTGTTCGATAAACTCCTTGTTTGAGGTCGTCTTGACGAGCATGTTGATGAGGTTTGTCGTGGCGTCGATGTTGTTTGCGCCCGACAGCATACGGCGTATCGTCCACGTGCCCTCAAGCTCGGCGGGAGTGAGCAACAACTCCTCCTTTCTCGTGCCGCTCTTTGCGAGGTCTATCGCGGGGAATATGCGCTTCTCGGAAAGGTTGCGGTCGAGGTGTATCTCCATATTGCCGGTGCCCTTGAATTCCTCAAATATGACGTCGTCCATTCTACTGCCCGTATCGATGAGCGCTGTCGCTATTATCGTGAGAGAGCCGCCGTTTTCGATGTTGCGCGCGGAGCCGAAAAAACGCTTGGGACTGTGAAGCGCGCCGGGGTCTATGCCGCCCGAAAGCGTCCTGCCCGTGGGCGGTATGGTCAAGTTGTATGCGCGCGCAAGCCTCGTGAGGCTGTCCAGCAAAATCACGACGTCCTTGCCCATCTCGACGAGGCGCTTTGCCCTGTCAAGCAACATCTCGGCGGTTTTGGTGTGGTGTTCGGGGAGTTCGTCGAAAGTTGAGTAGACAACTTCGCCCTTGATGGAGCGTTGCATATCCGTGACTTCCTCGGGGCGCTCGTCTATGAGCAACACCTTCAGCTCTATATCGGGATAATTTTGTGCTATGGAGCTTGCGATCATCTTAAGCAGAGTCGTCTTGCCCGCTTTAGGCGGCGAAACGATGATGCCTCTCTGCCCCTTGCCTATGGGCGATACGAGGTCGATGCAGCGCGTGGCGTAGTCGCGCGGACCCAGCTCGAGGCGTATGCGCTCGTCGGGATAGATGGGTATCATCTCGTCGAAGTTTGGGCGTTTTGACATCTCGCTCGGAGCGGCGCCGTTTATTGACGTGACCTGCACGACTGCGGCGGGTCTGCCCTCCTGTATGACCTTGCAGACCGCCCTTACATAGTCGCCGCGGCGCAGGTTGTATTGCTTTATCTTCGGCACGGACACATAGGCGTCCATGTCGTTGAATTCGCCGTTTTTGACTCTCAAAAAGCCGTATCCGTCGGGATTGATCTCAAGATAACCCTCTCGCACCTGCTCGACGGGTTCCTTTTCCTCGCGGAATGCGGACCCCGAAAACTCGCGAGCGGAGGTGTCCGTATGTTTCTCCCCCTTCTCGTAGGTACGCGGTCTGTATTTGGGGCTTAGATCCTCAAATTCGGGTTTGCGTCTTTCGACATGCGTTTCCTGCTTTTGCGACTGCTTAGGCTCGGCAGTTTTCGCGTCCTCTTTTTTTGGTCTGCCGCGACGAGGCGCGACGGGCGGATCCATTTTGCCGTTTGAAATTTTGTATACAAGATCCACAAGCTCCGCTTTGTTGAGCTTTGTCGGAGCGGGTACGCCCACTTCCTTAGCGATAGCGCGCATTTCAAATATGCTTTTTTGTTCAAGTTCCTCAACGGTATATTTTTGCATGACTTTGATCTCCTTGCCGCATCGGTCTGCGGCGCATTGCGTTTAGTATATATTATATCAAATTTTGATTTGGGATCTTAGAGCGCCATATGACGCATTTTGCAATAAAACGGAAAATTTTGATACAGCTTTAAAATAAGTGCCATATCTGTCTCAGGCGCCGAAGTCTATAGGAGCCTCAGCGCGACATCGGCATGATATGAGATGATGTGATTGCTACAATGTGACAGACTTAATGAAAAAGCTATATTCCGAAAAAGTATTTTGCGCAAGGCGCGGGCGACGCGCTGTAGTTGTTGTCCATATGCCCTAAACCTTGCCTTTTGCGATTTGATCACGGGAGAGTTTTATTGCCGTTTTCTCATCATCCTATCGGACGATTTGGTTTTTAACTTTGAGAGCTTCCTATCTCAGTCCTCTTTTTTCTCAAGAACCAAAACTTTCGTCTGCTCTCCGTCAAAATCGGCTCTGTCAAACTCCACCGTAGGACCGTCGACGTACTCAATGCATTCGTCGTCGAAAAGATCGAGGAATTCATTCAGTTTGTCGATGTCCATATCGCAGTCTTTTGTCTTGTAGTGCATGGGGACGACAATGTCGGGCATTATCTTGTCGACATACTCCTTTGCCTCCGCCGCGTCCACGGTGTAGGTGCCGCCGACGGGGATGAGCAGTACGTTGACGGGCATGAGCGACTCCACGAGCATAGCGTTGCAGTCCTCGCCTATGTCCCCCATATGGCAAACGTCCACGCCATCCATACGGTATTTGAACACGAGGTTTTCGCCGCGCTTCGCACCCTTGACGTTGTCGTGATAGGTGCGGCGGGATAGAATGTGCACGCCGCCTATCTCGTATGCGCCGACTCTGTTTATCACCGTTGGATTGCCCTCCACGGCGGCAACGAAATCGTGATCGCCGTGATCATGCGAGACGGTGACGATGTCCGCGCTCACCCTCGGCATGTCATAGCCGACATTAGTTCCCTTAAAAGGGTCGGTCACTATCGTCGTACCCGTGCTTTCTTCAAGCAGAAACGATGAGTGTCCAAGCCAAGTAAGTTTCACTTTTTTCCTCCTTTCCCTATTTGTTTATATGATTTTGGACAAGATCCCTTATCTTCTGCGACGGGTCGAGCAGGTTGGACACCGATTCGTTGAAGTTTGCCGCCGCGATGATGTACGAAATGTATTTGGACATATCAGCCTCGATGAACCACTCGCAAGTCTTAAGCTCCGGAATGCGATAGGCGAGGTTTGTGGAGAGCACAGCGTCAAATATGCCCTCTTCATACGCTTTGTTGAATTTGTCTACGCCCTCGGTGAACAGCGAGAACGTCGCGGCAAGGAAAACGCGCTGTGCGCCCTTCTCCTTTATCTCGCGCGCAAGTTTCAGGATGGAGTCGCCCGTCGCGATCATATCGTCCGCGACAAAGACGTCCATGCCCATGACGGGGCTTCCGATGTACTCGTGCGCGACTATGGGATTGCGCCCGTTGATTATCGTGGAATAGTCCCTGCGCTTGTAAAACATGCCGAGGTCCAGCCCGAGCACGGAAGCGTAGTACACGTTTCTTGTCATGGCGCCCTCGTCGGGAGAAATGACCATGAGATGATTTTTGTCAAGTTGTATCTCGGGGAAATGCTTGACGAGCTGTTTTAATATCTGGTAGTGCGCAAAATAGTTGTCGAAACCCATGAAAGGCACCGCGTTTTGAACGCGGGGATCGTGCGCGTCGAAGGTTATGATGTCGCTCACTCCCATAGATTCAAGTTCCTGCAACATCATTGCGCAATCGAGGGATTCTCTGGCGTTGCGACGATGTTGACGACCGCCGTAAAGCATGGGCATAATCACCGTGATACGATAAGGCTTGCCCGTGCACGCGCAGATTATGCGCTTGAGGTTGGCAAAGTGCTCGTCGGGCGTAAGAGGCACGCTCTTTCCCATCATCGTGTATGTGACGCCATGGTTTGAAGGATCGCAGATGATGTAAAGATCCTTCCCTCTCACCGTCTCAAACACGATGCCCTTCGCGTCGCCGTTTGTGAAACGCGGACAGTCGGAACTCAAAATAAAAGTGTTCTTTTTAAGCTTTTTGCCGAGATGAGACTCTTTAAAAAGGTTGATGAGCTGTTTGTCGATAAGTCCCGCAAGTTCCTCCGCGCCGGGAGTTGCGATGAGTGCGATGGGAGCGCTGGGCGTCTCCCCGAAAACAGAAAAATCCGGTGACATAACTTCCTCCGAGTAATGTAAATCAATTGTATCAAACAATTTGTAAAATTGCAATCATATTTGAGAACATATTATATATGAAATGTCAAAAAACTCATTCCGTCGACATTTGACAGCCTTTATATACCGTAATAAGCGCTACTCGCCGTCAAAGCTCGAGTATGCGCACAAGTATGCCGTTCATGACTTCCATTCCTCTCTTGTTCAATGCGATCCTGCCGTCAAATCGCGCAAAAAATTCATCGAGTTCGGGCGGTATCCTGCCAAAAAGCAACTCCTCTTCCACGCCGTTCGCGGTGCGTAGTCCGAGCATAATTTGCTCGTTTAGAATGTCCGTTTTGCTCAAAACGCTCATTTCTGCGCGCGGTATTTTGTCAAATGCGTCCACACAGTTTACGCCGCCGATATAGGCGTTGAGATCGCGCGGGTGAGAAAAGCGTATCTCGGCGGGAAGAGGCGTGCGCCCG
Organism: uncultured Clostridia bacterium; assembly: GCA_947589475.1. GTDB lineage: Bacteria > Bacillota > Clostridia > Christensenellales > CAG-917 > CAG-475. Next base: position 31,047 of record CANQBO010000017.1, read on the forward strand.
TCCGACGTTTTCACAAGAGAATGTGCGCCCGCGCCCAACCCTAAATATTCCTCGCGCGTCCAATAACCCATGTTATGTTTCGAGATCTTTCCGCCCTTTGCGAAATTCGACACTTCATATCTTTCAAATCCGTCGGCGGACAGCGTATCTATGGCGACGTCCATAAGATCGGCGACTTCGTCGTCCGACGGCAACCACACCCTGCCCTCGTCCGCGCGCTTTTTTAAGGGCGTCCCCTCCTCCAAAGTGAGTTGATAGACGGACATATGCGTTACATATCCGCTGAGTTCGTCTATCTCGGACTTTATCAGTTGAGAATTGTCATACGGCAGTCCTATGATGAGATCTGACGATACGTTTTGGAAATATTTGTCCGCAAGCGCAAGCTTTTCGAGCGCGGTATCCTTGTCATGCAGTCTGCCCATCGAGCGCAAGTTGCGGTCGTCGAGGCTTTGTACGCCGATACTTATGCGGTCTATCCCCGCCTCTCTATATGCTAAAAGCTTATCTTCCGCGACGCTCTCGGGATTTGCTTCTATCGAAAACTCCTCAACTCCGCTTAGGTCGAAATTCTCTTTGAGCACGCGACATATGCTCGAGATATGCTTTGCTTCGAGCATGGAGGGCGTGCCGCCCCCTATATATACTGTGTCGATCCTCGCCCCGCCGTACTGTTCTCCCGCAAATTTTATTTCGCGACAGAGAGCCGCGAGATAGGAATATATCGTCGCTCCGTCGCACGCGGCATAGGAGTTGAAATCGCAATATTGACATTTGCTCTTGCAAAATGGCAGATGAATATAAATTTCCATAAATTTTTCCGATACGGTTCTTATGCGCGCGGTCGCTCTTTTGCTTGATCGCACAACGGCACAGCCGTTCTTTCGATGCTTCCGCGCCCGATGCTGAACTGTAAATATTATGTACACGCTTTGATAAGCTGTTTTGAGCAATCTAAAGGTGTAAAATGTCAGCTGTCAATCTTCAGGATAGATATGAAAGCCTCGCTCGGAACCTCGACGCTCCCCACCTTGCGCATGCGCTTTTTGCCCTCTTTCTGCTTTTCCAGCAACTTCTTTTTGCGGGTTATGTCGCCGCCGTAGCACTTTGCGAGCACGTCCTTTCTGTACGCCTTGACCGTCTCGCGCGCAATGATCTTGCCGCCGATCGTCGCCTGAATGGGTATCTCGAAAAGTTGTCTCGGAATGACTTCCTTGAGTTTTTCCGCGATCCCCCTGCCGCGCGCATAGGCGTTGTCCTTGTGCACGATTATGCTCAGCGCGTCGCAAAGTTCGCCGTTTATCATCATATCGAGGCGCACGAGGTCGCTCTTCATATAGCCGTCCATTTCGTAGTCCAGAGAGGCGTAACCGCGCGTGCGGGACTTGAGACTGTCGAAAAAGTCGTAGATTATCTCGTTGAGAGGCATTCTGTAAATTATCTGTACGCGCGTCGGGTCGATATAGGACATGTCGACGAATATTCCGCGCTTGCCCTGACACAGCTCCATAATGGGTCCCACATAGTCGGGCGGCGAGTACAGCGTCGCTTTGACGACAGGTTCCTCGATATACGCAACTTCCGTCATGGGCGGGAGCGCGGTCGGGTTGTCTATGGTGAGTTTTTCGCCGTTCGTCTTTGTCACGATATAGCTGACGCTTGGCGCCGTGGTGATGAGGTCGAGGTCGAATTCGCGCTCCAACCTTTCCTCGATTATTTCCATATGCAACAGCCCCAAAAATCCGCAACGGAAGCCGAACCCAAGCGCTGTGGAAACTTCCGGTTCGAAACTCAAGGACGCGTCGTTGAGTTGAAGCTTCAAAAGTGCCTCTTTAAGGTCGTCGTATTTTGCGCCGTCCGCGGGGAAAACGCCCGTATACACCATGGGAGTCGCCTTTTTATAGCCGGGCAACGCCTCCTTTGCGGGATTTTCCGCGCCCGTGATCGTGTCGCCGACAGCGGTGTCGCTCACATTCTTTATGCTTGCCGCTATATAGCCCACTTCGCCCGCGCAAAGCGACTTCGCGGGACGCATATCGGGAGAGAAATTGCCCACTTCAACGACTTCGAACGTCTTGCCCGAGGACATCATCTTTATCTTGTCCCCCGCCTTCACCGTGCCGTCCATTATGCGCACCATGGAAATAGCGCCGCGATAGTTGTCGTAGAAACTGTCGAATATAAGCGCCTTGAGCGGAGCGTCGTCGTCTCCTTCGGGCGCGGGCAGTTTGTCTATTATCTGCCCTATCAGGTCGTCTATGCCTATGCCTTCCTTTGCGGAAACGAGGGGACAGCCGTCCGTGTCCAGACCGATTATGTCCTCTATCTCCAGCTTCACCGCGTCAACGTCCGCGGACGCGAGGTCAATCTTGTTTATGACGGGCAATATCTCGAGGTTGTTTTCAAGCGCAAGATACACGTTTGAGAGAGTCTGCGCCTCCACGCCCTGCGTAGCGTCCACGACGAGCAACGCGCCCTCGCAAGCGGCGAGACTACGTGACACTTCGTACGTAAAGTCCACGTGTCCCGGGGTGTCGATGAGGTTGAGGGTGTACTCCTCTCCCTTATAAGTATAGTAAAGGCGGCAGGTCTGAAGCTTTATCGTGATGCCTCTCTCCCTCTCAATGTCCATATTGTCCAAAAGTTGCGCTTCCATATCGCGCGCGGACACTGTCCCCGTACGTTCGATGAGCCTGTCCGCAAGCGTGGACTTGCCGTGATCGATGTGCGCGATTATGGAAAAATTCCTGATATGCTTTTTGCTCAAGCTTCCCTCGCTTCGAAGATATCGTACATATGCGGAAAAATGTCGATTTCTTTGAAAAATTCTGTTGACTTTATTATAATAGAATTATAAAATTTTATCAACAAAATAACGAGGATTTTACAATTATGAGTTTCCAATGGCTTTTTGATCGTCCCATCGCGCACCGCGGGCTTCATGACGAACTGATCCCCGAAAACAGCCTTCCCGCATACGAAAGAGCGTGCGAATTACATTACAATATCGAGATCGACACGCACGTCACCAAAGACGGCTTCGTTGTCGTGCACCACGACGACTCGCTCAAACGCATGTGCGGCTATGACAAAAAAATCAAGGACTGCACACTTGATGAGATCAAGTCTCAACGTCTCGCGGGCACGGAGTACACCGTACCGACGCTTCAAGAAATGCTGGACTGCGTGAAAGGCAGGACGGGCATACTTTGCGAGATAAAAGGTCTCAATCCGTTTGATAACACCATAGCAAAGGCGACAGTGGACATCGTCAAGGATTATAAAGGCCCCATCGCACTGCAATCTTTCAACTTCGGCGCGGTAAAGTATGCCAAAAAGCATTGCGACCTGCCTGTGGGCGAGCTGTGCACATGGTCCTCGCTCGACGACACAAACCCGCGCTGGCGCGGCGCGAACTTTATGGGCAAATTGTCGATATGCAAGGTCTCAAAACCCGACTTTATTTCCTACAACGTCAAGGCATGCGCCCCCTCTCTTCCCGAAAACAAATACATCGTCAAGTGGGCGAAGAAGTTGCCCGTGCTGTTCTGGACGATAGATTCGGACGAAAAGATGGAAACGGCAAAGAAGTACGCCAACAACATCATATTCGAATATCTTCCACTTGAAAAGGTGGAAGCGGAAGTCGGCAAATACCAACCGTTCGCCTGCCCCGAGGATAGACTCCCCGAGAATTACGGCAAATAATCGCGGGTCGCAACCATCATCTTAATGATAAGCTAAGTTATAAAATGCAGGTTTACTCAGCGCTTGCATTCAATAAGCGTTTTGTTCAAAATTTCAAAGCGGGACATTATGCGCCCGCTTTTTTCATGGAGTTTCGCCGTACGTTTTCAATACGCCGAATTTTCCAAAGTCCCCAAAATATTAAACGCTCCGCAAAAGCGAAGCGTCAAAGCATTTGCACGCAAAGAAAGAAATTTCCGCCTTCGCGCGTCACAACGCGACGATGAGCACTCCCACGCTGAATGCGAGAATGAGCACTCCCGCCAAAATGGAAATCAAAATTTGAGTTTTCATATCTTTCTCCTTCGCCAAAAGGCTGTTTTGTTTCAACACTGTAAATATATCATCTTTGAGAAGATATTGCAAGTAGTTTTTGTATATTTTTTTATAAATTTTCAAAATTTAGGCAAAATTTTTATACTTTTATGCAATATAATGAATAATTATACATTTATTATGCATTTATGCCCTGAAAATTTATAAAATTCCGTTTTATATCTTCTTAGAGCGGGAGCGCGAAATGAGTCCGAAAACAAATCCGCAGACAATGACAACGGTGAGTCCCGCCGCGACCGAGCTTAATCCTCCCGTAATAGCGCCGAGCATGCCGTTCTGCTTCGCGCCTTCGATCGCGCCCTTGGCAAGGTTGGATCCGAAACCCATGATCGGGATGGTCACGCCCGACCCCGCAAACTTCTTTATCGGCTCGAAGGCGCCGCACACCTCAAGCAATGCGCCTATAAGCATGTACAGCACGAGTATGCGCGCCGACGACATCTTTGTCTTGTTGATGAGGATCTGTCCCAGCATACACACGAAGCCTCCCACCGCAAACACCTTGAGATAAGTCAAAAATATTTCCATATATCACCTATAAAATTTTTAAAGTATTCTAAGATTTTTGACAAATTAGAATACTTTTCATTCAAATTGTCTGCTTTCTACAGTGAATGCATGCGCGATGCCGGGAATGGTCTCCTTTTGCAGGGGAGTATCTTTATTCAGCAATGCGCCTGTGGGGACAACGATTATGCGCTTGAGTTCCCCTCTTTGCAATCTCTTAAGAATGTAGCTGTTGAATACGGTGTTCACGCAACCTGCCCCGCTGCCGCCTTGAAAGGTTTTCTGCTCCGGAGTGAAATAGCTCGCGCCCGTGTCCATATAGTATGTGGGAAGCGTTATGCCCTCTTTGCTCAGAATATATTCGAGATTTGCTTTGCCAAACCTCCCGAGGTCTCCCGTGAATATGCCGTCGTAGTCGCTCGGATCGAGTCCGCTCTCCTTTAGGTGAGTGAGTATCGTATCCGCCGCGGCGGGCGCCATACAACTACCCATATTTGCCTCGTCGTCTATGCCGAGGTCGATGACTCGCCCTATCGTCCCGCCCGTCACGACCGCATAATGGGTGTTCTGCTTCATATAATCGTTGTTCAGGCGGGAAAAATTGTCCTCAATTATGTTGGACTTCTCCGCGTCGATGACTTTTTTCTGCTTATCTATGCTCTTTTTGTACTTATCGAGAGTCTTTTCGTCTATATTCATGCTGTCGTCGATCGCTATTATGTCGTCCTCATACACGCGGATGTTCTCCCGCGCGGGCATCTCGTTGCTCAACACAGTGCACCCCGCGCCCGTAACGGTCCATTGCGCCGTGGGTTGACGTTGATTTCCCAGCTCCAGCGGAAATCTGTACTGCCTTTCCGCAGAGGAGTAATGGCTGGACGTCGAGCACGTCACGTTTTTTGCAAAGCCGCCGTCTATCAGCATAGAACCTACAAGCATAGCTTCGCCGAATGTGGAGCAAGCGTTGTAAAGACCCAAAAACGCGCACGGGAAATTTCGCGCGGCGAGGCTTGTGGAGCTAAGCTCATTCAACAGATCGCCGCCGAGGAGGATGTCCATGTCCTCTCTTACAAGTCCCGCCTTTTTTATCGCGCCCGTGATGGCGTCGCGGTGGAGCTTGCTCTCGCACTTCTCGTAGGACTTTTCGCACCAGAGGTCGTCGTGCAAAACTATGTCGAAACAGTCGCCGAAGTTCCCGTCGCCCTCTTTTGGACCGACAATGGTAAATCCGCTCTTGATATATACGGGGTTTTTAAGTTTGAATGTTCTCATATCACACCACAAAATAGCTTATAAAGCCGATAAAAAAGCTCACGGTGACGCCAAAGACGATTATAGGTCCCGCGATGACAAACATTTTTGCGCATATCCCGAAGAAAACGCCCTCTCGATTGTACTCCATTGCGGGTGATATGACGGAATTCGCAAATCCCGTTATGGGGATAATCGAGCCGCCTCCCGCATAATGTCCCAACTTGTCATACAACCCGAGCGCGGTGAAAAAGCTTCCCAAAAATATCATGATACAGCTTTCCCATATCGCGACGTCCTTCTCGCTCATATCCTTGAAGATGAGCTTTATGATGTCGCCTATTCCTTCGCCTATACAGCAGATGATGCCGCCCACGATAAACGCGGCGACAAGCGTGCGTACCATGGGCGATTTGGGCGCATTTTTTGATACATAATCCTGATATTCTTTGCGATCTATCATAATACACCTTGTGTTTTCGACGTTCTAATCGTCTATTTTCGAGGACGGCTGTTCGCCGACAAGGACGGTCTCATCGCTTTTACGCTTGCCATGAGGCGGGTCGCTCCTCACGACCTCTTTGTCTCTTGCGCTCTTATAGAGAGCCTCATTATCCTCGAAATTTGTGACGAACAGCCTGTCCATAACAAAATTTTTGCCAATAATGCGCTTATTAAACGTTGAAAATACACACATTTCGCAAAATAAAAAGCGACCTTTTCAGGTCGCCCGTTGCATTTTGGGAGTCGTCAAACGGAAAGATCGTCGCCCACGAGCATGAGAATGCCCGCGATAAGATTTACAAAGATGAGCGAGCAGACCTTAAAACCCGTACTCACGTCCTTGCCTTCCTTGACACTATTGAAGTATTTGACCGTCATGGGGATCGTCCAGCAAAGCGGAATGAGCGCCGCACCTGACGCGATACAGCCGATTATCATAAAAACTTCCGCTATTGTCTGCGTCGTGCTCGCCTTTTTGACGGGAACGCCGGGCACGACGGGTGCACTCTGAGCGCCGTAAGCGCAGGGCGCGCCGCACTTCGGACAATATGACGCGTTGTCATCCATTGAATTGCCGCAACTTGAACAATATTTCATGGTTTACCCTCCTGTATATCAAATTATATACTTAATGTCGCCTTTCTGCGCGCAAAGCGCATAAGTCGCTTTTTATTTTTCCTCGGGTTTTGCTTCGTCGAAGGTCTCGCAAAGTCCCTTAAGGAACTCCAGCGTACCCCGCATGGCGATCTTTGAGATCTTTATCCCTTGCGAAACCGCAAACGCATGCACCGCGAGTTTTCCTTCCGCGTGATAATGGTCCACATACACGCCCAGATCGTAAAGCTTGTCCACAAAATCGAACGTGAGCACCGCAAGCTTGTCGTTTTCGGCGGACATACAGTACGTAGGCGGAAAGTCGGCAGTCACCCAATTTATGGGCGAGATCTGCTTGCGGAAGTCCTCGGGCATCTCGGGGAGCTTTGTGCCGCCGCAGAACGCCTCTGTGTAGATGTTGATGTTGTGGAAGCCCGTCTCGAGCGCCTTTTCCATGTCGTATACTCCGCAATTGAGCACAAGCCCCTCTATCTTTTGATGACGACTGCGCTTGTCGAGGTCGAACATCGCGTTGTATTCGGGGTTCGTCGCGATACATCCCGCCATAGCGCTGAGGTGCGCGCCCGCGGACTCGCCGCCCACGAATATGCTGTCCATGTCGATGTTGAATTCCTCCGCATGGTCTTTGAGCCAGCCTAACGCCTTATAGATGTTTTCCATCATCTTCGGATGTGCATATTGAGGCGCATCGCCGTAATACAGGCTCGCAACAAAATAGCCCGCCTCCGCAACTTTTGTGGTAAACGCCTCGCGCGATTCGGGCCAACCGCCTATCCAGCCGCCTCCGTGAATGTATACAAACACTTTCGCTTTGACGTTCATGTCGCGTTTTTTATGCTGATATATGTTGAGATAGAGGTTTTTATCGTTGTCGTCAAACCTTATGTGGCGTATCGCCTTGACTTTATGCGAGCGTCCCCAGCTGTAAAACGTGAACATGCCGATTATCTCGTTCTTGACATGTCCGCCCTCGACATATCCGTATCTGAGAGCGAAGGAAAGTTTCTTTTTGAGTTTTCTGACCTTGCGCTTCGCCTTTGAGGTGTTCTCTTTGAGCAACGCGTCGATCTCAGAGCGATAAGAGCGTATCCTCTCCATCAACGAGACGCGCCTATGCTCCAAAGCCTCACGCTTAGCTTTGAAAAGATCGCGATTTTGCTGTATTTTGGGCGTCAACTTCTTTCCCATGTCATCTCCGATGTTTTGTTGTCAACGGTATTTTAACACCATATGGCGAAAATTGCAATTATATTGACAAAAACGCCGCAACAGTCAAATCATTCTTTTGTGGGCGTAAAAGTCCAACGCACTTTGTCTGCGATAAAGTATGCGATATCGGGTTTTGCACGTTCAAGCCCTTCAAGTGATGTGACTTCTTCATAATCTGTCCAGCAATATTTTCCGCGCTCTTTGAACATAGAAGAGTCCAATATGATGGGATAATCGTCGCCAATAAGCATATTCCCATAACCTACAATCAGATTTGTTTCTATGTCGCCCTCAAGTTCAAACAACACGTCAACGCTCCAAGCATGAAACAGTATGTATTGTCTATTATCTTTATTGTATATGTCTGCGACGTAGGCATCGTGAAAACCTACTGCCGCCGACATTAGCCCGCTAATGTCATCTTTATCTTTTAGCTCGAAAAACTCTGTGATCTTTACAGCGCTCTGTAGACTTTTGCATCTTTCAAACACATCATTTACGTCGTCCGCCGACAGTATCCACTCATAGCCCTCTTCGCCGTCGCGCACGACCCAATCCTGTACTACGCGAACATCATAGATGAAAACTTTGCGATATATATGGATGTGACTCTCGGTCATTTTGACGCGAATAAGCTTTGTAAACGTTTTGTCAAAAACGAGCGCTTCATAACATTCTTCCGTATCATATATCGCAAACACTATAGAGCCGTACCACCCGTCGTCCGTCAATATTCTTGCAGTCATAATCTATCCTTTTTCGCAACCTTCTTAATGCTTCATTTAATACTCGGATCGTTCATCTGAAATCGCAATATTCGCAGTGGTCATTTATTACGCCTATCCCTTGAAGATAGGAATATATTATCGTCGGTCCTACAAACTTGAACCCGCGTCGTTTGAGTTCCGCGCTGACTTTTTCGGACAGTCCGTCCTTTGCGGGCATATCCTTTGCCTCGGCAAGATGATGATCGACGACATTTCCGTCCGTGAAACTCCAAATAAATTTGTCGAAGGTCCCGAATTCCTCCTGTACTTTGAGGAAAGCCTTCGCGTTTGAGATCGTCGCCTCGATCTTTCGTTTGTTGCGGATGATGCTTTTGTCGCTCATAAGTTCCTCGACCTTGACCTTGCCGTAAGTCGCGACTACATTCGGGTCGAAACCGTCGAATGCCCGCCTGAAATCGTCCTCTTTTTTGAGGATCAAACTCCAACTCACTCCCGCTTGCATGCCCTCGAGGACGAGCATGGCATAAAGCTCCCCGTCGCGATGTTCGGGTTTGCACCACCTGAGATCGTGATAGGATATCATCCTGTCCGAGGCGGGATCGCCGCTCGGCATAAATCCGAAATCACATCTCTTCTTTTTAACTTTGTCGCTTTCGCACATATATGTCCCCTCTCGGATCTTTGTTCATTGACAAGCTTTGATTACAGCGCAAACGATCAAGCGTTATCCTTCGGATACGGCACAAATTCCACGATTTGGTTTATGTTTTGCTCTATTGCGTCGCGATTGCGCTTAAGCGAGGGTCTGTCAAGCAGAATTGCGTTTGCCGCTTCCCACAAAGAAAAGGAGCCGACTATGGACAATATTTCCGCAAACAGAGGGTTGTCCAAAAGCACGGTCACCAAAAAGTATACGACGAGCACCGCGACTCCGAAAATTATCAAAAACAGCGCCTTGCGGAAGTTCGCCGCAAAATCCCACGTCACATCATATGAGCGCATCATATAGTGACGATGCATGAGCCGCCTTATTTCTTCCTGTTTGTCCTCGTCTACGTCGCCGTGCATGCGTATTTTAAGAGGTATCTTCGACGGAATTATGTTTGCCTGTTGGTCTATAAAATCATAAATCGCGGGGTTGAGGTCGAGATTGTTGCCCGTAGACAGCGGGTCGTAAAGCTCCTCATCGCGCGGTAGTTTGACGTCTATGACGGCATATCCGCTGTCGTCGATGATTTCCTCCGCATATTTGACAAGCTCCCTCATTCTTTCCTTATTCTTTGACATGATCACCTCATATGGCACAAACTTTTGATGGCATACAGTTCGAATTAAGCTTTATATGCAAAGGATATTCTAGCAAATGACGGCTTAAAAGTCAATGCTGTTGAAAAGCGCCGTCATATGCGGCGCTTCCAAATTCAAATTTCGCTTGATTTTCAGCCGTAAAACTCAGTCGACCTCGAATTTCATTCGTTGTCGTCGTCATGATGATGACAATCGTCGCAGTCGCACTCGTCGTGATCGCAATCACAACAGTCGTCGCAGTCACAGCCGTGCGCCTCAAGCTCGCGAATGAACTCGTCAAAGACTTTCTGCAGTTCCTCCTCGCTCTCGATGGGTTTGAAAGTGGACTCGCCCGCATTGTCGGTCACGATCTCATAAATCAAAACTTCATCCTCGCCGATGTCGGGAAGTTCCTCGACGGGTTGCATGACGATGTACCACTTGCCATCTACGTCGAGGGTGGCAAGGTGATAGAACTCCTCGTCCTTGTCCGTCTCGTAGTTGTGCAGGGTGATTATATCCTCATCTTCTTGCTCGTTTACGTCGTCTTCGAAAAAATCTGCCATAGTTTACTCCTTTTGCGCCTTGCGCTTTAATATGCTAGCAATATCTTACCACAAATAGAAAAAAATGCAAGCCGAAATTTGCCACATCTCAATATTTAAATCACGCAGATGGAAATTCGGCGGAAATTTATGCCTTTCTGTCGAGGTACGCCTGCAAAATTATCGCCGCCGCGACCTTGTCTATGACTTGCTTGCGCTTTTCTCTGCGCATATCCGCCTCGAGGAGCACTCGCTCCGCGGAGACCGTCGTCAGCCTCTCGTCCTGATAGACGACGGGAAGCCCGCTGGACGCGGCAAGCAGATCCCCAAACTGCCTCGTGACCTCCGCGCGCGGTCCCTCGCTTCCGTCCATATTTTTGGGAAGTCCCAAAACGAAAGCGTCTGCATCCTCTCTCTTCGCATACTCGCAGAAATACGCGATGTCCGCCGCTATGTCGTCTTTTTTGCGCACATACGTCTCGCGCGGGTTTGCGGTAAGTCCCATAAGATCGCTCACCGCGACGCCTATGCGAACGTCGCCTACGTCAAGCCCTATTTTGTGTTTATACATGTCGACCTCAATATGTTTTAGTCATTTTCTCTATTTTTTCGATATTCCAAACGCTTATTTCATCAAGCTATTTCATCAAGCCGCCGCGCGGCGGGATATAACCCGATCTATTTTTGGCAAACAATCTCTTGCGCACGGTATATTTGCGCTCGCCGAAGTTTTCAAGGTGCTCTGCGGCGCGGTCGAGCACGAGGTGCAAGCCTATGCCCATAAACACGGCGGAGGGCACGGTGCACACTGTCCAAAATATAACGTAGGTGAGAGTGGCGCTCAACCCTGCCCCGTATCCCATGCCGCCGAGCACGATCCCGACGATCATTCCTATTATAGGCACGATCATGCAAGCCAACGCAATGAAAAAGCGATCAAGTCCGCCCGAGGTCTGTTGAAGTTCCTGCCTCGTCGTCCAATTCGCGTTGCCGAAGCGGGCGTCCGCATAGATGTTTAAGCCTATGCCGCCCACGACGCACATCTCGCTGCATATCAAAAACATCAAAGCGTTGACAAAATGCGTCCCGTACAGCGCAAGCACCACAATAAAATCTACAACGTTGACGAGCGTGCTTGCGATGAGGGCAAATATCAGCTTCGCGCGCACGGCGAGCGTCGCGGGTATGGGCAACGATCTGTTGAGATAAAACGCCTTGCCCTCGCGCGAAAAAGCCTGTATTGACAGCATATTCGCGCCGCCGAGATATATCGACGAAAACATGAATGCGAGCGACATCCCAATCATTTGTGAAAGTACCGCCATATCCATATCGCCCGAGGAAGGCTCGCCCGCTATGCTCTTCACCGCCGAGAAGTACATTATCACAATGAACAAAGGCGCGATGAGCAGATTTGAAAAGCAGGACATCGCCATCTGCGGATTGCGAATTATGCTCATAAAATCGCGCTTGATGAGCGCATGTATAAGTCCGTTCTGTTTGTATGAGATTTCCCCGTGGCGACTCTTGTCTCCGCCCGCTTCCAGACTGCGCTGAGCGATGCGTCTGAAAAAGAGCGCGGACAAAAGCATTGTGACAACAATAAGTCCGACCGTTATCGCCGCGGATATTCCGAAATTCACCCAGCCGTTTATGCCAAGCGCGCAATCGACCGCCACTTTTGAGGGATAGAACACCTTGCCGAACATCGCAAGCCCCTTAAACATGCTCACAAACGCCGCCGCTTCGTCCGCCTCTTCGCCGCTTCCCGCCTGCGCAGAACCGTTGATGACGAAAACCACAACTATATACGCGGAAAACAATGCGACATATATGAGTATGGACAATATCGATTTAAGCACTGTGTGCCCCTTAAGATAGGAGCCGATATAGCTCACGGGAAGCGAAAACAGCGTTATTATCGCAAGCGGAAGGATGGGCGCGATCAACGTGACGATGAAAACCAGCGCGAAAAACGCATAGAACATTTCCCTGCCCAATGCGGCATACGTGACCGCGGACGTGAGCGCCAGCGGCAATATTATCATGGTGGAAATTTTGAGAAGTTGGATATAGCTGAGCGTAAATTTTGCCATGAACACGGCGATGGGACTGAGCGGCAATGAGTTGAGAAGCGCCCTGTCGTCCCCGGAATACAGCGTGCTGATGACGCCGTACAACCCAAACAACAACGCGGCGATCTGCCCGATGCCTACGACCGCGGTGATGAGTAGGGACAAGTCCGATATATTTTTGACATTCGCATACACCAACATGCCGACCATTACGCAAAATATCAAGATCAGCGGAATTGACACCAAAAGCAAAACAAGTTTTTGGGACACCTTGCGCTTGCCGCTTGCGTCCACCTTGCGTACGTTGGCGTTTTTGTAAAGAATTTTAAAAACGAGAAGGAAGTCTTTCATAGTTCACTCCTCGCCGCCTTTATCGTCACTATCTTTGTCTAAGTATTCTGAATTGTTTGTGTTTTTGGAATACTTTTCTTCGTTTTTGACTTCGATTTGCGCATTTGTTTCTTCTGCACCCGAATTTTGCGCGACGCCGTAAGAGGCTTGTTCATCCCCCTCCACCGCCTCGGATACGCTCGCTTCGCCGCTGTACAGCCTGCTTGAAAACTCGTCGTCCGTAAGTTTGAGGAACAATTCCTCGAGAGACTTGTCTACGTTGCGCGCCTTGAGTTCGTCCATAGTGCACACCGTGATGAGATGTCCGTCGTCTATTATTCCTATCCTGTCGCACACCTTCTCCACCACCTCCAGCACATGCGAACTGAAAAACACGCAATTTCCCTTGTCCGCGTGCTCGCGCATGAGCTGTTTGAGATTGTATGCGGATCTCGGATCGAGACCGGTCATAGGCTCGTCCAATATCCACACCTTCGGCTCGTGAATGAGCGCTCCGATTATGTTGAGTTTTTGCTTCATTCCGTGTGAATACGTCGATATTTGCTTGCTTATGGCGTCGGTTAGCGCAAACATTTCGCTTAGTCTCGCGAGGCGCTGTTCCCTTTCCGCGGAACTTACGCCAAACACGTCGCCGATGAAATTGATATACTCCGCGCCCGTCAAGCCCTCGTACAACGCGTGGTCGTCGCTGACATAGCCTATGTTTTTCTTCGCGCCTATGGGGTCGTGCCTTAAGCTCTTGCCCGCAATATATACGTCGCCTTCGGTCATGGAAATTATGCCCGACATGCACTTTATCGTCGTGGATTTGCCCGCGCCGTTGGGTCCTATAAAACCGAATATCTCGCCGCCGTGCACCTCAAACGATACGTTGTCAACGGACGGTTTCCCCGCCCCCGCATACACTTTTGTCAGATTTTGTATCTTCAGCATTAAAAAATTCCTCCCTTTCGGATGTCTGCATATTGTATATCATTTCAATAAGTCTACCCCCCCCCCGTATTTGTCAAGCGATTTTAAAAAATTTCTTTCTTCATACGAGCGGAGGCGCACAAAGTCACTTGCGCTTGTCCTGCCTTTCCTTGATGACCTTTTCAAAGCCGTTTTCGGTTTTGAAAATGCCTGCGTCATTTATATTTAAGCGGCAACAAGCGCCCTCACTTGCGCTTGTCCTGCCTTTCCTTGATGACCTTTTCAAAGCCGTTTTCGGTTTTGAAAATGCCTGCGTCATTATATTTCAACGGCAACAAGCGCCCTCATTTGCGCTTGTCCTGCCTTTCCTTGATGACCTTTTCAAAGCCGTTTTCGGTTTTGAAAATGCCTGCGCCATTTATATTTAAGCGGCAACAAGCGCCCTCACTTGCGCTTGTCCTGCCTTTCCTTGATGACCTTTTCAAAGCCGTT
>CANQBO010000018.1 GCA_947589475.1 uncultured Clostridia bacterium
ATGGTATAATACGAGGTTTTGAGCATACTCGGCATATGGTATTTTAGTTCCCTTTTAGGTTTTGGTATGGTATAATACGAGGTTTTGAGCATACTCGGCATATGGTATTTTAGTTCCCTTTTAGGTTTTGGTATGGTATAATATTGATTTCAAAATTAACATTGATATTTTCATTTTAGTTCCCTTTTAGGTTTTGGTATGGTATAATTATTCGCTATTTTGGTTGTGGTGAGTACGGATTTTAGTTCCCTTTTAGGTTTTGGTATGGTATAATTCCGGGAACGCCCAGCCCCCGCCAGTCTTTATTTTAGTTCCCTTTTAGGTTTTGGTATGGTATAATACTCTGACACCTCCATAAGCTCACCGCCGTATTTTAGTTCCCTTTTAGGTTTTGGTATGGTATAATTAGATTTGAGTTTGTCTCCTGTAAAAATTGATTTTAGTTCCCTTTTAGGTTTTGGTATGGTATAATAAATGGACAGCTTAAAAGGAAACGTTTTATATTTTAGTTCCCTTTTAGGTTTTGGTATGGTATAATAGATGAAAAAGCATTATTATTCAAATCCTCATTTTAGTTCCCTTTTAGGTTTTGGTATGGTATAATATGGTCGTGCCGAGTATTTGATACTTGGTAATTTTAGTTCCCTTTTAGGTTTTGGTATGGTATAATTTGCGGCGTGTTCATAGATCATAGCATTTAATTTTAGTTCCCTTTTAGGTTTTGGTATGGTATAATAAAAACAGCTACATATACCCTTGCGTGAAAATTTTAGTTCCCTTTTAGGTTTTGGTATGGTATAATATGCTCCTAGAAATAGGAGGAGATAAAAGCATTTTAGTTCCCTTTTAGGTTTTGGTATGGTATAATTATATAACCATGTTCAACGAACGACTTATTATTTTAGTTCCCTTTTAGGTTTTGGTATGGTATAATGATGAAAAAACTAATACTCTCGTTACGATTATTTTAGTTCCCTTTTAGGTTTTGGTATGGTATAATAGGTAGGAAGGGAACAAGCCGAGGGGCGAAGGGAGAAGAGAGCCAAACAGTGGCTCTCTTCCTCTTTTTCCGCGACGTTGGCGCTTTCAAAATTTCAAAAAATTGCCCTACAGGAAGCTTATTTGATATGTCTCGATGGGTTTTTCCTGTTTTTTCTTTTCGCCTACTATGAGTTTCATATGGTTGTATTGTTTCTCCGTGACGGCAAGACAGCGTATAGACCCCGTGTGCGGCGCGGCGTATTTGAGTCTGTTTAAAGCGTCGTCAACGCTGTCCTGACCTCCGCACAGGCGCACGTACACCGAGTACTGCAACATATAATATCCGTCCTTGATTAGGAAATTGCGAAATTGCGTTGCGACCCTCCTCTCGCGCTCGCTCGTCACAGGCAGATCGAAAAACACCATAACTCTCATAAACTTAGGCATATTTATGCGGGATCGCTTCCTCGAAGGAAGGCAACAGCAAAACATTGC
The DNA here is from genome assembly GCA_947589475.1 of uncultured Clostridia bacterium. Classification (GTDB taxonomy): domain Bacteria; phylum Bacillota; class Clostridia; order Christensenellales; family CAG-917; genus CAG-475. The sequence goes on from CANQBO010000018.1 coordinate 1,477, forward strand.
TTTTTGAAGCGAAGCTGCGCTTCAGACTTTGAGCGAGCATATCCATCGCATTGCTGAGGGTATACCTGCCTCCGTCGACGATCGTTTCGGCATTTATCAAGGAAAAAATGCTTTTCTTTACTGCCGCGGTCAATTCGTTGCCGCCGACATAGGTGTACACCCACACATCTACAAGCGGACGGAAAACTTCCATGACGTCGTCCGCCAAATTGAATGCGTTGAGCGTGTTGCAGTGATGAAGTCCAAGACTTGTCTCAAAGCCGCACACGGCGAGACTTCTGGCGGCAAGTCCCCTGACGATAGAATAGCCGTAATTGATACATGTGTTGAAAAATACGTTGTCATCGCGCCTGCTTGCGCCGCCCAACAGACGCTTGAAATAGAATGCGGCGGCAGTTGCTTCCGCGTTAAGGGCGTCGTCGCTCGCGACGGACTTTGCCATAGTTTCAAGCTCCTCGGCGCCGTCCAGACGCAAAAGGCGGAGCGCCTTTGCCTGTCCCTCTATCTTGCGCTTTACTATGCTTTGCCAAAGTTGCTTTTTGAGAGGTTTTGAAACGTCAAGCTGAAGCTCCAGCATCGCAAGCGGGCGGCAATAGGAGTGTATGGGCAGACAAATTGCCGTGGGCAAATGCTTTTCGTCGCACACGAACACCGCCACTCTGCTTGCGGCGAGGGCGCTGAGAGCATATGCGGAGACGGTACTGCGCATATCCTCTATCATCACCGTATCGATGTCGCTCAAGGGAAAGGCGTTTTCTCCGTCGTCGTTCGTCACCAAAAGCCTATTGTCCTTTATGCTTATGCGGCTCGGAGTTGAGATAAACACGTTTATGAAACTCATTCACGACCTCGGCTTATTAAGCGGCTGACGTTTTTCTCGCCCCACAAGATGAACATCGCCCAACACGTCCACCTCATATTTTTCAAACCGTTTCAGATTGAGCGCTCCGACGCGACACTCATAACAACCGTTTACATCCTCAAATTTTATCCTCGCAGACGATCTGTCCATGCTGTTGAAATAGCCGAAGCATCCATACACTGTTTTCTTTTCGGGCAATTTTGACTTGTCGTCCTTTATCATCTTTGACAAATTCATGCCGCTTTTGCTTTCGACGTATATCATATCGTTCTTGTGTAAGGAAAACAGAAACTCATATTCATTTGGATCGGAAACATCTCGCCACTCCTCTTCGGGCTTTCCGGACGTCGCCGCTTTCATAGGCAATTTGCCCCCGTATACGTCGGAGACGTACACGGGCACCACATAGAATTTTCCGCCCTTCGTATATACGTCCACTCTGCACATATTGTCGTTGTCCGCAATAGCGCCGCTCTTGACCAGCAACACTCCGCTTGTAGATCTCACATACGTCTTGACGCCGTACACCCTCGGGCCCTGCTTCCCGTCCTTTCGCGGTTTATAGACGGGCTTATCTTTAAACGCCTTCTCGCCGCTTCCGCCCGCCTCTTTAAGCATACGCTTGAGAAGCTCGTAAAGCGCCGGATCGCTCTCGGGTCTGAAATAATTTTCTATCTCGCCGTTGCTGTCAAGCTTGAGTTTTTCGAGAGGCGTTTTGCTCACAATAAGACCTTCATCTATATATTTTGCACTTCTTAAAGTGTCTTTGTGTATTTTTCCCTTCATTCCGCGCACGGGCATACGACTGACCGTAGCGGGTCTTGCGACTGCAATCTGCTCCTCGCTGTAGCCGAGTGCGGCAAGGCTTGATTTCATCGTCGCCTCATCCTCTTCGGTGCGGGCGATAAGCTCCTTTCTGAAACTGTCGTAAGGCAACGGCAGTCTCAACATCGTCTCAAACGACTCGCCCGTCACGGGGTCGAAGCACTCGCCGTCCACGACTCGCCCTCCGAAATGCGTTTCCTTATATTTATTGTATTTGGCAATGCACTGACTCATGCCGTCCGTCATGCACGCGAGCACCGCCGCGTCCACCGCATGATGCAAGTCGCCGTCGCTTCTTATCTTCTCGATGCCCCAATGTTTCCTGACGTATGCCGTCATTCTTCCGCTGAAGGTGAACACCCTCTTCTTGCCGAGAGCGCGCTCGTCGAAAAGCAATCTGTCTGCAAGAAGCCCTCTCACCGCACGGCTTATATAGCTTGTGTCGTTGAGCGCGCTTGCCTTCCACTCCGTCTCGTCGAGTTTCTTTTTCAAGAGTATCTCGCGCTTTCTCGCATTGCCCGCGTAAAAAGCGCGTACTCTTGCCTCAAACTCGACAAACTGCTGTTCGCTCAAATACTCGAAAGGCAATCTGTTGCCCTTGTTTTGGTTTTCGCGCGTGAGCACGAGCACCTTGTTTTGATAGCTGTCGTTGAAGGACCTGCTGAAAGGCATGACGTGGTCTATTTGATAGAAATTGTCCGAAAACAGCCTGTTCGGGTCTATGGGTTCGCCGCTGTAGACGCACTTGCCGCACTGCTCCTCATACAGCCTGTATTTGACGATGTCTATAGGCTTCGGCTCGATGTGGAATTCCGCGCGAATAATATCCTTTATACGCTCGTTTTCCGCATGTCTTGTTTTGTTTTCCCTGTCCATCTCGTCGCGCTTTTTCTTTGAATGGGACAGGTCTCTTGCAAGCTCCACGCTTATCGCGAGCGGACTTCCGTACTTTCTGATGATAGCGTTTACAACTTTGACGGTTTGGCTCACCGCGCGTTTGACAACGGGCGCGTTTATATCCTCAAGCAGAGACTGCACCGCCTCTGTGCTCAACAGTTTGCTCCGCGCTTGCCCCGTCCCTTCGAGGCTGTAGCCCGCCGCTTCCACCGCGTCGCTGTGCTTCAGTCCCTGCTCCAAATGCGGAATTATATTGCTCAACGCCTTTAGGCTGAGCATTCCGAATTTGTCAAAGTCCAACCTTAGAAGCGCGTCTATTTCACTTGCGGACAGTATGTCGTTGTATCCGCCGCTCTCGAATGACGCCCTGCGCTTAGCCTCGCTCTTAGAGTACGACAGAAGCTCCGCAAGACTGTCCACAAGCGCGTTGTCCTCGGCGTGCTCGCCCTCGAGCGCTCTCCTTATATCGTTGCTGTTCTTAAGCGAACAGATAAGCTCCCTTTTCTCGAATTTTTCTCTTTCGGCGCGCTCAAACTTGTATCGTTCTTCCTCTTCATCGACGTTTTCTCCCTTTGCGCGCCTTTCTTCGAGCTTCTTGTCAAGCGCCTTGAAATTCGCCCTCGGATACGACAGGTTGAACCGCTCCTCTTCCGTCATATGCAGCTCGCGCCGAAGTTGAAAAAAGTTGAAAGTTTCAAGCTCCCGCATCCTTGCCATGACGCGCGCCCTCTCTTCCTGCGTGAGCGCGCGACTTTCATACGCGCCGACTATTTTGATGTTGTTGAGCTTTTCGAGCGCTCTGCTCCACTCGAACGAGAAACTCGCCTTCGGGCACCGCTTTTCGCCGATTTCGAGGGGACAGTCCCCGACTTTGTACTCCGCGGAATACTTACTGCCCTTTCCCGGACCCATATCGAACGTCCTTTGCGAGTCGAAAATAACAAAATATCTCGCCTCGAATTCCGCTTTTGCAAGCGCGTTGCCAAAGCCGCGCTGAATCTCAAACAACGTCTCGATTTCCGCGCGCAAGTTCTTACGATAGACGGTGTGCGAGTAATCTCCTCTCAAATTGCGCCACTGTCCGCCCTTAAGCACATACTCAAAGTATATCATCTCGCCGACGGTACGATAATTTTTGGACGTCAAAAGCTCTTCGTTCGCGTTTGCAAAACCAAGCAGCTTCCCCTCCTCGTCATCTTTTTGTGTTTTTGACGTTTTTTCATCTATCGAACTTTTATCATCGCGCTTGTTGCTCTTAAACCCTCTGTTTTTGCATAAAAGGTACAATACGCGAGCAAAGTCGTTTTCACTCAATCTCTCGTCGAGACCCTTGACCCTGAGCATGTTCGCGTCCTCTCCCGAAAAATTCGGCGCTATGCCGAACTCCTCAAACAGCGCGCGCAAACGTCTCAGCCTCTCGCTTTTGCGCCTGAGCCTCCTGCGCATACCTCGCGCGTCACGTCTGTCCGCCGCAAGCGATCCCCCGTCCTTCGGTTTTTCCGCCGCGTCGAAAATTCGCGACCCGAGCGCGACGATACTCTTTGGTTCGCCATTCTCATCGCACGCCACGACCGCCCATCCTACGGACTTTATCCCTATATCGAGGCCTATCCTTATCATTTCGTTTTTCTCCATAGATTTCGCTCCCATTCCCCCTCAAAAAAGATGTCCCGACGTTTGGGTCGGGACAGAGCTTTGCGGGAAATATCCCTTGTTTTAGTAACCTCTTAGATTTTGGTATGGTATAATTTCTCTTCAAGGTCACCCTAAGTATAACATCCGCGCCTCCTTCTGTCAATACAAATTTTGCGAGCGAACGTCCCGTTTTCGTCCCATAATTTGTGTTATTTTAAAAGTTTGACCTCAAAATTTTCTCCCGCATCAACTCTATTTTACAATTCCGTCCCAGCTCCATTTCCTTTATGATCCGATTTAATTCCCGCAAAATCTAAAAGACCTTTCTATCAATATACTTTATGCGCCTGAACATATCCTTTCAACGACATGCAAAAAACTTTTTGATGAGGTCCCAAATAATGAGCAAATCTATTTGCATATTTGAAATATTCAAAAATAAGCGGAACAAAATTTATAATGCAACTATGTACAGCCGACCATAGCCATGGCGACTTAAAGCCGCGCATAACTCCACACTTGAAAACATTCCGCTCCGCATCCGGCAAAAATAAGAAGATCCCAACCTGACTTCAAGTCAGGCGGGATCATCATACAGTTCGATAATATTTCGGATCCTCTAAGGGGATATGTTCGGGTCTTGTCGATGCAAGTGATGTGAGCCTCTACGGGATCTGCCCCATAAAGGCGACTCTATGATTTTTGTATGACTTGTATCATACAAGATCGGATCTGCGTCTTCCCCCCTAAAATTCCCGTTTCATTCTCGGCATACCCGACAATTTGACAAGACAGATCATGTTTTTGATGTGCGTCTATCTGCAATTTCCTCATGTCGCTTTATTGCATGATATTTTATAGTGTCCTTCGTGATACTCTTGAGGTACAACTTTTAAATAATATGATTCTGTCGCCCTCAAACTGAATCGGATATGACCATCACTGTCACTTTGAATTAGCGTCTTATTCGAAGAATTAAGGAGTTCAAAGGATACACAATCGCCAAATCCGGTTGAAATTTCATAGACGCCGCTCTCTTGCGGACTAATTACAAAGTAAAAAGCATCGTCACCTTCATACAAAAATGCATATCCGCTTCCCTCTGCATCTAATGGTTTCGCAGTAACAAATGATGAGCCGTCCTGAGAGGCATAATAGTCATAGCCTTCATCATTAATACTATTACTAAAATACCAAAATGCTCCCGATATAGCAACAGTGAAAATAATTGTAAACGCCAAAAGCGCTTTAAATCCTTTAAGCTTCAACCTCAAACCCAAGATGATGAGCAAAATCGCCACTATGCCGCCCAAAGCTAATAACCCATATGGAGTCAGTATAAAATACGCGACATATCCCAGCCCTACGAGCAATAAGCGTATTGCCAAAAATGGCACCATAATGGGAAAACCTCCGACGAAAAGTCCACCTATTAAAACCACAAGCGGCCAATTTAGATCATCGCTGATTTTTGCTTTAATACCCACGATCAGAAGCGCGATCCACAAACAACCCGCTAATGCGATCGACGTGATCCCGACTTCAAAACCTGCGCTCTCGGGGCCGTAAAACAGCGCAAAGAAATATGTAAAGCTTGTTTCCTCAATAATTACATCTTTTGCCCAATAAGCAATGCCGTTTCTCATTGCAAAATGAACTATACAGAACAATCCTGCAATGGCCGCCAAAAAAAGCAAAAAACATGGAAGATAGACACGTCTATCGTGTTTTTTGTCTTCTTTTAATTGTTCTTCTCGAGCGATCCTCTTGCGACGCGCTGTTATGGCTGTAGCAAGCGCATTATTATATTGCTGCATCTCAAGATCAAGTCTAACCTGATAATTATCGCGAGCAATAGAATAAGGCTCACCTGAGATAAGGTGCACGTTATCGGAAAACGGAGTCTCTGTTTTTCCGTTAAGCATGTTAAGGTGCTTCTTTTCAATATCACCTAACACAAAGTCTTTGAACTGCATAAAGTCCTCCTTGATCATATTAGCTAAAAATTTATATTTCTTATCCGATATTTACTCTCCGATAAGTATGAGTTTCATATTCCGCCAAATCAGCAATACGTTCATTTAGCGCCGCAACATTTTCATCAACGAACTCCCGAAGTTTCTCATTCAGAGACTCCACTTCGCCGAGGAACTTCTCGATATCCTTTCTGAAATTTGATTCAAGCTCGGAAAGCTGAGCGGTTACTTGTTGGACGCACCTCGAAGAAATGCTTGCGGTCTGATTTCCTAATTGCTGCAGGGCAACTACCGAACTTCTCAACGCCTCTTCAGACACATAGACCCTATCCATAATTTACCTCCCTTTACTTTCTATCCCGAAAATAATGCGCCCAGAACGGATTTGCTTCATCGAATAATTTTTTTTGCTCGGGTGTAAGCGCATATGGATAATCGCGGAAAAGATTAAAAATTTTCTTTCCGTCAAAAGTAAACAGCATTTCTCCCACGGTATCGGGGTTTTCTATCCAGGTAAATTTTAATGAGTTATTGTTTGACATTGCCATTTCCTCCTTTCACCTGCGCAGATCTATCGGTATTGATATAACCCAAAAGGTGTAAAAATTCAACGTTGCTTTTCAACGAATCTATCTTGATCAGATAATTTGACCACTCGATTTGATGATGATCGCTGCACACAAATCTATCATATAAGGCACGCTGCGTCAACGGTTGCCATCCATTATCGCTTGGGGTCTCGCTTTGCAACTCCAAATATTGATATCCGCCATCGGCCTTAAGCCTAACTATGGCGGCGTGTCTGCCTGTAGCCATATAATATTCTTTTCCCCTCTCCATTTGAGTCATCAAACGTTCGGCGCATATACCGTCATTTTTTCCGTATTCGATTTTAGACTCAACGCCTTGCATTGTGGCTATTTTTTTAATTATGTCTCTTGAAGCAAAAACCTCTCGACTTTTGCCATCGCGGAAATCATAAACTACATATCCCGCTTTATTTCCGACATAGGCAAATGCCAATGAAGAGCATGACCCTTCCGTCTTATCTCCTCCGCCTAAGTCGTTCACTATTTCATCTTCGGTTCTTTGCGTTGATGCAGGTTGAACGGGTCTGTATTCAACTCTCCTTAATGCGCTTTCAAGCGTATTTTTTTTGCCTAATTTCGAGTATGCCCAGTCCCAAAACCCAATCCTGTTTCCCCTCGATCTCGGCGTCTGATCATCACCTGTTAAACCGGACGAGTGCCCTTGAGGTTGCGAGGGCCATGCCTCTCCATCTGCCGTTGAGCCGGCGCTCCCGCTTGTAACCGAGGCGTCGCCACCGCCTATAGCCGCGCCGCCTCCTCCTTGATTTCCGTACGATCCGGTTGCGCCGCTTGCAGTTGAGCTTGGGACATATGTCCCTTCCTCGCCAAATCGCGGACGCTCCAAAATATGTTGCGCTCTTTGTCTGAAATACTTGGGATAGGTTTCATATACTTCATCAATGATGGCTATAGCCTGCGCCCTTAATACATCCAACTCTTCCACCAAAGTTTCAAAGGTTTCATCATCTCTCCATTCCGATTCAAGAGCCATAATTTGAGCATAGTAGACGTTGACAACTTCTCGTTGCCTTGCACAATAGCCGTCAATGATATCGGCTATACTGAATAAAGTGTTGGCGTCTAAAACCAAATCGTCCATGGCATCCTCTATTTTATAAATACTTTCAGCGCCTCTTTTATAAGCGCATCGTCAACCTCGACCGAGGTCTCTTCGTCGATCTTTTGTAATAAATGCAAAACCACGCACGTCGAAAAATTTTCTCCTTCAACGCTAGGGTCAGCGCCCAAATTGTAAGGCAGTTTTGACATAACCGAAAGCATAACTTTCTCATCATCCATGTCTTTTGTGAAGTATTGATCGAAAATCAATTGGGACACTTCCTCCGCCTTAGCTCTATTTATATCGCACTGCTTCCCGACGCAAAATTTACAGATCGAAAATGGTCCGTTTGCGGTCTTATACTCCTTAAAGTTTAATTTAGTAAGTTCGGCTTCATCGATAAATTCAAATGAACCATCACTCCAATCTATTCTCTGACTCATTTTTACTGAACCCTCCCAAGAAGCGTAACTCGCATTTCATAATAATCGCGCATATCTCTTATTCTATCTATCCTATACACCGAACCCCTTTGCAATAGGACTTCATGTTCAAGTGAAGAATAGCCGGACAGATCATTCGTAAAAATTCCTTCTGCACCTGCAGGGGCGTAGATCTTAAACATAATTCCCTTATTGTTGCAGTATTTAAAAGCATCGTCAATTTTAACGCTGGTCGAAGAGAACCCTTTTTCAATAAAAAGTTGTCCCTGAAACATATCGTTTATTTCATATATGGATCGCCCTTCGAATTTGCCGAATATCTTCGCTGCGCCTTGTACGTCAACACCTCTGTATAAAATAGAGTCCCTCTGCAAAGTGTGTTTGGAGAGGATCTCCGTTATGGAATTCATCGTCTGCATCATGCTGTCGGAGATGTCATATCCATGCCTTAAATATCCGTTTATTTGTTCATATGCATGCTTATAAGAAGGATCGTGATTATTGTCGTCCAAATATATTTTAAGTTGCTTTTTTTCAGCATCACTCAACCTCTTAACATCTTTTTTGCTCAGCTTATTAAAATATTTTTTAGACAACTCCTCGGCATCGACGACCGAATCGTATGAAGTTGATGACTTGCTCATTGTGGTTGCCGCCACTTCACCCAAATCGACCTTCCCTCCGCCTGCGCTTGAATAACTATGTACCCATGAAGCGTTTTGAACGGAATAATCGGAATATGTACTGCCGGCAGGGATATAAATCGGTTTACTCGTCAAATAGACGCCCATGCTGTCCAACGTTCCTTGCATGGTAGTCAGATTATAGTTGATCTCGGTCTCTATCGCATTTATGTATTTTTTTATTTCGAAAATATCCGATTGTATAGATTGTGCTACCGCATTTATTCCGTTTTTTATTTGTTCAAATCGACTTACGGTTGTGTTGACTTCATACTTCACATCAGTTGCTCTTTCATGCTTGTTTCTGTAATGATCATATAATTCTTGCGCTTGATCGCGCGCCCTTTGCGCTGCCGCCAGTGCCGCCTCGTCTATTTCTTCAACCGTATATTCGTTTCCGTTCTCGTCTGTGTAAGTTCTTGTAATGGGATGGCTCAGCACATAATTTATTTCCTCATTACAACGTTCAACTTCTAAGGCCGCGTCTTCCATTAGTGCATGATATTTTTCAATTTTTACTTGAATTTCATCAAGCATCTGCTTCCCATGCGTAATTTGTTGCGTGATCCTATCGGAATCTGTATGCACCTCAAAATTAAGTTTCTCGGTTTGAGAAAGCGTCTCGTTTGCACGACTCAAAATAGCGGAATAATTTTGGGAACAAATATCCGCAAATGTCGCAACATATGAAAATGTGGCAATCATATTTCCCATATTATACCGCCGATACTTTAATACTCAACCTAGTTATCTCGCTTTCAAATTCCGTTTCATTATAATTTGCCTTTACAGCATTATAACCTGCAACAGAATTTTCCTTATAGGCAGTGATTTGTGCCGCAAAGGATTTCATATTTTCATTGAACTCGTCATATGACATCGCCGTTCGGTCGGTCCAAACCGATCTTACCGAATGTAGGCAACTTTCCAAGTTATTGATGTTTGTTGTAAAATCACCAAACTGCTCCATAATAATCAGAATTTAGGTCTATTCCTAATTTGTTCTGCTTTGCCTCTGAAATAATTCGGATATATAGACAAAATCTCATCCATTACTCCCTCGACAGCGCTCTTCATTTGATTGATCTCCTCAAGAAGAGGACCCAGAGTTTGGTCATCGGTCCATTCTCCGGACAGAAATGAAGTTTTGCTCATATAATCCGACATTATCGATTTTTGCCTATTGCAATATCCCTCTACTATGCTTGCGATTGCTTCAAGCACTTCGGGATTTAAATCCAAAACATCCATCTTCTTCCCCCCCCCCCATTAAGATTCACTATAGTCGTCGATCCATCTTATAACAGCCTGACAATATCGTGCGATCGCTTCCATTTTCCCGCCTATCTGTTTGAGCATCGCTTGCATTTGACCGGAAAGCTCAAGATACCTATTGAACGCAGGATCTTGCAGACCGCTGAATTGAGAGTTTACATTATTGTCCATGACGCTGATGTTTGTCATAAGTTGCTCGTTTGCCTCAGTGGAATAAGTGATCGCTCTCATACATGCATCTTTGGAAAGTTTGATTTGTCCCATAATAGTCTCCTTAAATTTTCATGCCGTGCAATATATGTATCGCTTCGATTTTGTTGTCAATGCGTTTTACAAGTTGCTCCGTCGCATTTTCGATCCCATCAATATCCGGGATCAAGGCACCTATCGCCGAAACTAATGAATTAAAATCTTCATCGTTCCAATCGCTGCTATTTGCGCCGATGCTTCTCAGCGCCGAAACAAGCGCTTCTCTATACGACGAGACATAAGTTTTTATGCTCTTACTGACGGCTTCGAGCGCCTGCTCGTTTATGATGACTTCCGAAGCGCTCATGCCGGGTCCTCCATCAACTCGCGATAATTTTCGCATAATGTTTTGTACCATTTTGCGTCAACCGCTTCTTCAAATCTATACACTCTGATTTTTGTGCGTTCATCCTGGGCGGCAACCAACGCCACCTTAGGATTGTTCAAACTGCTGGACGCTTTATAATCGCCCAAAAGTTGAGTTACAACATTTGTATTTGTTCCCTTGACGAAGATTTTATACATAGTCTCGGAAATATCATTTTTGAGCGCGGTGATCGCCAAAGGATTATCAATCGAAATGACAAAGTGTATTCCCAACTTTCCGCCGCGACTGAGCATTTCTTTGAATGCGTCCGAGAAATAAATACTATCCGGGACTTTGGATTTTTGCATAGTGGGTTGAGCGGGTGCCTTCATCGCATTTCCTGCGGCAAAGAAAGCGTTTGCTTCCGCCAATTTTGATGCGCCGGGCTGGATCGGGGGAACCAAATCCGAAGCGACCTCTTGTGCCGTTTCTTCCGCGTCGGAAAGATGCAACATCGGATTTTCCGTAAATATATCCGTATATCTTTGCATCGAGTGGATGAAAATGAAATACGGCGTGTATGTCCTGGCATATTCGGATCTGTCCGAATCCAAACTGCGTTGCTTATAGATCTTGTAAGTTGTTTTAATACATTCCATGAACTTATCCATTGAGGAAACATTCTCGATAAGTTGACCGAAATCTGTGCGAAGTATATTGAAAAGATCGTTGGAATTCTTTGGATTGATCATTTCGCCATTCGCATAATATATCTTAGTGTGATCTTTTACGCAATCTGCATTCGTGATTTGATTGATAACAACAGAAAGCAAAGAATATCCCATCATATCCCTTAATATCTCAACATCATAGCCTGTCAAAAGAACATTCATTTTATTTTCTCTTAACGCCAATGATATATCATAAGGTTTCCCTGTGACATAATCTTGCCCAAGCTGTAAGATATAGCTTTCGAAAGATTTGGACACGATATCCTCTTTCGTCGGAACAACATTGTAGATCGTGTTCCCGTCGACCGGGGACGGCTCATCGTCATCTCCCACGATAAACAGAGGTTCCTGTGCCGTGCTACTCGTAACGTTACGCCACTTCTCGATTATGTCCATTGCGTATTTTTGTCTATTCTCACTCGTTTCCGCATACGCAACACGGAACTCAATGCTATCGTTTCCATAACGAATATCGTTGATAACGCCCAATCCCTTTTCGGGACGATTAAGATTTTTTACGACCTTCGGATCGATCTTGATGTCTAAAGCGTCGTCGGGTTCATTCAATCTCAGACTTATTCTGTTTCCTATCTGGCTTAACACTTTATCTTTTAAGCCGGGTGTTTTTGGTATATTTTGCGAAGCCCAAAGAATATTGATGCCAAAGGCTCTGCCTTTCTTGAAGATCTCACGAAGAATATCTATAGCCTTTTGACCCAGCCTGTCATCTTGTTCAAACAACTCTTGAATTTCGTCTATTATCACAAATAGTCTCGGCATTTTTTTACCGAGTTTAGTATATTGAACAATGTCTTCAACTCTGAATTTTCTGAACTCATCTTCTCTGCGACGAAGTTCTTTGTGTAAATTATTTAAAATCGCTACGCCATCTTCCAGGTCGCTCGTCAAGCCTGTCAGTTTGATATGCGGCATTTGCCTGGACTTAACCTTATTTGCCTCGTAGAATTTAAACTCGACGCCGCCTTTGAAGTCAACAAGATACAAATTCAACTCTTCAGGGCTATACTTATAGCAAGCGCTCATAATTATGGTATGTAACAAGTTCGATTTACCCGAACCCGTACCGCCTATCAAAACCGCATGAGCCGAACCGTCTCCCGTTGTCTTCAACAACAGATTTTGGATCTCTCCGCCTCTTGCGCCGATAGGAATGTCCAAAACCTCGGCAGAGGAAGGAATGCCTTTTGGACTTTTTTCGATTTTATCCGTTTCATCAAACATCTGCGTCAACGGCACGACTTTTTGCATATTGCTTTCAGCGTTATCTTTGATCATTTCGACTATTGAATTGAGCGCAGGAGTATATATGTTTTCCTTTGGAATAAAGTAATTTTCGACGCCCAGATCCAACTTAAATTCGCTTCCTTTCTTATCTATAACAAGCGAATACGGTTTTATGGCTTCCATAAATTGCGAATATTCGGAAAGTTTATAGCTCGGACCCAACTGACAAGCGTTATTGTTTACGATGATAGAGAATATACCCGCTTTTCTTCCGTTTTGAATGATCTTTAATACTCTTTTGGAAATATCGTCTCTCATTCCGCTGGGGAAATTGACCAAAACAAACAAATGCACGTTTTGGGGATTAGCTTCAAAGTTCTTATTATATTGATAAATATCCTCAACGCTGTTATAACTCAATATGTCATCGTTGATCTTATACATGGTTTGTTCCATATCTTTAATGGTATTTTCCAATTGCCTGTCATCGCGAATAATTCCATTATAAAGAATAGAATTGTTGATGCGAGTCAAACTTTTGTATTTTGAAAAATCCATTTTGTTGTCGATGTCGATCAAACAGAACGTAATTCTGTTTGCCGGAAATGCCAGCAAAAATTGAATGACCAATTGATTGACAAGTTGCGCTGTTTCTTCGCTGTAGTTATCTTCATCAATATTAAGAAGGATATTCCCTTTTTCTTTCAATTTTAATATCAAAGGAGCCGACAAATAACCGTTTTCCAAATATTTGCGCAAAACAGGGCTTTCTTTAATGTATTGCAAATGTTTGGTCTGTCGCTCGACAAGCAACTTTATATCGCCGATATTGATCGCTTCTCTATATTCTGAAGAACCCGTTTTTATATCGACATCGGTAGAAGCGCCGTCTGCAATGAGTTGCTCAAAAAACGTTCTGGGAACAGCCTTCGCTTTCTCATCTCTGAACAACTGATCAAAACGGATAGAATACTCTGTATCAAGTTTGGCCTTCAGTTCCGCAAGCCACGCGGTTGCGCTGCTTTTTACATATGAATTAAACGCGTTTATGTTGAACCGCTCATCGTATTGTGAAGATAGAACATCAACACATGCATTTATTTTCTTGCAATAAGGCAATAGAGATCTTACAAGTTGACGAATAGGCTTAGGATCTTTGATCGAATCTCTGTGACTACTGTCTGCATCGAATTTTTTTATATCCGTATTGTCTTTTGTGTGCGTAATAAAGGTCTCGCCTTGTACATCAACGATTATGGGAGGAACAAGAGCATCGAAGTCGACAGCATTTAGTTGATTTATATATTCGTTTAAATTTCTGATCAAATCATATAATTTGCCTTTGTTTTCTTCATAGGTATAATTCTTAAACTCCGAAACATCTACCGTACAAGAAGCGATTTCGTCCGCATAATCTTTTGAAATCAAATCAAGCAAATTCCGAACCTCTTTCTTTATGACGAGAAAATGTTCTATCTTAAATGCCTCATAATTCTTTTTCATATCGGCAATAAGAGCGTCCGTTTGCTTTTCTACCGAACTTTTTTCGCTTTGATATTGAGACAAATTGGATTTTTCCAGCTCATCAATCTCATTACAATACGCGTTTATTTTTTTGATGACTTTAATGATTTTTGTTATATCGGTCATAACTTTCTCCTCTATTATATGAATCGTTTCCTCCACGTTTGGCGCCTCGGCTAAATTATCTTCGATCAAATCTATACGTTCTTCTTTGGCCACGTCCATTCTATCCGAAACTCGACAGACGCTATTATAACATCCTTCCGCTTTCTTTTCTACGATGTTGCTCATCAACAATACTAATTTATGTATAAGTTCGGTTTTATTATCATCCATAGTTGCGTCTCTTCCAAAATTACTTATGACAATTTACCTTTTGAACCTCCTATTTAGTGCAAATGTAAATTATAATAAAGTATAACATGACAAAAGTCTTATTGCAAGTAAATGTCAAGTTATTTTTGTTGTTCCGACAAAATATTCCCGTGCATTTATCCCCCAGCAAATTGTCAGAAACACGCAGGTTCGAATCATTTTACACAAAAATCCCAACCTATCGGTTCAAGATAGGCTGGGATTGGCGTGCCATGAGGGATTCGAACCCCCGACCTTCTGGTCCGTAGCCAGACGCTCTATCCAGCTGGGCTAATGGCACAATTGAGCATTACTCATTATAGAGGGCTGATGAAGATTTGTCAATTGATTGCGGCGAGAATTTTACGGCTTTATAGAAGCTTTTTTCTCCATCGAAACGCATAGCACCGGGACTCGAGCCGCGCCTGAAAAGCCGTTGTAACGGGACTTAGCCTCAAATCCCGCTTTTTCATAGAGCGCGATCGCCGCAACGTTGTCGGCAAGCACGTCGAGGGTCACTGTCTCGTCCGAATGTTCTGCAAGCAATTTTTCAAGCAAAGCGGCGCCTATGCCCATATGTCTGTATGAGGGATCCACGCACAAATTGCTTATGTACAGACTTTCGACATGATCCCGAGCGTTTTTATAATATCCTTCCCAAACGAAAACGTATTTGTCGGCGATCTTCTCGTCCACGGGCAATAAAAACACTCTATCGGACGGCACGGGATAGGCGCAAATAAGACCTACGATCTTATCGCCGAGCGTTGCCAGCAACATATTTTCCGCAAAGTGCACGTGATGCGCGCATTTAAGCGCTCTACGCACGAAATCCACCCATGTCGCGTCGCTGAAGTCGTCGCATAAAAAAGGATAGATGTACGGGTCCGTGAGATAAAGCAGTTTTGCGATCTGCGCCGCGTCATCCGTAGTGGACGCACGACGTATCTTAATATCATTTGAATTGCGCATAATTTTCCACCAGCTTCGGATGTTTTTTCATCAGCGGCAGATCGGGCAGAGGAATGAAGCGCAAGCTGTAGATCTTGCCGAATACTTTGTTGTCCGTCACATATTTGAAGCCGAGTTTTCTGATCATCGCCTCCACCTCTCGTGAAAAGACGTTTATGCATATCTCGTCGAAGAATATTTCGTTTTGGCTGTAATCCTCGAGCTGTTCGATAAAAGAATCCACAAGTTTTACGTGGTTTTGCATGGTGCGGTATTCCGGCAAAAGCGACATCGCCAAAATGTAAAGTTTGTATGTCCCCGGGAAGTAGAGCGGCTCGGTGTTGTCAATTCCTATATCCTTTTCGAGCAACTCGCCTTTCAGCGCCTGCATGAAGCTCTCCTCGGTGAGCGCGACGATCGACCAGTCGCCCACGATCTTCCCCTCTCCGTTTACCAAATAGCGGAATGTGTCACTGTCGTTTTGCAAAAATTCTTCCCACTGCGCCGCGGAGCCTTCGTTCTCGTCCGATATGCCGTTGCAGTTGATATAGTCGTTTTCGACAAGCTGTATCGCTATGGACGACGGGGTATGACCCGCCGCGATAAGCTCCTGCAAAGTCATCATCTTGCACTCGTTGCCTGCCGCGCTTCGTCCGCGCGGAGCGGACGGCGTAGAACTTGAGGGAAAATCTTTTGCGTTGCCGTTTTCGGAATAAGATCCGAGCGTCGCGACAAGCTCCTTTATGTGCGCCTCCATAGGCGGAGTTATAGCCTCGAGCCAATGCGTTTTTCCCACGTAATATTCCATGCTGTCTGAGATCTCCGCCTCGTCGATCTTGAAAGGCACTATGGTTTTCGACGCGGTCACCGCGGAATTGACTTCGTTTATCACGTGCTGAGAAGCGCTGCTGTTTGCGGACAACAAAAGTACGAAAAATTTGCACTCCTTGATCGCGCGAACTATGGACGCGGCATAATTTATCCCCGCGATCGCGTCGCGATAATCGATCCAACACTTTATCCCGTTTTGCTCGAGTATGCCCAGCACCATAGTGGCGATCTGCTTGTCCTTATGCGAATACGATATGAAAATGTCATGCATCTCAACTGCCCTCGTTTATCCAAAACTTTATCGTTTACGATTTTAACATCAAACGCCGACAAATTCAATACTTTGGGAAAATTTACGCCGCCGCGCCTCCTCGAAGCCAAAAGCCGTAGTTCCTCGGGGTTGACAAAGCGAGAGCGCCTATTTTATAATCAAAAAGCGGATAAACGGCAATAAACGGCAAGGCATTCGGCGCGTATTTGAAAAAGGAGAAAAGGCGTATGATCAAACGCATAGCGATGAAAGGCGTGGCAAGCTTTTCGTATTCGGACGGGGCTGAGATAAACGGCATGGACAAAGTGGATCTGATCTACGGCGCAAACGGCAGCGGCAAGTCCACGGTGGCGCGTTTCATAAACTCTCCCGACGCGCCCGAATTTTCGGGCTGTACTCTCGACTTGGACGGAGAGGATATGCCCTGCGTATTTGACAGGACTTTCAAAGAAAAACAATTCGAGGGCGACGCGCTCTCGGGGATATTTACGCTCGGAAGCGGGTCGATAGAACTTAAGCGAGAGCTGGCTTCCCTCGAAAGTCGGCGCGACGGCGATATGGCGCGCCTCGACGCACTCAAAGCGACCGAGGCGTCCATCGCTCAAGAAAAAGCAAAGTGCGAAGATAAGTTTGCAAAGACGCTGCATAAAGCTCTTTGCAAAGACTTTTGCGACGAATATCCCGATATATTCAAGGGATACAAGTCGAGCAAAGAAAAATTTGCCGCGCTCATGCTGGAAGTGTACGGCGACGGCATTTCAAACGTGCGCCCCCTGCCCGAGCTTACCGAAAGATACCGCCTGCTCTTCGGCGAAACGGGGGAGAACGGATGCGAGAAGTTGCCCCTGCTCTCCTCGGAGTTTGCCGCGCTCGCCGCTTCTTCCACCGAAGGCAAAGACGGCATAGATCAGCTTGTAGTACTTTCCCACAGCAGGGATTATCTCGCGCAGATATTCCCTCCCGACAACTGCGTCAAGCGCTTCTCGCTTGTAAAACGCGAAGGAAAGACCCGCGTCATTCCTCTGATTTGATCTCCCTTATATTTTAAATGAGGGGAGCCTCCCGGCGCCAAGGCAAGGAAATGCTTCCCCTGCGACCAAAGCTAAAAACGCGAGACGGGCAAATGTTTGCCGACGCTCGCGTTTTCCATTGTGCGTATGGAACAAACTCCCGCGAGAGAGTTTGATGTCTAAGTTTCCTTATATTTAGTTTCCCATCACTTCTTCTCGTAGTTGAGGAGTTTGTTGTACTCGAGTTTCCAATAGAGATATTTGATGGGCGGGAAAATGGCGAAAAGCACGCGCGCAAGCGAGAAGAGCTTGCAGGGATTGACTGACTTGCGGCCACGCTGTATGCCTTTGACCATGCACTTTGCGACATGCGACGGTTTTTGCACGGGGAAGGGGCGCTGAGTGATTTCTTTATCCTTGCCCTCCACCGCCTTTTTGAAGAAGCCCGTGTCCGTTGCGACGGGATAGAGGCAGGTGAGCTTGATGTTTTTCGGAAGTTCGCGGCGCAGACCCTCCTGGAAACCTTGCATCGCGAATTTGCTTGCGGAATAAAGCGTATAGCCGGGCATCGCCATCTTGCCTATCGCGGAAACGGTGATCGCCATATGCCCCTCTTTGCCGCCGAGATATTCCGCATATTTCTGATAGGAATATATTGGGGAATATACGTTTACTTTGAAGATGTTTTCGATCCTTTCCCAATCGACATAGTTCATACGCTCGTAGTACGGGAAGCCCGCGTTGGCATAGAAGATGTCGATGCCGCCCAAAGTTTCGTCCGCGGTCTTGAAGATGAGGTCCACGTTTTCCTTCGTAGACACGTCGAGTTGCATCGGTATGACCTTGTTTTTGTCGAAGGTCTCTATCTTGTCGATGAAAAGGTCGACCGCGAGAATTTTGTTGTCGCCCTTTACAAGAAGTTTGAGGGTCTCAAGCCCTATGCCGCTGTTTGCGCCCGTAAGCACGATCTTTTTGCCTGTGATCATAATTTCCTCCCGATCCATAATGCATTATGCTACTCTATTGTAGCATTGCGCGCAAAAATTTTCAACTGTCCTTCAAAAGATATTCAAAAGCCGCCGCCGCTTTGATGCGAAACTCCTCCTTAGAGCCGTCGTTTAGCAACGTGACGTCCCCGAGAAGATATTTTTCCTCCTCTTGCGCAGCCAGTCGCGCCTCGATATCCTCCGCCGTCATGCCGCGAGCGAGCAACCTCTCCCGTCGTATGTCGTCGGGACAGACGACAAGCAACGTCTTGTCAAACAACCTTTTAGCGCCCGACTCCGCAAAAAGCGGCACCTCGACGACGAGAGGATCCTCCGTCGCGGACTCTATTTTTGAGAGTATGCGCGGATGAGCAAGCGCGTTCAACCTCGCCCTTGCCTCGCCGTCGCAAAACACCGCGCGGGCAAGCGCCGCTCTGTCCGCTTTGCCCTCGCGCACGGCGAATGGAAATTCCTCCGCGAGCAAGGCGATATAATCTTTTTCAAGCAACAGCTCGCGGTTTATCTCGTCCGCGGAGAGCGTCGCGATGCCCATATCCCTCGCCACACTCAACGCTTCGGATTTGCCCGAGCCTATCCTGCCTATGACCGCGATCTTCATTTGAGTTCCGCCCAATTTTTCGCCGCCTTTGCTTCGGCGATGAGGGGGACTTTGAGCTTATACGCGTTTTGCATTTCCTCCTCCAAAATATGCTTGACCTCTTCGACCTCATCCTGCGCCGCGTCGATGATAAGCTCGTCGTGTATCTGAAGTATCATCTTCGACTTCATGCCCTCGAGCCTCTTCTCCACGCCCAGCATGGCAAGTTTGATGATGTCCGCCGCCGAACCTTGCAAGGGGGTGTTCATCGCCATTCTTTCCGCCGCGGAGCGCACCATATAGTTGGACGCCTTGACGTCCGACAGATTGCGCCGTCTGCCGAGCAAGGTCACGGCGTATCCCTTTTCGCGCGCGCTGTCCACACACCCGTCCATAAACTCTCTGACCTTTGGGTGCGTGAGGAAGTAGTTGTCGATGTAGGCGGTCGCGCGGTATCTGGGAATGGACAAATTTTCCGCAAGTCCGAAACCGCTTATGCCGTATATGATGCCGAAATTCACCGCCTTTGCGTCCCGTCTCTCCGCCGCCGTAACCTCATCTATGGGCTTGCCCAAAATGTGAGACGCGGTCATGGCGTGGATGTCCTCGCCGCTTGCAAACGCCTGCATGAGCTGCTCGTCCTCGCTGAAATGCGCGAGCAGTCTCAACTCTATCTGCGAATAGTCCGCCGAGACGAGCACTCCGCCCTCGCCGGGGATAAACGCCTGTTTGATGTCCTTCGCTTCCTCACTGCGCGTGGGCAGATTTTGAAGGTTTGGGTTTGTAGATGAAAGCCTTCCGGTCGTCGTTATGCACTGATTGAATTCGGTGTGGATACGCCCGCGCACTATGAGCGGCTGAAGTCCGACCACATATGTCGATTGCAACTTCGCATATTTGCGATATTCCAAAATGAGCGGAATTATGGGGTGTTCGTCCGCGATGTTCAAAAGCACGTCCTCGCTGACGCTGTATCCCGTCTTTGTCTTTTTCCCGCGCTTTAGTCCGAGCTTTTCAAACAGCACTTCGCCGAGCTGTTTGGGGGAAGCGATGTTGAAGGAGCCTCCCGCGAGTGAGAATATGCGCGCCGTCAAGTCGTCGAGGATGTCGGCGTACTTTTTTTCCGCCTCCTTCAACACTTCCGCCGAAACTCGGACTCCGCGCTCTTCCATATTGCGCAAAACAACGCAAAGCGGCTGTTCAACTTCCGAAAACAGCTTATAAACTCCGATTTGCGTCATTTGCTTTTCCAATATCTTCTTTTCTTCAAACAGTTCCGCCGCGCCTTCGTCCAGCCCGTCCGCGCCCAAAACCTGCCCGAGACTCTTTATCGGCGCGCTCTCCCTCGCGAGATGCGCCGCTATCATGACGTCGAAAAATTCTTTCGCATTTACTCCGTAACGGCGGGACAGAGATTTATAATCGTAGCATATGAGCCGCCTCGTCTTCGCCTCATTCGCAAGCTTAGACAGCGCCGAGTCGAAGTCTATGCCGTCGCTGAAGAGGTCCTCCGCGCAGACTATTTTATACTCCGTGCCGCTGTCCGTCGCAAAGAGGATATCATCGCCTATAACGAGAGAGAATTCCTCCTTCCCCTCGAGCGCGCGCATTATTTCCGCCTCGCTTTTTATCTCCGTGACGGATTTTTCCACGTTTATTTTCGGAACGGACGCGTCCGCGCCCTCGAATTCCATCCTGTTTGCAAGCGAGGAAATTTCAAGCTCCGCAAGTTTCGCCTTGACGTCCTGAGAATATACGGGCGTAAACGCTATGTCCTCAAGCGTGCACTCAACGGGGACGTCCGTCTTTATGACGGCAAGCGCGCGACTCAAAAGCGCGATGTCCCTGCTTGAGGCGATCGTCTGCCCCAGCTTACCCTTTATCCCGTCCGCATGCGCGAGCACTTCATCAAGCGAGCCGTACTCCTCTATGAGCTGTTTTGCCGTCTTTTCGCCCACGCCCGCGACGCCCGGTATGTTGTCGGACGGGTCTCCCCTAAGCGCCTTATAGTCTATATATTGCGAGGGAGTGAAGCCGTCCTCAAGCAGTCTTGCCTCGTCGTAAACTTCGATTTCCGTCACGCCTTTCTTTGTCCAGAATATCTTAGTCGTCGGACTGACAAGCTGAAAACTGTCGCGGTCGCCCGTGACTATGACGCACTCGTCCGCGAAACGGCGCGACAGCGTGCCCAGAATGTCGTCGCCCTCATAACCCTGCATGCTGACGATCTTTATGCCCATTGCCGTGATAAGCTCCTTAAGCGGCTCGACTTGCTGTCTCAGCTCCTCGTCCATGGGCTTGCGCGTCGCCTTGTATGCCGCGTACATCTCGTGGCGGAATGTGGGTCCTTTAAGGTCGAAAGCCGCCGCGATGTGCGTGGGCTGTTGCTCCTTGATGAGGCGCAAAAGTATGTTCAAAAAGCCGAATATCGCCCCCGTGTACATTCCCTTTGAAGTCTTGAGGTTGGGGAGCGCGTGATAGGCGCGGTGCATAAGGCTGTTTGAGTCCAAAAGCAATATCTTGTTTTTTGACATAAGCATATTCCTTTTTCTTGTTTTCTCGCCTTTTATATCGCGGGGCGACCGCTTGAAGATCGCATGTTTCACGAGGCTAAGCGGGGTGAAACTCACTACGTTTTTGATGTTTTTTCCTTTTAAGCGCGCTTAAGCGCACTATTACAGTCCCAAAAACTCCGCAAGTCCGTACTCGAGCGCGCGGTGTGCGTCCTCTCTGCCCTTTTCGAGAAGCTCCGTCACCTTTGCCGAAGTGAACTCCAGCACAAACGCAAGCTCCTTGTCGGGGATCATGAAAAACAGGTCGAGATCCTCTCTGAAAGGCTCTTTGATCTTCGGTTTCTTGTCCGCGGGGTTGGAGCGTATGACCAGCTGTTTTTGAAATCCGCCGCGTGCGAGCAGGTTGACGGGGATGTTGTCGTAGACCCCTCCGTCTATGTACTTTTTGCCGCCTATTTCCTTGGGCGGAAATATCGGAAACGTCGCGGACGCAATGACATAGTCCACCAACTCCCCTTCGGGCACCTCGTCCATAAGCACCTCGAGGGGCTGTCTGTCCGAGAGGCAATAGGTCACAAGTCCAAGCTGTTTGCCGCTGCCCCTCATAACCTTTTCGTCCACCAGCCCCGAGAAAAACGCCTGCGTCTTTTCGTAAGAGCCGCGAATGAGCGAGCGCACCTTTATCGCCCTCTTGCCGAGGGAAGCCACGCTTTCGAAGTCTAAGCCGTGCTCCTTGATGTGCTTGAGCACCTCGTCGTCTACGTCGACTATGGTACCCGCCCATATTTTCGACCACATGTCCTCGACAAGCGCCGCTCCGCCCTGCACGTACAGCGCGCTGTTGACCGCGCCTATGGACGTCCCCGCCGCCCCGTCGAATGTCACTCCGATCTCATCAAGAACGCTGATTATCCCCGCTTCATATGCGCCTTTCACTCCTCCGCCCTCGAGCGTGAGTCCTATCTTTCGATCCGTCATAGTCCGTCTCCTGCTATTTTGAACATTATATCAAATACGCAAAGCATTTTCCACTATAATTTTATTTTTTATTATCATCTCACGCGAAATGTGCTCATAAACTTTCGAGAGGTGTATCATGACAAATTCAAAACAACTCATAGTGCTTTCGGGAGGCGGACGCAAAGGCATAGTCAAGCTCACGGCGATGGCGGGAAGCGCAAAGGGCACGTGCTCGCTCGATTTTCGTCCCGCGGGCGCAACTCTCTATCTGGTAGGCGACGACATAGCGCAGATACCGCTCAAGGATATGGCAACGGCGTTTGACGTCCCATTCCTCTCAAACGGCGAGGCGAGCTGTCTTGTGCGCTCAAGCTCGCTGACGATGTTCGGAGGCGCGCTCCCCCACAGCGAGATAATAAAACGGGTGGACTCCCATCTGAAAAGCGCGGCAAAACCTTCCCCTGCTCCGAATGCGGCAAGCGACGACTTTGATACAAGTCGGCAAGACAAGACGAAGGACAGACGTAAAACAGATCTGCAAGACGACAGGACCGACGAATGCGGAGCAGATCGAAACAATGAGACGACCTACGGCGACTATTCCGATGCCATATCCGATGAGACGGCGGGCGAGGACGCAATGCCCTCGGATCAACGCTTTGAAAAAGCGGAAAGCGACCATACAGGACGAAACGCTTATCCCCATGACAAAAAATCGGAAGGAAGCGGCGCTCGCTCCGCCTTGAGCGACATAATGAGCGAAAGGGACAGGTTTGACGGCAACAACTTTTACTCCGCCGTGAAACCCCAGCTTGACGAGATGTTTGTGTGCTACCCCGAGGAGCCGCTTCTGTCCGCGACGGTGGAGCGCTCGAAATGGGTGCGCGTAGACGCCTCGGACGGCGAATATGCGGTGGGGATACTCTTCGACGGCGACGACCCCGCCTTCATCTGCTATGCCGTGCCCGCGCGCACTTCCCGCCGCCCGCCCGCCGAAATAGAGGACATGTGCGTGTGGTTGCCCGTCTCCTCGCGTGAGATCGCAGGATATTGGGTGATATATCAATCCGCAAAAACAGGCGAGATAATCAAATGATAATACGCTCAAACTCAGGTCGCAATTAAATCGTGACTCCCTCCGCCTAACAAATCTCGGCGGAGGGAGTCATAAATTTTAACATATCGTTTATTCAAGCTTACTTATACACAACGTCCGCCGTGTTCGAGTTGAACTTAGATGCTGTTTGACGTTTTGCGCGCATAGACTCATTGACAAAATCGATCATGCATACTATAATATTATATTGAGGGGCGCGAAGAGCGCCTTAAAAAGTACGATGGATGACGCTATTCTCGAGCCTTTGAAGGCTTATAAGACACAATTTGAAAAGCAATTTTCGGACAACACCGACGCCATGCTGGACGATATGGTCGTACGCTCGGGCATAAACGTTGCCGAAAACCGCGCCACCGCAAGGGCGTACCGTGCGGAGCTTGCCATTGCAAAAAAGATTGCGGACAAGCTGTCCTCTCACAGATCTCTGAACGGCTTTTTTATATTTTTGACTGTCGCGGGCTTCATCGCCGCCGCGATAGGCATCTATTTGCTTGTTGTCGGCAATACTTTAGTCGGCGCGCTGTGCGTAGGCATAGGGCTTGCCGTGGCGGGAGTCATGTTGGGCATAATATTCGGGGTCATGCGCCCGAAGATAAAAGACTTCGAGAAAAAACAGGCAAAACATCTCGAAAAAGCGGACGCGTTGCTTGACAAGTGCAACCGTCAGATGGCGCCCTTCAACTGCCTGTTTGATACAAACATGACGAAGAAGCTCATCGAAAAGACGGTGCCCTTGCTTGAGATCGACGACAATTTCAGCATGCGCAGGTATGATTACCTGAGCGGCAAATACGGCTTCCCCATCGACGCGCCTCAGAACCGTTCCACGATAGGCATCCTCACGGGCGAAATACTGGGCAATCCCTTCGTTGTGGATAGAGAACTCGTTTCGTATATGGGGACCGAGACGTATTGGGGACACCTTGTCATCTCGTGGACAACGACTTATACGGATTCGGAAGGGAACGTTCACACGCAGACGCATACGCAAACTCTCACCGCATCCGTCACCAAACCCATGCCCCGCTTCACGAAGGAGACTCGCCTCATATACGGCAACGAAGCCGCGCCCGACCTGAGTTTCACCCACAAGCCGTCGCACGCGGAGGATATGAGCGAAAACCAACTTGAAAGACACGTAAAGCGCGGCGCGAAAAAACTGCGCAAGAAACAGGACAAAGCCTTAAAGAATGGCGAAAGCAATTTCACCGAGATGGGAAATGAGGAATTCGACGTGCTTTTCGGCGCTACGGACCGTACGAATGAAGTGCAATTTCGCCTGCTGTTCACCCCTCTCGCCCAGAAAAATATGCTTGACATCATGAAGGATGCCGACGGTTTCGGGGACGACTTCCATTTTGCGAAACGCGGTTCGTTGAACTATATAGTTTCGGAGCATTCCGCTCAGTGGGATATGGACACGCAACCCTCAAAGTTTTACTCCTATGACATCGATATTGCGCGGGCGAATTTCGTCTCATTCAACAGGCAATACTTCAGATCGCTTTATTTCGACTTCGCTCCTCTGCTGTCCATTCCGCTCTATCAGCAGATGAAGCCGCACGAATACATCTATAAGGACGTTTACGGGCGCAACTATACCGCATACGAAGCCGAATATATGGCAAATGCCATAGGACAAGCGTCGTTTGCGCACCCGCTGTCGGCGACGGAAAGCATACTCAAGACCGCTATAATAGGCAGAGACGGCGCGTCGGATCATCTCGAGGTCACGGCGTATTCCTATCGCACGGAACAACGCGTGGACTTTGTCCCCGTGTTGGGTTTGGACGGAGCGCTGCACAGCGTTCCCGTGCCTTGGCAAGAATATATCCCCATAGAAAACCGCTCCACCGTCAAACTGAAGGAGCTGGGACTTTCGGGCAGAGAATTCGAGAGCAAACGCGCCTCTTCCCCGCTTGGCGACCTGCTTTCGAGATACGGCAAAAGCGCCTACGCGCACGGCTTGTTGTGCTGTCTCGTAGACGCGACGGATCAAAACTTCGACAAAGAAATAACCGAGGTTATGAAATAAATTTACCCAACAGGGAGGTCACTTATGGCAAATGAATTGGATGAATTAAGCCCCGTAACAATGCCGTCCGGCAACGATACGAAGGTCATCGCAAAACAGCTTGATGTCAAGATCGGGATAGGCTCGAAGATCTTCGACGTGATCTGGTGGCTGTTGCCCCCGATCATCGGAGGCGTGATCTGGAGCATCATGAAAGTCAAGGCAAAGAGCTATTTCCAACAGCTTCAGCAAAAACTTCAGCACGACGCGTCGCAGATCGACAACTACCTCGAACAGCGCGTGCAGATACTCAAAAACTGCGCCCGCCTCGTGGATAAGGCGATAGAATTCGATCAAAGCACCTTCACGAAGATCGCGGAACTTCGCGCAGGGCACGGCGCAAACGGCGGCGCTTCAGGCGACGAGGCCAGAAATCAGATCGCTTCGGAACTCGAGCATATCAGCCGCAACGTCAACATAGCTTTTGAAAATTATCCCGAACTGCGCGCTCATCAGGAACTTGCGGACGCAATGCAACAAAACTCCTATCTGCAACGCGAAATAACCGCCGCGCGCGAAGTCTACAACGACACCGTCAACACGTGGAACCGCGAGATCTTCCATTGGCCTACGCGTATGATCGTCGCCGCAAAAGCGGGCTATACGACGCGTATCCCCTTCATCGCCGACGAAGAGACCAAAGCGGCGGCACGCGAAACTTTCTTCTGATATTGAAAAACGTCGGCGCACGCATATAGCGTGCGCTAAACTCGGACAACTAAAACGCGAATATCCTGCTCACGCAGGGTTTTTGCCGCTACGTACGATAGAAATGCGCGAACCGGTGACTAAAGTCACGACGTTCGCGCGTTTTTAGCTTGAGAGCGGGACAGCTCCCCGCATATATTTTACTTGTCCTGACCCGTGAAGATGTCCTTGTCGGAGGCGCTTCTTTGAGTGGAAAACGAGATGTTGCCCTTGTCCGTGATCGTGAGGGTGACGTCGCCGTTGAGGTCGGTGCGGTAGACTGTCATATTGCGGGCTTTCAGCCTGTCGAGAGCGGCTTGCGTGGGGTGATGATAGGAGTTGTCCTTTCCGCAACTGATCACTGCGTACTCGCAATTTACGGCACGCAAGAATTCGTTTAGGGAAGAGGTCGCACTGCCGTGATGAGCGACTTTGAGCACATCGCAATCGACATAGTTTATGCGGGAGGCGACGATAGGCTCGTTCATCTCATTGCTGTCCCCCGTAAACACGATGCGGCGGGAGTTGAATGTGAGAATGCCGACAGGCGAGACGGCGTTGAGTTTTTCCGCGTCTTTGAGGTTGTTGTCGGCATAAAATTGCTTTGTGGGGCACCAGAAAGTAAGCTCATAACCATCGCCCGATATTACTATGTCGTTGGAGTATTCGTCTTCGTCCATATTGAGGTGGAGAATGCAATCCTCCTCGCTTAGCGCGGCGATGAAAAACTTCGCGTACGTGCTTGTATTTACCGTGTCGGGGTCGGTAAACAGCGCAAGTTTGTCTTTGTCGAGAGCGTTGATCTGCTCAATAAGTCCCTTATTGCTCGGCGCCGCCTTTACGTTGGGCATATAGATGTTGGCGACGTCAAACTCGTTTATGACGGCGTCCAAAAACTCCACGTGGTCTTGATCGGTGTGCGTGAGCATGAGGTGGTCTATGACATTATCGTCGTTCAGCTGATCGAGTACGTCTAGCGCTTGCTCTTCTTTCATTCCTTTTGTGCTTCCCATATCTATGAGCATATCTCTGCCGTCGGGAAATTCTATGTAAATTCCGTCGCCTTGCCCCACATCTATGAAGTGCACGACAAGCTGTCCGTCCGTGAGTTCGCGCGAGAAGAATGCGTCCATGAGCGCTTCCCACCTGTCGGGGAAGCCGAAACGGAATATGCAAATGCCGATGATGACGATCACAAGTATGATCGCCACCACGATGACGAGCGTTTTCAGCTGTTTTTGACTTAAAGTCGTTTTGGATGCCATAAAGATATTATATTCTTCGCCGCGCCCCTCTGTCAAGTCGATGATCGGACGTTTCGTTTAAAACACGGGTTTATTGTACGAGCGCACTTACAAAAGACTCGCTTTTATTTTGGATTTCGGGACGTTTTACGCATAAAAGTTTATTTTGCGCTCAAAATCTTGCTTAGACGTAAAATCGGTGATATAATGACCGTAATAAAGATTTTCGGAGGAAACGAATATGATCTCAAAAGATATGCTCATCATCGACGTGCTTGAACAGGGCGATCCCGACAAGCTCGCGGAGATACTTATGGAAAGCGGTATGCACTGCTTGCATTGCGCGCTCGCGCACGGCGAAACGCTCGAGGAAGCCGCCGCCGTTCACGGAATAGACGCGGACAAGCTTGTAGAAGCTCTAAATGCCGCCTGCAAATAAAAAACTCCGTCGCATATTACGCACAACTTAAAATCTGACGGCATTTGCCAAAATCTTCGGCTTTACATTTGGATTTGATGTCGTAAAGTCAGAACCACCAGCTGAGCTGGTGGCTTGCTCTGCGGCCCTGCCGCCTGTTCGTGGCGGGGACGCAAAGCGTCTGATGAGTATTCCGCCAGCCGCCTACCGTTCCCGGGCTGCCCCTATGAAGGGGCTTTTCTTATGCCTTCTTTACCGGCTCACCCGTGAACGGGTCTACATACTCTTTGATACTTATTTGCTCATATTCTTTATCCTGCTGGAGCTGATTGGCAATATATTCCTTTATTGCCTTTTCGTTCTTCCCGACCGTATCCACATAGTATCCTCTACACCAGAAACTTCGGTTACCATACTTGTATCTCATGTTAGCGTACTTCTCGAATATCATTATGGAGCTTTTACCTTTTAGATACCCCATGAACGACGAGATACTTATCTTCGGCGGTATGGAAAGCAACATGTGGATATGATCCGGGCAGGCTTCCGCTTGTATAATCTCTACGCCTTTATACTCGCAGAGCTTGCGCATTATCCTGCCTATATCTTCTTTAATTTTTCCGTATATAACTTGCCTGCGGAACTTAGGAGCGAATACCACGTGATATTGACATCTCCATTTGCTGTGTGCTAAACTGTCCTCGTTCATATGAACTACCTCCTTGTATTTGTTTTGCGGCTGACGGATCCGCTTACATTATACACGGAGGTTTTATTTTTCTCAACGCTAAAGCTCTTCCTGCCTCACCAGCTTAGCTGGTGGTTAAGCCACAATACAAAATATCCGTCTAAAACAGGCGGATATTTGTATTTTGCCTATTTAAAAATTTGCGATGGGGTGAAAATGCGGCAATCATCATAGAGTCAAAGCGGCGCGCTCACTCAATTTGCCGAGAAAAGATATGTTTTCATATGCTCCGCCTTGCGGGACGCGATGTCAAGCGCGCATACGTTTGATTTGACATACAAAAATGCGAGTGATATACTGCTTGTATGAAGTTCTTTCCCGACGATAACGACGGTATGATACCTTTTGAAACGCAACTGAACTATCTTCCGCTCCCGAAAAAGCGCATTTGGGAGTTGGATTTTTTGCGCGCTCTCTGCGTCATTTTGATGATACTCGATCATTTGACGATGTGCGTCACGATGTTCGCGCCCGCCTGGTACGGCTCAAGCAGTTGGTATTTCCTCGGTTTTGGCAACGCATTCACACGCTTTTGCTTTAAGTGGGTGGGCAGTCATAAGTGGCGCGTAGCACACAGCATAGTGCTGGTTTTCTTCTTCGGCATATCGGGTATTTCCTGCACCTTTTCGCGCTCGAACTATCATCGCGGCGCCTCGCTCATGTGCGTCGCCCTCGCCTACTCGCTTGTCACGCTTTTCGACGAGTACGTGCTTGGCATAACGGGTTCTTTTGTGACTTTCGGAGTGTTGCACTTCCTCGCGTCCATGATTCTGCTATACTCGCTTGTGGACTTCCTCTGCCGTCGCGACAAACGCTCCGTCGCGATATGCAGCGTAGGACTTTGCGCCATAGCTTTGATACTCTACTTCTGCTACACGCCGCCCGAATCCACCCCCATCTACTTCGCGTTCCTCTTCCCGCCTCACAACTTTTGGGGCGATCCCAGCCTTTTTTACGATCAGGGAGACGTCTCTCCCGGGGACATGTTCACCATCGTGCAATATCTTCCCTACTTCTTTTGGGGCGCCGCGGCGGGACCATTCCTCTATCGCACCCGCGAGTCCCTGCTCCCGAAGCTGGACGGCAAATGGAACCGCCCCGTACGCTTTGTCGGGCGCCACGCGCTTATAATATTCATATTGCATATTCCCGTACTTATGGGCGTACTCGCCCTCCTTTCCTACCTCTTCATCACCCCGGGAAGTTGGGGCTTTTGACGCTTCCGTTTTTTGAAAAATGCGCAAACGTTGCAACTTTTACCGCTATTTTTAGTTTCAATTCCGCAAATAACAAAAAGATTGGTTGCAAATTGAATTTTATGTTGAAAAACATATAGTTATATGATAAAATAAATTAAAAAGAGAGGTGCAACATGTTTACAAAGCAACATCCCGTAAGATCCTGTTTGTTCGCGCTTGCTATTGCGCTCATCGTGCTCGGTATACTGTTTTTATTGAATGCTATGGAAACGGCGCGCATCTTCCCCGCATTCTATGACATAAGCAATGTGCTCGCAAAATACATCGTCGTCATAATCACGATGGCGTGCGGCATTATGCTTTTCTCAAACCTCGCCACTCGCATCGAGCAGGATAAGTTGAGAAACGGCCTCACAATAGGCATAACGACATTCTCGACCGTGCTCACGGTGCCGCTCGTCTATGTCTTTATCGCAATATTCCCCTTGAAAGCGGCGGGCGCAATGGGTCCCGTAGGCAAGATAATGGCTCTCGACAGGATACTTGCCGGCTTTGAAGCATGGTTCGGAGGAGGCGCATTTCTGTATGTGGTGTTGGTCGTCATGCTTCTGCTCTCCATCGTTTTCATATCCTTCCCTCTTCTCACGGGCATACTCGCCGTCAAAGGCAAGACTATAGTCGTCGGCAAACAGAAAAACGGCAAATTCGGCATAGGCCTCGCACCCCTTCCCGTCCTCGCCACACGCGCCGCCGCTGACGACACGTCCGACACCTCCGCAGATGAAGCGGCCGATACCGCCTCGGAGGAAAGCTCCGCCACAACAACGACCGCCGAGACAGACAGTTCCGCTTCCGAAGAGTGACGGAAAACTAAACTTTGATCAAATATTTTCGACAAACATTCAGCCGTGGCATTTACGCGCCGCGGCTTTTTATTTTTGCAAATAACTTCCGAAACTTACAACCACAGCAATTTGCCATTCAAATATCCGACTCATAAATCGCCTCCGCAAGCGATTTTTACCCGCAAAAGCATTGACATCGCGCCCGCGCTGTGCTAATATATAATCCTAAGTCAAGTCGGCACGGAGAAGTACCCAAGAGGCCGAAGGGGCTCCCCTGCTAAGGGAGTAGTACGAGTGAATCGTAGCCAGGGTTCAAATCCCTGCTTCTCCGCCAAGTGCAACTCGTTTGAACTTTTTTGGTTCAAGCGAGTTGTTTTCTATTATCTCTTCAAGATTTTCGGCAGCTTCGGCTTCTTTTAATTGTTTTTTGTCAAGTTGTTTGATCTCTCGGTCGTTCGAGTTATAGAGGATAATAACCTTATCGTCGAAAAGAATGACACGGTTTATAAACGAGTTAAAGAATTCGTTTCTTTCCTCGCCGTCCTCGTATTTCATACGTGCAAAGTAAGACAAAAATTTCTTGACTTCGCTTGCTTTTAGCGGCTTTATCTGCCGCGCTTGTTCCACGGTGATTTTCGTTTCGAGATCGGACTTTTCCGCTTCCAATGAAAGTAGTCGCTCCTGCGTTGTCTTTGTAAAAATGCCGTGTTCTATCGCCGCCATAATACCGCCGATGGACTTGTTGACCTCTTTGAGTTCCTTTTCAAGCGACAGCAAAGCAACAGGCGTGGCAAGGTCGGCGTTGAATTTCTCGGTAACAATGTTCGAGATTTTGTCGATGACGTTTGGGCGAAGGACGTATTTTATCGTCGCCTCGAACACCAAGCGTTCTATGTACTCTTGACTTACGGCTTTCTTTTGACAATCGGTTGTTTTCAGCTTTTTACCGTAGCACTTGTAGTAGTGGTACACACGCCCCGTTTTGCTCGTTCCCGCCTCGGCGGTGATAGCCGAATGACAATAACCGCAAACGAGTTTCCCGCTTAAAATATACGGCTGTTCGTCGTAATTTTTTCTTTGCTTATGTTTATGAGTATCCATGACCGAATTTGCCGCGCGGAACAGCGTTTCGTCCACAATAGGCGGGATGACGTTGGTATAGACATTGCCGTCTATGTTGACGACGCCCATATATTTTTCGTTGCGTATAATGCGGGCAAGTTGGCTCATCGTGAACTTTTTGCCCGATTTGGTCTTTATCCCCGAGGCGTTCAGGCGGTCTATAATATCTTTCGCCTTCTCTCCGTTCCGATAGCGCGTAAAGATATCCTTGACGACGACCGCTTCAAGAGGATTTATCGTCCACTTTTTGTCCACGGTATCATAACCGAGCAGTCCGTATCCGCCTATGAAATATCCTTTTGTAAGGCTCTCCTTAATGCCGCGCTTGACCTTCTGCGAAAGTTCTGCGGAGTAATATTCCGCCATACTTTCAAGAACGCCTTCAATGAGAATACCGCTCGCATCCTCGGTTATATTTTCCTTTGCCGAGAGAACCCTCACGCCGTTCTTTTTGAGTTTTGCCTTATAGTTTGCGCTGTCATAGCGGTTTCGGGCGAAGCGGTCTAACTGATAGACAAG
Source organism: uncultured Clostridia bacterium (assembly GCA_947589475.1). GTDB lineage: Bacteria > Bacillota > Clostridia > Christensenellales > CAG-917 > CAG-475. The sequence goes on from CANQBO010000018.1 coordinate 34,226, forward strand.
GACGTAATCGAAAGTTTTCTTTTTGCTGTCGTCGATCATTTTAAGGAACTGCGGACGCTTGTCCGTAGTTCCCGTCAATGCTCTGTCTATGTATTCGCCAACAACGGTCAAGTCCTGCCGTTTGGCGTAATCGTAACATTCCCGAAGTTGTCCTTCTATGGATTGCTCCGTCTGCGTGTGCGAGGAAAACCTTGCATAAATAACCGTTCTCTTTTTCATTGTTTTCTCCTTTGCCCGAACACTTTACTCGGTGTTAAGTCGTTCATATCGCCGCCGCTTTTCATATAGTCGAGCAGTATGTTTGCAAGTATCGTCGCACTTGCTTTCAGTTTCTCATCGGGGAGATTAAGTTCCCCGCATTCGGTTTGTCTTGTTTGTAAATCTACCTTTGCACAGTTTTGTTTCAACTCTCCTTATTTTTCTATTTGTGCAGTTACGATGTTCTCTGGCTGAATGGATACAATGTTCTCTCTCCATATTCACAAAAATCCTCCTTTTTAGATTTTGTAAATTGTGGGTAGAAACAGTTTGTTCAACCGAACCCTATCCGTTTTGTCGGTGTAAAGTTATTTTTCGGATTTATCCGACTCAAATCCGAAGAAATCATCATAGCCGTCCATAATCTTTGCAAGAGAAGTGTCATGTTCTGCCGCTTCGTCGAGCAAAGCCTTATAGCCGGCTTCTATTAGTTGTATCTTGGTGTACCCATACTTTTTGAGAAAAAAGTTGATGTTCTCAGCTGTTTCTCTAGGTACACTCGTTCCCCACGAAAGGCTCTTTGCCTTACGTTCTGCCTTGTGTTTTTCTTCATAACGCTTGTCCTTGATTGCTCTCGGTTTCTTTTCCATAATTACCTCCGTAAAATATATCTATCGTATTCATACGACACATACATTTTACACTATCTCAGCCGAAGAGTCAAGGGGTTTGCGCTATGGATCTACGAGAATTATGTGCCAAAGGGGGAGGCGGGTTTCCCGCTTGCCCCAAACCTCGAAAGTGAAATATACCACTTTCCTTATCCTGCCCTATCAATTTCCCGAAAATCGTCCCACTTTGCTTTCCGTTTGCTTGCCGCAGGATCGCCTCGGCGGATGTCTTTTGCTTCCTTTTTTACGATGTGTTCATGACATTGTTTCTCCTTGATTTTTACTCGTTTGCCGCCGTTTCCCGACTGTGGCGGCAGGTCATTTCTTCTGCATTGGAATCACCTCCACGGTGGTTGATTGTCTTTTTTAGTGTTAGAGAAATAACTACCTCTAATATCACAAGGACACTTTTCTCCCAAAGTTGACAGTCTGCGCACAAATTTCCCAAAAATTTTCTCCTTGCAATATAGATTTGAGAGCGACACTTTTATACCCCTTCACTTAAAAGGGCGATTTTTTGGCAAAATCGAAGGGTCTAAAATAAAAAAATTTTTTTAATACATGCAAAATCTGTGGCAAATTTGCCAAAATGGGGAGGCAGGATAAGGAAAGTGCCACAGCGCGCTTTCGCCCCCCCTCAACAAGCGGGAAACCCGCTTTTGGAAAACCGTTACAGTTCCGCAAAGAAAATTTTTATAATTACGCAAAAATTCTCAATAGTTGGTTGACAATATCTATAGTTTTTGCTATAATATAAAAAATCGAAATGAGGGCAAATATGGAGATCGCAAGAGATTTTTACTTACAAAAGCTCATCGATCATAAGCACAACGGGCTGGTCAAGATTGTCACGGGAGTTCGCCGTTGCGGTAAGTCATACCTGCTTTTTTCGCTGTTTTACAATCACCTTTTGCAAGCGGGTGCTTCCGCCAATCATATCATTCGCGTTTCGCTTGAAGATTACGGCAATAAAAACCTGCAAAATCCCGACGAACTCTATGCGTTTGTCAAGGCGCAAATCAAGGACGACGCGCCGTACTATATTCTTTTGGACGAGATTCAACTTGTGCCGAATTTCGAGAGCGTCGTCAACGGGTTTCTGCACATTCCAAATGCGGACATTTACGTCACCGGGAGTAATTCCAAATTCCTGTCGAGCGACATCATTACGGAATTTCGCGGGCGCGGCGATGAGATTCGCGTCTTTCCGCTCAACTTTGCGGAATTTTACTCTGCGCTCAAACCGAATACGCCGTTTAACAGGGCTTGGCTGCAATACGCGACCTACGGAGGAATGCCGCTTTGCCTCTTTATGAAATCAGAGGCGGATAAGGCGAAATATTTGCAAGACCTGTTCGCAACGACCTATCTTGCGGATATCATCAACCGCAACAACCTGCGCGGTAACGTCGAAATCAACGAACTCACCGATATTCTCGCCTCATCTATAGGTTCGCTTACAAACCCTTTGAAGCTGTCGAACACCTTCCATTCGCAAAAGAGCCTAAAACTCTCCGCGAACACGATTTCGGCGTATCTTGATTATCTGCAAGACGCATTCCTAATTGAAAGAGCCGTCCGCTACGACATTAAGGGCAAGAAGTATATCAACACGCCGTCCAAGTATTATTTTGTTGATATGGGTCTACGAAATGCACGGCTTTCTTTCCGCCAACAGGAATACAACCACATCATGGAAAATGTGGTTTATAATGAGCTGACGTTACGCGGCTATTCCGTTGATGTGGGCGTGGTAGAAGCCAATCTGAAAGTAAACGGCGCATCACAGAGAAAGCAACTTGAAGTGGATTTTGTCGCCAATATAGGTAGCCGCAGATATTACATTCAATGTGCCTATCGGATGCCCGACGAGGAAAAGCGCAAGCAGGAGCAGGCTTCGCTTCTCGGCATCAACGACGCATTCAAAAAGATAGTCATCGTCGGCGACGAAGTGCTTACGGGTTATAACGAACAAGGGATTTTGGTTGCCTCTCTTTCGGATTTCCTTTTCGACCCCGAAAAAACATTGAATTGGTAAAGGAGAACTGAATATGCCTTCATTGGAATGGATCGGGAAAGAAAAGATTATCAATCATCACCAAGATGTGCCTTACAGGGTTCTCGATAAAAAATATACTTATAACGGGGACACTTCCGAGAATATGATCATTCACGGGGATAATCTCCTCGCGCTCAAATCTCTTTTGCCGCAATACGAGGGTAGAATAGACTGCATCTATATCGATCCGCCATACAATACGGGGGCAAAAGAGGGACAATGGGTTTATAGCGACAATGTAGATGATCCCCGCATAAAAAAGTGGCTCGGTGAAGTTGTCGGAGCGGAAGGTGAGGATCTATCCCGCCATGATAAATGGCTCTGCATGATGTATCCGCGACTGAAACTGTTGCAAAAAATGCTTGCGCCTGATGGACGGATTTTTATTTCCATTGATGAGAATGAATTATATAATCTAAAAAAGATTTGCGATGAAATATTTGGCGCAAATTGTTTTGTAGGTCAATATATGTGGTATAAGTCTGCCACTCCGCCAAATTTATCGTATAAAATTAAAAGAAATTTAGAATATGTTCTTTGCTATGAAAAAGAGAAAAATTCTCTTAAATATTCGGGCATAAAGAAACACAGCCCAAGTGATGATCCTTTAACAAAACCGCAAAATTCTTTTAAGGTATTGTTTTTCCCCGCGGGAACGATTCATTTTAAGGGGAAAGATGGAATAATTAAATCGGGCATATACGGCACAAAGAAGTTCCCCAACAAACTGCTCGATGACTTGATTATAAAAAATGGTGTAAATCAAAACGGGGTTCGTTTTGAAAATCGTTTTATATGGATTCAAGAAACTTTGGAGGAGAATATCAGACAGAATGTCAGAATTAATCTGTCTCAACAGCTCGTTCTTTCATATAAAAGAGAAGAGTATAGCGCAGAAGTCCCGCCCAATCTAATTGACGACACGGTGGGAGTTTCTACAACAGAAGAAGCGGGCAAAGAACAAATTCAGATTTTTGGGAAAAAAGTTTTTGATTATCCCAAAGACAAGTCTTTAATAGAATATCTCATACAATTTGTTGACAAAAAAGATGCCATTATTCTCGATTCTTTTGCGGGAAGCGGCACGACTGCGCACGCTGTACTCAATCTCAACAAGCATGACGGCGGCAACCGCAAGTTTATTCTTGTCGAAATGATGGATTATGCGGAAACCATTACCACAGAGCGCGTAAAGCGAGTTATTAAAGGTTACGGTGAAGGAGACCAAGCGGTCGAAGGAACAGGCGGCAGTTTCAGTTATTATGAACTCGGGCTCCCGCTTTTTGACGAAACCAATAACTTAAATGAGGATGTCGGCATCGAAGAAATTCGCAAGTATGTTTACTATATGGAAACGAAAGACGCGATTTCCGAAAATGATAACGATAACGAATTTTTCTTGGGGCAGCATCATGGAACAGCGTATTACTTCTATTATGACAGAGAAAATATCACTACGCTTAACCGAGAATTCCTATCAAGCATTCAGACGGAAGCGACCGATTATGTGATATATGCAGATGTGTGCGCGCTGCCAAAGGAAATTTTGAAAGAACACGGGATCACTTTCAAAAAGATCCCCCGCGACATTTCGAGATTATAAGAGGTGAATTATGACGCCGAAAAGATTTCAACTTCAAGTTCTTGCCGATTTGGAACGCTATTTAGAGCTGTTGAACACCACGAATAGCGTAATTCAAGCGTATAATCAATTTTGGGCGGAGAAGAATGTCCGCGTCGGCTTCGATGACATTCCGTGCTATCAAAATGAGATCGTCAACACGCCGCGCGTGTGCTTCAAAGTTCCAACGGGCGGCGGGAAAACATATATCGCCTGCAATTCTCTCAAAGTAATTTTCGATCATTTGCCGAGCCGTAAGGCACGGATGGTCGTTTGGCTTGTCCCCTCGGAAGCTATCCTCACGCAGACGTTGAAAAACCTCTCCGATCCCACCCATCCCTATCACCAAAAATTGGAGGCGGACTTTAACGGGCGTTTTCAAATATATAACAAGCAACAGGTTCTTGACGGACAACAATTTAATCCGACGACGGTCAACGAGCAACTTTCCATTGTCGTTATGAGCTTTGATAGTTTTCGGATCAAGAATAAGGAAGGCAGGAAGGTGTATCAAGAGAACGGCAATTTGCAACAGTTCTCAAAGTATATTGCTAACCCCGAAACGCTTATCGACGGCGTGGATGAAACCGCGCTCATTCAAGTTCTCAATCAACTTTCGCCCGTTATCGTTGTGGACGAGAGCCATCACACTACGGGCGATTTGAGCGTGGAGATGCTGAAAAATCTCAATCCGAGCTTCATTCTTGATTTGACGGCAACGCCTCGGAAAAATGCGAACATCATTTCCTATGTGGACGCCGCGCAATTAAAGACCGAAAACATGGTAAAATTGCCCGTCATCGTCTATAACCGTCCCTCGAAAGAAGAAGTGATCGCCGACGCCCTTGATTTGAGGAATAAGCTCGAAGAACTTGCAAAGGCAAGAGAGGACAAGCGATATATCCGTCCGATCGTGCTGTTCCAAGCGCAACCCAAGCAAGCAGAAAATAAGGAAACTTTTGAGCGCTTAAAGCAGAGGCTCATTGATAGCGGAATCCCGAAGGAAGAGATCGCAGTCAAAACTGCCGAAATTAACGAACTGAAAAATGTCAAACTTGACGATCCAAGTTGCAAGATACGATATATTATCACCGTCAATGCGTTGAAAGAGGGTTGGGACTGCCCGTTCGCTTATATTCTCGCCACTCTTGCCAATAAAACTTCGGCTGTAGATGTGGAACAAATTTTGGGGCGCGTTTTGCGCTTGCCCTATGCCGAACAGAACGAAAGCAAGTTTTTGAATCTATCTTATGTTCTTACTTGCTCGAACGATTTTCATGAAACGATAAAGAAAATCATCAAGGGCTTGAATGATGCGGGATTCAGCGAAAAAGAATGTCGCGTTGCGGAAGAAAAGGTCGATACGCCTTCCGTAGGTACTACGCCCGTTCAAGGGACTTTACCGTTAGATACTTCACAGGAGAGAGAAGAAGAATTTTTACAATTTGACGGCGACAGCGTAAAAGATATTTTGGCGGGCAGGACAAACGCGGGTAACACATCTTCCCTTGACACCATGCTGATGAGCGCAGAAACGAACAGCGATGCCTATGAAACGACACTACAAGCGAATAACGAACAACCTTTGGGGAATCTGCCTTTGGAGGTGAGAAGTAAAGTGCCTACATATCCGATTTATGAACAATTTAAGGAAGATGCGCTTGCGCTGAAAATACCGCAATTTTATATAAAAGCGGCACCCAGCATTTTCTCGTTACTGAATCCGAATGAGAAATCTCTTTTGACCAAAGAGGAATTGACGGATGGATTTACGTTAAAGGATAAAGATGTCGGCATTGATTTTGGCGATGCAGGAGAGGCGGTGATTGCCGTGGACGTCCAAAAAGACGAGCGTCCGAAATATCGCCAATTGTCGCGCGATGAAAGCGAGTATTTTAAGACCATGATGCAATCCCTTCCGCCGGAGGGGCGCATTCGGAATTGCAAACTCTTGATCAAGCGGAGCTTGGAGAAATTCGATTGCATCAGCGGAAACGATCTTTCTGCCTATCTTGACCGTGTTATCGAAAATATGAACAGCGACGAGCTTGCCGACATGGAAAAGAATATTTTCGGATATACGGAGAAAATCAAGGCAAAAATTGAAAAATTGCTTGCCGTGTATTGCAGACAGCGGTTCGACCATTTGTTGGAAACAGGAAAAATCGAATGTCTCCCGTCTTTCCAACTCAAAAAGGAGATTGCACCCGGCAATACAATCGATATCCTCTCGAAATCTCTCTATACTTCGGAACAGTCGATCAATGGCTTTGAATTGAAAGTTATTGAAAAAATTGCCGCGTTGCCGAACGTAAAATGGTGGCATCGCAATATGGATCGAATCGAATTTTGTATCAATGGCTTTCTCAATCACTACCCCGATTTTATCGTCATGATGAACAGCGGGAAAGTGGTTATGGTGGAAACGAAGGGCGAGCATCTCGCCACAAATGATAACAGCAGAGAAAAAGCCGAACTCGGAAAGATTTGGCAGGCACAGGCGGGAGCGCAATATCGCTATTATATGGTAAGCGAGCAAGCACTTGCGAACAACCCCGACGCAAAATCGTTGGACGAGTTTTTAAGAATCATGAAGGAAATATAGGAGGACATGAGCAATGAACGGAAATATTTATTATATTGAAAGGTCATGGGGTGTCATTAATGGAGACGATGGTAAAGAATATTTCTTCTATAAAACCGCATTGACCAATTGTACTATATATCAACTTTCAGAAGGCGATAGAGTAGAATTTCAAGTCATTGCGGAACCGACTCAAAGTAGAGATCGCGCAGAGCGAGTACGCAAGAAAGATTCTGTTAAAAATGTAGATGTAGCCAAAGTCAACCCTGGAATCAATCCTGCTTTTCAGTTTACAAACTATAATGAAGATGAAATACAAATAATACAAAAGTTGGGGAAAGTTTTCTATGTAACAAATGGTGGAAATGAAATTAAATTAGGGCAAAGCAAATATCGTTATTGCATTGTAAAACCTACGGAAGTTTTTAGCCTAAATTTTAACTTAAAAAGAGAGATAATTGTAGTCTTTTCGGATTATGTTGCATTTGAGCCGAGATCTTTGGATGCAGCAGCAAACATCATGCAACAAATTAAATCGAAACTTAGAATAGATAGAGGCTGTCAAATTCTAATCAGTAATGACGCTGATATTGAAAACAATTTGACAAGCGTCTTAAAAGACACAAATCTCAACAGTATAGTGATACCGTTTTCCTATAAAGAGTTAATAAAACAACATGACGATGAATTTATAGTAAAAAGGTTTAGAAAGTATTTATTCGATGTGGATTTATTTTCTACCTCTATGCCTATCGAAAATGATTTATTTTTCTTTGGTCGTAGAGATTATGCCTTTGATATTGCAAACAAATGTAAAAACTGCACACATAGTGGTGTTTTTGGGCTAAGAAGAAGTGGAAAAACATCGTTGCTTTTTGCGGTTAAACGTTTATTGGAAACAGAAAATTACCCAACTGTCTTTATCCCTTGTCAAAGTCAGCTCGCAAATACAAATTGGCAAACGGCTTTATATGTAATCATTAAAAATATTATAAGCGTTACGTCTGTTGCGTACAATCCACATGCTAAGCATGCTTACGTTGATGCGAATGCCGCAGTAAGTTTTGAGGAGGACTTAAATTCTATATACGATATGGTCAATAAGCCAATTATTCTGCTTTTTGACGAGATAGAATCAATCACTTTTGATGTTTCTAACAACGGAAAAGGTTGGCAGAATGGCGATGATTTTGTCTCGTTTTGGAATGCTATTAAGGGCTATTATTCAAAATATCCTACAAAATTATCGATTGTTGTGGCTGGTACAAATCCAATGATCAATGAAGTACCTGTAATTGGCAAGAGTACACCCAATCCCATGTTTGGTCAACTGTCAAAAGCAAATCAAGGAGCTTATCTTTTGCCTTTTGAGATAGTCGATACGCAAAATATGGTAAATACAATTGGTAATTATATGGGCATGTCTTTTGATGAAAAAGTATGTGCCGCTATGACAGTAGATTGTGGAGGTCACCCCTATTTAATTAGGCTTCTATGCAGTTATATAAACAACTATATAAAAACAGAAAATATGCAGCGACCTAAAAAAATCACGATGCCTTTATACGAAATTACGTTAAAATCGTTTGAAGAAACCAATGATGCAACGGGATTTTATTTGATGATACTAAATATTTTGGTTAACAATTATCCAAAAGAATTTAATGCATTAAAAGAAATTGCTATAAATGGAGATACATATTTATCAAATTTTGTAGACGATAACTCCCTGTCGCATTTGCTGGGTTATGGCTTAATTGAAAGCGGCGATAACCATTATAAGATTCGTTTTGCAACTATTGAACGTTATCTTTTAGGCAAATATAAATTCGAACGGCGTAATCTAACAATCGAGGACCAAAAAGAAGAAATTCGATATCGTGTCAATATTGCAGAAATGACTTTACGTAATTTGGTTAAAACGACTTTGCTTGTTTTTCTGGGAGAAAAACAAGCAGTTTCCGTGGTTTTACAAGCTATGAAAACTCACGGCGCCATCAATGATGGCGATCTAACAAATGCGCAAAGCATGACGCTAACGCAACTTTTTGATCCAAGCATAAATAAAATTTACTTTAGTTTACTATCTAGAATAATCATTGACAATTTCAACCTCTTCGCAAAATTATTTGATGGGGCTACTACTACAGTAGTTCAAAAACATTTCAATGATATCAACAAAGCTAGACGCGTACCAGATCACAGTTATACCGAATTATCAGAGGGTTGGACAGAAAACGATTTTTATCGTTTTAGAGATTCGATTTCTTGGCTCGAACAGATTCTTAATAAATAAATAGATTTCGAGTTAAAATTCAAGTACAAGTTCAATGAGAGTGGCACTCGTGCCGCCAGTCAAAACCTAAAACAAACTTTCGAAGTTGGTTTTAGGTTTTTATTTACTTTGTAAAAGGAGGGAAAAATGAGCGACGAGGAAAGAGCATATCAAGAGTTTTTTGCAAAGACCGTACAAAAAGCGCAAGAATTTGAGGATGATTTCAGAAAACTGTCTCCGGAAAATCAACAACGCTTTTGGCAAGACTTGGCGAAATCGGCAGTAGCTAAAGGCTTGTTTGAATCTTTGCGATATTTTATGAATCCAATGTGAGGCATTTTATGCCGCGAAAGGCTCTTGTACGGGAGAAGGGAGCGTTGTAGGCTATCCGCCGAAAGGCATACAAAGCCCCGCAGGGCTTGCGTGTTGGCTCTCACAGCCTTTCAACAACGCTCCTGCGAGGCTCCCGTCAAGAGTAACGTGGAATAAATTGCCGACGTCCAAATCAAATTTTTATTTCTATCATAATTTGATTGCAATTGTTATATAGACATTTAGCACAATTATTTGATCTTAAAGGATGACGACATATTAAAAACCCCGACATATCGTCGGGGTCAATAAATAGCGGGGTTTTGTATTGTATAACAATTTTCTCATCATATAGAGTTACTTTGTCCACAAGCAATTCTACAAGTAATGGCGCTTCCAGCCGTAAGGCGTCGCTATAAAATTTGTATATTTGCTCACTGCTCAATTGAGTGTCTGTTTTGCTCCGCTCTATTATCAACTGCTTTTCTATGTTTGCAAGCTGACTTTCAAGCTCTTGCATGCGTTTTGCTGTGGTATTATTCATTATTCCAAGCTCTATACCTTTCATAATGTTTTCAAGGGCACGCTCAACATTATGTTTTTGCTTTTGCAATGCGGCAACATTTGGATTCGCTTTCACAAGTTCATTTTGTACTTTTAAGAGATTTCCAACTATATATTCTATGGTGTTTGGCTTAGACAGTTCGCTCACAATACTATCGACGACCAATTTGTCCAGAATATCTTGTCTGAAAAGTCTTTGCCTGCAAGGCTCTCCATCTATAATGCCTCTGCAACGATAATAATGTTTTACCTCGCCCGTTTTTGAAGTCCCGCCAACGCCAACCATTTTTGTCCCGCAATATCCGCAAAACAGTTTATTTTTCAAAAGGTATCGAGTCATTACGCTTGCTTTGCCGTTCTTGTTTTGTGCTATCTTTTTGCGCACCTTACAAAACACCTCAGTCGGCACTATTTGCGGGTATATGTTGGTGAAAACTTCATCTTTATATCTGTACACTCCCGAATACTTTTCATTGCGCAATATGTTATACACAGTATTTTTCGCAAACGGCTTGCCTTTGTTATACGCGCCTTTGGCAGTCAGATCGGCAATTATATCTTTGACATATACGCCCATTGAATACTGTTCGTAAACACTCCTCACAATGTTTGCTTCGTCCTCATCTATAACAACTTTATGGTCTACTATCTTGTAGCCATATATCAGTACTCCGCCTGTGTAATTGCCTTTTGCCCGACTCTCGCGCATACCTCTGCGCACTTTTTGTGAAAGTTCCTCCGAATAGTATTGGTTCATACCTTCGATAACGCTTTCGAGGATAATTCCTTCGGGGGTATCCGGGATATTCTCCATGGCAGATACTACTTTCACGCCGTTTTCTTTCAACATGTGTTTATATTTTGCCGTTTCACACTTGTTGCGCGAAAATCTGTCAAATTTGTATACTAACACCATATCCCATTTCTCTTTGCCGCTATCAGCTATCATTCGTTGAAAGTCTGGGCGGTTGTCATTCGTTCCCGTCATTGCACGGTCTATGTATGAGTGGAGTATCAATATGTCGTTTTTCTTGGCATATTCCTCGCACACTCGGAGCTGTCCCTCAATAGATTGCTCCGTTTGATT
>CANQBO010000019.1 GCA_947589475.1 uncultured Clostridia bacterium
AGAAATGAGCAAAGCGAATTTTATGGGGTGCAGACACGCCCTCACTGCGTACTTAGCGTAAAACCGCTCGCTCCGCGGGGTCACTCGGACTCGGCAAACGTCGTGTATAAGTGCGCTCGGACAAGCGCGGTTTGAAAAAACCGCGATATTTGTTCAAAGACAGTTTGGGGCAAATAGCCATGCCAGATTATAATTATAAATAAGGCATAAAATCTCGATATTTAGATGAAGAGCGCTCAATTACCCCACAAAATCACTGCGTAATTTTGCGGGGACCCCATATCGCTCAGACAAACATTACGGTTGGAAAAACCGCGATATTTGGATGCATGACGCGAAAGAGGCACCCGCCGAGCAACCCAATGTACATAGACGTACATGATTGCGAGGCGGGCGCCTCTGACAAAGTCAGGCGCCAAATAGCGCGGTTTTACGCTTTATTTGCGCAACCAAGTACACACTCAATCTTATGCTTCACCACTTTCTTGACCGCTTCTCTTGCGGGTCCGAGATACTGACGCGGGTCGAAGTGCGAGGGATTGAGCGCGAAGTGCTCGCGGATGGCGCCCGTGACTGCGATGCGCAAGTCGGAGTCGATGTTTATCTTGCAGACTGCCATAGACGCGGCTTGACGGAGCATTTCTTCGGGAACGCCCTTTGCGTTTGGCATGTTGCCGCCGTACTCGTTGACGATCTTGACAAGCTCTTCGGGGACGGAGGAGGCGCCGTGCAGAACTATGGGGAAACCGGGCAGACGCTTGCCTACCTCTTCGAGGATGTCGAAGCGCAGCTTAGGCTCGCCCTTAAACTTGTATGCGCCGTGAGAGGTGCCGATGGCGATGGCCAGGGAGTCGACGCCCGTCTTTGTGACGAACTCCTGCACTTGATCGGGGTCGGTGAAAGCCGCGTCCTTGTCGGAAACGTTGACTGCGTCCTCGATGCCCGCGAGTTTTCCGAGTTCCGCCTCAACGACGACGCCGTGATCGTGCGCATACTCGACGACCTGCTTCGTGATGCTGATGTTCTCGGCAAAAGGATGCGCGCTCGCGTCTATCATAACGGACGTGAAGCCGCTGTCAACGCAGTCCTTGCACAGCGCAAAACTGTCGCCGTGATCGAGGTGCAAGCATATGGGGAGACCGCTCGTTTCCACCGCCGCCTCCACCATCTTCGTGAGGTAGGTGGTGTTTGCATACTTGCGCGCGCCCGACGAGACCTGAAGGATGAGCGGAGCATTCTCTTCCGTGGCGGCCTCGACGATGCCCTGGATGATCTCCATATTGTTGACGTTGAACGCGCCTATCGCGTACCCGCCTTCATAAGCTTTTTTGAACATTTCGGTTGATGTTACAAGTGGCATAATAAGCCTCCATACATAAATTTTTATCGCTATATATTATATAACCTCGCCCCGAAAAAAACAAGTGTTTCCTCAACAATTTATTTTGGCACTATGGCGGCATCGGCACGAAAAGCATGGGTATCTCGGACACGGCGATTTCCGTGTATAAATGCGCTCGGACAGAGGGTGCGTTAATCAGCTCGGACGATACTAACGTAAATATTAAGCTTGCACGCAGGAGTTTGGCGCTTGCATTACAATCAAAAAACGCGAGCTACGGCAAGTATTTGCCTAGCTCGCGTCTTTATCTTGGGTTTGCAAAGGGCAAAACGCCCTTTGCCGGGGCGCGGGGTGGGACCCCGCATGGCTCCCTTGCCGAGGAGTGGGCGCGTAGTCCACATATTTACATCAAAATCAAATCACGTCGTCATCGCCGACGATATTGTCGTTTTTGGACTCGTCGCGACCTATGATGATGTGGCGGTCGCCGTGCTTGTCGATGTACTCCTTTTTGATGATGACGGAGCCGTCCTCGCCCGCCTCGCGCTGGAGCACCGCAAGTTCATACTCGCTTTGGCTGGCGTATTTGGCGCGTTCGTCACGCCTTTTCTTCTCGTTTTTGCGACCGCGGGAGTATGCAAGTATGACAGCGATCGCAATGGCGAGCACCGCGAAGCCCGCAAGAAAGATGTCCGCATACTCGTTTGGCAAAAACCACGCTATCGCCATAAGTATATGTCCCGCGACGATGTTGCCTAAAAACACCGCAAGCGACGCTTTCCACACCGGGAAGTCGAGGAAACTGCCCACGCAGGAACCCGTCCACGCGCCCGTCATGGGGAGCGGGATCGCGACAAATGTGAAAAGTCCCCAAAACTTTTTGGTGTCTACGCTGTATTTGCGTTTTGGTTTTTTGCCTTTTTTTATGCGCTCCTCGTCCTTTTTGCGCTGTTCCTCCGCATTGTAGGCGGACTCTGCCCTATCAGAAAGATTTGACTCCATACTTCGGGCGAATTTGGCGAAACGTTTTGTGGTCCTGAGTTTTTTTAGAAGAGGGCGCGTTGCGAGGATGAGCGGCAGAATGACCGTTGTGGAACCCGCAATACAGCACCACATGCCGATGTAGGTGTTTATAAAGGCGTCAACCGAACCTTTCAAAAACATGCCGGGCATGAAGAGTATCGCGCCGCGCAACTCGATTATGGGAATAATGGAAATGACATACAGCGTCAAAAAATCGTTGCCCGCAAATATCTTTCTGAAAAACTCGATGACTGTCGCGACCATATGCATCCTCCCATAAATTTTATATACAAAATTATATAAAAATGCTTGCGCTATGTCAAGTGCGCCGCCAAAATCAACGGCGAAAAAAGCAAAGCGCTCACATCTGTGAGCGCTTAAACTTAAACAGCATTCAAACATTTAATCAGATGAGCTTCAAAATGCACATCTCGGCGGCGTCGCCTCTGCGGTTTCCCGTCTTGAGGATCTTTGTGTAGCCGCCACCCTGTCCTAACTCGTCTTTGCGCTTGTCATACTTGGGAGCATACTCCTTGAATATCTTTTCGATGAGGGGATGCTTCGTGTCCTTGATGCGGGCGCGGAATGCCGCTTTGGACTCCTTCTCGCCCTTGACTTCTTGAATGTCGACAAGCTCCGCCATGAGTCTGCGGCGCGCGGCGAGCTTCTTGGGTCCGTCGTTGGTGAATTGCACCTGCGACCGGGATTTTTCGCCCTTGGCGTTCACGTTGGTGACTGTCTTGACGACCTGTACGTCATCCTTGTATGTTCTGATCGCGAGAGTGATATATTTCTCGGCGAGGCTCCTCACTGCCTTAGCGCGGTCTACAGTCGTCTCGATCTGACCGTACCACAACAGCTCCGAAACTTGATTTTTGAGCAAAGCCATTCTTTGGTCTGTGCGTTTTCCTAATTTTTTGGGCATAACTTAGTCCTCCTGGGTCTTGAGGCTGAGACCTAGCTCTTCGAGCTTCTTGACAACCTCTTCGAGAGATTTTCTTCCGAGGTTTCTCACCTTGAGCATATCCTCTTCGGAACGCTTTGTGAGATCCTCGACGGTGTGGATGCCTGCGCGCTTCAAGCAGTTGTAGGAGCGCACCGACAGATCGAGATCCTCAACGGACATCTCCAGCACCTTTGTCTTGTTGTCCGGCTCGTTCTGGATGAGGATGGGCGTCTCGTCCATCTTGTCAACGAGTTCGACAAACAACTTCATATGGTCATTCATGATCTTTGCGGCAAGGGATGTGATCTCTTTTGCGGAGGTCGTCCCGTCCGTCGTCACCTCGAGCGTTAGCTTGTCAAAGTCGATGCTTTGCTCGACGCGGGTGCTCTCGACAGCATAATTCGCCCTGATGACGGGGGTGTAGATGGAGTCGATGGGAATATATCCTATGGGTTGGGAAATATCCTTGTTTTGAGAAGCGGGAACATAGCCTCTGCCGCGGTCGACATATATTGTCATGTCGATTTCCGCGCCCTCGTCGAGAGTGCAGATGACCTGCTCGGGATTCATGACTTCGATGCCCAAAGGACACTCGATGTCGCCCGCCGTTGCGACGCCGACGGTGTTCATGTGCAGGAAGCATTGTTGCTTGCCCGCTCCGTCAAGCGACTCCGCCGCCTTGAAACGAACGGATTTCAGATTGAGGATGATCTCCGTGACCTCTTCCTTGACGCCCTTTATAGTGGAAAACTCGTGCTCCACGCCGACGATCTTGATGCCGACCGCCGCGGCGCCGGGGAGTGCGGAAAGGAGAATACGACGCAAGCAATTGCCGATCGTTGTTCCGAAACCGCGCTCAAGCGGCTCGACGACAAGCTTCGCATAATTTTTGCTCTCGTTCTCTTCGAAAGTAATGCGTGGGCTTTTTATCTGCATCATTTTGGTATCCTCCTATATTATTTGGAATACAACTCGACGATGAGGTGCTCCTGGATGTCGAGGTCGATGTCCTCTCTCTCGGGGAGTGCGACGACTGTGCCTGTGAGCGTTGTGTTGTCAAATGTGAGCCACTTGACGATGCTGAGGTTTTTCGTCTGTTTGACGTCCTCCCACATCACGGAATCCTGCTTGTTCTCTTTGACGGCGATGACGTCGCCGACTTTGACGAGATAGGAGGGGATGTCCACTCTCTTGCCGTTGACGGTGATGTGACCGTGGCAGACGATCTGACGGGCTTGTGCTCTCGAAACGCCGAGACCCAGCCTGTAGACGACGTTGTCAAGACGTCTCTCGATGAGGGTGAGCATATTCTCGCCCGTGATGCCGCGCATTTCGGACGCGGTGTCATAATACATCTTGAATTGCTTTTCCGTCACGCCGTAGTAGCGCTTTGTTTTTTGCTTCTCGCGAAGCTGTACGGAATAGCCGCTCGCCTTTTTCCTGCTTCTCGCCTTGGGGTCGGAGCCGGGGACGTTTTTCCTGTCATAGAAGGCGCACTTTTCGGAATTGCACCTTGCTCCCTTAAGATAGAGCTTGCAACCCTCGCGTCTGCAAAGACGGCACACGGGTCCTGTATATTTTGCCATAGTTTAACCTCCTATTACAGCCTTCTCGCCTTAGGCGGACGGCAACCGTTGTGGGGTATGGGGGATACGTCCTGAATGAGCGTGACCTCCAGACCGACGTTGCCGAGTGCGCGGATAGCGGACTCTCTGCCTTGCCCTGCGCCCTTGACATAGACCTCGACGGTCCTCATGCCTTGATCGTAGGCGACCTTCGCCGCGTCCTCGCTGACCATCTGAGCCGCAAACGGAGTAGCCTTACGGCTGCCGCGCAACTTCAGCTTGCCCGCGCTGGACCATGAGACTGCATTGCCGTTCATATCCGTAACGGTGACGATCGTGTTGTTGAAAGAAGCGTGGATATGCACCTGCCCTTTCTCAACGCGTTTGATATCTTTTCTCTTTTTGATTGCTTTCCTTGCGATACCTGCCATAGTTCACTCCTTATTTCTTCTTGCGAGCCACAGCGCGCTTCGGTCCCTTTCTTGTGCGGGCGTTTTGCTTTGTGTTCTGTCCTCTGACGGGCAGACCCTTTCTGTGACGGACGCCGCGATAGCAGCCGATCTCGCCGAGCCTCTTGATGTTGAGCTGGACTTCGCGCTTGAGATCGCCCTCTACGTGCAGATTCTTTTCAATGTAATCACGAATGAGACTCACCTGCTCCTCCGTGAGATCCTTGACGCGCACGTCGGGACTTATGCCCGTTGCGCGGAGTATCTCCTGAGAGGTCGGCAAACCGATACCGTAGATGTAGGTAAGCCCATATTCGACTCTCTTGTCGCGCGGAAGATCCACGCCAGCAATTCTTGCCATTTTCTACCTCCGAAAATTGTGTACGTTTGATTTTTATATATGACCGCACAGGGAGTTGCCCGATAGATGGAATGGAGCAACCAGCCGCCCTATGCTTGTTTCCTATATAAGTCCCGCAAATACGTCGCGGGCGACGGGCTTAGCCCTGACGTTGCTTGTGATTTGGATACTTCGAGCAGATGACCATAACTCTGCCGTTTCTTTTGATAACCTTGCACTTGTCGCACATCGGCTTGACACTCGGTCTGACCTTCATAGTTGATCCTCCAAAAAAATGTTTTCGTTTTATACTTACTTGTTGCGGTATATTATCCTGCCCTTCGTAAGGTCGTAGGGCGACATTTCGATCTTGACTTTGTCTCCCTCAAGTATTCTGATGTTGTTGATGCGCAGCTTGCCGCCGAGATACGCGAGTATCTCATGCCCGTTGGACAGCATCACTCTGAATTGCGTCTTTGGCAGGACCTCGATGACCTTGCCCTCGGTTTCGATGACGTCTTCCTTTGACATTACACCCTTCCTTATTATTTTTTATCGTACAGCCTCAGTGCGCTGTACAGCTCCGCGTCAAACACCTGCGCTCCGGCCTTAAGTTTGGCGGCTATTTTCTCCAAAACAGTTCCGTCCGTACCCAAGTGTTTGATGTTTTTGAGTTTTGCCCTCTTTATGCGGCGCAGATCTCCGTCCGCGATCCTCACGCGCGTCTCGTCGACAAGCTCGACCACGGCATAATATCTGCCCGCGTCGCGTCCCGCTTTTGAATATACCACTTGTCCGATTTCCATACTACAGCGTGAGTATTTCCGCTCCTTTTTCGGTGAGAGCGACCGTGTTTTCATAGTGCGCGGCGGGTTTGCCGTCCTTTGTGACGCACGTCCAACCCGTACCTGTCGTCTCCCACGTGCCCATAGTTATCATAGGCTCGATGGCAAGCACAAGTCCCACCTTGAGCTTCGTGCCGTGTCCTGCCGTGCCGTAGTTTGGCACCGCGGGGTCCTCGTGCATCTCTCTGCCTATGCCGTGCCCGACCATACTGCGCACGACTCCGTAGCCGCGCGACTCGCAGTACACCTGCACCGCATTCGATATGTCGCCGAGATGCCCTCCGTCCTTGAAATGCTTTACGCCTTCGAAGAAGCTTTCCCTCGTAACGTCTATGAGCGCCTGTTTTTCGGGAGATATTTGCCCGACCGCGACTGTTCTTGCCGCGTCCGCCTGCCAGCCCTTATATATAAGCCCGCAATCTATCGAGAGTATCTCGCCCTCGCTCAGCCTTTTGTCGGAGGGGAAGCCGTGCACCACAACTTCGTCCACGGAGGCACATATCGTCCCGGGAAAACCGCCGTAGCCGAGGAAGGACGGTTTTGAGTCGTGCCGCAAGATATAATCGTGGGCAAATTCGTCCAGCCTCTTCGTGCTCACTCCGGGTTTCACTCTTTCCTCGAGGAAGAGCAGGCAATCTCTCAAGATCGCGCCCGATCTGCGCATACATTCTATTTCCGACGGGCTTTTGATATGTATCATAGGAGCGCCTTCTTTACATCCTCGAATATCTTTTCTATCGCGCCGACTGCGTCAACGTCCTTAAGCTTGCCCTGCTTGCGATAATATTCGATCAGGGGAGCCGTCTGCATTTGGTACACCCTCAACCTGTTCGCCACGGTCTCGGGCTTGTCGTCCTCGCGGATGTAAAGCTGTTTGCCGCACTTCTTGCAAGTTGTCGCGTCTCCCAAAGTCGACGTATGATAGGTCTCTCCGCAAGCGCACACTCTTCTTCCGCTCATCCTTTCCATGATGACGTCGAAGGGGACGTCGATGTTGAGGGCGACGTCTATCCTCGTCACCTTGTCGAGGCTCTCCGCCTGAGGAATGGTGCGGGGAAATCCGTCGAGAATGAACCCGTTTTTGCAGTCCTCTTCCTTAAGACGAAGCTCCACGAGTCCGATGACGACGTCGTCGGGGACAAGTTCGCCCGCGTCGATATACTTCTTTGCCGTCACGCCGAGGGGAGTGCCCTCTTTGATGTTCCTGCGAAGAATATCGCCCGTGGAAATATGAGGAATACCGAATTCCTCATGTATAAGAGCCGCTTGTGTGCCCTTGCCCGCGCCGGGTGCGCCTAAGAGAACGATATTTTTCATAATTGTTTATTATATCACTTTATTCCGCGCCGCGCAACCGAGTTTGAGGGTTTCCGCGGCGGGAATCGTGTGAAATTTTGTTATTTGAGGAAGCCTTTGTAGTGCTTCATCATGATCTGCGACTCGAGTTGCTTGTTTATCTCAAGCGCGACGGAGACGACGATGAGCAGTCCCGTTGCGGAGAAGGAGTTTGCAAGTCCGAGATCGTAGCCGGAATATTGTCCCGAAAGCGCGAGGAAAACGAACGTCGGAATGAGCGAGATCAACATGAGGAATATCGCGCCGAACAGCGTGATCCTGTTGTTGATCTTCTTGAGGAAGTCGCTCGTCGGTTTGCCCGCTCTTATGCCGGGGATAAAGCCGCCGTACTGTTGCAAGTTTTTCGACACATCATCGGGGTTGAACTGTATCTGCGCATAGAAGTAGGAGAAGCCGAGGATGAGCAATGCGAGCAATACGTAGTAGACGGGAGTGCCCGTGCCCATATAGCGCGCATACCATACCGCCGCTTCGCTGTCGGAGAAGAACAGTTGGATGATCATCTGCGGGAACATCAGAAGAGATGAAGCGAAGATGATGGGCATGACGCCGCTTCCGTTGACGCGGATGGGGATGTAGGTGGTCTGTCCGCCGTACATCTTGTTGCCCTTGACCTGCTTTGCGTATTGCACCGTGATCCTGCGCTCCGCTCCGTCCACAAAGACGATGAAAGCGAGTATCGCCACGACCACAAGTATATATCCGATTATGTTCCAGATGTAAGTCCAGTTTTCGGTGACTTGCTTGAATGCACCCGCGATAGATGTGCCCGCGGTGGCAAGTATGCCGATGAAGATTATGATGGACGTGCCGTTGCCGATGCCGTACTCCGTGATACGTTCGCTCAGCCACATGACCATCGTACTGCCCGCGACAAGAATGATGATGGTGATCGCCATTGTGAGTATGGGCGCCGTCGTCGAACCTATCTCATAATCGAACAGAGGCACGATGCCTTGGGAATTGTGCCACATGATGACAATGCCTATGGCCTGTATCACGGCAAGTCCTATTGCGACGATACGCGTGATCTGCGTAAGTTTGTTCCTGCCCTCTTCGCCCTCTTTGGACATTCTTTCGAGTGCCGGTATGACGAGAGTGAGCAGTTGCATGATAATGAATGAATTGATGAATGGCAATATTCCGAGCGCAAACAACGTCGCATTCTGCATTGATCCGCCTGTAATAGACGACAGCACCCCGAGGAAGTCGGCGGAGCTGAATGCCCCTTGCAAAACGCTGATGTTGAGCGAAGGGATAGGGATGTAGCAACCGATTCGGTAGACAAGCACAAGAAGGAGGGTCATCCAGATCTTCCTTCTTATGTCCTTTGTCTTGAATGCGTTTTTGAGCGTTTCAAACATTATAGCACCTCAGCCTTTCCGCCTGCCTGCTCGATCTTTTGCTTTGCAGACTCGGTGAATTTGTTTGCCTTGACGGTAAGGGCGACCTTAAGTTCGCCGTTTCCGAGGATCTTAAGCCCATAGCTTTCGACCTTCTTGACTATGCCGTAAGCGACAAGCTCGTCAATGCCGACGGTGGCGCCGCTCTCAAAGACGTTGAGCGCCTCGACGTTGACGGTATTGTAGACCTTGGCAAATCTCTTGTTGTTGAAGCCGATCTTGGGCAAACGCCTTGTCATAGGCATTTGTCCGCCTTCGAAGTTGGGACGGACTCCGCCGCCGCTTCTTGCCCATTGACCCTTGTGTCCGCGCGTGGAGGTCTTGCCCATGCCGGAGCCGATGCCGCGACCTATCCTCTTTTCGGATGTCCTTGCGCCCTCCGCGGGTTTGAGTTCATGAATTTTCATAAAGCTTTTCCTCCTCAGATTTCCTCTACCTTGACAAGGTGCACAACTTTTTTGATCTTGCCCTGTATGCAAGCGTCGTTTACAAAAATGTTGCTGTCGCCTATCTTGTGCAGACCCATAGCCTCAAGATTTACTTTGTGGCACTTGAGCACACCGTTGGGACTTTTTACGAGGGTAACCTTGATCTTATTTTCGTTCGCCATAGCTTCCTCCTCAATCCGTAGTGATGTCTACGCCGCGAAGCCTCGCGATCTCGTCCGCGTTTCTGAGGCTCATAAGACCTTGCATGGTCGCCTTTGCGGAGTTGATGGGGTTGTTGGAGCCGAGTGACTTCGTCCTGATGTCCTTGACTCCCGCGACCTCGAGCACAATACGTACCGCGCCGCCCGCGATAACGCCCGTTCCTTGCTCGGCGGGGAGCAGAAGCACTTGACCTCTGCCGTACTTGCCTGTCGTCGCATGGGGGATGGTGTTGTCTTTGAGAGAAATTGAGACCATGTTGCGCTTCGCAAGTTTGGAAGCCTTCTCAATAGCCTCCGAAACCTCAGCCGCTTTGCCCATGCCGAGACCCACTTTGCCCTGTCCGTCGCCGACTACGACAAGCGCGGAAAAGCGCATGTTCCTGCCGCCCTTGACCGTCTTGGAGACGCGGTTTACGGCGATGAGTTTCTTTTCGAGGCCGTCATTTTCCTCTCTTCTGTTGTCGTTCCTTCTGTCACGATTCTCTGCCATAACTCCCTCCATTAAAACTTCAGTCCGGCTTCTCTTGCGCCGTCCGCCAAAGCTTGAACTCTGCCTGTGTACAGATAGCCGCCTCTGTCAAACACGACCTCGGTGATGCCGAGTTCGAGCGCCTTCTTTGCGACTGCCTCGCCAACTTTCTTTGCGGCTTCCGTCTTTGTAAGACCCGCGACATCAGCCGCGATGCTCTTTTCAACGGTGCTCGCGGCGCAGAGGGTGTGCCCCTTCACGTCGTCGATGAGTTGAGCGTAGATGTGATTTGTGCTTCTGTACACGCTGAGACGAGGACGCTGCTCCGTGCCGCTTATCTTTTTGCGCACTCTCGCGTGACGGATAACTCTGTCTTGATTCTTATCTATCTTTTTAATCATAATTGCCACCTCTTACTTCGTCGCTCTCTTGCCGACCTTCTTGACGACGGTCTCGTCCTTATAGTGGAAACCGTAGTTGTGGTATGGCTCGACAGGTTTAATAGCCTTTATCGTCGCGGCTGTCTGACCGACGAGTTGACGGTCTATGCCCTTGACGACGATCTCGAGCGGGGCGGGCTGCGCGAAGGTTATGCCCTCGGGAGCGGTAAACTCGACGGGATGAGAAAAACCTATGTTCATCGTGAGCTTGTTGTTGCCCGTGAGGGTGATCTTGAAGCCGACGCCCGCGACGATAAGCGACTTCTCAAAGCCCTTTGTCACGCCGACCACCATGTTGTGGATGAGCGCGCGGTAGAGACCGTGAAGGGCGCGATGATCTTTGTCGTCGGAATGACGCTTGCAGACGATGTGCCCTTCCTCGAGCACGACGTCTATGGACTTGTCCACTTTTTGAGTGAGGGTGCCTAAGGGTCCCTTCACCGTGATGAGGTTGTCCGTGTTGTCAAAGGTGACGCCTGCGGGTATAGCTATTGGTGCTCTTCCTATTCTTGACATAACGCGCCTCCTTACCAGATGTAGGCGAGCACTTCGCCGCCGACATGTTTTGCTCTCGCTTCCTTATCGGTGAGGATGCCCTGAGATGTGGAAAGAATGGCAATGCCCATTCCGCCCAAAACCTTCGGGATGTCATCGACGCCTGCGTAAACGCGCAAGCCGGGAGTGGAAACTCTCTTGAGGCCCGTAACGACCTTCTGGTTTTTGTTGGGAGCATACTTGAGCGTGATCGTAATGGTGTTTTGCACCTCGCCGTCCACGATCTCATAGCCCTTGATGTAACCTTCTCTCAAAAGAATGTCCGCGATCGCGACCTTGATCTTGCTTGCGGGGACATCGACTGTCTCGTGCTTTGCGGTCAAGGCATTTCTTATTCTTGTAAGCATATCTGCAATGGGATCTGTCATAATTTCCTCCTTACCAGCTGGCTTTCTTCACGCCGGGAAGCTCGCCCTTATAGGCAAGATTGCGGAAACAGACTCTGCAGATCCCGTACTTTCTGAGTACGGCATGCGGACGTCCGCAAATGCGGCAACGAGTATACTCGCGCGTCGAATACTTTTGCGGTCTTTGTTGCTTGATCTTCATTGAAGTTTTGGCCATAGTTCACCTCACTTTGCAAAAGGCATGCCCAGAAGCTTCAAAAGCTCGCGTGCCTCTTCGTCCGTCTTTGCGGTGGTCACGATGCAAATATCGAAACCGCGCACTTTTTCCACCTTGTCAAACTCGATCTCGGGGAAAATGAGCTGTTCCTTGACGCCTATCGCATAGTTGCCTCTGCCGTCGAAGGACTTTGCGGAAATGCCGCGGAAGTCTCTGACGCGCGGGAGCGCGATAGAAATGAATTTGTCGAGGAAGTCATACATTCTTGTGCCGCGAAGCGTCACCTTTGCGCCTACATTCATGCCCTCTCTGACCTTGAAGTTTGCGACGGACTTTCTTGCCTTTGTGATGACGGGCTTTTGACCTGCGATCTGCTTCAGCTCCTCGACGGCGAGTTGCAACGACTTGCTGTTGTCCTTGCAATCGCCCAGACCCATGTTGAGCACTATCTTCTCAAGACGGGGGACCTCGTTGATGTTCTTGTAGCCGAAGCGTTTGATGAGAGCCGGCACAACCTCTTCGGTGTACTGCTTTCTCAAGCGATATCTTTCGGCATTACCAGCACTGAGATCGGTTGCAGGTGCGTTTGCAACCTGATTTTCCTTTTTTGCCACGATATTACCTCCGATTTATCAGTCTTTCTTAGACTCTTTTTTTGTCTTTTCCGTCTTCTTCTTCGCGACCTTTCTTGCCGCTTTCTTGGCGGATTGTTTCTTTTCGTCGAGGGCTATGCCGCACTTGGGGCAGACGCGCACGGACTTTTGCTTGCCGTTGACGTCTCTAAGCTCATGCTTGACCCTGATCGCCGCGCCGCATCCCGAGCAGATGTGCATGACGTTGGACACGTCTATGGTGCCCTCTTGCTCGATAATGCCGCCTCTTTCCTGAGCGTTTCTGGGCTTCCTGCTCTTGTGAACGAGATTTACGCCCTCAACATAAATTCTGCCGCTCGCGGTGTTGACCTTGAGCACTTTGCCGACCTTGCCCTTGTCCTTGCCGGTGATGACGACGACGTTGTCGCCCTTCTTGACGCTGTAATTTGCCATTTTTCCGTCCTCCTTACAGAACTTCGGGCGCAAGAGAAATTATCTTTGTATATTCCTTCTCGCGAAGCTCTCTTGCGATGGGCCCGAAAATACGGGTGCCCACGGGGTCCTTCTGAGCGTTGATGATGACTGCCGCATTGTCGTCGAACTTGATGTAGCTGCCGTCCTCGCGTTGCAGACCGAACTGCGTGCGGACGATGACCGCCTTGACGACGTCGCCTTTCTTGACCTTGCCGCCCGGTATGGCAGATTTCACGGACGCGACTATGACGTCGCCGATGTTTCCGCTTCTTCTGAATGAACCGCCCAGAACTCTGATGCACATAATTTCCTTGGCTCCGCTGTTATCCGCAACTTTGAGCCAGCTTAACGGTTGAATCATACTGCCCTCCGATCACTTTGCCTTCTCGATGATCTCGACAAGTCTCCAGCACTTGTCCTTTGACAAAGGACGAGTCTCTGCGATGCGCACCTTGTCGCCAATGCCACACTCGTTGTTTTCGTCGTGTGCCTTGCACTTCTTGGTACGGCTGACTATTTTCTTGTAAAGGGGGTGCTTGACGCGCTCGCTTATGGCGACGACTATGGTCTTGTCCATCTTGTCGCTGACGACGATCCCCACTCTTTCTTTCCTAAGATTTCTCTCTTCCATAATTCCCTCCGATTAGCCCTTCTGCTCGGCTTTAGCGCGGGCAAGCTCTCTTTGACGGATGACCGTCTTGACGCGGGCAATGTCACGCCTTGTAGTCACAAGGACCTGCGGATTGCTGAGCTGATTGGTGGCATGCTTGAAGCGAAGGAAGAAAAGCTCCGACTTCAATTCGTTGAGCTTTGTCTGAAGCTCTTGATCTGTCATTTCCAAAACCTGCTTAGATTTCATTGTTCACCGCCTTCGGCGCCGTTCACATCCTCTGCCTTGACAAACTTGCACTTGACGGGAAGCTTGTTTGCGGCGAGACGAAGCGCCTCTCTTGCTATTGATTCGTCGATGCCCGCGATCTCAAACATCACGCGGCCCGGCTTTACCACTGCGACCCAGTATTCGGGTGCGCCCTTACCTGAACCCATACGAGTGCCGGCAGGTCTTTGCGTCACGGGCTTGTGAGGGAAGATGTCCACCCACACCTGTCCGCCGCGGCGGATATATCTTGTCATTGCGACACGCGCTGCTTCTATTTGATTGGAGGTGATCCAACCCGGCTCCGTCGCCATGAGACCGAATTCGCCGTATGCCACGGTGTTGCCTCTCATAGCCTTGCCTTTCATTCTGCCACGCATTTGACGGCGTCTCTTGACGCGTTTAGGCATTAACATTATTGATTTCCTCCTTCAAGTGGATTGTTGCCGAGCACTTCGCCCTTGTAGATCCACACCTTGACGCCGATCGCGCCGAAGGTCGTGTTGGCTGTCGCTACACCGTAGTCGATGTCCGCTCTCAGGGTCTGAAGAGGAATTGAACCCTCTCTGTATTGCTCGCTTCTTGCGATCTCCGCTCCGTCAAGGCGTCCGCTGACCATAGTCTTGATGCCCTTTGCGCCCGCTTTGATCGCCTTGCTCATAGCCTGCTTCATGCTGCGACGGAAGCTTCCGCGCGCCTCGAGTTGCTTTGCGATGTTCTCCGCGACAAGCTGTGCGTCCGCGTCCGGATGTTGCACTTCCATGATGTTTATGCTGACCTGTCTCTTCGTCGCCTCGGCGCTTATGAGCTTGTCTATCTCCGCCTTGATCTCCGCGACCCCCGCGCCCGCCTTGCCGATGAGCGTTGCGGGTCTGCCCGAGTAGATTCCGATGATGACCTTGTTTGCGGCTCTCTCTATAGTTATCTTCGAGATCGTGCTGTCATAATACTTCTTTTTGATGAACTTGCGGATCTTGTTGTCCTCGACGATGTTGTCCGCAAAGTGCGCCTTGTCAGCATACCACTTTGAATTCCAGCCCTTGATGACGCCTGTCCTCAGTCCGTTTGGATCGACTTTCTGTCCCATTCAGTATACCTCCTTACGCTTGTTTGCTGTCGAGCACGACAGTGATGTGGCTTGTTCTCTTGTTGATGCGATACGCTCTGCCCTTCGAGACTGCCTGTATGCGTTTGAGGGTGGGACCCTCGTTTGCATAGCACTCCGCGATGTAAAGATCGTCTCTCACAAGGTTTTGATTGTTCTCCGCGTTGGCGGCGGCGCTGTTGACAAGTTTGATGAGCACTTCGCTTGCCGCCTTGGGAGTATTCTCGAGGATGGCGATGGCTTCATTGACGGGCTTGCCCTTGATTATGTTCAGCACCACTCTGACCTTAAAGGGAGAAATTCTGATGAACTTTGCGGTCGCATGCGGTCTCTTGTCCGCAAGGCTCTCGCGCAGCTGTGACTTTTGCTTACTTCTTGTAGCCATAATCTTCCTCCTCTTATTTGCCCGAGGTCGTCTTTGACCCTGCGTGACCTCTGAAGGTGCGGGTGGGTGCGAACTCGCCGAGCTTGCATCCGACCATATCCTCCGTGATGTACACGGGCACATGCTGTTTGCCGTTGTGCACCGCGATCGTGTGACCGACCATCTCGGGGAAGATCGTCGAGCTTCTTGACCACGTCTTTATCGACTGCCTCTCGCCCGACTCGTTCATGGCGATTATCCTTTTCATAAGGCGCTCCTCAACATAGGGGCCTTTTTTTACACTTCTACTCATTTTACCCTCCGATTAGTTCACACGCTTGATGATGAACTTGCTTGAAGCATTCTTCTTCTTTCTTGTCTTATAGCCGAGAGCGGGCTTGCCCCACGGAGTAACGGGAGAAGGCATACCGACAGGGGACTTGCCTTCGCCGCCGCCGTGCGGGTGATCGTTCGGGTTCATGACGACGCCGCGGACGGTGGGCCTTGTGCCCATGTGACGGGTCTTGCCCGCCTTGCCCACGCGCACGATCTCATGATCGAGATTGCCGACCTGACCTATCGTGGCTCTGCAGACGATGAGAATGTATCTCATCTCGCCGCTGGGCATACGCACGATGGCGTATTTGCCCTCTTTCGCCATAAGTTGCGCCGCGTTGCCAGCCGCTCTCGCGATGACGCCGCCCTTGCCGGGTTGAAGCTCTATATTGTGGATCATAGTGCCGACGGGAATGGCGCTGAGAGGCAATGCGTTGCCGACCTTGATGTCCGCGTTGGGACCGCTTTCGAGCACGTCGCCCACGTTGAGGCCGAGAGGCGCAAGAATGTATGCCTTCTCGCCGTCCGCATAGTGCAAAAGCGCGATGTTTGCGGAACGATTTGGATCGTACTCTATCGTCGCGACCTTTGCGGGAATGCCGTCCTTAAGGCGCTTGTAGTCGATGACGCGGTACTTCGTGCGGTTGCCGCCTCCGATGTGACGTACTGTGATCTTGCCCTGCGCATTTCTGCCGCCCGATTTCGAAAGAGGTCTGAGCAAAGAGCGTTCGGGAGTAGTGCAAGTGATCTCTTCATACGCGGATACCGTCATAAAACGGCGCGCGGGAGATGTCGGTTTATATTTCTTAATAGCCATATTCTGCCTCCCTTATGCCAAGCTCTCGAAGAACTCGATCGCCTTGCTGTCCTCCGTGAGAGTCACGATCGCCTTTTTGTAGGCGGAGCGACGGCCCTCGTTTCTGCCCATTCTCTTGAGCTTGCCGTCATAGTTGGACGTGTTGACCTTTTTGACCTTTACTCCGAAGATCTTTTCGACCGCGGCTTTGATCTGAGTCTTTGTCGCGCTCTTCAAGACCTTGAAAGCGTACTTTTTGACGGGAATGCCGTCATAGCTCTTCTCGGAAAGGATAGGCTCTAAAATGATGTCGTATGCTGTCATTGTGCGTCCTCCTCCAAAGTGTGTATAGCGTCGACGGTGAGGACGAGGTTCTTCGTGGCGACGATGTCGTACACGTTGAGCTGTCTCGACTCGCAAACGCTGACCGTAGGAATGTTTCTTGATGCCTGCACCGCGGCGGGATAATAGTCGCCGAGCACAAACAGCACCTTTCCGTCAAGCGACAGCGCTTTGACGGCGCCCGCCACGAGCTTCGTCTTTGCCTCGGCAAGCTCGAACTTGTCGATGACGGTGACTTCGCCCTGACGAAGTTTCTGAGAAAGCGCGCTGTAGAGAGCGGCTCTCTTCATATTCTTGTTGATTTTTTGAGAAAAATCTCTGGGTTTTTTTGCGAACACCACGCCGCCGCCTACGAATTGAGGAGCGACGATGGAGCCTTGACGCGCACGACCCGTACCCTTCTGACGATAAGGCTTGCAGCCGCCGCCGCGAACTTCCGTACGAGTGAGCGCCGCATGCGTGCCCTGACGCTTGTTTGCGAGTTGCGCCACTACCACCTGGTGAATGAGAGGCTCATTGTAGTCGCAAGCGAAAAGGGAATCGTTCATTTCGATTGTGCCGACCTTTTTGCCGGCGAGATTCAAAACATCCTGCTTCATATTCTACCTCCGCTCAGCCCTTGACGGACTCCTTGACGACGACCACTCCGCCCTTCGGACCGGGGACTGCGCCCTTGACGAGGAGCAGATTTCTGCTCTTGTCAACTCTGACGACGGTGAGGTTTTGCACTGTGACCTGCTCATGTCCCCACTGTCCTGCCATATGCTTGTTTTTGAACACTCTCGACGGAGAGGAGCAAGCGCCCATAGAACCGGGATGACGGTGAATGGGACCGGTGCCGTGCGTCATGGAGCCGATGCGTTGAGAGTTCCACCTCTGTATAACGCCCGAAAATCCATGACCCTTAGAAGTGCCGGTGACGTCCACTTTGTCGCCTTCGCCGAAGATGTCGCAGGTCAGTTCCTGTCCAAGCGTATAGCTTGCGCAGTTTGCGAGTCTCAGCTCACGCAGATACTTTTTGGGCGCCACGCCCGCCTTCTTATAGTGGCCGGCGACGGGTCTTGTGACCCTTGTCTCCTTGACGGTGCCGAAGCCGACTTGTATCGCTTCATAGCCGTCATTCTCCTTTGTCTTGATCTGCACCACGGGGCAGGGACCTGCTTCGAGCACTGTGACGGGGATCACCTTGCCCTCCTTGGTAAAGACCTGGCTCATGCCTATTTTCTTTGCGATGATTGCTTTATCCATGTAAAGATCACCCTCCTAAATAAATTGTCTTGTCAAAGCTTGATCGAGATGTCAACGCCCGCGGGCAGGTCGAGCTTCATGAGAGAGTCGAGCGTGCTCTTTGTGGGGTTGTAGATGTCGATCAAACGCTTGTGCGTCCTCAGTTCAAACTGTTCGCGGCTGTCCTTGTACATGTGCGTAGCACGAAGTATGGTGATGATCTCCTTGTCCGTGGGGAGAGGGATGGGACCCGAAACCTTCGTCCCCGTCTTCTTGACGGTCTCGACTATCCTTTCCGCAGAAAGGTCGATAAGGTTGTGATCGTAAGCCTTGAGCTTGATTCTGATTTTTTGTCCAGCCATTTTAGCCTCCTACTTATTCGCCGCGGATACCTTTGATTATTTAACACCTATCCGCGTGTGTCTTTATATTTTTCCTGCGCCCGAAGGCGCAAAACAAATCTCTGCATAGGCAGATACTGTAATATAATAGCTAACAACCGCCCCTTTGTCAAACATTTTCAACTTGAAAATCAAAAAATTTTTGCATATTTTCAAAAAAATTTTTCCTCTTGTATAGTCCCCTCCGCCCCACCGCAATATGTTGCGTCCGGCTTCAAAACATCGCGTATTTTATTGTACGCGCGTTCGTGCGCGCGTACGCGCGAGGCGTCCCCTGCCCGAGCGTAACGTACAAATAATATAATTTTGTAAGAAAATTGTAATTCTTATGTCACGCATATTTAAGAATGGCGTGCGAAAATGTTATCGTAAAAAAACTTAGAGGAGATTTTCTATGAAAGACAAAGTCGTCGTTGCAATGACGGGCGCGAGCGGCAATATGGGAATGGAGACGCTTGCTCAACTCATGGAGCTTGACAGAGTCGTCAAGGTGAAAGCGCTTCTGCTCAACGAGAGGCGGGAGAGGCGCTATGCGCGCGCCATACGCAAAAAATATAAAAACAGAGTGCAGATAATTTTCGGCAATATCGCGGATATGCAGAAGTGTCGCGAGCTTGTGGCGGACGCGGACTACGTCCTGCACCTCGCGGCGGTCATTCCCCCTATGGCGGATCATCACCCAAAGGAAACGGACGACTGCAACCGTCTGGGCACGATAAATCTTGTCAACGCGGTGCAGGAGCTTGGCGACAAACAGCCCAAATTCGTGCACATTTCCACCGTGGCGATATACGGCAACCGCAACTATAAGCACCCGTGGGGGCGCGTGGGCGATCCCCTCATATCCAGCGTGTACGACGAGTACTCCGCAAGCAAGATAAAGGGCGAGAGATACGTGCTGGACAGCGACCTCAAGTGCTGGGCGGTGCTTCGCCAGACGGGTATGTTGCACAGCCGCATGCTGACAAACAACATGAAGGACGGGCTTATGTTCCACACCTGTTTCAACGCGCCCATAGAGTGGGTGACCGCGCGCGACAGCGGCAGGCTTTTGAAAAACCTCGTGGAAAGGGACGCCTCGGGACAGCTGGACGGGAAATTCTGGAAAAAGTGCTACAACATAGGCGGCGGCGCGCGCAACAGAGTGACGGGCTACGACACGTTCGATCAAGGGTTCGAGATAATCGGCGGCTCTACGGAAAAGTTTATGAAACCGCAGTGGAATTCATTGAGAAACTTCCACTGTATGTGGTTTGAGGACAGCGACGTTTTGAACGACTACTTTGATTTCCAAAAGGAGGACATCAAGGACTATTGGACGGAGATACTCAAAAAGCACAGCTACTATAGGGTGGCAAAGCTTTTCCCCGCGGGACTCATACGCAAGCTTGCGATAGAGAGATTGCTCAAGGACGAGAACGCCCCGCGCAAGTGGATCTCGAGCGACGACGCGGGCAAGGTGCGCGCCTTCTTCGGAAGTCCCGAAAACGTGACGAACATGCCAGAGGATTGGAGCAAATTCCCCGTCCTCGCAAAGGGACAGCTTGCCGACGGCAGTATAGACTACGACGAGATGCGCAACATCGAGCACGTCAAAGAAAACGGCTATCATTTGAGTCACGGCTATGACGAGACGAAACCCGACAGCGAGCTGGACATCGAGGATATGCGCGACGCGGCGGCTTTCAGGGGCGGCAGGTGCATATCCGAAAGCATGACAAAGGGAGACCTGTACACAAAGCTGGAGTGGGAGTGTCACGACGGACATCGCTTTTTCGCCTCCCCCTACACCGTGCTCAAGGCGGGACATTGGTGCCCTCAGTGCTGTCAGCCTCAACCTTGGGACTATGACAGACTTTCAAAGTTCATGCCCTTCTACGCGCAGGTGTGGTACGACACCCACGCAAAGGGCGAAAATCGGACATATTGGTTCGACAGGGAGCACAAAGCGCGCTTCACAAAGTTTTAAAACTCACGACGTTTATGAAAAAAGCGATAATTTACGTGTTTTCCGGCACGGGCAACACCAAAAAGATATGCGACCTTTACAAGGCGGAATTCGAGGCGCACGATGTAGAGACGACGCTGTTCGAGCTAAAGCGGGATATGAGCGAACTTCCCTCCCCCGACGGCTTCGACCTTGTTGGGTTTGCCTATCCCATACACGGTTTCAACGCGCCGCACATAATGCTCGACCTCGCAAAAGCTCTCCCGAAGAGGGCGAAGGGGGACGAGAAAAAGTATTTCGTGCTTAAAAGTTCGGGAGAGCCGCTAAAGTTGAACAACATATCCTCTTATAAGATGCGCGCTATACTTAAGCGCAGAGGATATGCGCAATTTGCGGAATATCACTACGTCATGCCCTACAATATGATCTTCCGTCACACGGACAGCATGGCGGCAAAGATGTGGCGCACCGCAAAGGAGCTTGCTCCCGTCGAGGCGCGCGAGACGCTTGACGAAACTCCGCATATTTTAAAAGGCGTCCCCTTCGGGCGCTTCATAGCGTGGCTTTTCAGGATAGAACAGCCCGCGATGCGCGTCAACGGCAGAATGTTCAAGGTGAACAAAGACAAGTGCATAGGTTGCGGCAAGTGCGTAAAGGCGTGTCCCATGGGCAACATATCGCGAGGCGAGGACGGCAAATTTCGCTTCGGCGGGGACTGCGTAATGTGTACGCGCTGTTCATTTTCCTGTCCCACGGACGCATTTAATATCGCGTTGCTCAACGGGTGGCGCGTAAACGGCAAGTACGACCTCGACTACGTCGGCGAAGAGCAGAAGAGCAAGCACGATCGATACTGCAAAAAAGCTTACAAGCGATATTTCGAGGCGGCGGAGCAAAAAATTGATTGTGCAAAACAAAATAATGTTGTAGAATAAATGTATTAAGGCATTTTTGAGGGTAAAAATGAGAAAAATTCTTATTGCCGAGGACAACATCGAAATTTCGGACATGATGCGCAACTACCTGCTGAAGGCGGGGGATATGACGGTGTATCAGGCGTTTGACGGAAGGCAGGCGCTGGACATGGCGTTGCACATCGACCCAGACCTTGTGCTTCTTGACATCATGATGCCCGTCATTGACGGCTATGAGGTGTGCCGCAGACTGCGCGAAAGCAAGACCATTCCCGTCATCGTCGTGTCCGCAAAAGTCGCCGAAGAGGACAAGGAACGCATGTTTTCCCTCGGCGCGGACGACTATATGACAAAGCCCTTCTCCTTCAAAGAAATGGTGATGAGGGTGCGCGCGCAACTGAGACGCTACTATGACTTCAACTCTCGGCAGACGGGCAACGACAGGCGCTACGGCAGACTGAGCATTTCCTCGTCTCGCTTCGAGGCGAAGGTGGACGGCGTGGACATACCCCTGACCGCGAAGGAATTTAAGATCCTCGACTACCTCACTCTGAACGCAAATCAGATAATCCCCAAACAAAAGCTCATCGACGAGGTGTGGGGCATAGACGAATACATAGACGAAAACACCGTCGCGGTCACGATAGCGAGGCTCAGAGACAAGCTGGCGAAGGCGGACATACACAATGTCACGACGGTATGGGGTCTCGGCTATAAGTGGCAGGACTGACATTTTGACGACGTTATGCGCAAATCGCGACTTGCAAAAATAGAGGCGGAGCTGATGAGGCTTCAGGAAGGAGACCTTCTCACGCCCGTCGAAATAGAGGGCGTGGGGGTCTACCACGCCATTTTAAAACGCCTCGACACGCTGAGGATCGCGATGCTCAAACTTCAGGACGCGCAGGTGGACATCGCCAACCGCACAAACACGGCGATAGCGTCCGTCGCGCACGATATGAAAACTCCGCTCCAGATAATTTCAGGCTATGCGGAGTGCCTGAGCGACGGCATGGACGACAAAAATTATGCCGAACTCATTCTGCAAAAGACAAGTCAGATGAACGAGATGGTGCTCTCCCTCGTCGAGGAATCGCACGCTGAACTCGAAAACAGCAAAGCCATAAAAAACATAACCAACGCGCGCGACTACTTTACTGAGGCGATAAACCGCATGCGCCCCGTCGCGGAGGCAAAGGGCATCACGATAAAACATAAAAAAGTGCCCGGCGTGCCCATAAGAGTGGACTCCTATCAATTCGGACGAGTGATACAAAACCTCATCACGAACGCGGTCAAATATTCCCCGTCGGGGACGACGATCAAAGTTTCGTACAGACTGTGGGCAAAGTCTCTTTTCATCATCGTAAAGGATCAGGGACAAGGCATATCAAAGGCCAGCCTTCCCTACATCTTTGATCAGTTTTACACCGAGGACAAGACGCGCGCGAACTCCGAAAGCAACGGTTTGGGACTTTACATCACCAAAGAAATAGTGCGCGACCACGGCGGCAACATCACCGTGAAGAGCAAAAAGGACAAGGGCAGTACTTTTACCGTCGAGATACCCGTCGAGCCTACTCTCGATGAAAAACTTACGCTCACGGGCAGATTCGACAAGCTTCCGCTGTGGGGGAAGATACTCATAGAGATATTCTTCGGCTGGATAATGTCCGCCGCGTATCGCATAACGCGCTTTTTCGAGACTCGCAACACCTCCACACTCCTCTTCGGCGTGCTCTGTCTCGCGCTCTTCCCCTTCATGTGGTTCATAGATTTTTTGAGCGTATGCGTCTATGGCAAGATAACTTTCCTCGCAGAATGAAATTCAAATTCCTCTCAAGCGGGGGAAATCAAATCTTCATTGAATTTAATTTGTATATCTCGGCAGATAGTAAATATAAAAAATTTTCCACATATATTAGTCATTCGATGTTCGACAACGACATTCCCCTAGCAAAATCATATATGTCGTCGATTTTCTTACGGTTTTTTTCAAAATTCTTCCCTTAAAATACGCAACTGTCACCCTCTCGGGCGGCTTGTTTTTGTCGCCTAGCCCTCTTAAGCTTT
Source organism: uncultured Clostridia bacterium (assembly GCA_947589475.1). Classification (GTDB taxonomy): domain Bacteria; phylum Bacillota; class Clostridia; order Christensenellales; family CAG-917; genus CAG-475. The sequence continues at coordinate 23,397 of CANQBO010000019.1, forward strand.
TTTGCGCTTCCCCGCAAAAAATTCGCCGAGAAGAGCAGCGCATTCATCCTGCATATGACCGCCGCTCACGGCTATGTCATGATTGAAAAGCCCCGCCTCAAGCAAGTTCACTTTCGAGCCGCACGCCCCCGCTTTTTTGTCATACGCTCCAAAATAGAGGGCGTCGATGCGCGCGTTTATCATCGCCCCTGCGCACATGGGACAAGGCTCCAAAGTCACGTAGACCTCGCACCCTTCAAGCCACCAATTTCCTACCGCTTTCGCGGCGGCAGACAGCGCGACGATCTCCGCATGGCACACGGCGTTGCCCTGCCTTTCCTTGAGGTTGCCGCCCTCGGCGATCGCTCGCCCGTCCTTGACTACGACGGCGCCTACGGGCACCTCGTCGGCAGCGGCGCACTCCTTTGCGATCTCTATCGCGCGCTCCATAAATTTTTGTTCATACATAGCATACTCCGCACTTTATCTATACAAAATCGCACGTTAAAGTGCTTATTGTGCAATTTCAACTTACATTTTTATCCCAAAAGCCAAACTCTTTGCGTCATTTGTGATAAGGCAGTCCCGCGTTTATCGTCAGCGCGCGGTATATCTGCTCCATCAACACAGCCCTGAACAACTGATGCGCAAAAGTCACTCTGCCAAAGGACACCACAAGTTTGGCGCGCTTCAAAAGTTCCTCGGTGAGTCCGAAACTGCCGCCTATGACGAATGTCAGCTCGCTCACTCCGCTCGTCCCTTCGCCGTTTATAAACGAGGCGATCTCCTCGCTTGACAACAGTTTCCCGCCCTTGTCGAGCGCGACGAGGTCTCCCTTGACGTGCGCGAGCAACTCCTCGCACTCTATGCGCTTTATCTCCTCGGGAGATTTGGACGCGGGCGCTTCGGGAAGCTCTACAACGCAAACTTTGGCAAAGCGCGAACACCGCTTGACATATTCGTCTATCGCTTGCGCAATATAACTTTCCTTTATCTTTCCTATCGCGACGACGTATATCTTCATCTCAGCATCCCCCATACAAAGCTCATGATCGCCGCGACGACGCCTACGACGACGGTGGCGATGAAGGGCATATCCTCTTTGAATGGCTTGACGCGTGCCGCTCCCCTGCCCTCCGCTAAAACCTCTTCGGACGGCGAATAGAAGGGGACGTTTGGTATTGTCCCCGCCTTCACCGCGTCCTTTCGCATGAGGAAGAGCACGAGTACGGTGAGTCCCGAGCATACTATGACGGCGACGATACTCACGGCACTGCCCGCCCCCGACGAGACCAAAAACTTTTCTATGACGTTGACAAAATCGAAAGCTCCGCCGTTCTGCGCGATGTATCCCTCGAAAACAGCCCACGCGTTGTTTATGATGTGCATCATCATTCCCGGGAATATGGATCCCGTGTAGTACATCGCGAGCGCGATCATCACGCCGTCGAGGAAAGTGTAGCCCGTCTGCACTATGTTTTGATGCATGAGGCTGAAAAAGAGCGCGGAGACTATGACAAATTTCCACCCCGTTTCCTTATATCCCGCATATATCAAGCCTCGATGCGCGACCTCCTCGAATATCCCGGGAAGAAGCGCGGTGAGCGCCAGCTCTTTGAAAAGTACGGCGACGCTCGAATAGTCCGTGGATGAGGGGATATGCGTAAAGCCTATGAGCACAAGCACGAATTGCCACACATAGGAAAACGCGGAAGTCACAACGATCATGCAAAAAGTCAGCACGAGCGTCCTAAGGACGTTGCGCCCCGAAATTTTTTTGAAACCGAAATCGCTAAAAAAATTCCTTATCCCGCCGCCCTCGTATCTTGTGACGGTAAGCAGATAAAGGCATACGCTCATTGCGCCGAATATCAAAAGCTGGACTATACAAGTGAAAAATGCGTCCGAATCCTCTATTCCCAGCGCGGAATAGACGTCAAGCGCGGAGGATATGCGCAACAGTAGCGCCATCAGCACTACGCCGAAATATATGAAGCCAACTTTAAGCCGCCTGCTCATATAAGCCCCAGGATGAACGAGTACAGCCAATAGACCGTCATCAGACCTATCGCGATCCATACTCCGAGAAGGAGCTTGCCTGCGGGAATGTTTTGCCCCATGCTTTCAAGATACGCCTTAGAGTTGACAAGCTGAATGTCGTTGCGCCGCGTGAGTTCGGACGTGACGCGCCTAAGTCCCGCCTTTGTGAAAAGCGACGCGAAAAACTTGAAAAAGTCCGCAAATACGTTGTTTTTTCTTCTTTCGTCTACGGAATAGATGGAGAATTCGTCATAATCTATGCGTCCGACGATCTTGCTTGAACGCCCTCTTTCGCCCAAACGATACAGCGCATAAAAGAGCACGATGAGCATAAACAGTCCAAAGATCGTGCTCGCCGTGCCCGTCAGCCAATTGAAGGCGCCGAGGCGCACGTACAGCGCGTCGACTTCGGGCATGTATGCCGTCACGGTTATCGAGATGAAATTGTTGAAAAAGTGCACGAGGGACGCGGCGAATATTGAACCTGTGAGCGCTACGGTAAGCGCAAGCACGACGCCCAGCCCGAATTGATGCACCGTCTGCAACGGGTTTGCATGCATAAGGCTGAAGAGGAGCGCGGAGATGAGCGTTCCAAACCATACGTTCTTTGTGGACAGCCCCGAAAAAACTCCGCCGCGCATGAGCATTTCCTCGCCGACGGCGGGGAGTACCGCCATTATCAAAAGGGAGAGCATATATACGCCCGCATTCGAGAAATGCGGCATCGCGGCGCCCGCGCCGCTGAAACCTATAACTCCCAAAAACGCGCTCCACAAATTTGCGAGCGGCAAAAATGCCAATACGGCGGCTATGGCGATGAGAGGAGTGAGCGCAAGTTGCCACATATTCACGGGCTTTTTGAAGCGCACGACTTGCTTAAAGTCCCACTTGCGCAAACGACCGAAAAGGAGCACTGTCGCAATGAATGCCGCCTGCATAAGGGCGTACGCCACCCAGCTGAACACGGACATGCCGTCAAAGTCCGCGCTTACGCGAGAGAACGCAAGCGAGAGGAAGAGGGATATTACGCTCCCCACACAAACTGCCAACATATAGACCGACGCGCCTTCCGCCGCCTGTATCGTCCTTCTCATAATATCTCGTACACCTCGCTTCGCGCGCCCTGATGGGCGAGGGAGACCGCAATATTCACGTCTCCCGCTTCATCCAAAGCCGCGCGCACCGTGGAATATGCCAACTCCTCCGTATTGTTGTTGTCGCTTATGTGCCCCAAAATAAGGCGTTTCACTTTGCTCTGTCCCGAAAGCAGTTTCGCCACCCTGCCCGCCGCGTCATTGCTGAGGTGTCCCCTGTCCGAAAGTATGCGCGCCTTGAGCCAAGCGGGATAACCGCCCGAACGCAACATTGTCACATCGTGATTTGCCTCAAGCAGGACAACCTCGCTGTCCTTGATGTTTTTGATAAGACCCACCGTGGGGACTCCTATGTCCGTTGCGACGCTCATGCGCGCGCCCCCGCACTCGAAACTGTACGCGAGCGGATATGCCGCGTCGTGCGGGACTCTGAAAGGTATCACTTTTATGTCGCCTATCTCGAACCCGTTTTCATAATCCGTCACCATCGCCGAGTTTGCGACGCAACCCTGCCGCGCCTCTATAGCCTCGAGCGTGAGCGGGTGCGCATAGACGGGCGCATATCTTTCAAGCGTGGGCAATGCGCGGATATGGTCGTCGTGCTCGTGCGTGATCACGACCCCCGCAAGCATGGAAGGCGTAAGCCCGAACTCCTTGAGATTTGACCGTATGCGGGAAAACGTTATGCCCGCGTCGAGCAGTATCGCGGTGTTTTCGGACTGTATTAGTGTGGCGTTGCCTTTGCTGCCACTTGATAGAGACACAAGTTTTAAAGACATTTTTGTTCAAATGAGCGAGGCATTGCCCCGCTCATCACAGCATATCAAACGCTTATATTTCAAATTTCGCTGTCCTCTTGTTCCGCTTTGTCCTCGCGCCTGTTTATGAGCGCGGAAAACACTATGGAGAGTATAAACGCAACCACGGTGAGCGCAAGCACGACGATGAAAATTATGCGATCGTTGAAAACGAAGTTCTTGCCGACGAGGTCGATGACAAGTTCCGCAACCAGACAGCCGAGCGCGATGAAAAGGAATATGCATGCGAGCGGTTTGGGATATTTGCCGATTATTATGCCGATGAGCGCAAACAGAGCGGTCAACATCGTCGTTGCCATGATCGCGATGCCCAAAATGTTTGAGACGGGCGTAAAGCTGAAATCTATGACTTTGTTCACCCACATGTCGATGAGTAAGATCGTATCAAACTCGAAGAAATCGACTTTCCCGATCGTCACGCCTTCATAGCACAATATGTACGGGATCGTGGCGATCGCCGCAAGCAGAAATGTGATGAGAGAGAATATCCTCGCCATGGCGCCGACATTCTTTTTCTTCTTTGCATTCTCGCGGTCGACAGCGTCGTATGACCTGAAGTCCGTCGCTTCGCCGCCCTCTTGAGCGTAAGAAGGTTGAGCCGTCCTGCCGTCTGTGCGTAGCACGGAGCTGTCCTGCGTCATGTAGGGCACGACCGCGAGAGGCACTACTATCGGCTGAAGTTGGATGGTGTTGTGCTTCGGCGCGACAATGGGCACGGGACCGCCCACGCCCACAGGCTTGAGCACTGTGACATCGGAGCCGGAATCGGGTTGAGGGGAAGTGTAAGCGTCCGCCTCGAGTATGATTTCATCCTCGACGCCGAACTCTTGCGCCGGAGGCGCTGTTTCGATCATATTACTACGTTGTTTCTTAGCCATATTCACTCCTTGCGATCACGCAGGTTTTATTTCAAATATCCGTATTTCTCGGATGAGATCCAAGAGCATACGACGGATACGACAAGATATCCGAGTGCGAATACCAAAATGCCGAAAAGTTCGCTTGTTTGATATCCTTTGATGACGTCTGCAACAAAATCTATCCTCTCTACGCCCAAAGAAGGCGCGCCCACAAGATATATGATGAGGACGGCGAGCGCAGAAAGCAGATATACGAGCGCGGCGGGCAAATACCTGCGCGGCTTTACGGCGCCGAAAAGTCCCGCGAGCGATTTTATCAGATTGACGAACACAGCGATGAGTCCCACCGAAAGTATGAGGCTGGGCAAGCAACTTATCCACGCTTCCTTGCAGGCGGCGGAACGCCACCCCGCGTCCATGCTCAACTTGAACGCCTCGACGATGTTGTTCAGCGCGCCCAGCTCGTCGGGGACGAGCACGATATGCAAAGTGTTCACCTTTTCGGCGACTCCGCCGATGGCGCCCAATATGTATTGAAGCAAGATCACGCCCGAAAGCAAAAGCATAACGACGCCGAGCGCGATGTTCTTGCTCCTGCGGCGCCTCTTCCACTTTTTGGACACGTCCTTCTTTTTGGGCTGAAAGTCATGCTCCGTACTGACGGCCGCGGTCTGAGGAGCCTCGTCCGTCGGAGCGTCCAATCTAAGCTCCGGAGCGATGACGAATTCCTGCCTGACCGAGGGCATAGTGACCGAACGCTCCCCATGCAAAGGAGCGGGAGCAAGTCTTATGCCCGCGTCGTCAACGGAACGATTTCTTTTTGTCTTTTCTGCCATATCAAACCTTTATTTGCACATATTTGCCGATTAAACATCACTTTTTGTCCGCACGTTGCGCCCCGATGGGTCGATTTCTCTCATCGGCAGTGGGAGAATATTGCATTAAGGGTTGTTCCTGCGTGACGTAGGGAACAAACGCGACGGGCTGTACGATGGGAGGCATCTGATAGGGCTTGCCGTCTGCGCCCAAAGTATATGCGGGCGCTGCGCCTACGGGCTGTTGAGGCGCCGCATACGGATAGGGATAGGGCGGATATGGCGGGTACGGCGGATATGGATACGCATACGGCGCGTGTCCCGAGAAGTCCGCGGGAGCTTCTTTGATCTCCAACGCGGGAGAGAGCACCCCCAAAGTCTGCTCCTCTTCAAACTCCTCCAGCGTGGGGAAAGGCTCGTTTTGGAGCTTCTCGTCGGGAGGATCTATCACCCTGCGTTTACGCTTTACGGGAGGACTTTGCTTGATCTTGTTTTTCGCGAGCAACAAAAGCGCCCTCGCCCTGTTGCGTCCGCAATTCGTGCAAGCGGTGGCGTTTGGCGGATTGACCGTGCCGCAAGCGGGACATACGTAGGTGTCGCCGTCGATCTCATCCTCGTCGAGGCGGGAATAGGGATCCGCATAGTACACCGCAAACTCTTTGAGCGCATTTGAAAGCGTTTGGAGCTGGGCGACGTCCTCGCTTCCGAACTCCTCGAGTTTTGCCTTGTATCTCTCAAGCCTCTTCACTTTCGCCTGATAGTCCGCTTCCATATCTGCGCGCTGTTGTTCGACCTGTGCGAGCGCGGCTTCTCTCTCCTCGTCCGCCCTTGCGCGCTTTTCGGCGATCTCCCTGTCGCAAGCCGACATACGCTCGCGCATGATGGTGTCGACCTTCAGTTTCGCCTTGCGCGCGTCGAGCATATCCGCGTCCGAATGAGTCTCACTGTGCACCCGGAGCGGCGCTCCGCACCCTACGCAATACTGCGCGCCCGGCAGGTTTTTCATGCCGCACACATCGCAGACGGGTTTTCTCAACGATTCGAGTATGCCTCCGCATCTCGCGCAATAACGACTGCCGCCCACATTTTTGGAGCCGCATACAGAGCATACCGTCTCATAGTTTTCCACAACGTCGGCGCCGCATGTCGGGCAGAACGCCTGACCCGCTTTGACCTCTGTCGAGCAAATCTTGCAAACAAACATATTCCACCTATATCGCCTTGAAGCTGTCCTTCAAGGATACTATACTGTTGAATTCGTTTTCCTCGTTCCTCTTGATGAAGTAGCCCTCTCTGAGGAATTGAAACCTCGTGTGTACAGGTGCCTGAGCGACGAGTCTCTCCGCCTTGCCGTGAAGCACAGTGAGAGAATTTTTGTTGAGCCTGTCCATATAATCTCCGTCGCCGTCCGCGATGAGATAATCGAACATGTTGAGAGTGACGTCCGCGCAGTCGCTTGCGTCCACCCAATGGATGGTGCCCTTGACTTTTATGTTCGCGCCCTCTTCGCCCGATCTTGTGCCCTCGAGATATTCGGCATGCACGGCGGTGACGTTGCCGTCCGCGTCAAGATCGCACCCCGCATATCTTATGACATACGCGCCTTTCAGTCTGACGACGCCGTCCGGCTTCAGCCTGAAATATTTGGGAGGCGGGTCGAGGGAGAAGTCATCCTGCTCGATGTACAGCTCTCTCGAGAAGGGAACGTCGTGCGTGCCCGCGCCCTCCGCTTGCGGATTGTTTTCTATCTGCATCGTCTCTTTTTTGCCGACAGGATAGTTGTCGATTATGAGCTTGAGAGGCTTTGTCACGACCATTGCGCGCTGCGCTTTTTTGTTGAGGTCCTCCCTCACGCAGTGCTCGAGCATGGCGATGTCCACGACGCTGTCCGCCTTTGCGACGCCCACTCTTGCGCAGAAATCCTTTATAGCCTCGGGGGTGTAGCCTCTCTCCCTTATGCCGCTAAGCGTGAGCAACCTCGGGTCGTCCCAGCCCCACACTATGCCTTCGTCCACGAGCTTTTTGATGAACCGCTTGCTCATCACGGCGTGCGTGAGGTTGAGCCTTGCGAATTCTATCTGTCTCGGGCGCGGATCGAAGCCGCAATTTATCGTCACCCAATCGTACAGGGGACGGTGATTTTCAAATTCCAGCGAACAGAGCGAGTGCGTGACGCCCTCCAACGCGTCCTCTATGGGGTGAGCAAAGTCATACATCGGATATATGCACCACTTGTCGCCCGTGTGCGGATGCGTCGCGTGGCATATGCGATATATGACGGGATCGCGCATATTGATGTTGGGAGAGGACATGTCGATCTTTGCCCTCAACACCTTTTCGCCGTCCGCAAATTCGCCGTTTTTCATCCTCTCGAACAGGTCGAGATTTTCCGCCACGGAACGGTTGCGATATGGACTTTCCGTGCCGGGGACACCGAAACTGCCCCTTGTCGCGCTTATTTCCTCCGCGCTCAGGTCGCACACATACGCCTTGCCCTCTTTTATCAGCTTTACGGCGCATTCATACATCTTCGGGAAGTAGTCGCTGGCGTTGTACAGCCCGTCCCACTCAAACCCGAGCCACTTGATGTCCCGCTTTATGGACTCCATATACTCGACGTCCTCTTTTGCGGGATTGGTGTCGTCAAAGCGCAGATTGCACTTGCCGTGATACTTTTCCTTTACTCCGAAGTTTATGCACAGCGCCTTCGCGTGCCCTATATGCAAATACCCGTTGGGTTCGGGCGGGAAGCGCGTGACGATCTCGCTCGCTTTGCCCGACGCTATATCCTCGTCGATAAAATCTTCGATGAAGTTTTTCACTTCCATTGAGCCTTGCCTCCGCAGTTGTAATAAAGATCTATTTCCCCCGAATACAGCCGCATTTTGCCCTCTTTTTCCTCAAACCCGAAGGGTCTAAGCCTCTCGTCGACGTCCGCCTCTATCATAATGGGCGTCCCTTCGCGGAATTTGAAGAACATCGCGTGCAAGAAGAATTTTCTGTCCCCTTCCTCTACGTCCTTGGCAAACCTCAAAAGGTCTATGCAAAGGGTGGGATCGCCGCTTGTCCGAATGTGCGTGCGCATAAGCGCGACGGGCGTCGCCTCGTCATACATGACGAAATTCGATCCGACGGGATCTTCCTCTATCCCGAGCGCCCTATATGCCGCCACGCAAGCTTCATTCGTTTCAAACCCGACTGTCAACATAGTTATAATTATTATAGTATCAAATTGTAACGCTGTCAACACACGCGCGCATACATTTTTTGGTTTTTTCTGCCCGCAAAACGATATGGGGTCCTCCGCCTTTAAAAAAGGACGCGTCCGCAGGGGGACGCGCCGAAGTCAACTGTCCAAAAGATCTTTCTTCTTCCTCTCTTTTATCTTCCTCTTTGCCGAAGAGATGAGATTGTCCACTTTTTTCTTCTGAATGCCCAGCTCCGCGGCTATTTCCGCATAGCTCATCGAATTCAATCTGAGCAAGATCACATGCCTTTCCATGGGGGAAAGCACGGACAAGATCGCGTCGAGTATTTCCTTGAATTGAGTTTCGGACGGCGCCTGCACCTCTTCGGAAATGGGAAGCGCGGACGCGGGGAAGCGGCGTATCTCGTCGATTATGGCGTTTTTTATGCAATGCGAGGCATATGTCTCGAATTTCGCGCCGCCGTTAAAGTCGAAAGTGCGCACCGCCTTGAGCAGTCCTATCATTCCCGCGGACACTATGTCCTCGCTGTCGAGGAAATCCGACGTCAAAGAAAACGGGAAAGCCACCGTCTTTACAAGTCGCGAGTATATCCGAAAAAGCTCCGCCTCGGCGTCTGCGTCGCCCGCTTGCGCCTTAGCCAACAGCTCCCTTACTCTGACGTCCTCCGCCCCTTCGTGTTCCTTTTCTAAAACAGCGTCCTCTTTCTCGTCTTTCATAGTATCCGTCTCCCTTTCGGCGTCTGAATATGAACTTAGTTGTGCCTCTGTCTCGCCGCCTCTTACAGCGGCTCGCCCTCCGCCTTACTCGCGTACAGGCTTGTGACAACTGCCGTCTTTGACTTTGCATAAACGCTTAAACGTGTCTCTGTCTCGCCGCCTCGTACAATATTACGCCTGCCGCTACGGAAGCGTTTAAACTGTTTATCTTTCCATATTGCGGAATTGTCAAGACCCCGTCGCAAAGCTCTTTCGTGAGGCGGTGTATGCCCTCGCCCTCGCTGCCTATGACTATGGCGACGTCGCCCGTCAAATCGACGCATTTTGGGGGTTCACCGTCAAAATCCGTCGCATAAACCCATATATTTTGCTCTTTAAGCTCGCGTATCGCGTCGTTGAGATTTGTCACTCTCGCGACGGGGATATGCTCCGCCGCGCCCGACGAAACCTTTATGACGGTGTCGTTTACGCTGACGCTCCTGCGCTTTGGAATGACGACTCCGTGCGCCCCGAAACACTCCGCGCTTCTCATGATCGCGCCCAAATTGTGCGGGTCCGTCACTCCGTCGAGAAGGATGACGAGAAGTTGCTCGCCCTTACTCCTCGCGCAAGCGATGATGTCATCGAGAGAGGAATATTCAAAATCGGTGACAGACGCCGCTACTCCCTGATGATTGCCGCCGCCCGAAAGCTTGTCGAGCGTCGCCCTGTCGCAATAGCTTATCACCGTACGCGCTTCCTTTGCGAGCGCGCGCACTTTGCCGAGCGCGGGATCGTTGTCCCCCTTGATGAGGAAGAGTTTATCCACGGTCTTGCCCGCGAGATACGCTTCTTTTACGGGATTTCTGCCATAAATGTACATGATCTGTTTCCTTGTCCGTCATCCTCGGACATCTTGCGTCCGTAATGCCGTAATGGTTTTTTTGTCGAAATTTATATTTCCCCGTCGATTTTAACCCGGATTGCGAAATTTTTTACTTTTATAACCCTGTTTATTTCACCCCGTATCGCACTTTTGCCTCGCGTCGAGAAGTCCGAGACTATTGCCCCTCGGAAGTGCAATCCTCGAAACATACGGACATGAAATACGCAAGCCGCTCCGTGTTTCCCGTAAGATAGAGAAAGCCTATCACCGCCTCGAAGCCGCTCGCCTTTCTGTACTCGGCGGGATCCGCGTGCTTTGCCGATGTCTGTATCTTGCAGTTGCGCGCGCGACGGAATATATCCTGCTCCGTCTCGTCGAAAAGAGGAAGCAATTTCCCCGCCTCTTTCGCCTGCGAGACCGCGTTTACCACCCGCGTGACCTCGTGATGCAACGCGCCCGTCTTTGACGACGTCCCCACCGTCGCCCTACTGCGAGCGTACAGCGATTGCACCGCGTCGCCTATAAACGCGAGCGCCATGGGATGCAACAAGAGAGCCTCCTGTTTGGAGATGGGATCGAGTTTTGCAAATATCCATTCGTCCGACATATTTATATTGTATCATACAAAGAAAACTTTTTCAACTTTAATGAAAAGGTTTTCATTGCGCGTTCGATGACGACGTCGATTTTTCAAGTTTCCCTTCGCGCCTGCCGAAATGCCGACGCTTCCCTGAATAAGAGATAATTTTGCTTTTGCACTTTGCAAAATGTGCGGGATATGATATAATACTTCTTCGATATGTATACGCGCGAGGAGCAATTATGGCGTTTATCGAGATAAAAGGCGTGAGCTATGTCTATCCCATCAGGGAGGGCGTAAGCCTCAAGGCGGTCAAAAACCTGTCTCTGTCCATTGAGGCGGGAGAGTTTGTCGCGCTCACGGGGATGAACGGCAGCGGAAAGTCCACGCTCGCCAAACTGCTCAACGGGCTTTTCAAGCCAAGCGAAGGGGAAATAATGATCGACGGCGTCTCCACCGCGGACGAGGATCATATTTTTGACATAAGAAGGAAAGTCGGCATGGTTTTTCAAAACCCCGACAATCAGACCGTCGCGACTCTTATAGAGGACGACGTCGCCTTCGGCCCCGAAAACCTCGGACTGCCGCGTGAGGAGATCGTCCAAAGAGTGAATTTCGCGCTCGAAGCCGTAGGTATGAGCGAATATCGCACGCGCGAGGCGGCAAAGCTCAGCGGCGGTCAAAAACAGCGCGTCGCCATCGCGGGCGTGCTTGCAATGCGCCCCGACGTGCTCATACTCGACGAGGCTACATCCATGCTGGATCCCGCGGGACGCGAGGAAGTGCTGGACGTCGTGCGCCAGCTGAACAGTCAAGGCATCACTGTCATAAACATCACCCACAACATGGAGGAAGCGGCGCTTGCAAAGCGCGTCATCGTGATGAGGAAGGGGCGCCTCGCCATAGACGGCACGCCGTCGCAGGTGTTTTCGTCGTCACTGCTTCAAGCCTGCGGGCTTACCCTGCCCCCTGCCGCCGCGCTCGCCAAAGAGCTTAAAGAAAGCGGCGTCGACATAGGAGCTGTCACGACGGAGGAGTCGTTTGCGGAGGGCATATGCAAGCTGTTGAAATAAAAAATTTGAGCTTCGTGTACTCCAAAGGGACTCCCAACGAGAAGCTCGCCCTCGACAACATCGACCTCTCTATCGAGGAGGGCAGTTTCGTCGCGTTGATAGGCGCGACGGGAAGCGGAAAGTCCACGCTGATACAGCACCTCAACGGGCTTATCAAGCCGCAGGACAAAAAACGCTCTTCCGTCATCGTGAACGGCAAGAGCGCCACGGACAAAAAGACGCTCAAAACTTTGCGATTCGAAGTCGGAATGGTGTTTCAATATCCCGAATATCAGCTGTTTGCGGACACTGTGGAAAAAGATATAGCTTTCGGTCCAAAAAACATGAAACTCGCGTCCGACGAGGTCTCGCGCAGAGTGAAGCGCGCGATGGAGACAGTCGGTCTTGACTATGCGGAGTTTGCAGAGCGCAGTCCTTTTGACCTCTCGGGCGGAGAGAAGCGCAGAGTCGCCATAGCCGGCGTCATCGCCATGGAGCCGAAAATTCTCGTACTTGACGAGCCTGTAGCAGGTCTGGATCCCGCGGGGCGCGCGGAGTTGCTCGCCCTCATCAAGACGCTTCAAAAGCAGGTGTCGCCCACTGTCATACTCGTCTCGCACAATATGGACGACGTGGCGGCGCTGGCGGACAGAGTCGTAGCCCTCAAGGACGGCAGGATAGTCGCGGACGGGACCCCAAAACAGGTTTTTGCGGATCGCGCGCTCATCAAGGACATAGGGCTTGACCTTCCCACAGCCGCGCGCATAGCGGACAGGCTTGCGGAGCGCTCAATAGAACTCGACAAGGACATAATCACCATGGCGGAACTTAAAGCCGCCCTGCTTTCCCTCTTCGGTAAAGCCGAACAACAGGTCGACGGCAACGACGAGTCGCAAGCGTCGGACGGAACGCGCGAGGAGCCGACCGGCGAGAACTCCTCGCTCCAAAGCAAAGCAAATGCCGAAAACAATATAGATGGCGGCGACGTAAAAGTCGTGAAGTACGAAGGCAATACGGGAGGTGACGCAGATGTTTAAAGACGTCTCTTTCGGGCAGTACTACCCCGCAAATTCCCCCGTCCACAAGCTTGACGCAAGGATAAAGCTCATTCTCACCCTAGTATACATCATCGGCATTTTTTTCGTGAAGAGCTATTTCGGGTTTATGCTGACTGCGGCGCTCCTTCTTTTAATAATCTTCTCCGCACGGCTCCCTATGGCAAGCGTGCTCAGGAGCGTGAGAGGCATACTCTTGCTTGTCGTACTCACCGCGATCATCAATCTTTTCATGATAAAAGACGGGGACGTCCTCGTGGAATGGAAGATCTTCGTAATAACAAAAAACGGAGTTCATACCACCATAAAGATGATTTTAAGACTGGTTTTGTTGATTTCGGGCGCGTCGTTGCTTGCGCTCACCACCACCCCCGTGGAGCTTGCGGACGGGCTTGAGAGCCTCATGAAGCCTCTTGCGCTCATCAAAGTTCCCGTGCGCGACATAGCGATGATAATGAGCATCGCTCTGCGCTTCATTCCTACCCTTTTCGACGAGACGAACAAAATAGTTTCCGCTCAAAAAGCGAGGGGAGCGAGCCTTGATACGGGCAACATCTTCGCGCGCATAAAGGCGCTCGTCCCCGTGCTCGTCCCTCTTTTCGTAAGCAGTTTCAGACGTGCGGACGAGCTGGCTTTCGCGATGGACGCGCGCTGTTACAACGCTACGGACAAGCGAACAAAAATGAAAAGATCCAAAATAAAATTTTCGGACGTCCTTGCGGCGCTCGTCGTGCTGTCCTTCTTTACGGTCATACTGCTTGAGAGATACTACTTCCCGAGCGTCGGCATAAACATCGACGCAATGATATTCGGAGGGCTTCTATGAGGTATCGCGCGGTCATTTCATATTTCGGAGCGGCATACGTCGGTTGGCAGAGACAACTCAACGGACTCAGCGTACAGCAAGTCGTGGAGGAGGCTCTCGAGCGCGTGTTTAAGGCGCCCACTCCCTGCACGGCGTCGGGCAGGACGGACGCGGGCGTGCATGCCGAGGGTCAAGTGATACACTTCGACGCGGACACCTCCATCCCCGAGGACAAGATACCCTTCGCCGTCAACATCGAGCTTCCCGAGGACGTGAGCATGTTGCTTTGCGAAAGGACGGACGACGATTTCAACGCGCGCTTCCATGCAAAACGCAAGACGTATTGCTATAGACTGTATCTGTCCCGACATCGCCGTCCCCTGCTCGACCCCACGCACGAACATATCACTGTCCCGCTTGACATCACGCTCATGCGAGAGGCGGCAAAGCTGATCGAAGGCGAGCACGATTTCAAATGCTTTGAGGCTACGGGTAGTTCAATAAAAAACACCGTGCGCACGCTGTATCAAGTCAAAATTTCGACGGGCAGTCTGCCAACCATACCCATGCCCACCCCCGATCCCGCGCTCGCTCAGGTGCCGATGCTACTCAATTTGACGGACCCGCGCGAGTTCAATTGTACGGTGGACATCTCGGTGACGGGCAACGGCTTTTTGTACAACATGGTGCGCATAATCGCGGGCACCCTCGTGTACGTCGGCATGGGCAAGCTCTCGCTCGACGACATACAAAAGACGCTCCAGACGGGCGACCGTACCCTCGCCGGCAAGACCCTCCCCGCAAAAGGACTTCACCTCATCGAAGTCGTTTACGAGGACGTTTGACGCTCGTCTAAAAACACTCTCAAGCTTTTCGGCGCTCAGAGTTCGCGATTTTTGCTTCTAAACTAATAGATCTTACGAGTGGGGCGATTTTAGTTCCCTTTTAAGATTCGGTATGGTATAATGTACCCGAAAATGAGGTTGCCGCCCGTAAAATTTTAGTTCCCTTTTAGGTTTTGGTATGGTATAATTAAAGTTTACTTAGAGGGAAAGGCTGTTTCATTTTAGTTCCCTTTTAGGTTTTGGTATGGTATAATGTCAAGCTGGCAATTGAGCGCGCGCCAGCGATTTTAGTTCCCTTTTAGGTTTTGGTATGGTATAATTAAACTTGAGTCGTCTGTAAAGACAAGTAAATTTTAGTTCCCTTTTAGGTTTTGGTATGGTATAATCTATTAGCAGAAACGTTCTGTACCGTGTTTATTTTAGTTCCCTTTTAGGTTTTGGTATGGTATAATTGTGCCCGTCTTGCCGCGGTCGTTCACGATATTTTAGTTCCCTTTTAGGTTTTGGTATGGTATAATACGAGGTTTTGAGCATACTCGGCATATGGTATTTTAGTTCCCTTTTAGGTTTTGGTATGGTATAATA
>CANQBO010000020.1 GCA_947589475.1 uncultured Clostridia bacterium
CTCTTCTTCGGGCACAACTTCATAGATACTTCCCTTTTCATATTCGCGTTTCCACTCCGCGACATACTTCGCGTCCGTGGTCACGGTTATTTCCGCGCCGCCCGCAAGCAGGTCGCCCTCGCCGCCTAATTTCCACCCCTCGAAGGTATGCCCTTCCCATACGGGAAGTTTGTCCGACGCGGGCAAATTCAATTTGCCGTCTTTTTCCGCCGTCACGGAAGCGGGAGCCTTTCCATCGCCCTCGTATGCGCCGAGGTCAAACGTCACGGTGCAGGAGATCGGATTGTTGTCATCCTTTGTACCGTTGCACGCCGCAAACAGACATGCGCAAAGCAAGACGATCAAAAGGCCGCACACTGTCAACATAGCTCTTTTTTTCATTTTTTGCCACTCCTTATAATGATTTTTAGGCATCGCGCCTTATATAAAATTTATTATAACTACACAAAATATCTAGTGTCAAGACATTTTGTGTAGTTTGACATAATATTTTCGTATGGATAAAAAATTCTGTCATAATTTGAAAATGGCAAGACAATCATCCGGGCTTACGCAAAAACAGGTCGCCATACATCTCAACGTGGTCGAAAGTTGCTACGCAAACTGGGAGCAAGGTCGCACCGAGCCTAATGTGGATATGCTTCGAAAATTGGGCAAGCTTTTTAATATATCCTTGGAAGATCTTATAAATGACGATCTTTGAATATGAGAAATGATAAATTTTTAGGCGCTCGAAAGGACAATGCGCGCGGCGGGTATAAAGAAGCGCGGGCAAAGGTTACTAGAACTCAAGCACGTATAGCGTTGGTATCTCAGACAGGGTTATTGAAAGACCCAACCTCTCCCTTCGTTACGTGCAGCGACGATAACGCTTGTCTGAGCTAAATTTGGGGTCCCCATAAAAATGCATAGCGTTTTTATGGGGTAAAGGCACACTGCACACAGGACTCCCCAGCTATACCCCACAAAAACATTTCATATTTTTGTGGGGTGCAGACCCGCCCTCACTGCGTACTTAGCGAAAAACCGCTTGCTCCGCTGGGTCGCTTGGACGAGGCGGACGGCAAGTATGAGGACGTTCGGACATACATTTCGTTAATTCGCTCGGACCGGGGGATGCTTCGACAGGCTCAGCATGACAGGTTATATAACATGTCATTTCGAGCGTAGTCGAGAAATCCCCCTGTTATCCCCCATAAAATCGCAACGCAATTTTATGGGGACCCTGATTTAATACCACGAAATCACTGCGTAATTTCGTGGGGACCCCAATGTCGCTCGGACAATGGTTGCGTTAATTTCTCAGACAATGCGTCCGTAAATATCAAGCTCTCACGCAGGAGTTTTGACACTTACATTACAATCAAAAAACGCGAGCGACGGCAAAATTTGCCCAGCTCGCGTTTTTAGCTTGGGACCCAAAGGGCAAAGCGCCCTTTGCCGGGGCGTGGGGCGGCGCCCCGCCTGGGGCGTGCGGGGCGAGTAGCCCTGCATGGGGCGACGAAGTCCCTTGCCGAGGGTGCGGGGCGCAACCCACGAAAAATATACAAAAAACATCGGCGAGGCATATTTTGTCTCGCCGATGTTTGTTCTATTGACTGAAATTGCTCATCAATACATGTCGCCGCCCATGCCGCCTGCGGGTGCGGCAGGCGTAGGCTCCTTGATGTCGGTGACGAGGCATTCCGTTGTGAGCAGAGTGCTTGCGACGGACGCGGCGTTTTGAAGCGCGCTTCTCGTGACCTTGGTGGGATCGAGGATGCCCGCTTTGACCATATCGCAATATGTGTCGTGCGCGGCGTCATAGCCGAAGTTGGGCTTTTTGGACGTCAATATCGTGTTTGCGACGATGCCGCCGTCTATGCCGGCGTTTGCGGCGATCTGTCTGACGGGAGCTTCGAGCGCCTTGAGCACTATCTTTGCGCCCGTAAGCTCGTCGCCTTCGAGCCTTGCGCAAGCCTTCTTGACCGCGGGTATGATCGCGAGCAATGCGGAGCCGCCGCCCGGGACGATGCCTTCTTCCACCGCCGCGCGAGTCGCGTTGAGAGCGTCCTCGATGCGGAGTTTCTTCTCTTTCATCTCGACTTCCGTCGCCGCGCCTACGCCGATGACCGCAACTCCGCCCGCAAGCTTTGCGATGCGCTCGTTGAGCTTCTCTTTGTCATAGTCGGACGTGGTCGCCGCAACTTGCGCGCGCAAGGAGCTTACTCTCGCCTCTATCTCTGCGGGATCGCCCGCGCCGCCGACGATCGTTGTGTTGTCCTTGTCAACTTTGACGGATTTTGCTCTGCCCAGCATGCCGAGGTTGATGTCCTTAAGCTCATAGCCGAGATCCGTCGAGATGTACGTGCCGCCCGTGAGTATCGCTATATCCTCGAGATACGCCTTCCTTCTGTCGCCGAATCCGGGCGCCTTGACAGCCACTACGTTGAAAACGCCCTTGAGCTTGTTGACGATGATGGTGGTGAGCGCCTCGCCCTCGATGTCGTCCGAGATGATGAGGAGTTTGAGACCGTTTTTGAGCACCTGCTCAAGCAGGGGCAGTATCTCTTGAATGTTGCTTATCTTCTTGTCCGTGATAAGGATGACGGGGTTGTCCAGCTCCGCGGTCATCTTCTCGGTGTTTGTCACGAGATAGGGAGAAACATAGCCGCGGTCGAACTGCATACCTTCGACGACGTTCAGCTCCGTCGTCATCGCCTTGCCCTCTTCTATCGTGATGACTCCGTCCTTGCCGACCTTCTCCATAGCGTCGGAGATGAGCTTGCCAACGCTTTCGTCGCCCGCCGAAATGGACGCGACTTGCGCGATCGCCGTCTTGTCCTCGACTTCCTTGCTTATCTTCTTCAGTTCCTCGACGGCTGTCTCTGACGCAAACATGATGCCCCTCTTCAACTCGATGGGATTTGCGCCCGCCGCGACGTTTTTCAAGCCTTCCTTGACTATCGCCTGCGCAAGCACGGACGCCGTCGTCGTGCCGTCGCCCGCCACGTCGTTGGTCTTTGTGGCGACCTCTCTTATTATCTGCGCGCCCATATTCTCAAACGCGTCCTCGAGCACGATGTCCTTCGCTATCGTCACACCGTCGTTTGTCACGAGCGGCGCGCCGTACGGCTTGTCCAGCACTACGTTTCTGCCCTTGGGCCCCAGAGTGATCTTTACGGTGTTTGCCAGTGCGTCGACGCCCGCCTCGAGCGCCTTCCTTGCGTCATCGCCATACTTGAATTGCTTTGCCATATTCTGCCTCCTTATTCAACGATCGCCAAAATGTCGGATTGGCGCACAATGACGACTTCCTCGCCGTCAAGTTTGAATTCGCTTCCCGAATACTTGCTGTACAGGACGGTGTCGCCCTTCTTGACCACCATCTTGACCTCTTTGCCGTCCAGCTCTCCGCCCGGACCTACCGCGAGGACCGTCGCAAGTTGCGGCCTCTCTTTTGCCGCGCCCGGCAATACTATGCCGCTCGCAGTGCGCTCGCTTGCTTCGATCGCCTTGATGACTACCTTGTCGAACAAAGGTTTGATTGTCATACTTTATGCCTCCGTTTTTTTGAATTTCTTTGTTTTAGCACTCTTTGTGCTTGACTGCTAACAGTTTAATACTTGCATTGCCAAATGTCAATAAATTATGTAAAGTTTTTTTGAAATTTAAAAAGGCAAATTTTTCGCCGCTGTTGAATATTGTTATAATTTATGATAACATAGCTTTATCATTATAATATAGCGAGGTATTTTGAGTGGATAAGTGGGACAAGAGATTTATGGATATGGCTGAATTCGTCTCAAGCTGGACGAGCTGCGCAAGGAAGGGACGCGCGATAGGCGCGATCATCGTCAAGGACAAGCGCATTTTGACTACGGGCTACAACGGCGCGCCGTCCGGCATCACCACCTGCCGCGAAAAGGGATATTGCATGCGCGATAAGCTGGGCATCGCAAGCGGCACGAGAGCGGAAATGTGCTACGCCGTGCATGCGGAGCAAAACGCCATCTGTCAAGCCGCAAAACTCGGGGTGTCCGTCGAAGGCGCGACTCTATACTGTACGCACCAGCCCTGCACCATCTGCACCCGCCTCATAATCAACAGCGGCATAAAACGCGTCGTGTATAAGTACCCCTATCCCGACGAGTTTTCCATGCAACTCTTCTCGGAAGCCGGCATCACCGTCGAACAATTCACGGAGGAGTAAGACTCATGCGGGGCTACTTGCCTCGCCGCCCGCTGTCCGAGCGCATATAGAACTCAAGCACGAAAAGCGTTAGTATCTCGGACAAAGTTATTGAAAGACCCAACCTCTCCCTTCGTTACGTGCAGCGACGATAACGCTTGTCTGAGCTAAATTGGGGTCCCCATAAAAATGCATAGCGTTTTTATGGGGTAAAGGCACACTGCACTCAGGACTCCCCGGCTATACCCCACAAAAACATTTCATATTTTTGCGGGGACCCCGATGCACCATAGACTAACTTTACGTTAGAGCACAAACACAGCCCCTGCATTACGGCGCGGCAGGGCGGGAAGGGGCTTCGCCCGCTTTTTATTTACTATCGCTTGAGTAAGAGATTGCGGGGTCCCCATAGAAATGAGCAAAGCGAATTTTATGGGGTGCAGACACGCCCTCACTGCGTACTTAGCGCGTAAAACCGCTCGCTCCGCGACATCGCTCGGACAAGGCAGACGTCAGGTATATGGACACTCGGACAGAGGTTTATCACTCGGACACGGCAAGTACCATTTATAAAAACACTCTGACAGGCGTTACGATATAAGTTAGTACCCCCACCACATTTAGAAGATTTTCCTCAAATCGTCACACCACGTAATTTATTTGAAAAAACATTCATATTTTGTCGAATTTGTACTCTAAAACAATTGACATATCATAGAGGGACGAGTATAATGCATTGCGTCACTATTTGTTTAGCAATTTTAAACTTTTTGATTAAAATTGCGAAACACGGTAAACTCAAAATAATTTTTGCCTAAACTTCCGAAAAAGTTTAGCGAGAGTAAACAAAAAATACAATGCGTATATCGGAGGACAGCATGGAGATCGGCATAAAGATAAAACGGCTGAGGCTTAAAAACGATCTGACGCAGGAGGAACTTGCAGACAGGTGCGAGCTGACAAAGGGATACATCTCGCAACTTGAAAACGAGCTTACTTCCCCGTCCATCGCGACGCTGGAGGACATTTTGAACGCGCTGGGCACGACGCCCGCGGAGTTTTTCAGCGACGAAAACGAGAGCAAAGTGGTGTTTACAAACAAGGACTTTATAGAAAAAGCCACGGACAAATATGTCATCGAGTGGCTTGTGCCAAACGCGCAAAAGAATGAAATGGAGCCTATTCGCGTGACGCTTGAGCCGCACACCACCCTCGAAGAGGACATTCCGCACGAGGGCGAGGAGTTCGGCTACGTGCTGAAAGGGAGCGTAGTGTTGCACATAGGACAAGCGGCGTACAACGTAAAAAAAGGCGAAGTCTTCTATTTCTCGTCGGAGCGCGTGCACCGCATCGAAAACAGAACTTCCGAGAAGGCGTGCATCATCTGGATCGCGTCACCGCCTACATTCTGATCGTGACCAAACCAGAAGTTTATCACAACAAAATATACATATAAACATTGGATATTTGCAAAAGAGACTGAGGTATACATTCAAAGAAGAGCGCGAAGGAGCGAAAAAATAAAGCGTAAAAAAGAGGTCCCAAAATGGTGCAGAAAGTTTCGATCGACAACATCATCGAACTAAGGAACGTCTCGAAGATCTACGACGGCAAGTATGCCGTAAAAAACGCAAGCTTGACGATTAAGCGCGGCGAATTCGTGACCCTGCTGGGTCCTTCGGGGTGCGGCAAATCCACGACGCTACGTATGATCGCGGGCTTTGAGATGCCGACGGAAGGACAAATAATCTTCAACGGCAAGGACATCACAAACACTCCTCCTCACGAGCGTCCTTTGAACACGGTCTTTCAAAGATACGCCCTTTTCCCGCATCTCAACGTTTTCGGGAACATCGCCTTCGGTCTTAAGCTCAAGGTCATTCCAAACGGAACGAAGGTCAACCGCAGGGGCGAAACGGTGCAACTCTTCCGCAAATTCACAAAGGAAGAGATAAAAAAGAAAGTGAACGACGCTCTCAAGATGGTGGACCTCGAGGATTACGGACATCGCAACGTCGCTTCCCTCTCCGGCGGACAGCAACAGAGGGTGGCTATTGCGCGCGCGCTTGTCAACGAGCCGGAAGTGCTCCTCCTCGACGAGCCGTTGGGCGCGCTCGACCTCAAGATGCGTAAGGACATGCAACTTGAGCTTATGGACATGCACAAGCGCCTCGGCATCACATTCATCTATGTCACGCACGATCAGGAGGAGGCGCTCACCATGTCGGACAAGATCATCGTCATGCGCCTTGGCGAGATACAGCAGATCGCCACTCCCGAAAAGATATACGACGAACCTGCCAACGCCTTTGTCGCGGACTTCATCGGCGAGAGCACAATACTTTCGGGCACTATGCTGGACGACTACAAAGTGGAATTTTGCGATACGGTGTTCGAGTGCGTGGACAGCGGCTTCAAAAAGAATGAGCCTATCGACGTCATAATACGCCCCGAGGACCTCAAGATATTGCCGAAGGACGATCCGAATTCCCTGCTCAGCGCGGAAGTTTTGTCCTCCGTGTTTAAGGGAGACCACTTCCAGGTGATGACGCTTGCCGCGGGCAACGAGCTTATGGCGTACTCAAACGAAAATTGCGCCGTGGGCAGTACGGTGGGGCTTTACATCAAACCCTTTGATTTGCACATCATGCACAAGACGCGCATAATCAACGAGATCGACACATACATCACGGGCGAAAATCTTGTCGAAATTTGCGGCGCGGACTTCGATTGCGTGACTTCCCTGCCCGAAGGCACACCCGTCAAAGTGTCCGTTGACTTTGACGACGTGGAGATCACCGACGACGAAGAGGATGGCACTATAGGCGCGACCGTACTGTCCTCCATATACAAGGGCAGCTAT
Source organism: uncultured Clostridia bacterium (assembly GCA_947589475.1). GTDB lineage: Bacteria > Bacillota > Clostridia > Christensenellales > CAG-917 > CAG-475. The sequence goes on from CANQBO010000020.1 coordinate 7,035, forward strand.
TATCAAGCGATACTCTCCACCGACGATCATTACATCTTCTTTGCGGATACGGACGACGATTGGCTGAAGGGCGATCGCGTAGGAATAAAGATCGCGCCCGAGAAGATACTCATCGAAGTGCGCGACGAAAACGCAAAAGAGGAGCAAAAGACGGTCATAGACGAGACTTTGACCGAGGAGGAGCGCGCCGCGATACGCGAGGAGCAAAAAGCGCCCGTTCCCGAATTCGACAGCGACGAGGAACTCATCGAGGAATACGGCGTGGACGGCGAATACGAGGCTGACCAAAAGGAGGATGAAGAGTGAAAAAAATCGTCCTCAAAAAGTTCAGGCTGACGAAAAAGGTATTTTCCTTCCCGTACATCCTGTTTTTGCTGCTGTTTGTGGTCGTGCCTCTCGTGCTCATACTCGTAAACGCATTCCTCGACGGCGACAATAAGTTTACGTTTGAAAATTTCAAGACGTTTTTCACCTCTCCCGCGAGCACGATCGTGCTTGGCAACTCCCTGCTGGTGGGCGTCATCACGACGGCGATATGTCTCCTTTTGGGCTATCCCGTGGCGTACATACTCTCGAAAATGAGCAGCGGACGCCTCATCGTGCTCCTTTACGTGTTGCCGATGTTCATAAACTTCCTCATTCGCACGCTCGCGACGAAGGCAATTTTCATCGCCATGAATGTGGAGCTGGGCATGGGGACTGTGCTCTTCGGAATGGTGTACAACTATCTGCCCTTTATGATAATGCCCCTGCACACGACGATATCGAGCATTGACAAAAGCTATTACGAGGCGGCGCAGGACCTCGGCGCGGACAAGGCGACGGTTTTCCTAAAGACCACACTGCCCCTAAGCGTAAGCGGCATAATCAGCGGCATAACGATGGTGTTTATCCCGACTATTTCCTCGTTTGCCATATCGCAATTGCTGTCAAACGGCAAGATATTCCTCTTCGGCGACTCCATACAGCTGAGTTTCGAGCAAAATCTGTACGGCGTCGGCTCGATAATGAGTTTGGTGATGCTGGCATTCGTGCTTGTGTCCAACCTCATCATGAACAAGTTCAACTCAAACAGCGACAACGTGAGGAGGTCATTATGGTAAAGAAAATAAAAGCCTTTTTTGAAAAGTTTTATCTCTTCGTCATCCTCGCCATACTCTACGCGCCCATAATTTTGCTTGTCATTTACTCCTTCTCGAACAGCGCGAATTTCAACTTCGACAACGGCTTCACCTTCGACGCCTACATCGCGATCTTCAAGTCGGACAAATCTCCCGAGCTTTGGTCCGCCATAGGCAACACCTTCCTCATCGCGGCGGTGGCGTCGGTGATCTCCACGTTGATGGGCACGTTTGCCTCCATCGGCATATTTAACCTCGGCAAGCGCACAAGACGCCTCGTCGAAAACGTAAATCAGTTTCCCATAATCAACAGCGAGATCGTCATGGCGGTCTCTCTCATGGTTTTCTTTGTGACGTTCGCCTTTCCCGAAGGGTATCTCAGGCTCATCATCGCTCACATCGCTTTTTGCACCCCATATGTAGTTTTGAGCGTGCTTCCGAAGCTCGAATCCATGGACCCGAACACCTACGAAGCGGCGCTTGACCTCGGCGCAACGCCATTTCAGGCTATGACCAAAGTCATGATACCCTACATCGCTCCCGGCATCGTCTCGGGCTTTGTGATGGCGTTTATAATGTCCATGGACGACTTCATCATCACGCAAATAAACAAGGGCGCGGCTACGGGCATCAACACGCTTTCCACCTATATCTATTCGGACGCGCGCGTGCAAGGGCTTGAACCATTTTGGTACGCGATATTCAGCATAATATTCGTCATCATAATTGCGGCGCTACTCTCCGTAAACGCGGTCAAAGTCTCGCACGGCAAGAAAAAAGCAAAGGAGGTCAAGGCATGAAAAGGCGCATTACATTACTTTCGGTGACGCTTTTGACGCTCATCGTACTGCTCTTGCCCCTGCTTGCGGCTTGCGATCCCTCGGGCGGAGACGCTACGACGCCATCGGGCGGCGATACTCTCGTCATCTACAATTGGGAGGACTATATCGACGGCGGAGACCGCGAAATGGGAAGAGCGCCCATTTTGGACGACTTTGCCGCATACTATCAAAGCAAGACGGGACGCACTTTGCACATCACCTACACCACTTTCGACACAAACGAGACCATGCTGACAAAGGTGCTCAAGGGCGACGCGCCCGTCGACCTCATATGCCCCTCGGAGTACGCAATAGAAAAGCTGTTGACGGCGGGTCTGTTGCAAAATCAAAAACAATTGTACGACTCACTCAAGCCTCAACTTGACGAGTACGGCATAAAGCTCGACGGCATGAGCAGTCTCGGGTCGGACGGCAACATCGAACCCGACGTCATGTCCGTCATCAAGTCGCAATTCGGCGAAGTGAAGAGCGGCGACCAAACTTTGGATATGACGGAGTATATGGTGCCCTATATGTGGGGGACTCTCGGCATTCTCTACAACAAAAACGTCATCTCGCAGGAGGACCTCGACACCTACGGCTGGGGCGTGCTGTGGAACGAGCAACAGAGCGACGTCCTCGAAAACAAGATACTCATGAAGGACTCCGTTCGCGACACCTATGCCGCCGCGCTGTTCTATATGTACGAATACGACCTACTTCCCGACAAGTATGCGGACATCGCCTCCGCGCAGGACATCATCAACATTACGGACGACGATATGCTCGAAGCCGCAGAAGCCATCCTCACCGAACAACGCGAACATATCTCGGGCTATGAGGTGGACTTCGGCAAGGACGATATGCTCAACGAGGTAGTCTATGCCGACTTCGCGTGGAGCGGCGACGCGCTTTGGGCAATAGAAGAAAGCTACGACGAGGAAACGGACGACTACTACCTCGGCTATTACTGTCCCACGGGCGTCAATGAAAAAACGGGCAAACAACGCTTCTCCAACATCTGGTACGACGGCTGGGTCATTCCCACCACCGTCAAAAACTCGCTTGCGGCAATGATGTTCATCGACTATATGTGCCGTCCTCAAAGCGCCATTCGCAACTCGATAGAGATAGGCTACACTTGCGCCGTCGCAAAGAACCTGCTTTCCTCAGACGCCGCCGTGCGCGCCTACATCGAGGAGCAGGAGTATGACATCGACGAGTATTTCGACGACATCGGTCGCTATCCAGAGATAAATGAGTCCCTCGGCGTAATGCGCGACTTCGGCGCACGCAACGACGCCCTCGTCAATATGTGGCAACGCGCAAAAGCGGGAAGCGCGGTCAACCTTTCCCTGCTCATCATCATCGCCGTCATAGTCGGAGTCGTCCTGCTTGCCCTCGCCGCCTACTTCATCGCCCAAGCCCTCAAACTCCGTCCCCGTAAGTTAGGTTGATATTGTAGTGGGCTGCTCGCCCCGCACCCTCGGCAAGGGACTTCGTCGCTTCATGCGGTACTCTGCCCCGCCCTCGGCAAAGGGCGTTTTGCCCTTTGGGTCCCAAGCTAAAAACGCGCGAACGTCGTGACTTTAGTCGCTAGTTCGCGCGCTTTTTGATTGTATGCAATGCCCAAAACTCCCACGCGAGAGCATTATACTTACGTTTGCATTGTCCGAGAGTTTTTATTCTAAAATCGGGGGATGTTTCGACTACGCTCAACATGACAGCATAAGACAAGGGGATGCTTCGACTCCTTACCCCAAAAAACATTTCATATTTTTGCGGGGTAAAGTGAGGAATCTCCTTATCCGAGCGTTCTATGCCCTCCGTCCGCTTTGTCCGTGCGACTTCTCAACGCGTGCCGTCAGTCCTTTTTCCGCAGGATCTGCATGGGTTTTATGCGGCTTAGTTTGATGAGCGGGATGACGACCGAAAGCGTCGTTATGGCTACGACGGCGGCGAGAGAGATCGCCATCATTGCGCCGTTGAAACGTATCAAGGTCATATTTTTGAAGGACCCGTTGTGCATAAACGAGGCGAGGCCCGCCGTAACAAGTCCGTTGACCACGGTGATAAGTCCTGCCTGCCCTATCACGGTGACGAGGCAAACTACCACGCCCGCAAAAAGCATTTGCAAAAGGAATATGCCCGCGACGCTCGAGGAGCCTGCGCCTAGAGACCTCATTACGCCGATCTCATGGACGCGACTGCGCACGCTTCTGAAGGCAAAGGCTATGAGCATTACGAGACCCACGCCGAGCAGTATGAGCGAGAGCGCCAAAAACAGATCCGAGTACACCTTCATCACTCTTGCGACGAGCAACAGGTCGGAATACACGCCCGCGTTTGGCACATAGCCGAGAGATGAGGCGCGGTCGAGCACATTCTCTATGCCGTTTGCGGAATCGAACACGAGCGAATAGGCAAACACGTCCCTTTCGCGCAGATATTCGAAATCATCGTCGCCGACATACATAAATCCGTACTCGCCCCACGTCCCCTTGACATTCAGCGTGAGTTGCGATATCGGATCTTGCTTGAAGATGTCCGAAGGCTCGTAGTCCACGATCGTGATAGTGCGAGGCTCAAACTGAGAATAGTCTTCGCTTGTGATGTGCGTGCCGAAAAGTTGATTGTAAAAATTGCGCGACAAATACGCCTCGCCCTTGTTGAGGTGCGGCATACCCTCGTGAGAACTTCCTACAGACGCCCCGCCTTGAAAAGCGTCCATGAGCGGCGAGCCGTTCTCATCAAAGATGTTCGCGTTGAAAATGTATGCGATGCTTCTCGCCTCATAGGGTTTTTGTTTTGTCGCTTCGATATAATTTTCTTCTATGGAATACGCGATATTCAGCCTCGTCTGCGCGTCCGTCAAAAACTCGGCGTACTCATCCGAAGTCGCAAGCGCCGTCTTGTCCCTTTCAGACATCAGTCCGTCCGAGAGCGCATTGTTGTACATGTCAAAAAGTTTTGCATGCCTCTGTTTGTAATCCGTCTTTATGACAGCGTTGATATAATATTTGTTGTTATATTCCGATTTGTCTATGCCGAGCAGAGCGCCGTAGCCGTCCGCCGTGACGAGAGTGGGATTTGCTTTCAAAATGCCGTCCGCAAAATAGTCCGTGATGATTATGCCGTACGGTTTGTCGTCAAGCTTGCCCGCAAGCACCTCTATCTCGCCGAACTGCCTTTCCAAAAAGTCAATATCCGTGACGAGCACGCCGAGCATTTCGTCCGCATATATGCTTTCGTACAGTTTGTCCTGTCTTTTCATCTCGCCCTTTAACATGCCGCTGTACAGCTCGCCGCCGTTTGTTACAGCCATATTGTACAGTTTGAAAATGTTTCCCTCGTAGCCCAACGCTCTGAAAGCGTCCTCATCGCCGTCCTGCACGCGATATATTTTGTTGAGAGCAAGGCTGTCGAAAGCGCCAGACGCCGTCATATCCTTTTGCAATACCGTGACTCCGTTCGTGCTCAATGCGTTATCGCTGAAAATTGCGGCGCCGTCAAACATGTACATCTCAAGGCAGACCGCAAACATCATAACGGTGAGCGCCGTCACAAGCACCGCTACGATGAGGGAGGGCACGCTCAAAAATCTAAAACTCAGCCGCGCGGTCCCTTTAAGGGACATATGCGGCTTTTTCATATTCGCGGCGCGGTTTTCCTCCGCTTTCGAAAGCGTAGTCGCGGGCGTAGGCTCGAAACGTTCGCGCCGCCTCTTTATCGTCGCGTTTCCGCGCTTTACGGCGTCGTTGACAAGCCTAAGTTGCTCGTCGTCCAGCCTGCCGTCGGGCAGAGTGACGACATTCCCCTCTATCAAAGGTTGCCCCTCGTCGTCCGTCCGCGTGACGTCGCGCACGATTCTGCCCTCGCCAAGCTCGATTATCCTGTCCGCATAGGCATTTGCCGCGTCCATGCTGTGCGAGACGACGACTACAAGCCTGTCCTTTGCAAGTTCCTTCAAGAGGTTGAGTATCTGCTTCGAAGTCACGCTGTCCAAATTTCCCGTGGGTTCGTCCGCGAGTATGAGGCGCGGGTCCTTGATTATCGCCCTCGCTATTGCGACGCGCTGTTGCTGTCCCCCGCTCATCTCGGCGGGATAGCGCTTTTCATAGCCTTCGAGCCCTACTTTCCGAAGCGTTTCGCTCACGAGAGCGTCATTCGCCTCCCCTTTGAGGTCGAGCGCGAATCCGACGTTTTGCGCCACCGTGAGTTTGTCTATCAAATGGAAATCTTGAAAAACAAATCCGAGATAGTCCGCCCTGTAGCCGTCAAAACTTTTCTCGCTTCTCATCTCGGAAAATTCCAGCCCGTCCACGGAGACGGCGCCCTCTGTCGCCTCGTCCAGCCCGCCGAGCAGGTTTAAAAGCGTGGACTTTCCGCTTCCGCTCTTGCCCACGATAAACACCATGCCCCTGTCGGGAAGCGTAAAACTCACACCGTCGAGCGCGGTAACGCTCAACTTCTTATCCTTGTAGATTTTTGTCAAGTCGCAAACAGTTATCATAATAAAAATCTTATATTCCAAAGCGCCGCCTGTCAAGAGCTAACGCGTATATGCGCGTTATATTTGACAAACGAGGCGAAAAAGCTTATGCTATAAGGGATAATTTCTAACAGCATGTCAAAAAATCTCGACGCGCAAAATCGCCTCGCTTCGAGATCGAAGGAGAAAAAATTATGCTTACAAGTTCTCAGCGCGCCCGCTTACGCGGCATAGCGCAAAATTTGACGCCCATATTCCACGTCGGAAAAAACGGCATGAACGAAAATTTCGTGCGCGACGTTTGCACTGCCCTCGACGTGCACGAGCTTATCAAGATCGCCGTGCTGAAAAACGCGGACGTTTCGGCAAAGGACGCTATGGAGGAGCTGTGCTCGCTTACGGGCGCGGAACCCGTGGGCGCAATAGGAAGCAAATTCGTCGTCTACCGCTACTCCCAAAAAGAAGGCGTGGAGCATATCGCGTTTTGACGCTCAAAGCACGCCGCAAGCCCCGTCAAACGCGCGGATCTTGCAAGATGTAATGTATTTTGCAAAAAATTCGCGTCGCGCATTATACTTGTATGAGAAGCGACAAAACTCACGACGTATGCTCGATTTTGCATATGAGAGGACAAAAATATGGATTATGAAAAAAAGCGTTTGACCCCTGTCGTCGAAGAAGAGGCGTCCGAGGCGGATACAGCGGCAAGGAAGCAAGCGCGCGAGGCTCTTAAACGCGCAAGACAGGAGACCGAACGCTACAAACAAAAATATTTCGAGCTTTACGACGATGTGAAGATCTCGCACCGCGAGGATTGGTGAACCCTTTGCGGGGCTACTCGCCGCTCTATGTGGGCTACTCGCCCACACCCCGGCAAGGGAGCCTATGCGAGGCTCTGCCCCGCACCCCGGCAAGGGACTTCGTCCCCTGCACTCCAAGCTAAAAACGCGCAAACGTCGCAACTTTTCGTTGCTAGTTTGCGCGTTTTTAATGGTATGCATGTGTCGAAACTCCCGCGTGAAAGCTTGTTATTGACGTTGACAATGTCCGAGAGTTTTTATTCTAAAACCGGGGGATGTTTCGACTCCGCTCAACATGACAGCATAAGACAAGGGGATGTTTAGACTCCTTACCCCACAAAAACATTTAATATTTTTGCCGGGACCCCGTTCCGCGCAACATGATAGGTTATATATAATGTCATTTCGATCGATACGGGGGTCCCCGCAAAATTACGCAGTGATTTTGCGTGGTAAAGTGAGAAATCCCCCTGTCCGAGCGATTGTACAACCTCTGTCCGAGCTTAACGCAAAACTCGGGCAGAGGTCAATTTACGAAACTTTTTGGCATTTTACGATATTTTGGCGTTTTTGACCGTTTTTGATTGTATAAATAACAAAAGGGTGATATAATGCTTTGGCATAGTAGAGGGACTTTCTTATAATAAAAGAGTAACAATATAAGTTTTAGGGGAAACATGGACATTATCATAGTAGGATTGGGCGCTGTCGGCAGTACTATAATGGAAGAGCTTTCAAGCGAGGAGCACAACATTGTCGTTGTGGACCTCAATTCGGTGAAAGTCGAGGACGCCGTCAACGCATACGACGTCAAGGGCGTCATCGGCAACGGCGCAAGCTCGGACGTGCTCAAAGAGGCAAACGTAAACTCGGCGGATCTGCTTATCGCGGCGACTTCGGACGACGAGTTGAACATACTCTGTTGCATCATCGCAAGCAAGTTGGGGGCAAAAAAGACCATCGCACGCGCTTCCAAACCCGAATATTCGGAGCTTTTCAAGACGGACGGCGACCTCGGACTCAATCTCATGGTCAATCCGCAATACGAGGCGGCGATGGAAATTTATCGCATGTTGCGCTTCCCTTCCGCAATAAAAGTCAACGAATTCAGCGGCGGCAAGGTGGAACTTGTGGAGTTCCGCGTACCAAAGGACTCCCCTCTTCAAGGGCTTTCCCTCAAAAACCTGGGAAAGAATTTCAAGGCGAAAGTGCTCATCTGTGCGGCTCAACGCGGCGGGCGTCCCATCATCCCGACGGGCGATTTTGTCATAGCGGCGGAGGACAGGCTTTTCCTCACGGCGACGCAAAAAAACATTTACGCCTTTTTCAAACAGCTCGGCTGGAACAAGCCGTCTAAGTCCGTCATGATCGTGGGCGCCTCCACTACGGCATACTATTTGTGCGAAGCGCTCGAGGCGCTCGGCATCCACATCAAACTCATAGAGCGCAACCGCAAAAAGTGCATCGCTTTCTCAGAAAAACTCAAAAAAACGGACGTAATATGCGGGGACGGCACGGATCACGACATTTTGATCGACGAGGGCATCACCTATACGGACGCTTTTGTCGCGCTTGGCAATATGGACGAGCAAAACATAATCATGAGCATGTTTGCAAACTCCATGGGAGTGCCGAAAGTCATCACGAAGATAGACCAACTAAGCTATTACGACATGTTGCAAAAGAGCGGAATATACTCCGCCGTATCCACAAAGACGTCCACCGCGGACGAGATCATCCGCTTCGTACGCCTGACCGAGAGCAAGGAGTCTGCGTCGGTCAAACGCATATTCCACATCATAGACGACTCGACGGAAATTTTGGAATTCGAGGCGACGGAAAGCTTTGAACGCTTCGAAGTGCCCATACAAGATCTGCATCTCAAAAAACAATTGCTTGTGGCGGGGATAATCCGCGATGGGGAGCTTATCACCCCGTCGGGACAGGACGTCATCAAGCTTCACGACAACGTCATCATAGTCACTCTCGAGGAGGGACTCGCTTCTCTCGGCGACATTCTGAACGATTGATATGAACTACCGCCTTATCGTATTTGTATTCGGAGAAATTGCCCTGATAATCGGCGCGCTGATGAGCGTGCCTCTGTTCATGTCGCTGGGCTTTCATGAAAACGCGGCGACGACGGGCTTTGCGGTGGCGATCGCGGTGTGCGTTGCTCTCGGCATATTGGGACTTGTCCTGCGCCCGCCCAAAGACAAGCGCGATCTGCGCCCATCCAGCGGTTTTGCGATATGCGGTCTTTTCTGGATGCTCATCGCGATGATAGGCGCGCTCCCCTTCTGCGTCTCTAAGGCGATACCAAACTACATCGACGCGCTTTTCGAGACGGTGTCGGGCTTCACGACGACGGGCTCGAGCATAATCCCCGCCGTCGAGGACATTCCGCGCTCCCTGCTCTTCTGGCGCGCTCTTACGCAGTGGATAGGCGGCATGGGCGTGCTTGTTTTCATCATCGCCATACTGCCGCGCAACGACAAGATGTCCACCGCGCTCGCAAAGGCCGAGATCCCCGGTCCGCAATTCGGCAAGCTGGTCAGCAAGCTCCGCTTCACGTCGCGCATACTCTACGCGATATACATCGCCCTCACTCTCATGCTTGTCGCCATACTCTGCATATGCGGTATGCCCGTGTTCGACGCCTTCTGTCACGCGTTTTCCACGGCTTCCACGGGCGGATTTTCCGTGCTCAACGGCGGAATACTCGCCTACAACAGCATAGGCATCGAAATGACGATAACGATTTTCATGATATTGTTTTCCGTCAACTTCAACATCTACTATTTCATCCTCATCGGGCACGTTTTCAAAGCGCTCAAAAACGAGGAGCTTATTTGTCTGCTCCTCATCTATTTCGGCACCGTCGCGGCGATCGTCGCAAACCTCTGCATTACAAAGACGTATTCAAGCTTCGGCGAGGCGCTGAGATACACCTCTTTCAATGTGGCGAGCGTGATGTCCACCACCGGCTTCGGTACGGGGGACTTCGCTAAATGGCCCGTACTGTCTCAAGCGCTCCTAATCGGGGTGATGTGCATAGGCGGCTCGGCGGGTTCCACCGCGGGCGGTCTGAAGGTGTCAAGGCTCATAATCCTGTCGAAGTCCTCATTCAACAGCTTGCGAAACACTCTCTCGCCCCGCTCAGTGCGCGCGCTTAAAATAGACGGCAAAGCCCTCGACGACGCGACCGTCACCAACGTGAGAAGTTTCCTCATCCTGTACGTCTTTATCGTCGTCATTTCCACCGTGCTCGTGTCCATAGGCGGAGGCATGAGCGACTCGTTTGAGACCAACTTCTCCGCCGTCATCGCGTGCTTCAACAACATCGGACCGGGCATAGGCGCAGTCGGTCCCTACGGCAGCTATGCGGGCTTCAACATCTTTGCAAAGATAGTCCTCACCTTTGATATGCTTCTCGGCAGACTTGAAATACTGCCCATATTGCTCATTTTCACTCCCAAATCCTGGCGCAGGATCAAATAAAATTTACGTGGGCTTCTCGCCCACGCCTCGGCAAGGGTCTTAGACCCATGCACCCCAAGTAAAAAGATGCGAGCGACGGAATATTTTTCCGTCGCTCGCGTATTTTCGATATGGGTTTGCAAAGGGCAAATCGCCCTTTGCCGAGGGCGCGGGGCGAGAAGCCCCGTATAGAGCGCATGAAGCGCGAGTACCCCCCCCCCTACATGTAAAATTATTTACTTATGACAATAGCAAGGTCATACAGCTTTTGGTCGAACTCTTTGGGGAGGCGGAGGGCTTCGATGACGGTGGTGTCATAGATGTCGCCGCCGCGCACTCCGACGACGCGTCCCGACTGTCCGCACTCGATGAGGTCGACGGCGCGCTGTGCCATACGCGCCGCGAGCACGCGGTCGGACATCGTGGGATTGCCTCCGCGTTGCATATAGCCGAGCGCCATATGGTTTACTCTGCGTCCCGTTTCCGCGGCGACTTTTTCGAGAAGCGCGTCCTTAAGGTGGTTTTGCCCTTCGGCGAGCAAGATTATCGTGGACGTCTTGCCCTTGTCAAAGCCGCGTTTGACGCTCTTTGCGATCTCGTCCACATCTGCGGGCGCTTCGGGGACGATGACGTACTCGGCGCCGCCCGCGACCGCGGAGTTGAGCGCGATGTTGCCGCTCATCCTGCCCATGACCTCGAGGATCATTATGCGGTCGTGCGAGGTTATCGTATCGCGCAACTTTAAAATGGCGTCGATGACGGTGTTGCAAGCGGTGTCGAAACCTATCGTGAAATCCGTGTAGCCCATATCGTTGTCTATGGTGCCCGGAATTCCGATGACCTTAAGGTCGGTGTTGACGTGCATATCCTGCACTCCGCGGAAAGAGCCGTCGCCGCCTATGACGATGAGGTTTTCGATGCCCTTGTCGAGAAGGTTGTTCACCGCCTTTTTCATGACGTCGAGGTCCTTGAACTCGGGACAGCGCGAGGAGCGCAAGATAGTGCCGCCCGCATGCACGCAATTCGAGACCGAACTGTACGGCATGGGGATTATCTCGTTGTTGACCAGCCCCGAATAGCCGTGGCGCACGCCGTACATATCATAGCCGAGGTACAGCCCGTAACGCACGACGGTGCGGATGCAAGCGTTCATGCCCGACGCGTCTCCGCCCGAAGTCAATACTGCAAGTTTTTTGCTTTTTGAAGGAATTGCCATTTTTATGCCTCCCAAAAATATATTCTGTCATCTCGCCGCAAAACATACCGCGTTTTGCGGAAGTATTTCCGAATTTCCGCTTCGCCGACTCAGTTTTTGTTGACGTATTTCACTCTGCCGACGCCCAAAAGCTCTCCCAGCCTCATGATAAGCTCGTCGTTGACGTTTACGGTCTCGGGGAATGCGAGCATCTTGCCCGTCTGCTTTATCTGCGCGTGGCAGGGAGTGCCTCCCGGATAGAGCGCCAATACTTCGCGCACCATTTCCTTTTGCGCCGCGTTTTCTATGAGCACATACAGCGTGCCCTCGGGCTTGTCCGACTTTTTCTCCTCGCGCTCCGCGCCGTTACCGTCCTGCCAAAGCGACACGCTTTCCACCGCGATCTTCGGCTCGCTCTCATCGCTCAAGTCGATCTTGCCGCGCACCTTTATGGGGCGATCCGCGTCCAGCAAATACCCGTATTTCTCATATGTGCGAGAGTACATACTGAAAGCGATGGACCCCATCATATCTTCAAACCTGCCTATGGCAAACTTCTGCTGTTTTTTGGTGAGTTTGCGCTCGTATGACGCGACTATGCAGCCGAAAGTGACGTTTTTCCCGTTCAGACTCTCATCTACGGCCATATCGACGTTGCCGTCCTCGTCCGCTTGCTCGATGTACAGCATGCCCGCGTCGAAGTCGAACTCGTTGTTGTCGTCGTGATAGTCGTCGAGCGGATGCCCCGAGATGTACATGCCCAGCACCTCTTTTTCAAAGGAGAGGCGTTGCGCTTTGCCGTATTCTTTGACCTCCTGATAGGGTATCTCGTCGTCCTCGATGAGGTCGTCGAAGAGAGACAACTGTCCCGACGACTTGTGCTTCATATCCACGGCGACGGTGTCCATTATGCGCTCGTAGGACGCCATAAGCGTAGCCCTCGTCTTGCCGAAGCAGTCCAGCGCGCCGCCTTTTATGAGGCTCTCGAGCATGCGCTTGTTTATCTGGCCGTTACAGCGGGTGAGAAGGTCGCGTATATCCTTGAATTCCCCGCCCCGTTCGCGCTCGTTGAGAATGTATTCCATAGCCTGCTCGCCCACGTTTTTTATGCCCATAAGTCCGTAGCGCACGTCGTCGCCGTCAATGGAGAACAGCTTTTCGGAGCGGTTTATGTCGGGCGGGAGCACTTTGACGCCCGTGCGGTGAAGATAGTTCATATAGTGTCTGACCTCATCCGCGTTGGTTATGCGGTTGTTGACGACAGCCACGATGAAGTGCACGGGATAATACAGCTTCAGATATGCCGTTTGATAGGTCAGATAGGTGTACGCCGCCGCGTGCGACTTGTTGAAAGCGTACGAGGCGAATTTCAAGATCTGGTCGAAAAGCTCGTTTGCGATGTCCTCGCTTATGCCGTTTGCGACAGCGCCCGGTATCTGCTTTTTTGTCTTATCGTCTTCGAGCACGCCTCCGTGCAGGAATATTTTGCGCTGTTCCTCGAGGACGTGCAACTTCTTTTTTGACACCGCGCGACGAAGTATGTCCGCGCCTCCGAAAGAGTAGCCGCACAACTTTTGCGCGATCTGCATGACCTGCTCCTGATACACGATACAGCCGTAAGTTTTTTCGAGTATGCTCTTGAGCTGAGGGTGCAGATAGGTGACCGTCTCGGGGTGATGCTTGCCCTCGACGAATTTGTCTATGAATTGCATGGGGCCGGGACGGAACATGGATATGCCCGCTATGACGTCCTCGAGGCAGTCGGGCTGAAGTTGCGCCATAAAACGTTTCATGCCTCCCGATTCAAGCTGGAACACCGCCTCGCAATCTCCCGAAGATATAAGCTCGAAAACTTTGGGGTCCTCATAGCCGAGTTTGTGAAAGTCCAGCGATATGCCCTTGTCCTTCTTGATGAGCTTGAGCGCCTCGTCTATATCCGTGAGCGTCTTAAGCCCCAAAAAGTCCATCTTCAGAAGTCCCAAAGCCTCCACAATGTTCTTGTCGAACTGCGTCGTGACGACGGGACCGTTGCGCGAGAGCGCGCAGTAGTTGATTATAGGCTCCTTGCAAATGACGACGCCCGCCGCGTGCATGGAGGTCTGTCTGGGCATGCCCTCGAGCTTTATCGCCATATCTATGACCTCTTTCGCCATGCCGCCCGCGTCGTAAATTTTTCTGAAATCCTCGCTGTAGCAGGCGGAACCTTCTGTGAGCACCTGCGTCAACAGCACCTTGCCTACGGGTATTTCTTTGACCCACGCCGCCGCCTCGTTGTAGGGCACGTCCATAACGCGCGCGACGTCCTTCACGACAGCCTTTGCGCTCATCGTGGAGTACGCGATTATCTGCGACACCCTGTCCGCGCCGTACTTCTTTATGCAATAGTCTATGACTTCCTGTCGCCTGACGTAGCAAAAATCGACGTCGAAGTCGGGCATACTGACGCGCTCCTCGCTCAAGAAACGCTCGAAGAGAAGTTCATACCTTAGCGGGTCGATGTCCGTGATGCCTATAGAGTATGCGACTATACTTCCGCAACCGCTTCCTCTGCCCGGCCCCACGGGAATTCCCATGACCTGCGCCGCATGCACATAGTCCCAAACTATGAGGAAATAGCCGTCAAAACCGCAACGATGTATGACTCCCAACTCGTACTCGAGCCTGTCTTTTATCTCGTCCGTGATCTCGCCGTACTTGCGCGCCGCGCCTTCCCACGCGAGGTCGTGCAGATACTGTTCCTCGTTTCTGTCCCCCATCTCGTCGTTGGTGTAAGTAGGGATTATGGACTTGTGTTTGAGTATGAAATAGTCCCCGTCCACCTTGTCCGCGATCTCGCGCGTCGTGGCGATAGCCTCGGGACACCACTTGAAAAGCTCCGCCATCTCGTCGCCCGTCTTGAGGTAGTACTCTTCTTCGCCGAAGCGAGCGGAGCTTTCCTTGTCGTCCGACTTTTTGCACCCCAAAGTGATGCACATCATCGTGTCCTGCATGTCCGCGTCCTGCTTTTCGATGTAGTGCACGTCGTTTGTGGCGACGACTTTTACGCCTATCTCGCGCGCGATACGTACGAGCGGGTTGAGCACAATTTTGTCCTCTTCCATGCCGTGGTCCTGAAGTTCGATGTAAAAATCGCCCTCGTCGAAGAGGTCGCGCATGCGTATGGCGTATGCCTTTGCTTCCTCATATCTGCCCTGCAACAAAAGCCGCGGTATCTTGCCCGCAAGACACGCGGACAGGCAAATTATGCCCTCGCTGTGTCCCTCGATATGCTGTAGGTCTATGCGCGGGCGCACGTAAAATCCGTCCGTAAAGGCGAGCGAACTCAGATACATCAAATTTTTGTAGCCTATTTCGTTTTTTGCAAGCAAAATGAGGTGATACCTTTCCTTCATCACCTCCGCCGTCTTGACGTACATATCCTCGGCGACGTAAAATTCCTGCCCTATGATGGGTTTTATCCCCGCCTTCTTCATCGTCGCGACAAAGGTGTGCGCGCCGTACATGTTGCCATGATCCGTAATTGCGACTGCGTCCATGCCGCGCGCCTTTAGCGCCTCGGCAAGCGGATAGACAGTCTTTGTCTTGTCGGGGTCGCGCTTAGTCGGGTCGTTCTCGTCGCGAGCGTCGGGATCGGGCACCTGTTGGACGAGCCTTACCGCGCCGTCAAGCAAACTGTACTCCGTGTGTAAATGCAAATGTACAAAATCCGTCATCTTATTTCCTCATCTTCAAGGCGCGCCTTGCGCCCGACCGCCACTCAAAAGCGGTCATCGTTTCCCTTATATTTTGAAGCGCTTGCCTCGTATGTCTTTCCCTCAAATATTTCTCTCGATTATCGCAGGAGCTTTCGGCGAAACTCCTGCTTTCGTCCCGTCCCTATCCGCTTCCCGCGTCCTCAATCGTCGTCCTCGCACTCGTGAGCAAGCTCCACAAGTTTTCTGAGCCTATGGTTGAGACAGCTCTTGCTCACCCCGAGTATTTGCGCAAGCTCGCTCAATGTGGCTTCGGGATACTGTACCCTCGCGTCCGCCGTCTGCTTCAGCGCGGGGCTCAATGCGTCAAATGCTCCGTCCGCGCTTTTCAGCCTTGCGATCGCCAAAATTTGCTTTGCCGAAGCCGTGACCGTCTTGTCGTAGTTTGCGGTCTCGCAGATTATGGAGCGGTTGAAGTCGTTGGCGCTCTCCCTGTCGTCGATTATGCCCTTCAGCGTGAGCGCGCTGTCGTTCAACCCGAGTTTTATCAGAATGTCGAGTATCTCGTCCTTATCCTTGACGTAAAGCAGGCGCTTTTCGCCGCGATCGCTCGCGCGGGTGTTTATGCGCATGTCGCTGAGCAGCTCCATTACATCGTCCGCCAAAACCTCGTCGTCAAATTGAAGCTCGAAGTGATATCCGCTCCTGCCGCCGTCGGGGACGTACACGCTTCCCGATGTGAGCATAAGCCCTTTGAAATAGGCAAGTCGGCAACACTCCTTTCTAAGCAGATCCTGCGGGACGCCCTCGATGAAGCCCTCAAGCCCGCTCTCGTCTCCGCGCATAAGCTCAAGTTCGATGAGCGCCTGTTTGCTGAATCCGCTTGCCATTCTCACCGTCGCTCCGCCCTTTTTTCTGTCGGGAATGATCTCTACATCCGTGGGATAGAGATCCTTTATCAATCCTACAATAGCAAGCGCGCGATCCGCGTCCTCCAGCGATATGGCGAGGTTCAGCCTCCCGCGCGAAAGCTCTATGCTTCCTCGAGTGCGCGCTACGGCGGACAAAAACGCCTTCTCGCAACATATCTCGCTCGGCAAAACGTCGAGTATCTCTCGCCTTACGGTATCTTTGAAACTCATCTCTTCCACCCCGATCTGTCCTTGAATGTGGGGACGTTGCCGTCAATTCCGTACACCCTGTCCAAAGGTATGTCGTGCTTTTTTATAAACGTCGCCACGTTGTCGAATTTCCCCACTCTGTTCGCCCTGTGCGCGTCGCTCCCCACCGTAAACTTTACGCCAGTCGCGACGATGTCGTCTATGCTCTCGTCAAGCCCGCGCGTGTCGAGGATATGCTTCTCGTTGAACTCGATGTAGACGTCGTTTGCGGCGCACGCCTCGGCGATCTTCACAAAGTCCGCGGGACAGCGGTGCCCTATGTGCGCGATTATGTCGACGGGATATCTCTCTATCATCTTGAGATAGGCGGACGTGTTGACGTCGTACAACTTTTGCCGCGCCCTCTCGCTTGCAAATCCGTTTACAAGCAGAAACCTGCGGGACTCGCTTTCAAACATCAGCGTCACAAACCTGTGAAAGCCCGCGATAAGCACGTCCGCGCGCCTTATCACTTCGTCGGGGACGTCAAGTTCGCCGTCCTCGGAAATTATGTTCGCCTCTATGCCCTGAAGCGCCTCAACGCCCTCTTGAGCGTCTATTTCGGCGCGCTGTGCCTCGAATTTCTCAAGCGTCTGGTGACACATTATGCTGGAAAAGCTGTGGTCCGTGACCGCGATACGCTTAAGCCCGCGCTCCTTTGCCGCGCATACAAGCTCCGCCACGGTACAGTGCCCGTCGCTCGCAGTCGTATGCATGTGAAAATCGCTGTCGAATTTCATTCCTCGGCTTCTCCCTGCCCGCGCTCCCAAATCGCAAGAAACGCTTATAGGTTATTATAACATCTATAATTTGAGTTCGCAATACAAGATTGCATTTTTCTAAGGCGTTGAAATCATTGGAAAAACGCTAGGACAGCTAATTACTTTAACAACACAAATTCACGAGCGAGACGTATGGAAAATTTTTCGTATACCGCTTGCTCGGCGAGATCCGCAAGCGAGAGAAAGTCCCCCGCAGTCGCGCCGCCGAGGTTGACAATGAAATTCGCGTGGAGGTCGGATATCATCGCGCCGCCCTTTCGCACGCCTTTGAGTCCGCACGCGTCGATAAGTCTGCCCGCGGGCAAGACCACAGTTTTTTCAACACACATGGCACTTTTGGGACTGTCCGCGACCGCATTTTCAATGCTGCTTTCATTTTTTTTGCCGTCCGTGACCGACTTTCCCATACTGCTTTCGTTTATGGGGCTGTCCGCGACAGGCGTTGCAAAAGCTGTTAGACCGCGCATATACGTCTCTTCCTCTCTCATTATGACGTTTTTAAATACGCTTCCGCAGGAGGGCTGTCCGGGTTGCTTTGCTCGCCGCCGCGCCAAAAACTCCGCCCTGAGCGACAAACTGTCCTCCGAACTCATGGGCAAAAGTTTGAGCGATCCGCCCAAAATAACTCCCTGCTCTCCCCGCCTGTAGGCGAATTGCGGAATACGTCTTTCTATTGTCCACACGTCCGCGCTTTTTGACAATACTTCGACGCTTATCGCAAAGTCGGACATCTGACAGCCGAACGCGCCCGCGTTCATCCTTAGCGCCCCGCCCAACGTCGCGGGTACGCCTTCGAGGAATTCAAGCCCGCCTAAGCTCCGCGCCCTCGCTTCGCGCATAAGCCCCGCCACCGTGACGCCCGCCTCGAAGTGCGCGACACTGCCCTCAAATGTCAGTCCTCGCATATGTTTTGTACATACAATGGGGGTATTAAGTTCGCCGTCCGCGAGCACGGTGTTGGAGCCGCCGCCCAAAATGTACGGACGCCGTCCCTCGCGCTCCAAATGGGACATAACTTCCGAAAACTCTTCACCGCTTCGCGGGAAAAATACGAGCGCCCTGCCGCCGCCCCCAAACGTCGTAAGTTCTCTCGCCCCGCACCACCTTGAAATATCGTTATTTAGCACAGAAAAGTATATTCTATTCGTGCAAATTGTATCACTTGAAAAATTAAAACGATTTTTAAGATTAGCTTGTACGAGTAATCAACGCAAACATATCCGAGCGCACTTAAACAAAAAGACCTGCGCTTTTACAAAAAAATATTATAATTACTCCTCCCCGTCGTCGGGATCGTTCGGGTCGGCGAATTCGTCAATGAAACCCGCTTCGATGTCGGATGGGTCGGTAGCGGAGTCCGCGCCCAAAGCTTTAAGGATTTCCTCCGCTTTTTTGAGGGATATGCCGTCTATGGCGGCAAGCTCCTCGGGAGTGCGATGCTTGATCTGCTCCGCACTGCCGAAGGCTTTGAGCAATTTCGCGCAAGTTTTGGGTCCTATGCCCGGAATATTTCTCAATACGCTTTCGCTCATATGTTTGCTTCTCAGATTGCGGTGGAAAGTTATCGCAAATCTATGCGCCTCGTCTCTCACGCGCTGTAAAAGTTGTAGCGCGACGCTGTCCTTCGGCAAAATGACCGCCTCGGTGGGAGCGCTGCCCAAAAACACCTCTTCCTCGCGTTTGGCGAGGGACAATATCTCGATATCTTGCCTGCCCGTGAGCGCCTGCGCCTCTTTCGCGTAGGCAAGCTGTCCCTTGCCTCCGTCTATGAGCAAAAGGTCGGGGACGGTGGAAAAACTTTCGTCCTCGCTTGTCGCAAGCTCGTTAAGCCGCCTCGTCAGCACCTCGCGCATGCAGGCAAAGTCGTTGTTGCCCTCGACGGTCTTTATCTTGAACTTGCGGTAGTGGCTCTTTTTCGGCTCGCCGCCCTCGAACACGACCATACTTGCGACCTTGTCCGTGCCCGAGATGTGGGATATATCGTACGCCTCTATCCTGTTTGGCAAGGTGTGCAGACCCAAAAGTTCCTTGAGCTGTTTCACCGCGCCCGAAGTGCGAAGCTCGTGCCTCTCGTCCTGCGTGCCGTGCTTAGTCATTGCGTCGTAGGCGTTGGAGTGGGCAAGCTCCAAAAGTTGCTTGCGTACGCCCTGCTTCGGCTCCACCACGCGCACTGTATGCGAACAAAGAGCGCACACCGCCTGCTCGAGCGAGCGCATATCCTCGACGCCGTCCGTCACGATCTCGTCGCAGAGGGGCGCGTTGTTTTTGTAATATTGATAGATGTAGGACGCGATGTCGTCGTCCGCCGCGTCCGCGACGAAATTGTCTCCGCCCACAAGCTTGCCGCCGCGCACGACAAGCATGTTTATCGCGCTTATAATTCCGTTGCTCTCAAATGCGAAGATGTCCAGATCGAAATCCTTTGGAAGCGCGCTCACCTGCTTGCGCACTATTTTATCGAGAGCCTTAAGCTTGTTTTTGTAGGAAAGAGCGACCTCGAAATTCTCCTCTTCGGCAAAGGCGAGCATGCGCTCCTTGAGGACGCGCTCCACCTCCCTGTCGTTTCCGCGCAGGAAGTCTATCACCTTTTTTATCTCCGCCTTATATTCCTCGCTTGTCACCTTGCCCGAGCACGGCGCAAGGCATCTGCCGAGGTGCGCGTTGAGGCAGGGTCGCGAGGGTTTTGAGAGGTCCCTTTTGCACTCACGCACCTTGAACGCCGTGTGTATGAGGTCGAAAATATCCTTGATGTTGACGGATTGCATGTAGGGACCGAAATATCTCGCGCCGTCGTTTTTCAGCTTTCTGACAAGCTCGATACGCGGGAAGTCCTGCTTCATGTCTATGCGCAAAAACGGGTACGCCTTGTCGTCCTTTAGCAGAATATTGTAGCGCGGGCTGTACTTTTTTATGAGGTTGTTTTCTGTGAGCAGCGCGTCCACCTCGCTCGCGCAGATGATATAGCGAAAATCCGCCACGTGCTCCAACATAGCCATGACCTTTGCCGCGCGCGTCGCAAGATTTACAAAATAGGACCTCAATCTGTTTTTGAGGTTCTTCGCTTTGCCGACGTAGATGATCTCCCCCGTCTCGTCCATCATGAGGTATACGCCGGGGTCTTCGGGCACGTCCTTGAGTTTCGCCTTGAAATCTATCATGCATATATTATACCCCAAAGCTTAGACGTTGGCAAGTATCGCGTATGACCCCGCTCAAACAATGTATTGCGTATTTGCGTGCTACTTATTGCAGAAACAGCCCGTCGTCGTGGCGTCCGAGTTTAAGTTGTTTGTGAGCGTGAGCGCGAAAAGTATGGCAAGCATCACCGTCGCCTCCCTGTCCGAGATGTTGCCGTCCGCGAAAAACGCGAGCATGACTATAAGCAAAAACAAATACCAATTGTCGTCAAACATCTTCCCCTCCTGTGCGCAACAGTATATGCCCGCAAGCCTCGCCCTGTGAACATATCCGCATATGACAAGAAAACTCATATACGCACATGTGGCGACAAATGCTTCCACTCTTTTTATGTTCATATGAGATATCATCGAAGTATGGAAAAATTGATAGACGACGAGACCGAAGCGACCGTAAAAAACTTTTTGCCCAACAATGCGACGCTGTACTCGCTCGCGGAATTTTTCTCCGCTTGCAGTGACGTCACAAGAGCAAAAATCATCTGCGCGCTCTCCATATCCGAGCTGTGCGTCAGCGACCTAAGTCGCATATTGAAACTCAATCAAACCACCTGTTCGCACCAACTTCGACTTTTGCGCGCCGCCGACATAGTACAGCAAAGACGGGAAGGCAAAATCATTTACTATTCCATAAAAAGCCCTAAAATAGAGGACGTTTTGCTTGCCGGCGTGAATTTTTTGAATTTGTGAGGAATTTATGCGGTTTGGGGACAGCCCTACAAGGACCCCTGTGGGCTACGCCCCCCCCGCACCTCCGACAAGGGGTTTCAACCCATGCACCCCAAACTAAAAACGCGAGCTAGGCAAATACTTGCCGTCGCTCGCGTTTTTGATTGTTTGCAAGTGCCAACCTCCTGTGTGAGCGCTTGACATTTACGTTACGCATTGTCCGAGAACGCTTGTTTATTTTACTTGTCATTTCGAGCGTAGTCGAGAAATCCCCTATTGCGAAACATGACCTATCTCATTTTCAAACAGCATCATTGCCATCTTTATTCTCTTCTTCTTTCTCTTCTTCCTCTGTTTCCTTCGGATAGATATCCTGTTCGAGGAGTTCTTCTTCGAAGGGGTCCTCGTCGTCAGAGGCGGGAGCGGACTTTTCGGGGCTGTTTTTCTTCCTGCCCCTGAGCACCTTGCTCACGATCACTCCGAGTTTGGAATAGATGAACACAAGTATGACGTCCACCGCCAACAGCAGGACGGAGCCGATGATCGCGATCGCATAATAAGGCAATATTTCCATAATCGAAGCGTCCACGACGATGGTGCCCAGCACATAATACAAAAGCGCGAGCGCGCCGTTGATGTATAAAAGCTTTATAGGCAGTTGAATATACCACTTGACATGCAGGTTGTACATAGTCCCCGAGATGAGCGCCATAGGTCCGAAATAGACGATATATCCCGCGATGACGGTCACGTCGGACCCCGCGATAAAAAAGCTCGCCACGCCCGAAACGACAAGCGCCGCCACGCTTGAAAACCAATAACGCTTTGAAAGCGGGATCATTATGCTAAGCCCCGCGGCAATAAAAAAGGCGACCGTAGTGAAGCGGACGTACACTCCGAGCGTCACAAAAATTATCGCAAGTGCCGCCGATATGCCTGCAAGCGCAAGCGAGTATATCATGTCCGAACGGTCGATCTTTTTCATATTTGCACTATATTCCCCGCGCCCTTTGCCATCGTCAACGCGGTCTGCGTCGCGCAATTTTTTGGCAAAGTATTTTAAATGGCGGCGATTTTGAGAAAAGTATTATAAAAATCTCAATATTTTACAATACTTTCAGCCTAAAATTTCAGCAACAGCGGATGAGGTCTCCGCCCATGCATTCGCAACAGCAGTCCGCGCACCAAAGCGCTTGACATGCGGCGCAACAGCTGTCCGTAGCGTCCGCGGGACCTTGTGAATAGCTCCTGTTTGTCTGCGGCTGTTGAGGATTAGAAGCGGAACCGTAAACTCCTCCCGAGCCTTCCCTGTCATAGGGGCGGGAGCCGTCCATCTTCTTTTTGAGGTTGTCGAGCGCCCTTTGATATTTCGCATTGCTCGGCTCCATCTGAAGCGCGATCTCAAGCTGTTTGCGACTGTCGCCCAGCCAATTTTTCTCATAGAAAACTATGGACTGCATATAGTGCCATTCGGGTCCGCGATAGGATATTTTGTCAAGCTCTCTCTGCGCCAGCTCAACGTTCTTGTCGCGTATCGCCTGCTTGACAGCGTCGTAGTTGGACTCTCCGTCCCCCGAAACTTCCGCATTTTCATGCGTGGCTTCCATGGCGTCGTGATATGCGCCCTCGAGAAGCTCCAGCTGTCTTGCCGCTTCCGCGCCGCTCTCGCCCTCGTCGAAGAGGTGAGACTTAAGCTCCTCTTTCTTTGAATTGTACGCCTCCTCTATCTCGCTCTGAGTGGCATTCCTGTCGATCCCCAAGATCACAAACGGGTCATTTGGCATTTTTCTTCTCCTTTAAGCAATCTGTCCATTTGCATGCGTATCCCAAGATACACCGTGTTGCTCAGCACTCCCTCGTAAAGTCTTATTTCCATGAGGTTGTAACTGCCTACAAGTTTGTTGTAGGTGGAGCCGAGCAAAAACTCAAGCTCCTCCCTGTTTTTCGTCAAAAACTCCTGTTTTGTTTGGCACCCGCCCAAACTTGCGATGAGCGGATTGTATCTCTTCTTTTTGAAGTCCTTTTCCACGTCGTCCACTGCGTCCATGATGTAAACCATTCTCCCGAGGTTGTAGGTGAAGGTGTCGATGTTGTCGTCCGTCTCCATAAACTCGCGCGTGATGTCCCGCATGAGCGAGGCAAACGTATCCGCAGTAGCGTCAATGCTGTCGCAATTTTCCGCCTCGAGCGCTCTCAATGCGGCAAATCTCTCCTTCATCATCTCGTCTATCTTCGGCATGCGACTTGCCGCCTTTTTCTTCCTTATGGCAAGCCTCCACATGAGGGGCGCGCGGGACGCCTTGCCGTCGTGCACGTCGTCGTCCAAGTTGTAATAAACAAGCAACACGGCGAGGTCCGCCATCTTGCGACTCAGCTCGTCGACGGCGACGGACACTTTGCGCTTGCCGTTGTAGACGCACATCTTGCGCTCGAATGTGACTTCCTGCCCCATGAGGCTGTGAAGGAGCACGCTGTAAAATGTCACGTCATAGTTGGTGCAAAGCCTCGTAGGTTGCGAGCCTGTCTTTCCGAGCGCCCTGCACAGCCCGCAATAGAATGCCTGAAAGACGTTAAAGTCCTTGATGTACATATTGTTTTTGTCAGGTATAACGTATCCAAACATATCCTTTATTATGCGCCCTTTTTATTAAATGAGTATGAAAGGCTCAAAACGAGATAAGCCCCACCCTCTTTTTGACCTTGCGCAAAGTCTTTTCGGCGAGGTATGCCGCCTTGTCCGCGCCGTCTTTAGCGACGGAGGCGAGATACGCCTTGTCCGCGATATATCTTGCATACTCGCGACGTATAGGCTCGAAAGCCGCGGCGACCGCCTCGCCCACCGCTATTTTGAAAGCGCCGTATCCCTGTCCCGCAAACTCTTTTTCCACATCCGCAGGCGACTTGCCCTCTATCGCGGCATAGATGTTGATGAGGTTGCTCACCCCGGGCTTATCCTCGCGCACGACGATCTCGTTGCCGCTGTCCGTGACGGCGCGCTTGAACTTGCGCACAATCGTCGCCTCGTCGTCAATTACGGAGACGTACGCGTTAGGGTCGGGGTCGGATTTGGACATCTTTGCGGTCGGATCCTGCAAAGAGCATATCTTTGCGCCCACGGTCGGAATGTACGCCTCGGGCACTTTGAAAGTCTCGCCGTAGCGATTGTTGAAGCGTATCGCGATGTCGCGCGTCAGCTCCAGATGCTGTTTTTGATCCACGCCGACGGGCACCAGATCGGACTGAAACAACAATATATCCGCCGCCATAAGCACGGGATAATCCATAAGCCCCATGTTTATGTTGTCCGCATGTTTCGCGCTCTTGTCCTTGAACTGCGTCATACGCGAAGCCTCGCCCACATAGGTGTTGCAGTTGAGTATCCACTGAAGCTCGGCATGCTGGTGCACGTGCGATTGAAAATATATTATCGCCTTTGCGGGATCCAGCCCCATAGCGAGGTATTGTGCGAAAAAGCTCAGCGCCGTCTGTCTGAACTCCGCGGGTTCTCTTCTCAGCGTGAGCGCGTGCAAATCCGCAATGAAGAATATGCTGTCGTAATCCGACTGCATCTTGCGCCAATTGTTGACAGCGCCTATATAATTGCCCAGCGTTATCGTGCCCGTGGGCTGTATGCCGCTGACTATCCTCTTTTTTTCATCCATAGTCGTCCTTCCTCTTATGCCGTTTTTAAAAACTCCGATATCATATCATATATTTCACGCTCCGACACGCTCTCTGCCTCGCCGCCTTCGACCTTTCGAGATATGAACTCGGGCACATCGAGAGCCGTTTCCTCCTCGAGCGTACGCACCGCGTCGCCGCCTTTGACCTTTATCCCGAGCGCACTCAGAGTCCCTTCCGCGTCGAGATAGGGACTTCTTCCCTGTACGATCAATGCGGGCATATCCTTCCCCTTTACGCAAGAAAACTCGTTGTACACGCTTGCGACAGCGGCAGTCTCCTCGTCAAGCGCGACGTCGTCGTCCTTAAAAAAGCCCCGCGCCGCCTGAAATATATCGCTTCTGTCGGCAGACCCCGCCTCGAGAAGTTTATACACGGCGCAGTTCTTGTCCGGTCCAAACTTGAATTTGCCTTCGACAAGAAACTCTTCGATCGCGATCTTCGTCTTGCCCGCGCTCCTGCCGCAAAGTTCGTACAGAAGCTGTTCTATCCCCGCGGGAAGTATCCCTTTCCCGCCTTCATAGCGGTATTCGTTGACAAAGCTCGGTATGACTTCGTCCCTCGAGGCGACCACGAGGCTGTCGATGGGCAAGCCCATAAGTTTTGCCCAACAGCCCGCGACCGCGACGCACATATCGTCCGATGACAGCGCGACGTCAAACTTTTCGCCTTCGCAAAGTTCGCCGCTCTCCACAAGATCGCAATACGCGGATATGAATATCGCAACATAAGCCGCCGTCCTGCATATATTCTGTCCAAAATCGACTGCGTCGAAGCCGAGCGCGCGCAATTTATCCTTAAACTCCGCGTCCTCTTTGAGCCGCGCGCTTATTTTGGGAATATCTTCCCTCTTCACGCATATCGCCGCCGTATTTTGAGACGGAGCTTCCAAACGATGTCCTTCTTTATCGCTTCTTTCGTACAGCGCGACCGCCGCGAGACCGTCTACGCCCTTGCACGCGTTGAGCAACGTGCGCCCTATCTCGCCGTCCCCCGCGCATATGGCGAGGCCGCTCCCGCCGTAACCCAGCCTACGTCTGCAAGCCGGGTACAGCCTTGCCGCGAGACAAAGCGCAATATCGTCCGCGCGTCCCGTCGCCCCTTCCGCGAGCGAGAGGATGTACATGCCGTCCTCGATCTTTGTGACGGACGGTTCTCCGCCCGCGGCGCTCAGCGCGTCCTCGCACAGCTTTGAAAGATCAACGCCCTCGAATATGAGGGACAACACGCCCTCCAGCCTCTCGCAAAAGCTCGATCTTAAAAGCTTCGCAAGCATATCCGACTTTAAAATAGGCAAAGACAGCGGGACAAACGCTCCGCCGTCCTCCATAGAGCCATGCGCCGCACAAGAGCAAGCGTCAAGTTTGATACCTTCCCGTCGCGCGCTTGTAAACATCAATATTGTTTGAGAAATTCGGGGAAGTTCTTCTCATCCTCGCTGACCGTCACGACAAATTGCGTTTCGGTGGACTTTGCCACGGCATAGATGTCCTTGAAAAAGTCCTCCATATCGTGTACGGTCTTGCCCAGCAGTCTGTGCGCTCCGTCGAGATAGAGCGTCTCTATGTCGTGATTGCCCGCGAGTATGCCCCTTATGAACCCTATGAGGGCAGGCTCTTCCACGGGCGCGTTCCCCTTCTTGAGCACGGAGGCGTTGATGAGGCGCACTTGATGTCTGAGCGTGAACTTGTATCCGTCCTCTTTGTCCGTAACAAAGACGATGTCGCCTTTGGCGGTGTCCACGTTGCCGTTTGCCATATCGATGATGATCTTCGTTTTGCCTGTACCCTTTGCGCCTGTGATAAGTTTTATCATAAACTCCTCCAAGTTGATTATATAAATATCATACACTATATATGTTTTATTTTCAAGTACAAAAACTCAACTTGCGTAAATCTCGATCATAGGCGTCGTTATGAGCGCAAACACGAATTCCGTATATGTATAAGGAAGTCGGGACTGAAAGCATCAGAACTCAAGCATGAAGAGCTTTGGTTGTATGTTTTCGGGACCCCCACCACCCGCTAGTCAGCGGGAGCCTCCCCCTATACATCACCCCATAAAATTCGCTCCACTAGCTGTACATTTCTAGACGGTGTTTCGTCGTCACTCATTATTATGGGGGCCCCGATAACGTTCCTACACTCACGCTGTAAAGGGGTATGCCAACAAGTGGATAATTAGAAGGTTGTCTTAACATATAACGAAAACTTTGTCCGAGCGTAGGCATCTCCCTTGATTTACCCCACGAAAAATGCTTTTCGTGGGGCCCCCGATTTTGCTCAGACAAACGTGAATATAGGGGAGGCTCCGCGCTTCGCGCGGTGGTGGGGGTCCCGGAGAAAGCACTCGGACAGAGGTTGCGCTAATCGCTCGGACATGGCGGACGGCGGGTATAAGAAAGCCCGGACTGAGGTTGCGTTTATCGCTCGGACACGGCAAGTACATTTATAAGAACACTCGGACAAGGCGTATGCAGACCTCAAGCACAACATAGGTTTACAAGACCCCAGCACGTCAAGCGTTAGTATCTCGGACAAAGTTATTGAAAGACCCAACCTCTCCCTTCGTTACGTGCAGCGATGATAACGCTCGGTCTGAGCT
Organism: uncultured Clostridia bacterium; assembly: GCA_947589475.1. Taxonomy (GTDB): domain Bacteria; phylum Bacillota; class Clostridia; order Christensenellales; family CAG-917; genus CAG-475. The sequence continues at coordinate 34,729 of CANQBO010000020.1, forward strand.
AAATTTGGGGTCCCCATAAAAATGTGAAGCGTTTTTATGGGGTAAAGGCACACTGCACTCAGGACTCCCCGGCTATACCCCACAAAATCACTGCGTAATTTTGCGGGGACCCCGATATCGCCCAGACCAGCTTTACGTTACGAGCGCAAACACAGCCCCTGCGTTACGCCGCGGCAGGGCGGGAAGGGGCTTCGCCCGCTTTTTATTTACTATCGCTTGAGTAAGAGATTGCGGGGTCCCCATAGAAATGAGCAAAGCGAATTTTATGGGGTGCAGACACGCCCTCACTGCGTACTTAGCGTAAAACCGCTCGCTCCGCGAAGTCGCTCGGACAAAGCGTCCGTCCGTGTATAAAAACGCTCGGACACAGATTTCCGTTATAAGCCCAGACAAACTTTTTAATTTTTCCGTTTTGGGCATACCCCTTTACAGCGTAAGTGTAGGAACGCTATCGGGGTCCCCATAACAATGAGTGATGATGTAACACCGTGTAGAAACGCATAGCCGGTGGAACGAATTTTATGG
>CANQBO010000021.1 GCA_947589475.1 uncultured Clostridia bacterium
TTAGCCGTGGCAACCACTTCCTCGTCTACAACGGTAAGCTCGTTGTACGCGTCTATGCAATCTTCATACTCTTGAAGTTCGCTTCCCGCGATCTCTCTCTCCTCTTCGTCCAGCGCCGCTATTGCCTTCGCTATCTCGCTCACAAGTTCAAAATCATCCAATCCTATGTCGTTCGAGGTCTTGTCCCCCAACAGCTCTTTAAGTTTGGCAAGCGCGTTGCGTATGCCCTCCGTAAAGCCGCTCTCGTCCGTGACGACCGCCTTAAATGTCTTGCTTCCCGCGTAGTTGTCATCCACGATCTCCACCAATATCTCAAACGAACCCGTCTTATCAATATCAGTGACGCTGTCTCCGTCTATGGAGCATTTTGCCTTGAGCGTCTTGAGTTCATTGCCTTCCATTACGCTTGCAAGCGGCAAGAGCGTTAGCGGTTCGCCGTCATAGACGACTTTGAATATGCCGTCCTCATCCGCGGACATTCCGCCTATCATGAGAGCAATTGTGTTTTGCTCGCTTATGTCAAGCTTGTCCAAGGTGTACGTGCCGGCTTTGCCCTTGTTTGCGTCATCATTTGCCCAGCTTCCTTCAAACGTCACATCGTAGTTTGCGCTGTTGCTTGTACCTATGATCGCATACTGTCCTGCTTTTGTGAATTCTTCATGACCGAGCGTGATGTTTAGGCTGTCATTATTCACAAGCTTCTCGCCCTCTGCAAGTTGCCAATCGTTTGAGTTGAAACTGTAATTGCCGCCCGCATTGTACGTTGCGCTTTGATCATTGATTGTCACTTTGACGGGACGCGCCGTGACTTCGTACTTGACGTTGTTTACGATCTCTATCGTGTAATTATCGGGATCTGCCGTCTTTTCGCAGGTGATGTCGTACTTCCCCTTGCCCGTCTTCTCGGTGACTTCGCAAGTGAGCGTGAGCATGCTCTTGATATCCACATCGTGCTCATCCTTCGCTATGACGCCCTCTATCTTTACGGTCAGCCCTGCGGGTGCGTCACCGTATACCGAGCTCTTCGCCTCCACCGTCACCGTGACAGTCTTGCGCGTTATGTTGTACTTCGCCGTCTCGGGAACAAACGTCACGTCATAGTTCGTGTTTGAATGAGTCGCCGTGATGTCATACTCTCCGACATTCGTGCCGAGTTGCGCGCTGATCTTTATGCCGAGATCGTCATTCTCGCATATAGCGCCTTCCTCAACGCTCCAGCCCGTACCTTTTTCCTGCGAGAGCGTCGGGACATTGCCGTCATACTCGCTGCTTTGCGCAAGCAACGTGACCTCGATGGGCTTCTCCTTGATGTCGAATGTTGCGCCGTCGTTCGCCTTGCGCGTCACATTATAGTTGCCGTTGCTGCTCGTGAACTTGAGTTGATATGTGTTCACATTCTTCGCCTCGCCCTCTACATATAGCGCTATGCCCAGATCGTCGCCTTCACAGACCGCGTCTTTTTCGACTTGCCAATACTCCGATGTGCTCTTCGGCTGTTGCGCCGCGCCGTTATATATCGTGTCCTGCTTGACAAGAGTTATCTCAACGTTGCGCTTCGTGATCTCAAACGCCTCTTCGCCGCCCGTAAGCGTGCCGAGTTTGTAGTTTTTGTTTCCGATCTCCACCTCGAGATCGTACTTGCCTACATCCCACTTTCCGTCTTCCTTTGCGACAATGGATACAGTCAATTGCAGATTGTCGCTCGCAAGCACTTCGTCATTACCGACAGTGTATGAATTTGTCACATTGGGCTTATTCTTTGAATATTGCTCGCTTTGAGGCGTGAGCGTTATGTTTACCTCTCTTTGCTCGATAGTTACTTCTTGCGTATACGACCCCGTGAAGTTGGAAGTCTGCTTTGCCGTGACCGTAACTTTGAGCGTGCCCGCGCTTGTCAAATCGTCGCTAGACTCATCGCCGCGCTTATAGCTGATTTCATAATCGCCTACGGCAAGCTCGAGGTCGTTTGCAAACACCTCTTTGACAAACGTCTTTGCCGTATTGTCATAGGCGTAGCTGTCATTTGTCAGCGTGAAGCTCGTTATCTGAGCGGGCAAGATCTCAAACACGCATGTCGTCGTGCCCGTGTAGTTGCCCGTGCCCTGCACCGTGAGCGTCTTTGTGCCCTTGTTCGTGTTGTCGCTCGACGACAATTCAAACGTGATGTTCTCATAGCCGTCCAAAGTCAGCTCCACTTCTTCCGTCGCGGGCAGTATCGCCTTGCCCGTGTAGGTGTAGGTTTTGCCGTCTTTGACGGTCGCTTTTGCGTCCTTGATGTCCTTTCGGTCGACGGTATACGCGTTCTCGACGGTGAGTTTGTCATCGCCCGTGCCGTTCACGACGGTGACGTCGTAGTTTTTGAGTTCGCCCACCGTGACCTTCGCGGCATATTGACCGACTTCGCTCCACTGCTCCGCATTCGCCTTGACCGTGATTGCCTTCGCCAAAACAGTTTCCTTTTCGCCGTCCGCGATCGCTCCGCTCAGTTCATAAGTCATAGCCGCGGGGATGGTTCCGTACTCGCCGTGCGATGGCGTGACCGTCAGTTGCACTTTGACCTTGCCGATGACGAAACTCGACGTCACACTGTCTTTAAAGTTGCTCTCCTCCTTTGCCTTGACGGTGAACTCGATGGTGCCCGCGTCGGTGTGACCCGCCTCGCCGAATTCGATGGTGTAATCGTTGTTCGCGCTCAGCGTAAGTTCATCGCTCTTGACCTCGAGTGTGGGCGCTTGCGGCTGTCCGTTGTAGGTATACGTGCCCTTGACAGTGACGATCGCGCCCTCTATGCTCTTCTTGTCGATGACAAATGTGCCCTTTGCCGTGCCCGTGTAGTTGCCCTTGCCGTTGACGGAGACATTCGCCGTGCCCGCATTGGTATTTGCCGTCGCGGTGATAGCGTCAAACGTTATCTCCTCCGTCCAATCCGCAAGCGACACGCTTATCTCGCTCTCGACGGGCACTATAGCCTTGCCCGAATAAGTGTACTTGCCGCTGACTGTGACGGTCGCGTTGCCTATATTTTTGGGATTTATGGTGAGGGTCGCCTGCATATCCTGCGTGGCGGTGTGCCCCTCGACGCTGACATGCACCTTGATCTTGTATGTGCCGACGTCTTTGAACCCTTCGCTCGGAACTTCTTCCCAAACGTCTGTGCTCTTCTCATAAGTGTACGTCGTCGTCACAACGCCTTGATCTTGAATGCTTGAAGTATCTGCAGTAAGGGTGTGCGATTTGGCGTCGTAATCAAGCGTTTCCCCGTTGAATGTGACTTTTGCGAAGATGGAATCCGTGACGTGATATGTTCCGTTTTGCGGTTTTTCGATGATATAGTTGTCCATCGTGTAGTCCGCTTTGATCGTCAACGTGATGGGATAAGTGTTTATCTCGGTATTGACGGCGTCGCACGTGTACTTGAGTTCCGCTTCGCTCTCAAATTCAGTCTTGTCCTCGTCGCTGAAGAATCTGTGCGTTCCATCGACATATTCATACTCGGACGGTTTGATAATATCGTCGCCCAGCGCTGAATAGACGTCCTTTGCCTTTATCTTGACGGTCGCCTTGTTGATGACAAACGCGCCCGTTGCTCCCTCAAACGTAACGTCGTAGTTTGCGTTGCTCCACGTCGGCGTGATGTCATAGCTCTTTGCGTCCGTGCCGCTCGCCGTAAGCGTGATGTTCAGCAAGGTCGCGCTCTCGCCGTTTGCCATCTCGAAGCTCTCTTTCAAGCTCCACTGCTCGCTGTCGCTCTTCGCGCTTTGCATCTTGCCGTTGTATGTTGCCCAATTTTGCGTTTTGACAGTTACGGTGACCGCTTTCTTGCCGATGGCGAAGGTGTCCGTCGCGCTCCCCGTGATATTTGCATTTGCGCCCTCGCTCGGGGTGACGGTTACGATGATATTCTCTGCGGCGCCTATGAGGTCGTTTCCTCCGAAGTTCGCGACATATTCGACGTCTTTTGTCAACTCCAAACCGTTTGCGGTAGTGACCTTAAGCTCGATATTTTGCGCCTTGCCGTTGTAGATATAGCCTCCCTTGTTTTGCACTTCGACCTTGTTTATTGCGGCTTGCGCGATGGTGAAGTGACCTTCAGCTTCGCCTTCGAAGTTGTTCGTACCCTTGACTTTGATCGTAGCCTCGCCCGCCGCGGTGTTGTTATTGTAGCCTTGCTCGTCTATTTCGAATGTAACGTCTCCCTCGACGCCGTCCACTGTGACATGGACGCTACTCTTATCCTTCACAGTCTGCTCCGCGCGGTTGTACGTGTATGTGCCGTCAACGGTGACCTTTGAATTCGCAATACTCTTCTTTGCGATATTGAAGGTGGCAGAAGCCGTCCCGTCGAAATTGTCGATGTCCTTAGCTGTGATGGTGACTTTTATGCCGTCCTTTGCACTCAAAAGGTCGCTGTCCCCGTAGTCCGCCGTATATTCTGTGCCGTTAAGTTCAAACTCACCCGCTTTGACAGTGAGGCTTATATTTTGAGCCTCGCCGTTGTATGTGTAGTCTCCGTTCACGGTTACGCTGTCTATGACCGCCTTCTCTATGGTGAAGTTGCCTGTAGCCTTGCCTTCGAAGTTGCCCGTGCCCGTGATGGTGACCGAGGCAGACATATTGCCCGCGTTGGTGTTGTCGGCGTGGCTTGTTATGTCAAAATCTGCCGTTGTGATCTCGTATTTGTCAAGCTTGACGGTGATGTTGCTCTTCTCGACGGTCTGCGCCTCGCGATTGTATGTGTAGGTGCCGCCTACGGTCACCTGCGCGCCCGTAATGCTCTTTTTGAGTATCTCGAATGTAAGACCCGACTTTTGATTTGAGAAATTGCCCTTGTATTTGACTGTGAATTGCACCGTGCCCGCGTTTGTATGATTGCCCGTACCCGTATACTCAATATCATAATCATCGCCCACAACAAGACTGTATTCCTTAAACTTGATTTCGAGTTTCGGTGCGATCTCATTGCCCGTGTAGGTGTATCCCTCAAGACCATCGTCGTATTGCACCTTGACCTCCGCATCGCTCATATCCTTCGCAGTTATATTGTAGGTCTTTGTGAGGGTGCCTGTATAGTTGTCCGTGCCCGTGACGGTGAGGGTGACTTTCCTCACGTTGGTGTGGTCATCTCCGTCATAGGAAACGGAATAGTCCGTTTCCTTTGCAAGCGTATGCTTGTCGTCGCTTGTCTTGACGGTTATGCTCGGCTCAACAGGCTCTCCCGTATAGGTATAGCTTGCCTGCACGCCCTCGATCTTTCCGTTCTCGCCCGAAATGTCAATAGGCGTGATGTCAAATTTCAGCGTGAGCGTGCCCGTGAAGTTGCCCGTGCCCTCTATGGTTACGGTGCCGCCGTTTGCGACGTTGATATTCTCGCCGTACGTCACTTTATAATCGCTTCCGGACGCCAACGTATGCTCGCCGAATTGATTGAATGTGATTTCAGGTTGTATCTTGCTCCCTGTGTAAGTTTCGGAGTTAAGTTTTCCTTTCTCCTTATCCTGCCACAGGCTGTCCGTCAACATATCTTTTGTGATAGTCGCCGCCTGCACGGTGACGCCTATGGTGCATACGTCCTTGTACTCGTCCCCATCGCGCCACAGATAATCTCCCGTGAGCGTTATGGTGATATTGTAAGCAACAGAACTTGCATTTACAAATGGTTCATATGCATAGCTCACGCCCGCGATTTCGCCAAACAACTCATCAAACAGCGCCTTGAGGTCTGCATCGCCAAAGTTTGCGCCCTTGTATGTCAGCGTGCCGAGGCTTTCCTCCTTAAACAGAATGGTTCTATGCTCTGTCTCGGTGCAACCCAGCTCGGAGCATTGATGAGTTATATCCTCATTCTGTCCATGTGTGGGAGCTTTATCCCCGCTCGCGCTCTTCCAATCTATGACATGTTGTGAATGCTCTACTTTCCATGCGCCGACAAGTCCGGAGGCGGGGTCTGTCGTTTTCTCTGCCAAACTATGAGAGTCGCCGTGCGTGGCCGTCCCGCCTGTCTTTGTCTCATAGCTGAACTTAATGCCCGGAAGAGTGAATTCCACTCCGCTTACAGCCTTATAAGTGACAGGCTGACCGTCTTTGCCCGATTTCAACTCCGCCATAGTGTTGTGCGCCGCGTCCCAAACGTGCGCAACCAATGTGTACTCGGTGTAGTTGCAAGAGTATTTTGTGGCTGCGCCGTCTGAAAGCTTCTCTCTCAATGTGACGTTGTCGTTTATAATGATCGTACCTGTGCCATTTGTTTGGACTGTGCCCACAAATTTAGACCCTGTCAAAAGCTCCAAAGTGCCGTTCAAGATGAAGTTGGCATATGGTTTGTAATTTGCGGCTTTGAGTTGTTCCCCTGTGGGATAAGCGCGCAACGCGACATCGGGTCCATAAAAACTGTCATACAAGTGTAATGCTGTCGCGGTGTTGACAATGACTTTCGCATCTTTATTTACTGTAATGCTCGCGCCGGGCATGACCTTATAATCATTTGCGACGGTAAAGGTGCCCGACTCAATTGTGAGGTCAAAGTTGTAAGGCAATGAGAAGTGAACTACGCGAGTATTTATGCCAAGCGGGAACTGCATGTAGCCCGCATCTACATCTCCGTTTATTGTCAATTTTGTCAAACCAACGTCTTGCGTGTTGTACTGTTTTTTGGGATCTCCATCCGACATATCGACGCGAGTGTGCCCATCGTCATAGACAAACTTGACTGTAGCATTCTCGTGCAAAATGAGCAATGCCGTGGAAAGGTCATCTTTTCCGCCTTGATAAGTGACGAACGGCTGGTCTATGGTCTCAACATGGTCCCAGAAATACAAACTTGCATGTCCGTAAAGCACACCGCCGTGTTCAATGATGAAACCGCCGCTGTTCTGCACGTTGACCATAGCGTACATTTTGAACGGCGTTACGCCTTCCCCGAAAGTCGCTTGTGTGTTTGTACCTCCGTTGTAGTCAAGTATCATAAACGGCTGGACAAGCCTTCCGTTGTTTTTTACTGTAATAGTGCCGTTTCCGAGCACTCTTCCGCAAACGTCCATCACTCCGTTGACGGTGACAGTGCCGTTGATAGTCAGTTGCGAATATGCGCCTGATGTATGCGCTTGCGCAGATTGATCGGGAAAATGGATAACGCCGCCGACATACAAATTGCCGTTTACAGTGACATTTCCGCCAAAGGTGACTTTGCGATATAAGAACCTTTTTTCCAGCTCTTCGGACGACCACGAAACTCGTTTTGTGGCTGTTTTTGCGGTGCCCTCGCCATAGTAATCACCTGATCCGTTGAAAGGTATTATTAAGTTTACATCTGCGTCAACGATTATTTCTTCAGAAATATTCAAATCATCAACAACTATGACATTTTTATCTTTTCCTGAAGCCGCCGCCGATAATGCCCCGCTCAAGGTTGGATAAAATTGCTCGCCTATGCGCGCTTGATAAGTCTGACTTGTTGCAACGACCGCCTCGACATTTACCTCATCAATAACTGTAATGGTGGTTTCTTTTTCAAAGGAAATATATTTCTGTGTTGCTATATCTTTCCACCCGTAAAAAGTATAACCCGCGTCCGCAATTATTGACAAATTGAGCTTGTCGCCCATTTTGACGATAGCGCCTGTATCAACAGGTTCATCTGCTATTTTTGCGGTTATCGTGCCTTGACCACCGTCGGAAACCTTGTAATTGACATGGCTTTCACCTTGTATATACATCACGTTGCGTATCGCCATAAGATCATCATGATAAGATGTCTCCGTTTCAAGCTGCTTTCCATATGCAATGTATATATCAATGGGCATACCATCGCCAACTTCCGACCCCACTGAAGTTGTATTGACGGGAATCTCTGCATGGAACCATCCCTCTCCAAGTTTTTCATTCGCAGTAACATATTCAGTAGCCACTATTTTAGACTGTTTATATCCTTTATAATCACATTGTCCTACCACCAATGTTTTTCCGTTTTCAAATCCTTCAAAAATCGGCTTACCCATAGGGGTGTTAAAGCTATATCCGGCGTAATGCTGTTGTTGCCCTTTGTGCATAAAATCAAACGATAATGTGCCTTCCCCTGTAACATGAAACTTCAATTGCGTGGTGCCCAATCCATTACCAAAGCCCGAATTGCCAGCAATATATGCATGTTGATCTCCATCAGATAGAGTTGAATTAAATACCCAAGGCGTTTCTTGATCGTTTTCAATCGTTACATTTCCCAAAGGACTAAGCCCTTGTTGAATATCCGTTTCTTCGGGAAGATCCATATTTATGTTGATAACATATGGATCGCTGGGATAGTATTCGCCTGCAATGGAAATTGTCACATGTGCGTCTATTTTAAGATCCTGAAGAGTAAACCCATATTGACCTGCTTCATATATATAACTCACGTTGCTGCCATTGTTTTGAACGCTAAGTTCTTCCTCTATTCCCTCATAGTCGCTTATTGCAACGACAAATTGATTTTCACAACCATATGGAATGTTAAAAGTCGCATCCGTTTTTTCTTCTGTCAATGAATCGCTTTTATTAAACACACCGTTGATGTTTGCAGTTATCGACACGGCCTTAGGTGCGACGGCTTTTTCTTGAAACTTAATTTCAAGATAACGTGAATCGCTTTTTTTAGGTACTATTCCAATTATATTGAATGTCGCGCCTTCTTCGTTAAACCTCGCCGACATATAATCGCCGCCACTCAAACTCAGCCTATCCAATTTTTCTTCTTTGGAGAAGAACCCGTTACATACTGTATACGTCGTTTGTTCGTTATCCAATGAAGACGCATAATTTTTATTTGCTATTTCCAAAAAATAAATTGCTTTATCAGCCTTAATGCTATGCTTACCGGGCTGCATTTTTATTCCTTTGCTCAAAAATTCACCTTCTGCCGGTTGTGAGTCTGCTTCCAATGCATAAACTTCTCCCAAGCTGCTGTCAAATTGCAATTCATATTCGACGGGTTTTATTACCGCCGATGCCGGGGTTTTAATGTCCTTTACATAAACGCTATTAAAACCGCCTGAGCCATTATGATCCTCAAAGACAAATTCCAACCTATGAAACCCTTCCGTGGTCAATTCTTTCAAAGTATGATCCCATGGAACTTCATCCATTGTTTTATAATTGGTGTTATATGAATAAGCAGAATAAACTTGTTCCCCATCCATATAGACACGAAGGTATTCATTGAAAGCAACCGAAACTTTTGTATCGAAACAATAATCTTCGCCACCATCAAAATATACCGCCAATGTGCCTGTAGTGTTGATTATCACATCCATATTAGCTTCGTAGTGGTCGCCTTTGTTTATCCAAGTATCCTTTCTATCAATTTTAGAAATACTTACTGTTACATCTCCTATTTTGTGAAATATAGCTTTGTAGTTTATGTCGTAGTTAATCGGCAATAGTTTTGGTTCAAAGCTAACAGCTTTACCTCCTTGATCCTCCCAATAGGCAAATATATAGCCTTCATTTGGTTTTACTTCAACATCAACAGTTGCACCAAATTCATATTGTCCTTCAATACTTTGCTTTTCACTTCCATCTTGCACAAGTTTGCCGTTCTCGTCAGCAGAAATGTTGACGGAAAGCATTTTAGATTCAGGCAATTTCAACCCGCGTATAAACGCTTGATCCTTATAACTGTTTACCATAGGGTCTTTTTTATACTCAAAGGTTATTTGATCGCCAATCGCGACATTTTCTATTGTGTAAGAAAAATCAAATGTACTGTTATTGCCCTCAGTCCCATCCATACTGTTGCCCAAAAGCTGTGTGCCGTTTTTGGAAACTTTCAGATAATCGCTATCCTCTTCACTGCTTACATAGTACTCAAAGACAATATTTCCTTCTCCTGTAACAGTAAGCGTCAATGTTGAAGTTGAATTTCCTTCATGGTTTGAGCTTGACCACGTGTTTGTTGCTCTCTCGTACATCCATGGATAAGTGTTGTCGTTGTCAAAAGTATACGTTGCGGTATTGCCACCGAGCACTTCTCCATCCGCATTCGCTGTCCCGATGGGTACATTTACAAATGCAAATGTCAGCGCGACCGCCACAACCACAAACAGCATGATCACCAAAATCTTGCTCAATCTGCTTGTCTTTGTCATCTTATCCTCCATGTCTTCACCCCAAAAAAATTTCGTTCCACCTGCACATCGTTCCTGCACGTCGTGCCGTCGTCACTCAATTTTTCTGGGACCCCGATTTTTTCAATCGAGCTTTTCAAATTTTTATATTTTTTTTATTTTTTTATTTTATTGTTTTATATTTTAGTATTTTATATATGCACAAATATATTCTGCGCTCGCGTGCGCGACAGCAAAAAAGTACGCAAAAACAGAGGGCATTGCCCTCTTAGCGCACTTTTTTCATCATAGTCATCGGAATATCGCGTGACCGCAAACGCGGCTCCAGCGAGGCTTCTACAAAGTACCCCCCCCCCGTTTATGAGAGGTGCAAATATTCATCGTGTCTTTATATTCGGCGCAACTTCTCACAAATCTTGCTCCTTTCCTCCTGTTTTGCGGGGATCAAGGCGGGAGTTTTCCACTATCCTCTGCCAAATTTTCTCTGTTCAACGCGTGAGTTTTGCACATTCGATTGCAATTCATCGCGTCTTTTTGCAACATGTCGGGTTTTCGTCCTTTTGGACATACTCGCTCAACACCACCGTCATAATATTCCAGTATTTTGCAAATTTCAAGCGTTTTGCACAAAAAATTTCAATTCTAAAGAAATCTTAAGATTTGAACCCCAATTCTAAAGATTTCTTAAGATTTCTTCTCCTTAAAATTCGCTTCGCTCATTTCTATGGGGACCCCGATCATATACCCTACAAAACCACTGCGTAATTTTGCGGGGACCCCGTGTCTTATTCTGTCATGTTGAGCGAAGTCGAAACATCCCCCTGATAAAGGTATACCCTCTTCACTAGGGTATTCCTCGACGTTGCTCGGAATGACAATATATATAACGTGTCATGTTGAGCGTAGCCGAAACATCCCCTTTTCTTATGCTGTCATGTTGAGCGTAGTCGAAACATCCCCTTTTATTATGCTGTCATGTTGAGCGTAGTCGAAACATCCCCTTGATAAAGGTATACCCTCTTCACTAGGGGATTCCTCGACTGCGCTTCGCTCCGCTCGGAATGACATTATATATAACATGTCATGTTGAGCGACATCGGGGTCACCGCAAAAATATGAAATGTTTTTGTGGGGTAAGGAGTCGAAACATCCCCTAGTTGTCCCCATAAAATTGCGTGGCGATTTTATGGGGGCAGACACGCCCTCACTTCGTACGTATGTGTATCCCGCTTGTTCCGCGATGTCGCTCGGACAAACGTTACGTTATAAGTCGTGACCCCCACCACCGCGCAAAGCGCGGAGCCTCCCCCTATATTCACGTTGTCTGAGCAAAATCGGGGTCCCCACGAAAAGCATTTTTCGTGGGGTAAATCAAGGGCGATGCCAACACCCAGACACAGATTTCCGTTATAAGCCCAGACAGAGTTTTCGTTATTATACAAAGACAAACTTTCAATTATCCACTTATGGGCATACCCCTTTACAGCGTGAGTGTAGGAACGCTTTACATATTTAGGGGGAGGCTCCGCCGTAGGCGGTGGTGGGGGTCACAATATATAAACTCTCAGACAATACTAACCGCAAATATCATGCTCTCACGCGGGAGTTTCGACCATTGCAAACAATCAAAAACGCGAATGCGGACGATGAAAGAGTCACATTCGCGTTTTTAGCTTGGGTTTGCAAAGGGCAAATCGCCCTTTGCCGAGGGAGCGGGGCGAGCAGCCCTGCATGAGGCGACGAAGTACCTTGCCGAGGTTTGGGCGAGTAGCCCACATAAAACTCACAACTTGTGAACGGCGACGTCGTATGCCGCAGATGTTGCCGCGGCGATGCGCCCTACATGCGCCGCGTCGCCGATGACAAACAATTTGTCATACTTGCCTTCGAGCGCCTTCGCAAGCGCGTTTTCCGATTTCGCGCCCAGCGACAACACGACCGCGTCCGCCGTGATGTGCTCCGCCTTGCCCTTCTCTTTGCACTTTTTGCCATTCCACACCACGGGCTGTAAATTCACGCCGTCCGCGTCGATGGAGGCAAGTTTCCTGTTCTTCAAAAACTCCGCGTGCCCCGAAAGCCTCGCCATGGCGTCGTCTACGTGCTGGAACCACGTGCCGGGAGCGATTTCGGGAGCCATCTCCACGACAGTGAGCTTGTTGCCCTGCGCCGCGAGGTACTCCGCCGTCTCAAGGCCCGTCATACCGGAGCCTACGATGACGACATGCTTGCCCGCGAGAGAAACCTCGCCCGTCAAAATCTGAGTCGTAGTGTAGACGTTTTTGCCGTCACTGCCCGCTATGGACTTGGGCTTGACCGCGTGCGCGCCCGTCGCGACTATGACCGCATACGGCGAATACTCCGCGATCTTCGCTTCGTCCGCCTCGACGCCCGTCAAAATCTCCGCGCCGTACTTCTTCGCGTTTGTAGCCATATCCTCTATGCACCACGCGAGCTTTTCCTTTTTCGGAGGCGCCGTCGCAAGGTTTATCTGCCCGCCTATCTTGTCCGCTTTTTCGAGCACTATGGGCTTGAACCCCCTGCGCCCCGCGAACTCCGCCGCCGTAAGACCCGCTACGCCCGCGCCTACGATGACGACAGTACGTCCTTCGCCGTCCTTGGGAAGGGACGCGACTTCGGTTTCCCTGCCTACTGTCGGGTTGACCGCGCAATAGCCATGGTCGCCTATATAGGCATTGTCTTGCATACTTTCGATGCAATTGAGGCAACATATGCAACGCTTGATCTCGTTCTCTCTGCCCTCAAGGGTCTTGTTGGCAAAGTACGGGTCCGCGATGTGCGGCCTGCCGAGGGACACCATATCCTGCGTGCCTTCCTCAAGCTGGCGCTCCGCTTGCTCCGGAGTCCTTATGAGGTTTGCCGCAAGCACGGGTATATTCACCTCTTTCTTGACCGCCGCCGCGAGGTATTTGCGCCAGCCGAGGTCGAAAGATGTCGGCTCCAGCCAATAGTTAAAAGTGTCGTATGCCGCTGACGATACGTCAATAGCGTCCACGCCGAAGGAGGCGATGGCTTTCGCATATCTCAGCCCCTCCTTAAAATCGTAGCCCACGCCCGGTTTGCCGATCTTGTCATAAAACTCGTCCAGCGACAGGCGCACAATTATGGGATAATCTCCGCACTCCGCGCGAATGCCGTCGATGATCTCCTTGACAAAGCGCAGACGGTTTTCAAAACTGCCGCCGTATTCGTCTGTGCGCTGATTTGTGTTGGGCGATAAAAATTGCTGTATTAAATAGCCGTGCGTGCCGTGCAATTCAACGCCGTCCACACCCGCCTTCTTACAGCGCACCGCTCCGTCCACAAACTGCCTTACGAGCTGTTTTATCTCTTTATGTCGAAGCGCTCTCACCCTGCCGCCCGCAAAATAGCTCGGCTCGCAAGCGGAAGGCGCAACGGAAGCCTTCGTGAGTTTTTTGTCTATCAACACCTTGCCCGCGGTCGGCGCTACTTTGAAAAGCAACTTCGGGAAGGACTTGCAAACGCGCATGCACGCTATGCAAAGCGGGACGGTGCCAACCGCAAGCCCTACGTTTTGGCGCCCAGGGTGATGCAATTGTACAAACAGCTTCGCCCCGTGCTTGTGGATGCGATCCGCAAACTGTTTAAGTCCCTCGATCTGGTAGTCGTGGCTCACGCCGAGCTGAGCGAACGCCGCCGCGCCGTGCTTGTCGTTGACGCGCGTAATTTCCGTGATGATGAGGCCCGTGCCGCCTTTGGCGCGCTCCTCATAATAGTCCATAAGCTTTTCGGTCACGCAACCGTCAAGCTGCGCGAAGCCCATGAGCATGGGCGACATAACGATCCTGTTTTTGATCTCGCAACCGCCTATCTTGATAGGCGAAAACAACATTTTGTATTCCATTGACTCCCTCTATCCAAACAAAATTGCTCCTCTTTTGCAAACGCGGCAAGTTTCCGCCTACAATATAACTATATATATTTTAGCATACTATATGATTTTGTCAAATAAAAAAGACGCCGTGCGGACTTGCGCCGAATGCGCCTCACTTTTTCCGCTTTGAAATTGACGTTTCATAGCGGTTTCCGCATTATTGCGCAAACATACGCTGTTACATCAAAAAAGCGGGGATAAAGCCTCGCTTTTGACATATAAAGTGTTGTTTTGAGCATTTGACGAGTATATGTGACGCCTGCGTGCGTCGAAATATCGGGCGCGAATTTAAAAGTTTACGCGTCCTTGCGCGGGATACCGTTTTGTGCGCGATAGGCGTCGAGTGTATTTGAGATGAGCATGGTGACGGTCATGGGTCCCACTCCGCCGGGGACGGGGGTGATGTAGGAGCACTTGTCCGCAACGCCCGCAAAGTCCACGTCGCCGCAGAGCTTGCCGTTCTCGTCGCGATCCATGCCAACGTCGATGACTACGGCTCCCTGCTTGACCATATCCGCCGTGACAAACTTAGCCCTGCCTATCGCCACGCAAAGTATGTCCGCTTGCCGCGTTATTTCGGCGAGATCGCGCGTACGAGAGTGGCATATCGTAACGGTGCAATTTTTGTTGAGCAACAGTTGCGCGAGCGGCTTCCCCACGAGGTTGGAGCGGCCGATTACGACGGCATGTTTGCCCTCAAGCGGGATATTGTAATATTCAAGCAAGCGCATTACGCCGAGCGGAGTGCAAGCGACAAGGCTGTCCCTACCCGTCCACAGTCTGCCCTTCTGTCCATAGGTACAACCGTCCACATCCTTTTCGGACGCGATGAGGTCGATGAGTTTCTCCTCGCTCAAGTGCTTTGGCAGAGGCAGTTGCAATATCATGCCCGAGATGTCGGGGTCAGCATTCAGCGCGGCTATCTCGTCCGCTACGCGCTCGAATGTACTGTCCGCGGGCAACTTTACGAGGCGGGAGTACATTCCCACCTCCTCGCACGCCTTGATCTTGTTGCGCACATACACCTGCGAGGCGGGATCTTCGCCCACAAGTATAACCGCAAGCCCTATTTTTTTTGAGCCGTTTTGCGCCGCGAGCGCCTTGATCTCTTCCGCAATTTTTGCCCTTAGCGTCGCCGCGACGAGTTTTCCGTCTATGATCTGCATATCATTGCTCCAAATCGAAATTCTCTACCATTTTAAAGCCTTATGACAAAAAAAGCAATACAAAAAAATATATCTTGTTTCCGATGCCGAAGTCTTATTGTATAGTTTTTGCATAAATTGTCCCTGTATTTGTATAAAACTGCGCAAATTATAAAAATTTCGCATATAAATTTTGCAAAAAATGCATAAATTTGCTGGACAAAATGCTCTTTTACTGGTATACTTGCAACAATAAATTTTTGTATAAGGAGTAAATGCAGTATGAAAAAGAAACTTATTTTTTTATACATAGCCGCACTTTGCGTCCTGCTTGTGGGTTGTATGGCGTTTGCCGCATGCGATCCCAATGACCCCGCCGAGTCGGGCTTTAAAGTGACCTTGGATTTCAACAGCGAACAAGGAGACGTGACTTTGAGCAAGCCCGCCGAGGGTGAACTGTATGACGCGGGTGAAAAAGTTACGGTCACCGTAACTCCCAAAGACGGTTGGTTACTAGACGCCTTCACGGTGAGCGGCTTCGACGACGCCGCACTGAACGGGGGGGGGTATACCTTTGACATTCAGGCGGATACCACCGTGACCGTGACTTTCAAAGAGAGCGAAGCCTTAAAGATTTTGGAATCTTTGCAGGGTTCTATAATTTTTGAGGGTACTCGTCTCGAAAAAGATTACTTCAATTATCCGGATTATCTCGAAGAAACTATACACAATTTAAAAACAACTTTCGACGCTGAGAAAAACGCCGTATTGACGGAAGCGTACGAAGGCACAGAACCCATGAGATTTTGGCTTTTTCAAGGTGACAAAGACAACAATATTATTCAAATAACGCATGATCAATTCGGTTCGGTACAAAGAAAAACATATAACCTGGAACCGGATGAGGAAACGGGAAATAAAATTGATTTTTCAGATCTATTCAACCCCTTCGATCTCTTGCATGCTTCCCTTTTGAAAAAACTCGAAGACCACAAATGGACAATTGAGGACGCGGCGGCGCGTTATAACATCGCAAATGCAATTCTCGGTTATGCCGATCTGTCTATGGAATATTTTGATATGTATGAAGAGGATGGCAAGATCATGCAAATCAAATTTGCATTTGACCGCGTTACGGAAGAAGGTTATGAAGATTATCAATATTCTTACGACATAAACGTAAAAGAGCATGGCACAGCATCCATAGACGATGAATATTTCGGCAATTATCCGATGACCGAAGCGCATGACGAGCTTAAAGCGGCAATGGAAAGCGCGGCGGAGGCGACAAGCTATTCTGTCACATACGACGATGGTTACGATCCATATACAATGTATTACACGCAGGACGGCATCTATTATGAGATGTACGGAGAAGGCAACGGATATGTAGCGCGTCCCGACGGCAAAGTTTGGAGCTATTTTTGCGAACCCGATAGCGACTATTTTGAATTTGACAAAGCCACAAATTACAGCGCTATAAGCGAACTTAAAGCTTTGTTTGTCTTTCAAGACGATCAAGGAGAATATTACAAACTTCTCAAAGATATGGGCGAAGGCAAATTCGAGATACGTCCCGCGGATACATATGACTCATACGGCTCTATCACTTCCTTCTTCAAATTGCAACTTGCCACAGGTGAAGAACAGATCGATGAATTCTCATCCGCGTCATATGTATTTGCCATAACGATCAAGGATGGCAAACCTTACAAAATGGATTTCGAAGCATATGGCGAACCCGCCACTCTCACATTCGGAAATTGGAACAGTGCTACCCTGCCTTATCAAGTCCCCGAAGATATGCTCGACGGCAAAATCGAAATGTCATACGGCGGCATTTGGACAGATGAAACCGGAGATACAGTGCTGAATATCGACCTCGACAAAATATGTTTTGACGGCGAAGAAGTTGAAGATCTTGCAGCCATCGACGGCGGCGGCTATTCTTTCTCATATGACGGAAACAGCTACACTATTATCAAAAATGGCAATGACCTCACTTTGACCGAAAACGGAACGGCTTCCACGTTGTACTATTGTCCATGGGCTATGTATATTGGAGATTTCTATCAAAATGATGCGGACGTATATATAAGAGCAAATTCGATCAAGGTCAAATTCAAAGATTCAAACGAACAAACTGCGACCGACATCACTGCTGAACGCGTGCAAGTATACGATCAAGAGTGGAACGAGTATTATTATGTCGATCAATTCGATTTCAAACTCGGAGGAGTGGACTACATATTGCAACAGGTAGATAGCTATAGCTATGACAAACTCGTCATCGCAAAGAAAGGCGAAACGAACGGTCTGGGGCTTTATCGCGATAAATATGAAGAGTTTGACAATTGGGACAATTATCTTACCACATACAGCGGCGAAGGCTACACGGCAAAACTTGAAAGCGACAAGTTGACGATAACATTTGACGGCAAATCCGAGCAAGTGACAGGACTAAAATTCTACCGCGATTGGGACTATGACAATCTCAATAACTACTATTATCAGTTCTCATTCAAGTATGACGGAAAAGATTGTGTAATTGAAATAGTGGACGATCATACCGTATTGCTCGTCATCGATGTCAATGGCGACAGATCACTAATTTATTTGACAGACGAAAACTACAAGCCGGACTATACGCCCTATTACGGCGTTTTTGACGCCTATGATTATTCAAATACTTACGCAGGTATCCGTATAGAAATAAATGATAATGGCGTATTCATTACAAAAGAAGGAAAAACCGAGACAGCCACAATAGTTTCATTCTCAGAAGACGATTACGGCGGAAACCTCACAGTTAAGACTGCGGATGAAACGATATATTATATTTCCATATGGCCTTCATACGGTAACGGAAGTTTAGGCTTTGGCACTCAATCTTATGGTCTTTACCCCGTCACAGACGATGGCGAATAAGCTGCTTAGGGTAGAGTAAAAACACTATAAAAACAGGAGGCTCAAAAGCCTCCTGTTTTTATGCTGAATTGCATATTGTAAATATCGTTGCAGGTTTATTACAATCGTTTAGATTTACGGTTTTGTTTTTATATTCGCTGTGCCCTGCTCCGTTAAGTTCTATTTGCGGTCACTCTCAAATGGGCATGTTGTGGGTGTTCTTTTGGATGACGTCGTGCGCGCCGCCCTCGACGATGCTCGTCGCGGAAACAAGCGTCATCTTTGCGCACTTATGCAATTGTTCAATGGTTGTCGCGCCGCAGTTGCACATCGTGGATTTGACTTTGTAGAGGCTCTTTTCCACATTGTCCTTCAGCGCGCCCGCATACGGCACGTAGCTGTCCACGCCCTCCTCGAAGCCGAGGCGACGCTTGCCGCCCAGATCGTAGCGTTGCCAATTGCGCGCGCGATTGCTACCCTCGCCCCAATACTCCTTGACGTAGTTGCCGTTGATGTTCAGCTTTTCGGTGGGGCTTTCGTCGAAGCGGGCGAAATATCTGCCCAGCATGAGGAAGTCCGCGCCCATCGCGAGCGCAAGCGTCATGTGATAGTCGTGCACTATGCCGCCGTCAGAGCAGATGGGGATGTAAACTCCCGTCTTTTTGAAATATTCGTCCCTCGCCTTTGCGACCTCGATGACCGCCGTAGCCTGCCCTCTGCCTATGCCTTTTGTCTCGCGCGTGATGCATATGGAGCCGCCGCCTATGCCGACTTTCACGAAGTCCGCGCCGCATTCTGCAAGGAAATCGAAGCCGTCTTTATCCACAACATTTCCGGCGCCTACTTTTACGGTGTCGCCGTATTTTGCGCGGATAAACTCCAAAGTGCGCTTCTGCCACACCGTGTAGCCCTCGCTCGAATCTATGCAAAGCACGTCCGCGCCCGCCTCCACAAGCGCGGGGACCCTTTGCTCGTAATCGAGCGTATTTATGCCCGCGCCAACCATATACCTCTTGTGCTCGTCGAGCAACTCGTTGGGGTGCGCCTTGTGCGCGTCATAGTCCTTGCGGAAGATGAGATATTTGAGATGTCCTTCCCCATCCACTATGGGGAGAGAGTTGAGTTTGTGCTCCCAAATTATGTCGTTTGCCTCTGCAAGCGTAGTGCTTTCGGGCGCGGTGATGAGCTTTTCTCTCGGAGTCATAAACTCGCGCACTTTCAACGTCGCGCTCATGCGGCTCACTCTGTAGTCGCGGCTTGTCACTATGCCCATAAGTATGCCGTTCGGAGTGCCGTCCGAAGTGACCGCAATTGTGTTGTGTCCCTTCTTCTCGACAAGCTCGAGCACGTCCCCGAGCGTGCTGTCGGGGGTCAGGTTGCTGTCCGAGACGACGAAACCCGCTTTGTAGTTCTTCACCTTGCGGACCATTTCCGCCTCGCTCTCTATGCTTTGCGAGCCGTAGATGAAGCTTATGCCGCCCTCTTTGGCAAGCGCGATGGCAAGCGTATCGTTTGAGACGGATTGCATGATGGCGCTCACCATCGGGATGTTGAGGGAAATTGCGGGCGCCTCTCCCTTTTTGAACTTCGTGAGCGGAGTTTTCAAAGAGACGTTTGCGGGGATGCATGTCTCGTCCGTGTACCCGGGAATGAGCAGATATTCGCTGAATGTCCTTGACGGCTCGTCAAAATACTTTGCCATAGCGACCTCCGAACAATATAAATTTTTTCTATAATACATTTTTTATTTGACAATGTCAAACAACTTTCGCACATTTGCGACTCGGAAATTTATTTTGTCGCGTACGATATTAAAATTGCCATGTTGCGACATCGCCCAGCCGCGCTTTTTATATCGGCATGAAACGCCCGCTCTCACAAAAGTTTCCGACGTTAGCATTTGATAGTCACGTGGAATTTTCCGCCTCGTATCTGCGGGCGACGGAAGCCTCGATAATGCGCGATCAAAACCTTTAGATGCAGAAAAAGCGTTGTATTTCTATTCCGTTTTACTCAGAATATCCGCCCATTTTTCGAGCACGGCGAAGGCAAAATTCAGTTCTTCCTCGCTCGGTTCCACGGGACTCGGCGCGAGAGACAGCAGATCTTCCATACTTGCAAGCCCGTCCTCATCGAAGTGCTCGCCGTCGCCGAATGAAAACATCAAGTCCGAAATGGCGTCCTCATCCCACTCGGGCGTGTCGTAAAACTCCTCGAAGCGGTGCTTAAGCCTGCAAAACGCGCAAGAGACCTCGCTCAGATCTGCCGCGTGCACTTGCTTGATGTCATAATTTTCAAAATATGCCTTGACAGCGTCCAGCGTCTCCTCGTCCACATCGACGATATACTTGTTTAAAAGTTGTACAAAACGCTTGTATCTGAGCGACGCCAGACTTTCAAACCCCAACTCCCGCGCTTTCGCTTCCAACTCTTCAGCCGCGCGCTCCGAATACGGAACATAGGTGCAATAGTCCGCCGTGACCAGCGCCCGCCCCACGTCCGGCATAACGTCATCGCCTACCAGCATGCCTTTTTGCATATTGGCAAAAAAATAGACGTCTTCTTCCGTGCCGTTCCAAAACCATTCTAGGTCGCCGCCCTTAATAGTGGCTTTCTTGCCTGAGATCGCGCTCATAGCCGTTGGCGCGAACAGCAAAACGCCGTACAAATTGCCGAGTTTTTCGCCGTCCATAATTTGTCTCTCCCAAATTTGATCTTTGCGGTTACGCTCAGGTCGCGTCATATGCTCAGATCGTCCGCATTTCGCCCGTCGAAGTCGCATACCATCCGCCGCTATGCACTGTTTTGACCCTCGCGCGCCCTTGCATGTCGTATGATAACTTATTTTAGCAAACGCTCCCTTCAAAGTCAACACTAAGCCGCCCTTATCTCCCCTGCCATAACGCTCATTTTGTCAAAACCGCGCCGATGCGCGGACCTACGGTCATATCCGCGTCGTTTTTAAAAAATCAAGCAAATTTTGCCTCATAATTTTGTTGACACTTGCAAAAAATTATGTATAATAAATAAGTAACACGCGATTTGAAGGAGGTGAAAAAGATGTCGACAGTCAGAGTAGGTGAAAACGAGAGTTTGGAAAATGCGATCCGCCGCTTCAAGAGAAAGTGCGCCCGTGACGGCATCATCGGCGACCTCCGCAAAAAAGAGGCATACGAGAAGCCCAGCGTAAAGCGTAAAAAGAAGGCGGAAGCCGCTCGCAAGAGAATGTACAAATCATGACAACATCGCGCCACCCTATCGGTGGCAAATATGGAGGCATGGCTCAGTTGGTTAGAGCACACGGTTCACATCCGTGAGGTCACAGGTTCGAGTCCTGTTGCCTCCACCAGTCGCAATCTAATTCGAACATAGGGATTAGATTGCTTTTTTTATTAAATAAAACGGCAAACAAATTGGCGCATAACCGCGCGTAAAAGGGTTTGAGGCGTTGTTTGCATTATCAATGATAAAACTGCACGGCGGGCAAATTATCTCGCTCAAAATGGCGCAAAGGCTGTCGTCAAATGATGGTTTCCTTTCGGGAGCGGGTCTTGTGTTTAGGCGTTCGGCGTTATGCTTGGTTTGGTTGGTCAAGGTTTGGAGCATAACAAGCGGCTGTTTATGCCGCGAAAGACTCTTTACGGGAGAAAGGAGCGTTGTAGGCTTCTTGCCAAAAGGCAATAAAAAGCCCCGCAGGGGGTTGGGTTATTGGCTCTCAATGCCTTTTACCAACGCTCCTGCGAGGCTCCCGTCAAGCGGGGTCCCCGAAAAATTACGCAGTGATTTTTTGGGGTGGCAGTTCCGTGGAATAAATGCCGCGCTTTTTCATATATACATCTCAATGTCCAAATGCAATCTCTCTGTCTTATTGCCGTAGTAGGTCTTGTATTTTATATCAATCGTTCGAGTATAAAAAGAAAAGCCCCGCTCGCGGTCGGGACTGTTCTTGCCTATTTGTTTGAAGTATATTTCCACTCTGTCGTCAAACAAGATTATTTTGTCTATCAAAAGTTCTATCATCACTTTTGCGCTCTGTTGTATTGCGTCGCGCAAATATTTTCGCACATCGCTTTGAGTTATTTCGGGAGCGATATTACTTCGTTCCAAAATTATCTGTCTTTCCAACTCCTCTTGCTTTTCTTCAAGCTGTTTCAGTCGTTTGGTGGTGGTGTTAGTCACCACGCCTTTTTCAATGGCTTTCATTATGTTGTCTATCGCCGTTTCGGTGGCTCGCTTCTCTTTGGTGAGCATATCAAGCATAGGATTGTTTTGTCTTGTTCGCTCCTGTTCCGCCATAATGCCTCGCACAATCGTTTCTATCGTTTTGTTGTTGCTCAACGCTTTTACAATGGAGTCTATCACGCAATTTTCGAGTACGTCCTTTCGCACGGCTTGTTTTTCGCAATTATTCAATCGCTCTTTACGGCCACGGCATTTGTAATAATACATTCTCGTTCCGTTTTTGGACGTGCCGCATTCGCCTATGACGCTTTCGCCGCAATATCCGCATTTCACTTTGTTGCGCAATAGATAGTCTACCGCCACGCTGTTGCTGCCAAGTTTGTTGCGTATGCCTTTCTCTCTTACGATTTCAAATATGTTTTGCGGGACGATTCTCGGATAGATGTTGTCAAAAACTTCGCCGTTGTGGTGGTATATCCCTGCGTATCGCTCGTTTTTGAGTATGTTATACACCGTATTGTTTATGAAGCACTTGCCCTTGTGGGTTATGCCTCTGGCGTTCAGCTCTTTGACGATATTTTTGACATACTCGCCGTGCGCATACTGTTCAAAGATGTATCTCACAACTTCCGCCTCGTCCTCGACTATCACGGCTTTCTTGTTCACGTTTTTATAGCCGAACGGTATCGTGCCACCCGTGAGGTTGCCTTTGCGCCTGCTTTCGTTGTTGCCGCGACGTATCTTTTGGGAAAGTTCTGCGGAGTAGTATTCCGCATAGCCCTCCAACATGCTTTCAAAGATGATGGCTTCGGGCGTGTCGGGGATATATTCCGTTGCGGACATAACTTTCACGCCGTTGTCTTTGAGGGTTTTCTTGTGGATAGCGGTTTCGTACTTGTTGCGGCTGAATCTGTCCAGCTTATACACTATGACGTAGTTCCACTCCTTGCGGAAGCTGTCCTTTATCATTCGTTGGAAATCGGGACGGTTGTCGTTCGTGCCCGTCATGGCGCGGTCTATGTAGGTGTGCAAAACAAGTATGTCGTTGTTTTTGGCATACTCCTCGCACACTCGAAGCTGTCCCTCGATAGATTGCTCCGTTTGGCTGTCCGAGCTGTATCGGGCATAGATTACTGCTGTTTTCATTGCTACATTCTCCTTTTTTCTTTTATTTCGTCTTGCGACAGGGGAACGGGAAACGGAAACTTTTATTGCGTACAACTTCCTGTCTAATGTTGCGGTCAAGGGTTGCCGGAGCAATGCACTTTACCCTTGACGGCAACAGAGTTTTCGTTTACGATCCCCCACGCGAAAGACGTTTTGTATATAGCCGCACATCACTTGCAAAGTTCCAAAACTTTTGCAAGCAACATGCCGTAAAAATAATGTTGTTCGCTCTCGTTAAGCAGGTCTATGCTCGGACTGCCGAACGTTTGCACCTCGATTTGCATATCATCACCTCGTATATCTATGTTAGCGGCTTTGCTTTACGTTTTGAAGTGAGCGAGCGGTAGCATTGTTGTAGCGGGCGGTACGTTTTGTTTACTCTCATGTATCACTTGGTATATATGGTAGCCGCTTGCTTTGGCGATTACAAGGAACTAAACCCAAGTAAAAAGTAAGGAAAATACCAACTTTTTACCCCCAAATCCAAAGGCAGACCAAATATAAACCAAAAGTGAAAAAATCATTTCCGCCGTCTTTTGAGATGAATGATAGGCGTTAAAGTTGCAACTTTTTTACAACTTTCAAAAAAATTTTTGAGAAAATTAAAAGCAAGCACGAAGCGGGACGAAGTGGCGAAAACAAGGGATAAAATTCCCGCTCACGGCAGGAAATGAAAAGACGACGTGCGGATCTCGGAGGCCGATTCGCAAGCGGGCTAGCGCGAACGCCTCCGTCCGCACGGCTTTCATCTCTTCCAAAGTATCTTGTTTTCCTGCGTGCTTATCTCAAATCTTGCCCTTGCTTTTTGCCGCTTCTGCCGCGCTTTGCGCTTGTGCGTGTGTGTAAAAGCGTGTGTGAAAAACGTGTGCTTGTCTTGCGTGCGCGCTCGCGCGCACGCACTTGTATCAAGACAAGCACACGTTACGTTCCCAAATTAAAATTTCACCCGTTTAGAAATACGGTTTTATTTTTGCGTTTTTGGGTTAAAAATGGGACAGATACTTTATTTTTTTGATTCGTAATAATAGAGATATGCTCCATTGATAACACTTAAAAAATTTATTAAACAAACCATTGCCTCAAATTCTGTAACTTTGTCCCAATCATAATTATCATGTTTAAATTTATTTCTCAATTTAAGTCCTGCCATTTCCCCTCGCTTATCGCGGTCTTGTATTAGACAAAATTGAAAATATTGTAGTACATCAACAGAAAAAATTTCAATCATAGGATTTGTTTTGTCATTATAATTGAGTATTACGTTAAGCACCGCCTTATCTTGATCAAAATATATTTCACGACGTTCCAGTTCCTCGCAATAAATTAAACGCAACAGTTTTTCTGTAAGATTTACCGTCGCATCTGCATATTCATATATAATAATTTGTCTATGCATTTCATCGCACTCTTGATTAAAGAAAAAATCAAAACCTTTACACCCCCACGAGATAAATTCTGTTTTTAATGTGCTTATTTCTCGTGAAATCTTCTTATATATCAAATCTAAAAATGAGTATACATAATTGCAAAAATTCTTATACTTTTCACCCTCATTCACGAAAAGATATATTATTCTCGCAATAAAATTGTGTAAATTTTGCAATTCAAACTGAACAGCACCATTAAAATGCTCATTTGGTTGCAGATTTACTGGTGTTGCAAGATTTAGAAAAATATGTTGATTGTCGTTTTTTGCGTCTACACAAAAATGTTGCCATTCATTCGTTGTTTTTTGATGTGTAAGTTGCAACATTTTAAGATGCCATGGCACTTCTGGATTATCAAGAAAATTTATTATTGGTTTAAGATTTATCTCTTGAGAAAATGATATACCGTTTTGTGATAAATAGTCATTTGTCCGTGATTCGATTTTTTCTTGATACTTTAAGAGTTTATTATAGTACTTACTTTTTATTTGCTTGAAAAACCTCAAAATTAGATTATATCTATGGTGAACAATATATGGTTTCTCGTTGTTTTCTTCGTCAACAATTTGGTCCGCTACATTTAATAATGCAGAAAGCAATCTTTGGTCTATTTCATCATCGGCTAACCCGTGGTTTATTACATCACTTGCGATACTAATAAGAGTTTCCAACCGTGAATCCTCAATGAATTTTTGGATATTTGTATCGGTAAACAAAAAATGATAAAGTGATTTATCATTGTTGAAAACTTTTTTATATACTTCAAATCTATAAAATACTAAAAACGGATTTTCAATTATAGCTTTCTTATAAGCATCAGTATTAATAAGTTGACTGCATAATGAAGGTAAATAATCGTAAATCTTGCGTTTTGTATAAATATCTAAATCGTCCATTTTATATGAAAATCCCTTAAAAAATTCTATGATGTTGCGCATTGAAAATTTATTTAATTTGCTTTTGCAATAAGCGACAATTTCGTTACCTATTTCTTTACGATTATCGGTTATACGACTATCAAAATTCCACTTGCTAATTTTATCAATGATAAAATAATCTATTACGGAGTTTATATCATAATCCTCGTCAAAATTATAATTATCCAAATAGAGCTTTATTTGATTTATATTTTCCAGTACAGATTTTAATTCCCACTCATTCGCTAAATTGTCTATGGTGAATATCGTATAACTGATATTAGTCAATTCATACAAATTTTTTATCATGTTTTACTCCATAGGCATAATCATATCCTCAATGAAGTGAACCTCATCGGGGGACAAGTTGTATTTCTCATAAAGTTGAGCGTCAATTTCGTTGATGTTGCGGTCATATTTTGCCTTTGCTTCCTCATCAATTTTTGTTATAGATTTGCTCCAATTTATATTATCACGTTCTGTATTGAAATTGAATTTAGGCGCAAATGAATAGGTGTCGCGTGTCATGTTCTTTGTTTTTCTAATACCGACCAATAGTCTGAAAAACTTTGTAGCCATATATTTAACAACATAGTTCGCAACTTGTTGAGAAGCAAAAGGACCAATGGCAAGGAACGTTTCCGTGCAAATCGTAAATGGCGCACCGACTTCTGCCTTACCAATAATTCTTGCGGGGATAGGTGCGCCGATTTGTCCTGCCGCCCCATCAGCTTTTGAAACAAACACCTTATATTTATCAATCAACTCGCTATTTTTCTTAATTCTAAAATCTTTATTTAAGAATTTATACCCTCTATGTCCGTTAAAACGTCCAAAAAGTTTATATCGTGCGTGGTCTGGTGATGTTTCATAATCGCCTATATCAAATATTCCAAACGGATTTCTTGGTAAAACTAAACTTGCGAAAGAGGTTTCCGCAGTGATAGCAACTTTCTTTAATATCTGTAATGCCTGTTCATCTCTAATGAAAATATCGGAATTAGATTCTTTCAAAAATCTTTCTGCCACTTCGACTCTATTTTCAGTCTTATGCCTAAATATTTGGCATAGTCCCTCGTTATCTCTGTCCCATAATAAATAGCAAATGCCACCCTCAATTTGAACAGCATCGAAGCAATCACTTGCATTTATGAAATCGTGCAATACTCTGACATGCTTGTCATTTATCATTTGTTCTCTAAAATCATCGAGGCCTTTCCCACCAGAAAACCATCTTGATGGCATTATTATAGAATAATAATTGGGTTGCAGATTTTTCGCAACTAGCACGAATTTATCATATATTGCGACAGCACTTGAACCGTGTCCGCCATCCATGACATTATATGGTGGGTTACCAACAACTGCGTCAAAAGTAATCATATCCGTTTCTCCTCCCGAGATTGGGTCGTCAAGCGATATAGTGCTGAACGTTTTATTTTGTGTCAAAAGGGACTTGATTTTTTCATAATCAACGTCATCGTCTATTTCGAGTTTCAACAAATCTTTTGCAACAAATTGCGTTGCAATATTTTGTATATTCAAGCCGAGCATTTCATACAGCTTTCTTATGAGTTCATAGCAAATGGACGACTTTGGTATAGTGTAAATCATATTTGCGATTTTCTCTTTACCTATACCAAGCGCAACAAATTTTTTGTAGATTGCAACAGCATATTCGCCCGCAGTTCCTGCTATATCCAAAATGTGCCCGCTCTTGCTTGCGGTTTCACGCATAAAATCATCGGGCAGGAGCGCAATCATATCATCACATATATTTGCGGGCGTTATGACAATGGCGTCGCCGAGTTTGCCGAACTGGCTCATCGCAGTTGTCGCTCTTTCTTCGGGGGACATCTCTGTTGCGTGAGAGAGTTCACTCAAATTTTGTATTTTATAATCGAGTTTTCTCAACGCAAATTTGTTGCTGATTGTAAGCAAGCGCGTCAAAATTTGTTTGCTCAACCCGATATTCCTTGCGATACGCTTATTGTCGTCTGTTTCGATTTTGTCAATAATATCCGATATTGAAATTATACTATCTTTCGTAAGATAGGCAAACAGCAATATGCGAACATAGTAGCTTTGTATTTTCTTTTTCCAACTGTTTTCGGCTTTTTTCTGCTCGTCCTCTGTGGTCGGGACATTGTTGGGCGTAGTCGTGGTGTTGTCGGACTCCGTAGCCGCTTCGGGCGTGTCGGGGACATCATAATCGTCGCCCTCGTCATTGTCGTCCATACCCTCGTGAGCAGGCGTAACAAGTCCCGCTTTCGAGCCGATTTCATTTTCACGCTCTATCGCCGCACGAATTATCGGGTCATCGAGAATGCTCAAATCTGCCGGAACATCAAGTGCTTCCTCTCGAATACCTTTGTCCTTTCTATAATTTCGCACAACGTCCATTATGTTGATTGCTTGAACTTCAACTATTTTGTTTGCATTTAACGTTACAATAGGAGAAACGCGCAATTCCTCCTCAATACGCTGTCTTAGTTTTGCATTGCCGCCATCATCAACGTTGACATTATAAACCTGCGACTTGGTTTCTTGCATAACAAACATTCTGTTCGGGTCAAAGTCCACGAGCAATGTTTGAGGCTTCATATTGACTTTTATCGTGTCGCCGTTTTCGTCAATATAGGTCTTTATATATTGATTTTGCAGACGGAAAATAGCTTGGTCGTACTCCTGCGGGGAAGCCGTATCTTTGAGATATATCATCGTGTCCCATTCGGGGACGGTGCTGCCCGTCAACATACGATTGACGGTCAATGTAATTGTCTTTTTGCCTTCATCCTCATAAGTTTGTATAGCCTTTATTATTGTTTCGGGTTTTTCATAGGCATCGGGTCTATCAACTCCCGATATATTGATGATTTCATAGTCATTGAGGTTGCGGAACTTGTCGGAGTTGTTTTTTATCAACGCTTCAAGCGCGTCGCAAGCGGCGCAATATGGCAAAACAATCACAATATGGCGACACATCTTGCCTTCTTTGAGTTTGTCATAGTTCAAAAAGCTCAAAAGGTTGTCGTCCGCTTTGCTTCCGTCGATAACTTCAAACAAGTCAAGCACTTCTTTTTCATATACAAATTGCTTGTGCAAACCGTTGGTGTCTTTTGTTATGGAGCGAGGCTTGAAAAGCGCGGAAAAGGCATACGTTGTGCCTGACTGCTTCAACTCTTCCAAACGCCGCCTTGCGCTTTCGCTTGGGTGAAAGGCAAAACGTATCATTTGAGGAAAACCATAATAAGGGTTGTCCCACTCTTTATGCTCGTCGTCTAAAACGTGTTCCTTGTCCCATGCTTCTTTGGCTTCGATAATATCCGTAAATTGACAAAATGCAATGATGTCCTCTTTTTTGAACTCACTTTCCATCAATATGCGGTATGGCGTTCCCGAAAGGTGAATGGTGGTATCTGCCTTCAATTTCTTGATAATTTCGTCCGCCTCTTCGGTATTGACATAATCGTCATTTTCTTTTTTGTGTTTGACATCGGGCTGATAATTTTTTGTATCAAGCACAGCACCCAGCTTGTCCGCTCGTGCGCCGAAGTGCGTTTCGTCCACAAGCAAAAGGTCAATTTCCTGTCCAAAAACTTCTTGATGTTTATTTTTTATAGTGTTGCCATTGAGATCCTGCAACGTCAAAAACACAACGACCCTTTTGCCTGTGGCGAGAGTTTCGGTTATAATATGATTATTTTCGGCTAATTTTTTGCTTGTCAGATACTCATATTCGGCAAATTTGACGTGGCTTTGAACGGTTTTTTGCCATTCGCGTTCGACATCTGCTTTGCCCGACACTACAACGACGAGTTTTGCGTTCATATCCAACGCGCAACACATCGCCGTGAACGATTTGCCAAAACGCATGATGGCATACATCAACAAATTTTTGCGTCCGTTTTCTCTCGCTTTATGGAAGGCTTCGACCGTTTCTTTTTGATTGGGGCGAAGCTCATACGTTTCAGTCCGCGGGAATGTGTATGTTTCGGGCAGGCGACTTGTTGGGTTGTAGAATTGATACTTGTTTGTTCTATCGTAGTAGTCCTTTTCTATATCCTCAATAGCTTCCTTCACGTCATCTGCTTTGGCGTCTTTGAAAAATTCTTTGGAGTAATATATCCCTGCGGCGATTTCGGTTGGCGACAACCTTGTGTATCCTTTGTCAATCTCTAAAAATTTATGTACGGCAAAATCACGGAAATATGCTTCGTCCGATATTTTTGCCGAGTGTTTATATTGCTTTTGCAAATCGGGGAAATACTCACGCCATTCGTTCAATCTCACATCGACAGGGCGATAAGTGTCGCCAACTTTTAAGTAGTTGGGTATCGTATTTGTCGTAAACGCATAGATATGCGGCTCAACACGACCAATTATTAAGTTGTTCAATTCCGAAATGTCAATCATCTGCGTTTGCCTCTCATTTGGTCTAAAAATAACTCAGCTTCTCCTGTCGCCCAATTCATAATGTTGCAATATATCCCTGTGTGTTTATAAAAATCGTTCTTTTGACAGCCCTCGCAATCTCCTGTTGTTTCCTCGTTGTCAAAAAACGAGATCTGCGCCTTCGCTTTCGGCTTGCAACTGTTGGGTATCACAAACTTCAAGCCGTCCATTTGCCAGATGTTCCAAGACAGCACCACGGCGATGTCGCGCAAATACTCCTTGATGGGCGCAACCGCAAATTTATACTCGTAAAAGTCTACAAACGTCGCAAG
>CANQBO010000022.1 GCA_947589475.1 uncultured Clostridia bacterium
CAAGTGTATAGGCACTTGCCGAAGTCCACACAACAAAAAACCTCGCGATTGCGAGGTTTTGGTAGTTGTGAGTGGACACGTAGCGAGGCGAAAGGCGAGCGTAATAGCGGAGCGGGGTTGCTTGCAAGCTAAAGCGAAGCGTCAGCACCGAGAAGGTGGTTCGCCTGTCGTAGACAGGTGGCAAGTGTATAGGCACTTGCCGAAGTCCACACAACAAAAAACCTCGCGATTGCGAGGTTTTGGTAGTTGTGAGTGGACTCGAACCACCGACCCCCACCTTATCAGGGTGGTGCTCTAACCTACTGAGCTACACAACTATATCGTGGTGGAGATACACGGATTCGAACCGAGGACCTCTTGAATGCAAATCAAGCGCTCTACCAACTGAGCTATACCCCCAAAGTGGATGCTATAAGATAATAGCATTTGCCGCAAATTTTGTCAATTGTTTTGTTGCTGTTTTTTTGAGGGCTTTTTGGCGCGTTTTTCTCTGTAAAGGGGCAGGGTGACGGTGAATACGGACCCTTTGCCCTCGATGCCGCGGCAGGATATTGTGCCGTCGTGAGCCTGTACGGTGGCGTATGCTATGGACAGTCCGAGTCCGAAACTCTTGTTGTCCTCGTTTTGTCGTGCGCCGTCGGTGCGGTAAAATCTGTCAAAGACGTGCTCCGCCTCCTCTTTGGAAATGCTTTCGCCCGTGTTCATCACGGACAATTTCGCCTTTTTTTGGTCGAATGTGAGGTTCAGCCCGACCTTGCCGTTTTGATTGCAATATTTTATCGCGTTGTCAAGCAAGATGCCCACAAGTCTCTCGAGGGCGCGCGCGTCTCCATCCACGACGATCCCGTCCGCTATGTCGGTTATGAGCGACACGCCCTTTTCAAAGCATACAGGCTCGAATGACAGACAAACGCCCTCTGTGATGGAGCTGAAATTGAGTTTTTCTTTTATGACGGCGGAGCTTTCGAGTTTGCTGAGTTCGAGCATATTTTGAATAAGCTCCTGCATGCGCGTAATCTGCGAGTCTATGCTCTCAATCCAATGCTCGTTTTCGGCGACGGTGGAAGAAGGCTCCGAGCGCAGGACGCTCAAGTTTGCGGAAATGACGGTGAGAGGGGTCTTTAGCTCGTGCGAGGCGTTTGCGGTGAGGTCGCGCTGTTTTTGCATAGCCTCGGCGACGGGGCGAAGCAGGCGCGCGGAACTAAGATACGCAAGCAGCGCCGTAAGCCCTACCGTGAGACAGTAGAGGAGCACGGTGAGCAGGGCGGTGTTGATAAGTTGCGAGCGATAGGACGTCCTGTCAAGCACTGCATACACATAAAACGCGTCTTTTTCGGAGCATTTGGCGATGAAATATCTGTCGCCGGAGCGGAACTTCTGCGTAGAATTCGCGTCCTGTCGCTTTACGGCTTTGACGATGTCTGAAACGTCGTCTCCATAGTATGTCATATCCCCCTTGATGTGGGACTCGCCGCTTATCATGTCTACATATACGAAAAAACAGCGCAGATTTTGAGGCGAGACTTGATTGTAGGTCAACGGATTTTCAAGCGCCTTGTTGAGGGCGGCATCCATATACATATAATTTGCGAGGCAGGTTATGCCGAAAAAACCGCCCAGAAGCACAAGCAAAAACACCGCCGTGAAAACAGTGGTTACGACGGTGAAAGATGTGCGCTGTTTTTTGATAAGATCCATTTGCGAGGTTTACCTTCTATTTTTGCACTTTAAAGCGGCTGTTTTGTCATTTCTGAACAAGTCTGTAGCCGACGCCGCGCACGGATTCTATCGTGAATGCCGCGCCGAGGTGGTTGAGTTTTTTCCGTAGAAAAGACATGTACACTTCGAGGTTGTTGCTTTCGAATTCGCTGTTCATGCCCCACGCCTTCAAAATGAGGTCTTCTTTCGGCGCGACAAATCCCGGGTACTCGAAAAGGTATCTGAGAAGTTCGAATTCCTTGCCTGTCAGTCCTATCTCGCCGTTCGGGGTGCTCAGCCTGTAGGTGGTGAGATCGAGGGACGCGTTGGAATATTCGAGTTTGTTGTCGCTCACAAGTTTGCCGCGTCTCCTCAGCACCGCCCTCATCCTCGCAAGCAATTCGTTTATCGAAAACGGCTTCGAGACATAGTCGTCCGCGCCCTTGTCCAGCCCCGCGATCTTGTCGTTTTCATCCGTCAGCGCGGTCAGCATGATGACGGGAGTGTCCATTTTTTTGCGCCTCAACTCGCCCAGCATTTCAAAGCCGTTCATTTTGGGCATTATGACGTCAAGCAGTATAAGGTCGTACATGCCCGTCGACGCGAAATTCAAGCCGTCCACGCCGTCGTACACGCAATCAACATCGTATCCGTCTTTGGATAGCATCTTTGCGAGCGCTCTCGAAAGCTCTCGCTCGTCCTCCACAAGTAAGATCCGCATAGTCCGCCTCCTTCTTTGATTATAATAGACTTTGAAACTTAAAACAATATTAAATTGCGATTTTTGAAAAGCGCAACGGGTTTGAGCGGTATTTTAGCGCCGATACTTGGAATATTCGACTTGCGCGCGTGCCCCGCGCGTGCTAAAATTAAAGACGGTATGCTTGATTTGAGGACGCCGTAAGAGAGATGTTTTTTGCAAGCGGCGCGAAGCTATGCCGCTCACAGGCGTCCGAAAAGGGGAGAAAAGAGGAATGAAAAACAGAGTAAAAAAAGCGTTGCTGTTGCTTGTCGGCGGCATTGCGGTAAATATAGCGCTTGCCCTGATAAAACTTTATGTGGGGCTTTCCTCGAACAGTCTCACAATTATGCTGGACTCGATAAACAGCTTTTTCGACATCATAACCTGTCTTGTTACGGTGGCGGCGTTTGTCATTTTGTTGCGTTTCAGAAGCGAGGCGGCTCCGTACGGTTATGGGCGGAGCGAGTATCTTGCGAGTTTCGTCGTTGCTGTCGTGTCCTGCGTCGTGGGCGGGCTGTTTTTCATAAGGTCCCTCAACAGAATGGCTATGCCCGAACCCGTGTGGTTCGGCGCGGAAAGTTGCGCTCTCATTTCTGTCACGATCCCCGTAAAGTTGGGGATAGGACTTTTGTACCATTTCTCAAACAAAAAACTGCGCTCGAAAGCGCTTGAGGCGATAGCGCTGGACAGCTTTTTGGACACGGCGATTACGTCCGCGTCCCTCATATCCTTCGTCGTGTCCGGCACTGTAGATTATGCCGTGGACGCGATATTCGGCATGGCGCTGAGCGTCGTAATCGTCGTGTTCGCCGTGAAAATGGTGGCAGACAGCGTAAAGTCCGTAGTCGTAGGCGACGTGCAAAAGGATGAAACGGCGCGCATAAAGGAGGCGGCGGGCATGCTTTCCTGCGTGAAAAGCGTGGAAAGCGTATGCATACACGATTACGGCTACGGCGAGAAGATCGCCTCCGTGTGCGTCAAGCTGAAGAGGGGCACTTCGCTAGAAGAGTTCGAGGCGCAAAGGCGGGAACTCGTGCAGGCTGTCGCGTCCTTCTCGAAGGAGGAGTTTTTGCCCGAATTGCAACTTGTCCCCAAACTTGACGACGAGGACGACGTTGAGGAAGGCTTGTATGTCGCTCGGGAAAATGTCCCGAGGGAAGAGCATGTCCCCTTAAAAGACGGCGAGGACGACGGGGTGCGGGGGACTGAAGAAACGCAATGATCGTCAGGCGATTTTGCGGGAAGCGATGATATAATGTTTCCGATATAATAAACAACCGCCGCATGATTTTCATGAAGCGAATATATTGACTGTAAATAAATAAAATGATAAAATCTCTATGTACGGGCTTCGGTATTGTTCTCGCGAGGGAGGAGCATCGGGCTTGAAAAGACAAAAATAAAGGGAAGGAAGTACGCATATGAAATTTAAGATCAACATCGAGCTGGATCCCGAATGGGTGCTTTCGCATCGCGACGACGACGTTTTGCCCGTCGCGACGCTGATGGGCGAGTTTGACAAACAATTCAACTGTAGTATCGACGACAGCGGACCAAGCGAATTGTCTCTCACGGTCGAGTCCGAACAGGGCTTCGACTTCATTCGCGGCAAGATATACGAGATATTCTCCTCAAAGTACGGCGCGCAGGGACAAAACGTTATGAGCGTCTCTTTGGCGGGGAATACGACGGACGCCGAAGACACGGATACGGGACAGAGCGAAGATGACGAGGACGAGTCGAGGACGGTCTCCGGCGCCTTTTTGGATAGGCTGTGCCAAATTGCGGATGGCGGAGCTACTACAGGCGACGCAAAGATCTGCGCGGATACCTCTCCCTCGCAAAAGTCGAAGAGCGCGACGGATAAGATACTTGCCGAGATACAGTCCCTCGTCGGCGCGGAGGAATTTGCGGAGCTTGCAAAGGAAATCATCAGAGTCGCTCCCGAGATCATGGAAAGAGGACTTGCGGACATGGTCATGTCCCGCCGTTATCTTTTCGCGATAAGCGACGGATGCGGCTTTTCATCGGCGGCGGCACTACTTGCGAAGCTTTTCAAAAGGCTTGGGTTCCCCTGCTATGAAACCGTAAAGGAAGTCGTTCTGCCTCCGTTTACGGAAAACATGGAAAAATTGAAGCACGTCTATGCCGCTATATACGGCGCGTCGTCAGAAGCTTTGCGCACCGTGTTGACGCTTGACATAAGCGAGTGGATGAACAAGACCACAAACTCCACTTTCAGAGACATCATCAGGGCGATAGAGGAAAACAAAGAGCATCTTATCGTGCTCTTCCGCATACCCTATGTCGAGAAAGATCTTGTGGACAACATAAGTCGCGCACTCAACGATACGATGACGACAAAACTCGTCAGCTTCCCGCCCGCCACGCGTGATCAGATACTCGATTTCTCGAAAAACGAGCTGAAAAGCAAGGGCTTCACGGTGCAGAATGTCGCACTCGATAAAATATGGGACAGACTCAACGAGGAGAAGAGCGACGGCAGATTTTACGGGATAAAGACAGTAAAAAAGGTGCTTGACGAGCTTGTATACGACAAGATCGCAAACAGCCACGGCAAATGCGGGTCGGTCATCACGGGCAAGGACGCGGCGGGCCTTTTGAGGGCGGATACCGTCGATTCCAAGACCGCGCAACAGATGTTGGACGGGCTTGTCGGCAACGAGGGACTAAAAGATCAGATAAACTCCATAATCGCGCAGATAAGGCTGGCAAAGTTGTCCGAGGAAGAGACTCCCTGCATACATATGCGCTTTGTCGGCAACCCCGGCACGGGCAAGACGACGGTCGCAAGGATCGTGGGCAAGTTGCTAAAGGAGCAGGGAATACTCCGTATCGGCGGCTTCTTTGAAGTGAGCGGCAGAGATTTCTGCGGCAGATACATAGGCGAGACAGCGCCAAAGACAGCAAGCATATGCAGGGACGCGTACGGCTCCGTACTGTTCATAGACGAGGCATATACGCTCTATCGCAGCGGCGACGAGGACACCAAGGACTTCGGCAGAGAGGCGCTCGATACGCTCATCGCGGAAATGGAAAATCATCGCGACGATCTTGTCGTCATCATGGCGGGATATACGGACGAGATGGAAAAGCTTATGCAGGGCAACCGCGGACTCAAGAGCAGGATGCCCTACACCATCGAATTCCCCAATTTCACGCGCGAACAGCTGTTTGAGATATTCCGCTCCCTCCTCTCGACGCACAAGTACGACGAGAAACTTGTCGACGCGGCGAAGAAATATTTCGACGATCTTCCCGAGGATCTGCTTTCCTCAAAGGAATTCAGCAACGGTCGCTTTGTAAGAAACCTCTACGAGAGGACGTGGGCAAAAGCGGCGCTCAGATGTCAACTTGCGGGGCAGAAGGACGTTGTCCTCACCGCCAAGGACTTCGAGATCGCGACCGCGGACAAGGACTTTGCTCTTGACGGCGGCAACAAGAAGGCGAGACTCGGATTTTATTGAGATCAAAAATAAAGGAGAATATTATGGCAACAGAAAAAGAACTCAAACAGGCCGCGAGCCTATTCAAGACCTTGTGCGACTATCTTGACGAAAACGAGTGGAAATACGACAAGGCGGACGATTCTTTGGGGATCATGTTGGTCACAAAAGGAGATGACCTCCCCATACCCGTCATGATCAGGATAAATCCCGATCTCATGGTGCTGTCGGTCTATACGACAATGCCCTTTGAAGTGCCCGAGGATATGCGCGTGCCTATGGTCGTGGCAGTTACGGCGGCGACTCACTGCATGATCGACGGCGGCTTCGACTACGACGTCGAATCGGGACAGATATTGTTTAGGATCACATCCACCTATCGCGACAGCATAATCGGCAAAAAGCTCATAGAGTACATGCTCGGTTGCGCGTGCGTGATGACGGACGAATTCAACGACAAGTTCTACAAAATGGTACAGGAAAAGATGAGCACCGGCGATATGCTGGACATGATCTATGAGGAGGTGTGATTATGGCAAGCAAACTTTCGGAAACTATTTACAAAAATCTGTGTGAAATTTTCGACGACAGAAATTATAAATACAGCAAAAAAGATGACAAGCTTCTCATAGAGATAATCATGGTCGGCGAGGACGACCCCATGCACTTCTACATAAACGTAGACGACGTAAGGTCGCTCGTCATCTTCAGATCCTTCCTGCCTTTCGAGTTTAAAGAGGACAAACGCATCGCGGGCGCGATCGCCGTATGCAACATCAACTATAAGGTCTGCGACGGCACTTTCAACACCGACGTGCGCAACGGCTCGACTTATTTCAAGCTGACTACATCCTTTAAGGACAGCATCATATCAAAAGAGGTCCTTGAGCAGATGTTTGAACTGTCCTGCCATATGGTCGACAAGTACAACGACCGCCTCGCCGCAGTAAACGACGGCACGCTCGACCCCAAAGACATCGGCTGAGATGTGATTTATGCGGGACTGCTTGCCCCGTAGTTTAATATAAAAATGCGGACAGCGCGTCGTTTCACCGCCGCTTGTCTGCATTTTTTATATATATTTTCGTGGGCTACGCGTCCACACTTCGGCAAAGGGCGATTTGCCCTTTGGGTCCCAAACTAAAAACGCGCGAACTAGCGACTAAAGTCCCGACGTTCGCGCGTTTTCAGCTTGAGGTGCAGGGGACGAAGTCCCTTGCCGAGGGGCGGGGCGAGTAGCTCCGCATGGGACAATATTACATGCGGGTGGTTTTGTCCTCGCCGATGCCGATCATGCCGTCAAGTTGGTATCTTCTGCCGTTGGTGTCCGTGATATAGCCTTTGAGGGTGCCGAAGGGCAGGGCGTAATAGCAGTCGATGACTAGGGCGTGGATGGGCATATAGAACACTTGATTTATGGTGAAAGTGACGTCCACAAGTCCGAGACCCGTTTCGTCGGTGACATGCCACTCTTTTGCTTTTTTCTTGCCGTCCTTATGGGTAAAGACGACGGGAGGCATAGGATAGGACTCGTTTTCCAGCCAGATGACGTTTTCATTGTATTGAGGTTGATCGACGGACTGGTTGCGAGTGAGGTTGAAGGCGAAATATTTTTCCTCTCCGTCTATCTTCAGCTTGCCCATAGATGTCAGCCAATCGTAGTGCGCATGGAAGGGATAGAAGCCTTTATGGTCGTCGATTATGCCGACGGAGCGCTCGTTTGTGGTGTAGCACTTGCCGTTTATCGTGATCGTGCCTGTCGCTTTGAAAAAGTCTTTTTCGCTGTACAGCGCGTTGCGGTAGGAGCCGTCCTTATTTTTTGCGAGGGGCATGACTCCGTTTGCTATGGGCGCGAGCCTTTCGAATTTGATGTCGATGGCAAACTCGCCGTTTTTGCCTTTGGTGTGGCCTTTTGCGCTTGCTTTGCCTCTCAAAAAGTCGTTTTCTATTTTATATTCGCTCTTTTTGGTCTTGCAGTAGCAGTGGTCGTTGACAAGTTGAGACGCAACGCGGACATTCTTTTTTGAGGAAATGTTGCGCCAGCTGTACACCTTGTCCTCCGCCTTGTCGTACCATACGAATATCGAAAAACGTATCGCGCCTATCTTGTACACCGCGCTTATAAGCGCGCCCTCGTCCATGCCGACCTCGAATGCTTCCCACTCCGTAAGTCTGCTGCTTATCAAGAAGTCGGGCATATGCGGGCCGCAGGGCTTGCGCGTCTCAAGCAAATTTATGTTTTGCCAAGGCGAGTCGAATGTGCCGAAATGCACTTCGCCGTTCTCGACGATGCTGTTTGGCGTCGGGACGGGCTTTCTGGTAGGATGGATATAATACGCAGGTCTTTTCTCATTGTTATCGCTCATAATTTTCTCCCCCTCGAACAAATGATGGGACTTTGCCGCAAGATTTGCCCTTATTTATACTATATAGTTTATCACAACACTTTGCGTCTCGCAATATATTTTTTTACAGGTGTATAAAAATTTCGAGCGCGGCGATAATTTAAAAAAGGAGAAAAATATTATGTCATTCGATCCATTCAAAGAAGTCCCCGAAAGAAGCGAAAAACTGTTTTTCGACTTCAAAAACATCTATCCCGAAAGCTATCTCAAAGACAGCGCCGACCCTTTCACAAAGACGCGTATCATTTTGATGAACGGCACGGAGTTTGAGGCGGTTTGGTACTCTCATCAATTCTCACGCCATTGCAAGAACAACGACTTGCGTCGTCAGCTCGA
Organism: uncultured Clostridia bacterium; assembly: GCA_947589475.1. Lineage (GTDB taxonomy): Bacteria > Bacillota > Clostridia > Christensenellales > CAG-917 > CAG-475. The sequence goes on from CANQBO010000022.1 coordinate 8,649, forward strand.
ATTCGTAAGGCGAAGCGAGCAAATGCAACAAAAAAAGATCGCCTGTCTTAAGCCGAAGGACGAGGGCGTGCTGGAAACTACCATCGCGTACGAGCAACTCGCCGTAGAACTCACCGCCATACTCGCCCGGCGCGAGCCTGACAAGCACGTCAAGGCGGCGCTCGATTTTGCGCTTCTTGAGGACTTCGACCACCTCTATCGCTATGCGGATCTCCTCGATATGGAGCAGGGCATACAGGCGGACAAGCTTGTCGGCGGCTACACCGAGATCACCCCGGGACGTCCCACTCTCGCCCACCCGCGCCACCCCTACGACGAGATACGCAAGCCCGTCAACTTCAAAAAGTGCGCGCCCATAACAAAGCTGGACGTCGCCATAATCACCGCCGCGGAACAGCAGACGATGAACTACTATATGAACCAGTGTGCCTTCTACGAGAGCGACCTCGGGCGCAGACTGTATCAGGAAATTGCGCTCGTCGAGGAGGAACACGTCACGCAGTACGGCTCGCTTATGGACGTAAACGAGGGCTGGCTTGAGTGCTGGCTCAACCACGAGTACACCGAGTGTTATCTCTATTATTCCTGCTGGCAGGACGAGACGGACAAGAAAATAAAGAAGTTGTGGGAACAGTGCCTGCTTCAGGAGATCGCGCACTTGCACATCGCCGCCGACGCCCTCAAACGCTATGGGAAAAAGGAGTGGCAGGAAGTCATTCCCGACGGCGCCTTCCCCGAGCTGATACACTTTGCACCGCAGGAAAACTATATACGCAAAGTGCTCGCCGAGACCGTCGAAAACACCGCGCTCAGAGAGGGATATATCAACGTAAACGAGCTGGGCAGTGACGCGGACTTCTTCGCCTATCAAAAACTTGCCATAGGCAACGATAAACTCGCCCCGAGCCACCAGGTCATCCGCGCTCATATAGACCGCACGGGCATGGATTACCGCGCCGAACACGCCGAAAACCCCGTACCTACTCTCCGCAACAGAACGGACGACAACATCCGCCTCGGTCGTACGCACAGAAAGTGAGTCGCGTGTGGGCTACTCGCCCATACGCCAAATACGGGGCTATTTGCCCCGCGCTCTCGCAATCCAAGCTAAAAAAGCGCGAACGTAGGCAATTTCAACGCCTATATTCGCGCTTTTTGATTTGTATGCAGTGCAAAAACTCCCGATGAGAGCTTGATGTTTACGTTTCAATGTCAAAACTATAAAGCAAGCTTTGTCCCGAGTTTCTTTATGCCCGTCGTTTGCCTCGCTCAGAGCATATGTACGCGCTATTTGAGCGGGGAAAGGGCTATGTTCAGGACAAATTTGTCCTCGTCTTTTACGCTCGCGTCGCGGGTGCGGGAGACGTCCTTTACGAGATATTTCGCACTTTCGCCGCCCGAAGTCAAAATGAGCGAGTCGCCTTTGTATATATAGCGCAAGTCGTCATAGTTTTCAAGTTTGACCTTATGTTCGTTTCTCGCGCTTTCAAAGATGTCCGCGGATGTCGCTATTTCAAACGTTTCGTTCAGATCGCTCTCAAAGTCGCCGTCATATTCGGGGCTGTCGTCGGGACGGGTCTCTAAGGATCTGTCCGTCATAAAGGCGAACATTGCGTAGTCCATTTCTCCCATATCGCCGTTCGCCTCCGCCATTACGTCGCCCCAGCCGCGCTGAGAGTAGCGGCATACGGTCCCGTCGTTTAAAAGCGGGGTACAGCGGTAGCCCTCTTGATGCGCCCAACCCGAAAACGAGTAGCCGTGCGCCCGTATTTCGTCTATGACGGCATTGCGCGCCGCCCAACCGAGATCGCTGTCGGGGTAATCGTCGTCATAATCCACCCAATCCACAACTCTTAATTTCATGATGTTCTCCTTTTAATGTATCTTTATATTTTATGTCGCAAGGGTTTTGATGTTTTCGCTTTATGCTTTTTATGCCGCGAGATGTTTGCGGGCGCGCATTATTTTGTAAAAGTATAAATCGAAAAATCCGCCGTAATCGACATATGTCGTGAGTTTTTGACCTCTTTCACCCTGTCGCAGGGCGCGCGATAGACGTATGGCGTCATCGAAAGCAGGGCGGAAATGTCCTCGCTGTCGTCAAGCTCGAATGTGAAAGTCAGCTCTTCGCGCGACGCCTTATGCAAAAATTCCGATTCAAGCTTTGTCTCAACGGGACGGACGTCGTCGTAGAGGGCGCGGCGAAGCTCTATAAGATGGCGCTCCGCGGGGACTGCCGCAACAAGCGCGCCGCCGTCTTTCAGCACTCGCGCGAATTCTCTGTCCGCGAAGGGCGCAAATACGCTTATCACCGCGTCCGCGCTCCCGTCCGCGACGGGCATGGAATACACGCTCGCCACCGTGAGCAACGCTTCGGGGACCGCTCTTGCCGCGACTTTTACGGCTTCTTTTGAAATGTCTATGCCGATCAAGTCGTCCGTTTGTAAGCGCGATGCGGCGATGTGAGCAATATAATAGCCCGTACCCACGCCCGCGTCGAGCAGAGTTATTGCGCCCTTAAAGCGGGAGTTTATGATGTCGGCAAGTTTGTCCGCGAGCGGAAGGTAGCTGTCGGTCGCGAGGAAGCGTTTGCGCGCGTTGATCATCTCTTTGTTGTCCCCGGGAGAGGAGGACTTTTTCGCGCTCGGCGGCAACAGATAGAAATATCCCTCCCGCGCTCTGTCATACAAGTGGCAGTTTTCGCAGGAAGCCGTTTTGTCGCCTATAAAAAGTTGTTTGCCGCAAACGGGGCAAATGACGCGCTTCATGATTTCATTTTAGCACAAGTTTTCTCCGAGCACAACAAAAAGCGGAATTTTAAGTATGCCGCATGATGGGAGTGCGATAATGCAGAGAAAATCGTTCAGTGCGATAGGTATTTACGCAAGCGGGGAGCTTTCCGAGTCGAAAATGTATCAAGTTCTTTACAAAATCGCGGCGCGAGGCTATACTTGAAATATGTGCGAACTTTTGGCGCCAGCAGGGGATATGAAAAGTTTTGAAGCCGCGATCGCGTGCGGCGCGGATGCTGTGTACCTCGGTCTCGGCGATTTCAACGCGCGCATGAAAGCGCAAAATTTTGACGCGGAAAACTTGCGGGAAGTCGTAAAAAAGGCGCACTTTTTTGGCGTAAAAGTGTATGTCACTCTCAACACGATTTTGCAAAACGGCGAGTTTAGCGCTATGTTTTCGTTGGTTAAAACCGCTGTAGAGGCAAAAGCCGACGCATTTATAGTGCAAGACATGGGAGTCGTAAACTTTCTTCGCCAAAGCTTCCCGTCCATAGTGTTGCATGCGAGCACTCAAATGGGCATACACGACCTCGAGGGCGCAAAAGTCGTAGAACGTATGGGCGTAAAAAGGGCTGTGCTCTCAAGAGAGACCACGCTTGAGGATATAAAAGCGATAAGAGCGGGTACTTCGCTGGAGCTTGAATATTTTGTGCAGGGCGCGCTGTGCGTAGCGTTTTCCGGAGAGTGCTATATGAGCAGTCTGGAGCAGGGCGCAAGCGGCAATCGCGGGCTTTGCAAACAGCTTTGCCGTTTGCCCTATGAGGCGAGGTTGGGCGACTTCAAAAAGACGGGATACCTTTTGTCCGCGCGAGATCTTTGCCTTGCCGAGAGCATAAAGGAGCTTAAAGAAGCGGGCGTCACGTCCTTCAAAATAGAGGGGCGCATGCGCCGCGAGGGATACGTCGCGAAGGCGGTGCAAGTATATCGCAAAATCTTAGACGGCGATTTGGACAGATTGTCCGTGCAGGACAAATTCTCGCTGGGCACTGCGTTTTCGCGCGGGAAATATCTGACGCGGGGCTATTTGGGCGGCGGCACGCCCTCCGTCATAGAGTGGAGGACAAACAGCCATATCGGGGTGGAAATCGGCAAAGTTTGTGACGTGCGCCCTTTCAAAAAGGACTTGTATGAAATTACGCTTTCACTTTGGCATCCGATAAGGGACGGCGACGGCCTCAAGTTTTTCGACGGCGACGTCGAGAAGGCAAGCCTGGGCGTGGGCGGAGTCAAAGACGTGGGAAACGGGCGATACGCGTTTGTGTCCGCGACAAAGGCGCAAGCGGGGTGGAGCGTCAGGATGACGCTTGACAGCGAAGCGGAGAAAATATCCCTCTCGCGCAAGAAGTATCGCTCGATTGCGCTTAAAGTCGTCGCGCTGAAGGACAGGCCTCTCTTGATGAGGGCGACCTGCGACATTTTTGACTCCGAGCACAATTATGCGGAGGTGTCTGTCGAGGCAAGCTCGTCCTCGCCGCTCGAGGAGGCGAAAAGCGCGCCCATGAGCGAGGATATGTTGCGCGAACAGGCGACAAAGACGGCATACGCGGGGTTTGTCGCGACAAGTTGCGAAGTCGTCACGGACAACGTTTTTGTGCCGAAGTCCACCGTCAACGGCGTGCGTCGCGAGTTGCTTGAAAAACTTGCGCAAAAAATAATAGAAGCGTACGAGAAAGACAACGTATGCGAAACTCCCGCGACTTTTGAAGTCCCGAATTCGGACGCTTTTGCGCCCGCGCCTACCGAAATTAAGTTGCATACGGTGATGTCCGAGGACGTCTGTTCGACCGTTTTTATAAAGAGCGGGGAGCTTCCCGTGCTCGCGCCCTTTGAGTATACAAAAGCGGAGGTCGGGAAGTTGCTTTCCACCCTCGATTTGGGCGCGGACGAGGTTGCTCTCAAGCTCCCGCCTTTGGCTAGCGGCAGGGATATGGAGATCATAAATAAACTTTTGAGCGACGTCCCCGTAAAGACGCTTATCGCGGAAAATATTTACGGACTCAGCTATGCCGCGCGGGGCTACAGAGTGATCGCGGGCGCGGGCATGAATATCGCAAACAACTTTGCCGCTCGCGAGGCGATACGGCTTGGCGCGTATGCAGTCGTACCGTCTTTGGAGTTTAAGGACGGAATAAGGGACGCTTCCCGTACAAGCGCCGAGGAAGGCGTCGGAAGAGAGGAGGAAGGAGAATATTCGGGCGACGCAAGTGGTCAAATGAGTGGACATTATGAGGAAAAGTCGCACATGTGCGACGATTTTTACTCTCCCGTGAGGGTGTTCGCTTCGGACTATCGCTATCCGCTTATGACGCTTGCGCACTGTCCATATAAGACGCTGTTTGGAAACGACTGCGCGCACTGCTCCTATCGTCCCGGCTTGACGCTTTCGCGCGAGAGGCACACCTATTGTGTGCGCCGCGTTCGCCTTTCAAGATGCATTTTCGAGCTTTACGCCGACGATTGAAATTTTCATTTTACATTTTGCAAACCGCAATTCGCAAAACGTCCGTTTAGGGCGTTTCATATATAATTTGCTCAATAGAGCGCCGAAGTCTCATCCTAAGATGAAAAAGTTTTAAAAAAGTCAAAAAAATTGCTTTACAAAAATACGAAGTCGAATTATAATAAAAATACGAAATAGGATTTCAGAGACAAAACCATGAATGAACGCGACTTTTTTTACGAACTCGGCAGGCTTGTATATCTGATCGACGGAGTGTACGAGGAATATGGGCGAAGGTGCAAACTCGGCTCCCCGAATCTGTTGTGGATATTGTACGCGCTCAACGACGGCGAGCGCCACAGTCAAAAGCAGATATGCGACGATTGGGCTATTCCGAGAAGCACGGCGAACACGATCATCAAGGACCTCGAAGGCAACGGCTTTGTCGCGCTTTCACGCATAGAGGGCGAGAGGAGGGAGATGCTCGTCTCGCTTACGCCGCTCGGCAAGGAGTATGCGGACGGGATATTGTCCGACCTTTACGTCCGCGAGAAGGAAGTTTTCAGTGAAATATCCGACCCCAAAGGACTTTTAAACGCACTAGGCGATCTTGCCGGGAAATTGCGGAAAATAGCGGATGATCGAAACGGCGCATAGGCAAAAGGACTATGCGAAAACGGAGATACGAGTAATTGCCTCGCCTGAGTGATGAGGACGCAAATGACAGAAGCCACAGTTTATGACAACATTTTAAGGAGATAAAGTTATGAAAAAGTTGGTTGCGTATTTTTCGGCAAGCGGAACGACAAGGAAAGTCGCGGAGGAACTCGCGGCGGCGATAGGAGCCGATGTCTATGAGATAAGGCCCAAAGCGCCCTATACTCGCGCGGACCTCGATTGGATGGACAAAAAGTCGAGGAGCACCCTAGAGATGAAAGACCCGTCCTCCCGTCCCGAGCTTGCGGACAGGGACGCCCGCATAGCGGAGTACGATGAGGTTTTTTTGGGCTTTCCCATATGGTGGTACGTCGCGCCCACGATCATCAACACTTTCCTCGAAAGCTACGACTTTTCGGGCAAGAAAATAGTGTTGTTTGCGACAAGCGGCGGCAGTGGCTTCGGGCGTACGCGCGAGGGACTGTCGAAGTCCGCAAAAGGCGCGACCATAGTCGAGGGCGGACTTCTTAACGGCAGGCATTCCTCGTCCGAACTAAAGAGTTGGGGCGAGAAATTTTGACTTGATCTGCGGCGTACTTAAAGCGTCGCACAAAAGGGGCGTCGGCAACTTGCGGGCATAACAGCATAAGTCGACGGCGCTCAAACGAATTTCGGAGGTATTATGGATAAGGAAAAAATAGTACAGACTGCGGGTAGGAAGGCACTCGGGGAATTCGCTCCCGAATTTGCGCACTTCAACGACGACGTTCTCTTCGGCGAGAATTGGAACAACGGCGACCTCGACCTCAAGACGCGCTGTCTCATCACTGTCGTCGCGCTTATATCGTCGGGAGTTACGGATTCGTCTCTCAGATATCACCTCGAAAACGCGAAGGCGCACGGGGTGACAAAGCGCGAGATCGCGGCGGCAATTACGCACGTCGCCTTTTACGTCGGCTGGCCTAAGGCATGGGCGGTTTTCAATTTGGCAAAGGAGGTGTGGGCGATCGAGAGCGCGGAGGACGCGAGAGCGGCGCATGAAAACAGCATGGTTTTCCCCATCGGCGCGCCCAACGATGGCTTTAAGCAATATTTCAGCGGCAAGAGTTATCTTGCGCCCATATCTAATGAGCAAGTCGGCATATTCAACGTCACTTTTGAGCCGTCATGCCGCAACAATTGGCACATACATCATGCGAGCAAGGGCGGCGGACAGATCCTCGTCTGCGTGGCGGGCAGGGGATATTATCAAGAATGGGGCAAAGCCGCCGTCGAGATGAATGCGGGCGACTGCATAAATATTCCCGCGGGCGTCAAGCATTGGCACGGCGCGGCAAAGGACAGCTGGTTTTCGCATCTCGCGATAGAGGTCCCGGGCGAAAACGCTTCAAACGAGTGGCTGGAGCCTGTCGGAGACGAAGAATACGACAAATTGAAATAAAACGGAATAGACCGCCCTAAAACATGAGCGCGACAAAAATGCTTCATAAAAATGGGAATAGGAGGATAATATGGCATTCACCGTAAACATCTATTACACGGGAACAAACGGCAGCGCCAAAGATTTTGCGCAGGAGATGGTCTCAAGCGGACTTGTGGACAAGATACGCGCCGAAGAGGGCAATTTGAGATATGAGTATTACCTGCCTATGGACGGCGGTGAGACGGTTTTGCTTATAGACGCATGGGAAAGCCGGGAAGCCCTCGACTTCCATCATAAAAGCCCCATGATGAAGGAGATCGCCGCGCTTCGCGACAAGTACAAACTCAAGATGCGGGTGCAAAAATTCACGGAGATCAAGTGAATTTCCCGGAGAAAGTATGAAAAAGTCACGATATATTGCACTTTTTTTGACCGTATGCTGTCTTTCTTTCACACTTTTCGCTTGCGGCGGGGGAGGAAAACGACAAGACGTTGATTTGCCGAGCGAGCAAACGCCAAATGAGAATGAAGAGGAGAGCGAAATGCCCGAAGCTGTTTATTTGACGATAAACGAACATAAAATTTGCGTAAAACTTGAAAAAAATTCCGCGGTAGAAGCGTTGGTGCAACTCTTAAAACAAGGCGACATCACTTATACGGCAAGTGACTACGGCGGTTTTGAAAAGGTGGGAAGTTTGGGACATACCATTCCGCATAGCGATGTGCAGATGACGACGCAAGCGGGCGACGTAATTCTGTATAACGGCGACCAAATCGTGCTTTTTTACGGAAGTAACTCGTGGCGATATACAAAACTTGGGAGAATGCAGGGCATTTCCATGACAGAATTGAAAGATGTCCTCACCAAATCCAAAACTATTACGGTGAAAATAAGTCTGAATTAAAATTTTTGGAGAAAGGCTATGAAAAAGAAGGTTTTGATAATCTCGTCAAGCTTTAGGACGAAAGGCAATTCGGCAAGACTTGCCGAGGAGTTTTTCAAGGGCGCGCGGGATGCGGGAAACGATGTGGAGCTGATTTCCCTCCACGACAAGACGATAGGCTTTTGCCGCGGGTGTCTCGCCTGTCAAAGTACGCTTAGGTGCGTGATACGCGACGACGCCGACATCATTCGCCAAAAAATGCTGAACGCGGACGTGGTGGCGTTTGCGACTCCCGTTTACTATTATGGGCTGAGCGGACAGCTCAAAACTCTGCTTGACAGGTGCAATCCGCTGTACGCTTCGGACTATAAATTTCGCGATGTGTATCTGCTTTTTACGGCGGCGGAAGACAGCGAAGACGCCGAGCAAAGGACGCTCGACAACTTCGACGGCTGGCTCGTATGCTATGAAAACGCGACTCTTGCGGGCTATGTATTTTGCGGCGGAGTCAACGACGTCGGCGACATAGACGGCAACCCCAAACTCGAAGAAGCCTACAAAATGGGCAAAGCAGTCTGAATTTTAAATGCGGAGGACAAAATGAAGAAAGTTTTGATGTTTTTCATTGCGTTATGTTTGGCGTTTACGCTTGTCGCTTGCGGCGCGGCGGACGCGGGGGACGACAGCGGCAAACTTCCGCCGACAGACCCCTCGAACATTATCGTCGCATATTTTTCATGCACAAACCGTACGGAAGGCATAGCGCAAAAGGTGGCGGAAGTCACGGGCGGGGATCTGTATGAGATCGTGCCCGCGCAGGCGTATACGCAAGATGACCTCGCATACGGCAATTCCTCTTGCCGCGCAAATCTAGAGCAAAACAACCCCACGGCGCGTCCCGCGATAAGCGGAAGCGTGCAGGATATGTCAAAGTATGACGTGATCTATCTCGGATATCCGATATGGTGGAGCAAGGCGCCCAAAATTATCTACACTTTCCTTGAAAGTTATGAATTCGCGGGCAAGACCATAGTCCCGTTTTGCACGTCGGGAAGCAGTCCGATAGACGGAAGCCTACATGAAATTCAAGCCATAGCGAGCGACGCGACCTGGCTTGACGGCAGACGCTTTGACGCCTCCGCCTCCGAAGCGCAAATAAAGGCGTGGGTGGACGGGTTGTTTGAATAGATGTGAACAAAAACTGCAAGTGGAAAACGCACATATAAAGTTTTTTATTGCGGCTAAAAACCTATGTTATAAAAATAAGAAGTCGAGATTTTTCAATGTTCGACTTCTTTTAGACTATAGTGGTTTGTTTACTTGTTCCCTTTTGAACGGTTATGCGTGGCGCACAACATTGTGCAATTGTTTATATCGGTCGCACCGCCTTTGCTCCAAGCGGTGACATGATCTGCGTCCATTTCTTTCAATTTGTAAATGCGCTGCTGGTTGTTGTCATTCCCCAAAGCGCATAACGGACAGTTTGAAACATGATTTTTGATTGCGTGTTCGGTTTGTCTCTCATAAACAATTTGTTTTATGCGGTCATCAAAGATGCGTATTTCAAGCAGCTTCGTATCGACGCAGCCACCCAATATGTATTCGAAAATTCCTTTGTGATTGTTTACGGCAAAGTCTGTATACAAAGCTGTCACTTTTTCGTGTACTTCATTTGGGTCATAGGCATTTGTGTGGTATTTTTCGTACAACTCACCCCAATTCAGGCCACGCATTTGTGGCTTAACATCAATAAATACACTTGAAATCCAATCAATCACACTGTTGAAATATGTTTTGAGTTCGGTTATATTTGTGTCGTACCTGTGCCGTCCCATATAGTCATCGATGTTGCCTCTGCTTACCCACATGAGTGCAGTGCGCAAAAAATCTTGCCGTTTTACGTCCCCGCTGATATATGCCGACCATTTTTGTATATTCGCATTTTGGCTGTTTGAAAATTCCGCTTTTGCAAGCGTGACAAACGGACCCGAAAAAATAGCGTTCATAAGTTCCTGTTCATTGAGGGGGACGCCTGCAATATTTATTGTGCGGAACCATTCTTTTATCTCGCTCTCCGTGCCGCTGCACTCATATATTGTCAACTTTGTATCAAGAATTTTGCGTTGTAAATTTTCTGCAAGTCCACGGAAGTATTGCTGCATTCCGTTTTCATCGACGATAGGGAATTTGCCCGTCAAAAATCGTCCTATGCTTGTAATACGTTGCTGTCCGTCAAGGATTTCGAATTTATTTTCGCCGATTTTAGTAAAATAGATAAGCCCGATGGGATAGCCTTTTAATAAAGATTGTATGACGGCTACATCTTTTTTGCCATCCGCGTAAATATAGTTGCGTTGATATTCGGGTTGGATCACAAGCTTTCCCGCAAGACCGAAAAGCCCTTTGCCTTCATATTCATTGTAAACAAAGCCCTCACAGATTTTTTCGACCGTCAGATCGATGTTCAATTCCGTTATCATTTATCTATCCTCTTTTTGATTAGTATTCGGCCATAAGGACAGGAGTGTACTCCATCGATTGTATAAGAGAGATCCGTCCGGCCGCGATAATTTTTTTTAATACCCAATTCCTTAGCGCTATCACCTGTTCCTATTCCCAATATCACAAATTGCTCTGGATTGTATCTATCCAAAAATGTTGACGGCACACCCATAATACCGTAGTAGTCCGAGGGAATTGCGTCTATATAAGGTACATCTATAGCCTTGAAGTTATCATAATTTATGTATCCGCCTCGTGCAACAAGATCTTTATGTCGGCTGTATTTCAAATTGTCCGCCATGGTCATAAGTTCCAATGGCTGATGTCTTCTGCCGTGATCCAAATTTGTATACCATGTGCAATTGCGGAATTTTACAAGATTTGTTTCGGGATCGTAAACGCCGTCTGCATATTGATTTTTGGCACCTTCGGGAATCCCAAAATAGGCGTTCCCCGCTTGAAAGCCGCGTCCGATCCATATTTTGTTGTCTTTGATCAATGGAAAGATTTCCTTATAAGTCGCCATACCTATTTGACCTATTATCAAAAACTTTTTATTTGCCTCCATAATCCAAGCAACAAAATCTCTGAAAAGCGAAAAAGGCGGATTTGTGACTATGATGTCTGCCTCGTCACGAAGTTTGCGCACTTCTTCGGATTGAAAATCGCCTGTTCCTTCCAAATATGCCCATTCAAGATCGTCATAGTCTATATTTCCCGACCTGTTTACATCTCTTGTTAAAGAGAAGATCTTTCCTTTTGTCAGGGCTTTTTGTTCGTCATATTGTGAATAAGCGGTTTCAAATATTGTCATAGGGTGGCACTGTTCATATTTCTGCCTTTTGGATTCCATGGAGTAACTTGTGCTTATCAATTTTTTAAGTCCGAGATTTTCAAAATTTTGAGCAAAAAATTTCGTAAAGTTGGACCATTCGGGGTCATCACAAGGACACAAAACGACTTTATCTTTAAAAGTGTCGGGATCATATTCGATATATGCATTTATTTCTCGCTGAATATCATCGTATTGTGTATAAAATTCATCATTTTGCTGCTTTTTAGCGTTCAACAATGCATCGTTTGGCATCCATGTCACCGTCCGTATTTATATAGTTAAGCCCGAATTGTTTGAGGCTGTTTTAGAGACTTATCGAATCGCGTTTTCGAAGAATTGCCTAAATTATAAACTAACTACCAGTTAGTTGTCAAGGAATAATATTAACTGTAAGTTAGGTTAGCGTACACATTGTTTAACTAATGGTTATAATTCACAATATGTATGAAATTTTTAAAAAGAGATTGAAAGAAGAGATCAAGCTTTCGGGCATGACAAATATAGAATTGGCGGAAAAGATAGGCGTGTCGCCCGAGATGGTCACGCAGTACTACACCACGCGAAAAATGCCGAGTTTGTCGACATTTGAAAAGTTGTGTCGCGTGTTGGATGTTTCCGCCGATTATCTGCTCGGGCTGTCCGACTGACAGGCAGGGAAGTGTGATAAATCGCGGTTTTACACAGCAAAAAGCGCGTCTGTGGGACGCGCTTTTTGCGTATATGTAGTCGAAAATATCACTTTATTTGCTCGATGAGGTCAAGGGCGCGCTTTAGGGCGAGCTTGCTGTTGACCTTGAATTGGAAGGGGACCATTTCGTAAACTTTTTTATGTCCCGTGTTTGTATGCGGGGTGCGGCCGTCGTTGTATTCGGGCGCGTCGGGGTCGAGGGGCAAATTTATGCGCAGAGACGTGCCGATTATGGTGATCTTTGCGACGATCTCGCCCTCGCGACGGTAGGTGTCGCACTGCTTGCTTATGCGGCTTTTGATCTTTGGCGTGCCGTGAGGAGTGTCTGTGAGCGCGGCTTGAAGTTTGAGGTATCTTTCCTTCAAAATGTCGCTTGAGAGCGCATATTTTTCCGCAAAGGTCAAACTTTTGCGCGCCGCCTTCTTCTGCAAAACTTTGTTGTAGTCAAACTTTTTGCCCAGCGAGGACTTCTGCTCGCGCGCGCCCGCCTTTTCCACTATCTTTTTCGGCTTCCTAACGGGCATGGAGCGCTGTTTGTCGTTTTCCTTCATCTTTTCGTAAGCGCAAGCGCAGGGGTGCATGAGCGTCTTGTCGCAATACGTGCAATAGCTGTAGGAACCGCACATATCGCAACGATTTTCCACGCTGTCATACCATTTTTGAAGATCCAACCTCGCTTGCAGAGCAATTCTATCCATATACTTCGCCTCTTTTCACCATAATTCAAACATCTAAATGCATTTTTCATAGCTATTATATGTTGCAAAAATTGCGATGTCAAGCAATGTGACAACAAAATCGAGGTTTCTAAACACTTCGAATTTTCCCTTTTAAAAAAGTGCGGAAATTTTGCAATTTATTCTGTACAAAACGCTCGCGCTGTGCTAGAATGTATAAAACAATTCTAAAAGGAGAGAGAAAACTATGCCGAGATTTATCAGTGACGAGTGCATTCAGTGCGGCGCATGCGCGGACACTTGCCCCGTAAGCGCGATCAGCGAGGGCGAAAGCAAGTATGTCGTCGACCCCGAGCAATGCATTGACTGCGGAGCATGTCAAGACGGTTGCCCCGTCGGTGCAATAAGCGAGCAATAATTAAAAAACGAGAAAACAGGGGAGCGCGTACGGCGCTCTTTTGTTTTTCAGGGCAACCGAAACGAAACGTTTGTCCGAGCGACACGGGGTCCCCATAATAATGAGTGACGATGAAACATTGTGCAGAAATGTGCAATCGGCGGAACGAATTTTATGGGGTAAACAGTTGCCCCGTCGGTGCAATAAGCGAGCAATAATTGAAAACGAGAAAACAGGGGAGCGCGTACGGCGCTCTTTTGTTTTACTCAAAATTTGTAAAAAAATAAAAATTTTTTTCTTTTAAATTAGGATTTTCACGTTTTTTTGCGTATATTCATTATGTACGGAAAGAGCGGAAGCGGACTTTGCTAGTCCCAAAAGACGCAGTCTTTTTAAAAAACACAATATCAAACGAGAATTCATCTTCGGAGGAGAGAAAATGCCTTTAAACATCATAAGACAAGACATCTTAAAGACGCATTGCGACGTCATCGTCAACGCGACAAACAGGCATATGACCTGCGACTTTGGCGTGTCAAAAGCTATTTTAGAAGCCGCGGGCGACGAGCTTAGCGAATATTTGCAAGGCTCTATCGAAATAGGCGAGGTGCGAGTGACTCCCGCGCTCAAATTGCAATGCAAACGGATATTCCACGTTGCGGGTCCATTGTGGCGCGGCGGAAACTACCTTGAGAGGGAGCTTCTCGCGCTGTGCTACAAAAACGTGCTGAAAAAGGCTGTGGAGCTGGGCGCGGCATCCATTGCCATTCCTCTCATATCGTCTGGCGCTCGCGGCTTTCCGAAAGAGGATGTGTTGCACATCGCCGTCGAGACGATCGCGGACTTCCTTATGGACAACGAAATAGATGTGTATCTTGTCATATACGACAAAGATTCGTATTCCATCGGCAAGGAGCTGTACGGCGACATAACCGAATACATCAACGACAACTATGTCGACGAGGACATAATTCGGCACCATGGATTCATCGGACGCCCGCAATATTACATGCGCAGACCGGATTTCGAGGAGTGGAGACCCCTAGAAGAAGCGTCTCGTAAACCGTCGGACGAGGTGCTCTTACCCAACGTAGACGACGAAGAGCAAAACGCGCAACCTGCCCCGCATGAGGAAGATCGCTCCGCTTCAAGTAAGGATAAAAAGCCTATATTACGCAAGGAAGACGCCCCTACCGAGGACGCCGCTCCGAGCAAAAAGGAAAGGCTTGCCACTCCCGATGATAAACATGACGATTCCAAAGAGCCGCAAATCGACGAGAAAAAACACAGCGATGACGACTCTTATGGCAAAAGACGATCGGAAAAATATGAGGACGGGGATGATGACAGTATCCTCGGCGAAAGCAGAGTCATGTCGTGGGAAGCGCCCGCGTTTTTAGGGGCGTCGGCGCCTGTGGCCCCGATGTGCGCGAGTGCGGATAAGCCACCGCGCCGCGGAGCCTCAAACATCCACTATATACTTGAGCATGCAGACGACTCTTTTGCCGTCACTTTGCTCAAACTTATCGACGCAAAAGGCATAAGCGATGTGGAATGTTACAAAAAGGCGAACGTCAGCAGGCAGACCTGGCACAAGATCATATCCGACGAGGACTACAAGCCGAGCAAAACGACGGTCATCGCCTTTGCCATCGCGCTCAAGCTAAGCCTTGACGAGACCAAACACCTGCTTGAAACGGTGGGCTTCGCGCTGTCGAAGAGCCTCAAATTCGACTTGATAATCGAATATTTCATATCGCGCGGCGAGTACGACATCTTCAAAATAAACGACGCTCTGTTCGAGTTCGATCAAGTGCTTTTGGGCGTTTGAAAATATTTTAATTGTCAATCGGCGATTGACCAAACCGTCAAAAAAATGTCCCATAATGCGAGTGTAAGGTCATTAGACCAAATAAACATTCGGAGGAACAACAATGAAAAAAGGTTTGACGGAAATGGTCTTCATTCTGGACAAAAGCGGCTCTATGAGCGGGTGCGAAGCGGACACGATAGGCGGCTTCAACTCGATGATCGAAGCTCAAAAGCGGGTCGACGGCGAGGCGTACGTATCCACGGTGCTGTTTTCGAATTTCTCAAGGGTGATCCACGACAGAAAAAATTTGCAGGACGTTCAGCCCTTGACGGACAAGGAATACTTTGTCGGCGGCGCCACCGCGCTCATCGACGCAATCGGCGACGCCATACACCACATCAAAAACGTGCATAAGTACGCCCGCGAGGAGGACGTCCCCGAAAAGACCATATTCATCATCATGACGGACGGCTATGAAAACGCAAGCACTCATTGGGCAAGCGATGACGTCAAAGGAAACATAGCGGAACAGGAACAGAAGGGTTGGGAGTTCATCTTCCTCGGCGCGAACATCGACGCCGTCGAGACGGGCGACTCATTCGGCATGCGCAGAAGCAGATGCGTGAATTACGACAGAAGAGACGCCCGCGTCATGTCAATGTATGCCTCGGATCGCATCAGCGACTTTCGCGAAGGAGAGTGTATCGGCGATTTCGTCGATATAGACTACTACAGTTTGACTCCCGAAATGAAAATGAATATGGAGGAATTGTCCCACAGGCTGGAAAAGGAAGCCAACGAAAAAGCGAAAAAGTCCGCCGCGACAAAAAAGGATGCGGACGACGACAAATGAGAAGGCAATGTCTGCGCAAGAAATGTCAAAACACAAGCTTAAACAGTCATAAAACGGTATTTAAAGTGCCGATGTATACAAATTCGCGATAAGCTTCGCTGTGAGAGACAAGCCTTTGAACAGAACACTAATGACGTCTCATGCATGTCACGCACCATCACAACATGATGATAAAGCGACAAATGACAGCCCCTAAGATAGGTTTGCGTCCCGTCCCGCCAATTCACCCCCGCGAAAAATACTTTTCGCGGGGACCCCGTTATCACTCGGACAGAGATAATGTTAATTTGCTAAGACAGGGGGCTTGACTATTCACTCGTAAAATGTCACATTTTGCGGGGCATTGTAGCGGAATGCCCTGTTTGACACATCTTGACAATTTCGGCGCGAGGGGCTAGAATAGACTTGCGTCACAATTTCATACTAATGCTATACGGCTACATCGGCAACGTGTATCCTTTTCATCCGTATAGCGGGTAATTGTGACGCAAACCAATTGGGGATACTCTTGCGGGCGTCCCTATGCGGGGCGTCCTTATTTTATTAGGGGGGGTAGAGATTGTTTGCGTATCAATGACCGTGTAAGTTTTTATATATTTCAAAATTCAATATACGGCGGCAACGCAGGTCGCAATACGGCGGCAACGCAAGTTGCGAAAACAAATTATCGACCCGAATACGGGCTTGTCACAGTTTTGGCATAGTAAATATGCTATAATAGGAGGGAGGCAGGTGAAAAATGGCTAAGCCGATCGCAAAGAAAACCATAATACTCTACGTGCTGAAAATGTTGCAGGAAGGCTCTTCGGCGGAGCATCCCATCACGCAACTTCAGATGGCGCATGTGCTCAACAGCATGGGCATCCCTTGCGAGCGGCGGACAATAGGCAGAAACATCGACTATTTGATCGACTTCGGATTCAAGATCAAAAAAATCAAAGGCGGCGGGTGCTATCTCGAAAAGTGACGCAAGCGCTTGAAACTTGCGCAAACTAAAAAATATTCGGAGGTATTGCAAATGAGTTATGTGGGCGGTCCCGGAAGGTTCAAAAAAGAATGGTATGACAGAGTTTATTGTCAAACATACTCCACACCTATCAGTAAAAAATTTTATTACATAAAAGCCAGAACGCCGCAAGGATGTTTGTTTGTCAATAAAAATTATGGCTTATCGGACATATCTGATGCGCACATATTTTCAGAACAAGAAGCATATATAACAGCTCAATCCTTGAATAGGATAGATAATACTTGCAAATATGAGGTTTTCGGCGTAAGTGCTCCCATAGACGTATAAAATACATGTAAGCCCCAAACTGCGAAAAATATGTACGTAAACTGTTATATTTTGCTCTGCAGTTTTTTATATCCTTCAAAAGTCTATATACAGCGGCAACATAAGTCGCAAAATAAAAATTTAGGAGAAACATATGGCAAACAGTGATTACAATTCGGGGAAAGCGTCCGCTGTAAAATTTTTCATGGTGCTCTCTTGCATCGCGTCTGTTGTGGGAGGAATAGCTTCCATCGCACGCGGCAACCTGACGGGCGGAATAATTCTTCTCGTTTCGTTGGTATGGACTATCCCCATGACAGTTTATGCAAAGAATCGTCTGAACGCGCATGAGTGTATAGGCACAGGTTTCAAAATTTGCACCCTGCTCTTTCACAATCTAATTGCAGGCATCATCTTGCTCTTCATGAATACGGAAGGCGAGAAGAAAGAGACGGTCAAAGCTGCAAGCATCGACAAAACTTCGGCAGGCACACCTGACAAAGACTCTTCGGAAATTGCAACATCAAAGACATCCGCCACATCTGTGACAAACTATGTCAAAACGGCCGTACCGCAAAATTCAACATCATCCACCACCCAGCAAAGGACAACGGTCTCGACTATTGCATCCACATCTCAAAAGACAACATCTCAAAACGAGACCGCAAAACAACCATCGACTCCCGCCGTCACACACACGGGGACTTCATTGCCCGCAAGCAAACCCGATGGCAACGGCTCATCGCCTTATACCACATATCCTCCCACAAAAAGGACGCCTGACAATTTTCATAATTGGACTTATGAAGAGGATGAATTTTGCGTTAGAATGGTGTTTTACAATTATGTACAGTATAAATATCATGATGTTAGCGGAGTGGTCGCAGAGATCTATGAGCACTTGAAATGCGTAATTAAGTCAAGCTCGATTCACATGAAATTGTCCAACATCAAACATTTGCTCAGCGAAGAACATATTACAAATTCTTTGTCGGTCAAACCACTGTCGCAAGCGTCCTCTCAATGCAGGAAAGCATTTGAGCGAGTCTACGCAGAGTTCAAAAAGAATGGCGGCCGTATAAATGACCCGATGAATGATACTCCGGATACTAAGCAGACAAGGCCTACCATCACAGACGATATATCTTATACGCGTTATACTGACTCAACACAAAGTACTTTTGTTACACCTCCAAAAACTGTCTCTCCGGGATATAGGTATCAGTGGAAATATTCTGATGATGAATTTTGCGTGAGAATGGTCTTCTACAATTTTATATACCACCATTCTCACGATGTACAGGAAGTCGTAACCAAGATCTATATACACTTGAATGGCGCGATAAAAGAAAGCTCCATACACATGAAATTGTCCAACATAAAATATTTGTTGGATGAAGAGGGAATAGAGTCATCTATGCCGGACAGCTCCCTCTCGCAAGTTTCAAATCAGTGCAGGAGAGCGTTTAATAGAGTGTATGAGGAATACAAAAACAACGGCTATAAAATTGCCGATCCGACAAAAAAATCAATGCCCGGAGCTGGCCCTGATGGAGGACCGGACCTTACCCCTCCACCGCCCCCGAAGCCTGAACTGCCTACATACAAGATCAAGGTGATATTGAACGGCGAGACCTATTTTTATCGACACAACGTCCATGACAACACCAACAATCTTATCAAGGATTTTGGCTTTTTGCGGGCAACGGCTTTATTTCAAGTCGAATCCAAAATAACAGCCGAAGCCTTGCAAAAACAGTATCCAACAGCTATTATAGAAATTGTCGAAAATGTAACGAAGTAAATCATCCGAGTCAAAATTAAAACCCAAATCTAAGGAAGGAAGTGTGTAATGTGGCAAAAATTGAGTCATGGGGAGTTTATGGACAAGGCGAAGGCGGTGGTCGTCGGGCACGCGGTGGGAGACGCGGTGGGCGTTCCGTACGAGTTCAGCGATCACGATGACATGGCGCGGCATCCCGCGACGGATATGGTCGGCTATGGCACGTACGGCATGCCGAAGGGTAGCTGGTCGGACGACACGAGCATGTCGCTTTGCGAGCTGGACGCTATGGCGCGCGCGGGCGACGACGAAATAAAATTGCACAACTATACGCTGGCGAATTTCCGCGCATGGCTGTCTCCCGAAGCCAAATTTACGCCGACAGATCTCGTTTTCGATGTCGGAGGAACATGCAATCTAGCTATAGAACAGGGCTACGGCGAGACGGGCGAAAACAGCAACGGCAACGGCTCGCTTATGAGGATACACCCCTATGTTCTCAAAAACTTTTACGACATCAACAACAAGGACGGGCAACTCTCGCCCGAGGACATTTCGCGCTATCTCAAAGTCATCGCGTACGGCTCAAAAATGACGCACGCGCACCCGAGGAGCGTCCTCGCCTGCCTGCTGTACGCGGGTATATTGACAAAGTTGATGGTCTGCCCTCAGAAATCATCCATACAGGAGGGGCTGAACGCGGCGGTCGAGGCGATAAAGGCGGACGAGGAAATATACGACTTTGTGCGTGATGAATTGAACAGCACTGACCCCAAAAACTCCTATGTGCGCATTTTGAGAGGCATAAAAGACGAGCCTCGCGAAACGATTCGGAGCGGCGGCTACGTCGTGGAAACTTTTGAGGCTGTCGTCTGGTGTATCCTCAACACGGACAACTATCGCAATTGCGTGTTGCAAGCGGTCAACCTCGGGCACGATACGGACACCGTCGCGGCAATCGCGGGCGGACTTGCGGGCGCGCTCTACGGCTATGACGCCATCCCCGAGGAGTGGCGCGACTTCCTTCTCAAACGCGACTTCATCGAGTCCCTTTGCGAACGTGCTTTCCCCGCCTGAAAAGGCAGTCGACAACAACATAACAACTGTAAAATTAGGCGGGCATCAAAGTCCGCCTTTTGTATTTGGCACATCGCGATCTCAAAGCATAAAGCCCGCGTCCTCGACCTCATCCCAGATGTCTTTGAGCAGTCGCCCGTCAATGTTTGCCTTGTTGCGGAACTCATCTATGCTGTCGAACTCCTGTTGGAAGTCCTTATTGCAGAAAACCACAATGTGATCGTCGCTCGCTTGTTCTATTGAGCCGCCCCCTTTGTGCTTGATAAACACCTCATGGACCAAACCATGGTGCCAAAACAGCATTTCGGAGTAAAATTTGAGTCCGCCTATAAAGTCCTCAAACGTCGCCTTGAATTTTTGCCCGGCATTATATTGCTCTCGCGCGCGGGAGAGAGGTACAAGCATGGGATAACTTATGCCGTGGCAGTCCTCAAAGAACTCGCTGTCGCCGTTGTCTTTCCAACCGCAGTGAGGACATCTATCCGTATTGCCATAATCGTCCGCATAGTTGAGTCCCCCGCACACCGCGCACTTGATGGGTTTTGTAAATTGTAAATCTAATTCAACTTCGTTCATAAATTTACCTCTAAATCATGCCGAAAAATTTGGCTTTGCATAATCCATAAGCAAACCGCATCTTTTTTCATACATTTTTTTCACGTCGCCGCTTTGCGAATTTTCTGCTTCCATTTTAGCACTTCCGTATTTTTTTACAACCTAAAGGAATCGTCTTACAGCGGAGCGCTATCGTATAGTTTGTTTGAGCGAGGTCGGGGTCCCAATATAAAGGGTCGACGATGAACGCTTTGCAAAAACGCGCATAAAAGTATGACAATGTCTGCTGAATATTTGCATAAAGAATGTAAAATATCACAATGAAAATCTGTGAAGCGGAGGTTCCCGTCGCTTCACAGCCCTTACGACGACGGTGGCGGCTTGCCGACAGCGGGACGAAGTCGTCGCACACGGAGCGAAAGCTGCATCCGTTTGTTTATAAATGCATATCTAACGGGGTCAAACATATTGTTGCTTATCAAAAAAAGCCTGTGAATTTTATCTTTTCACAGGTTTTTGGTGGAGACAAGGGGAATCGCATTACAGCGAAGCGGGAGAGCTTGCTCTCGGAAGCGTAGCGTGCAGCCTGACCGTTGGGTAGGGCGGCTGAAAGCCGCGCACAATTTCATACTTGAAATTGCGCAGGTTCGATTCCCGCAGACGGAGATAGGTAAATTGTCAAATGAAGTGCAACACTTTTTGTAGTTCATTATTCCACAAGTCCTCTGCTGTTTGGTAGTTTAAGA
>CANQBO010000023.1 GCA_947589475.1 uncultured Clostridia bacterium
CGGGGGCTTGGCTCAGTTGGTAGAGCGATGCGTTCGCAATGCATAGGTCAGGGGTTCGAATCCCCTAGTCTCCACCAGTCAAAAGCTAAAACGAACATAAGACGTTTTAGCTTTTTTTGTTGCATCATTCGGGGAGTCGAACCTGCGCATTTTTTTGAAAATGCGCGCACCGTTTCACGGTGCCCTGACCTCGGTCAGGCTGCACGCTCCGCTTCTGCAAACAAGTTCGCTCGCTCCGCTGTAAGGCGAATCCCCTAGTCTCCACCAAAAGAAATCTAATTCGAACACGAATCAGACCATTTTTTTGCGCCGAATGAAAATTTCGCTCCGCAAAAGGTGGTAATAAGTTGAATTTCTAAAATGGTTCTATCGGTCTTTGCTTAAGTTTACGCGACTCGAACCTGCGCAATTGTCAAGATGAGTTGGATCGGTATAAAAGCCGATAAGCGAGGCGGCAAGCGCAAAATTGCACTTGCCGCCTCAAAGGGAAATTTATGACGCTGAATGTCTGATAGATTCTTATTCTGCGCTTGTCCGATCCGAGCTGTCGGGACTTTGCGTTTCGTACGGACTTGTCTCGTCTGAGTCGGCTTCGTCTGAGCTTGCCTCCTCTGAGGCGTCCGAAGTCTCGGGTTTGTCGCTGTCGACTGCCCCGTCGTTCTTCTCGACTGCTTTGGCGGGCTTTTTCAGTTTCCCGATGAGGTTTTTAACAGCGCCGAACATCCTTGAGAATATGCCGCTCTTTTTCTCCTCGATGATCGTGACGTTGTCCTCGTCAAGCGACTGTGTGACCTCAATCTCTTCGTACTTGCAATAGTCGGGGGTTATAGCCTTTGTAGTAGTTTCGTTGAAGAAACGCTCATAGGAGCTTTCAATGGCGACTTTGATCACGTCCCCCTCTTTCACGTCGTACTTATTGGGCATTTTGATGATGACGTCGGTTTCCCCTATCTTGCCGTGGACGTTGAGGATATCGCCGAGCAGTTCGATGATGCGGACGGAAATCTCAAACGACGCATTCTTATAGCGTTCAAAGCGCTCGTCCTTTTCGAAAATGAGGTTTTCGGGGCGTATGCCGTATACAAATCCGTGCCCGACATAATCATTAAGCAATTGCATTTGCTCGGGCGTCATATTGATATATTGATCGCAACCGTTGATATAGAACTTCCCGTCCTCGCTTAGCTTGCCATAGAGGAAGTTCATGGCGGGCGTGCCTATAAAGCCTGCGACAAACAGATTTGCGGGGTGTTGATAGACCTCGTTGGGAGTGCCGATCTGCTGAATAAAGCCGTCCTTCATAACGACTATTCTCGACGCCATCGTCATAGCCTCGATCTGGTCGTGCGTGACATAGATGGTCGTTGCGCCGACTTCCTCGTGTATTCTGACAATTTCGCTTCTCATAGCCACTCTCAGTTTGGCGTCGAGGTTGCTCAGCGGCTCGTCCATCAAGAACACCTTGGGTCTGCGCACTATGGAGCGGCCGAGTGCGACTCTCTGTCTTTGACCGCCCGAAAGCGCACGCGGCTTCCTGTCGAGATAAGGCGTGAGTTTCAGTATTGCCGCCGCCTCTCTCACTCTCCTGTCGATCTCGTCCTTGGGGACCTTGCGAAGTTTCAAGGCGTATGCCATATTGTCGTAGACGGTCATCTGCGGATAGAGCGCATACGATTGGAACACCATTGCTATATCCCTATCTTTCGGTGCCGCACTATTCATGAGTTTGTCGTCTATATAGAATTCTCCGTATGAGATCTCCTCAAGACCGGCAATCATTCTCAGCGTTGTGGACTTGCCGCAACCCGAGGGACCGACAAAAACGATAAACTCTTTATCCTTGATGTCGATGGAAAAATCGTGCACGGCATGCACGCCGCCGTCATACACTTTGTTTACATTTACAAGTTTTACAGATGCCATTTTATTTTACCGCCTTTTCGACTTTATTTTTGTTGCCCATTGCAGATATCGCACCATAGTGCATCGTCGTGTATGCCCCGCATTTGCAAGCGAAATCGAGCATACTCGCGTAGTCAAAACAGCCGTCAAGCAAGTTTTCGACCGTTGCGCCGCAGCTTAAAAGCCGAGCTATGAAGGAGCCGAAGAAGGAATCTCCCGCGCCCGTTGTGTCGACGGTCGCCACCTTATAACCGTCGCAAGCCGCCTGTCTGCCGTCCGAGAGGTACAATTTTGCGCCCTTGCCGCCGCGGGTGACGAGCAACAGTTTCAAGTTTCCGCCGAACATAGCCTCCGCCGCTTCCTCGCCGCCGAGTCCCGTCAAAAATTCCAACTCGTCCTCGCCCACCTTGATGACGTCGGCGTAAGCGGCAAAATCTTTGACGATGCTCTTAAGTTCCTCTTTGTCCTTATACAGGTTGAATCTCAGATTTGGGTCGAAGAATACGAGCGCCCCCGCCTTTTTCGCCTTGTCTATGAGATACCTGTGCGTCCTTTTATTATCCTCTGTCTGCAGCGCTACGCTGCCGTATTCGAGTGCGTCGCCCTCATAAAATTCGACGTCTTTGAAGTCGTCCTCCGTGAAGTGCAGATCCGCCGCCGCTTTTCTGAAAAACACGAACTCTCTTTCGCCCTCTTTTGTAAGGCTGACAAACGCAAGCGAAGTGTCGTACTCGTCGCTTTGAGATATGCGGCTTGCGTCTACGCCCTCATTCTTCAGCGTTTCGATGAGAAAGTCGCCAAAGCCGTCTTTGCCCACCTTTGTGAGATATGCGGCGTCTATGCCGAGTTTTGCCGCCTGTACGCAGACGTTTGCGGGCGCTCCGCCCGCCTTGCGCTCAAACTGCGCCGTGTCCTTGAACGACGCCCTGTCGAGCGGCATAAAATCTATAAGGAGTTCTCCTATCGCATACAACTTACTCATAAATCGCTATATCCTTTATCTGCGCTTCCGCTCCGTTGGAGTAGAATGCGAAATTCGAATTTTTCATATCCGTGATCCTTGCGGTTATCGCAATGTCTCCCCCTAGGTACACAGAGATCACTTCGCCGTCGATTATGACGTCGACAGAGTAGCTTTTGCCCTGTTCGAAATTGTACCAAACGCTCGCAAGAGGGCTGCCGTATCTCAACTTGTTGGACACGTTATTATAACATGTGACGCAATTATTCTCAAGGTCGAAAGCCATCACTGCACTGCCGAGGCGATTGTTGTATGCGCCGTCAAGCCCGAAGCTCAGCCCGAAATTGCCCTTGTTGCCTGTGGCAGTCACGGTGAAACTCATTCTTGTGACCTTTTGCGCAAGTTCGTCGACCCCAAACGCAACAAACTTGCCTTCCTCAAACGCATATGAGCTTAGATCATTGCCGTCTACGGATCTGTATGACGTCTTGTGAGTGAAATGATCTTTGTAGTTTTGGGGCATCACCGCGCAAAGTTCGCCGTTTTCCTTTTGGACAAGCTCGTGAGTGACGAGGTTTCCGCCCCAGTCAAATCCGCCCGTCGTGCCGCCCGCAAGCCTTGCGCACCAGGCGAAAGCATACAACTTCTCTCCCGCCTTTTCCAGTCTGCCCGCATAAAAGCCGCTTGCGTCTATACTGTCTCTTGCAAATTTGTGCCACTCGGGATCGTCATGGGAGGTCTTGTAGCGATAATGGGTGACTCTGTTGTTGCCCTGTTCGCTGTATGCGAGATAGTAGTAGCCGTTGTACTCTATGTAAGACGGGCATTCCATATTGTAGTCGCCCTCGTCGTTGATGAAAAAGTTGTCCTTAAATTCCCACTCGTCCGAAGTCGCGTCAAGGGAAGTCGCGGTGAATCTCCTTATCACCGCTGGACTGGCGCCGCTCTTATAGTCTCTTGTTGTCACAAGCATATAATAGCAATTGTCCACGCTGTCCAGGTACACATACGGGTCCCTGAAGTCGTCCTCGTAGCCGTAAAGTTTGAACTCCTCTATCTTTGTCCAGGTCTTCTGGTCGGGGCTTGTGGCGTGACGAATGACCTCGATATGCGGCAAGCCTTCCTCTTTCCCTTTGTCGTTGTGCCCCGTGTAGAAGCAGTGATAAACGCCGTCATTGTCCTTGATGAAGGAGCCTGTGCCCAAAGCGGCGTCGACGGACTTGATGGCGTCGGGAGCCTTCTCGTCGGCATAATTCAGAGCGATTCCCTCGTCGTTGTAGTGGATGAAGTCCGTGGTCGTGATGCGAGCTATGGGGTGATAAAAGTTGGAATTGTTGCCCGAACTGTTGCGCAAATGATAGATGTTCATCACGCCGTTGTCGTAAAAAGGCATAACGTCGCCCATCGTCACATCCAGCGAATCCTCGTTGGTGGATACGGGAAACACATTGACAGTGTCGACAACTTCAGCCTTGTCGCATGCCGTCAACATCAAGCACATCGCCGCCAAAATAAGTATAAGCGCCCACGATTTTTTCATTGTCTTTTACCTATTTCCTTTATATTTATTGCGCTCACATCGCCGTTTATCTCCAAATCATAGTCTCCGTCGATGTAAATTCTGCTGCTGATGACCTCTCTTCCGTCTGCGACAAACACTTCTATGCTTGACACGTCAAGCAGTATCCTCACGTCGCAACTTCCGTATTCCGCGTCCGTATGCCTTATGCATCCGACCATATTGTTGGTCTTTAAGGTGTCGAGATACACATGAGAGTCGTTGCCTACCGTAACTGTGCCGTTGTCGCCCTTTATCCTGATATACCCTTTGCCGCCGAAGTGTGCCCTGATGTCGGCGCACTTTGGCACTTTGTCGCCCATGACGTCGCAAAGGTAATTTTGCAAACTGCTTACGGGAGTCTGATACAACTCGCCGTCTTTTATTTTCAGCTCTCTCGGAATGGTGAATGACCCCACCCATCCGTGATTTTTCTCTTTTGTGGGATACTTCTTTTCCCACATTTCCAGCCAGCCTATCATAATATGCTCGCTTGTTCCCCTTATAAATTGCGGCGCGTAGAAGGAGTCGCCTTTGTCCGCCTCTCGTATATAGTCGACTTTCATTGTGCCCTTTTCAAAATCCAGATCGCCCACTATAAACACGCTTGAATTTATGTTCTTGAAGCTGTTGCCCTTTGAGGGAACATTGCAGCCGCATACGACAAACACGTCCTTGTCGCCTATTCTCATATAGCTCGGGCACTCGCACATATTGCCCAGCTCGTAATATGGACCGAGTGTAAAGGCGTATTCGAACTTGTCGGGAGTTTTGCCTTTCAGTGCCACGATCACGCCCTTATTTTGCACATTCCCTCCCACAAACAGAAAATACGTATCGCCCACTTTCACGGGACATGGATCCCTGAAATCCGTGCGGCTTATGCCTTCGGGCAACGTTTCGTTGTCAAACATCTTTTTTCCGTGACCGAAACAGAATCCCTCCGTTGACGCCGCCCTGTACACTTCCTCCCGTTTGCCGTCCGAATTTTCCGTATGCAGTGTGTAATACGCATATATTCTGCCGTCAACTTCGATCGCTCCGCCCGAATAAGCGCTTGCGTCCTCCGCGTCGGGCTTCAGAGCCACTCCGTCGTCAATATAGGAGATAAGGTCATCCGACACAAAATGTCCCCAACACATTCTCCCGGGCGCACTTGCATACGGGTTGAATTGATAATACAAGTGATACCTGCCCTTAAACCGAATCAGTCCGTTCGGGTCGTTGAGCCAGCCGATCGGCGGCATCATATGATACGCCAACCTGTACTCGTCGTTCACAAGGCATTTTGACTTCGCTATGTAGTTGTTTAAGGTCGCTATATCTTGTTCCATATTCTTATACGTCGGATTCTCCGTTTCTCAAACTGATCTTTATCTCGCTTATTTCGATCGTTACGTCGCTAAAGCGCTGATTGTTCACCGAGCCGAATTGCCACACAAGCATATACAACATATCGGACGCATTGCCGTTGCAGAAGAAAGTGAAGGCTTGCTCCTCATCTGTAAGGTATATCCTTTCCCACATTATCGTAGGATCCCATGCGCCGCCGTATACGGGAGCGGCGATTATAAGCTCTATCGGGGCGCTCGCCTTTGCCTTGAACGTCACAACATAGTTGGCGCTGCTGCCCGCGATAAAGAAGGACGGACTTGTAACTTGTTGCGCATTATCCGTTGCGGCAAACTCGCTGACATTAAAGACGAAGCCTCCGTCCTCAGTGGTCATGACCGCGGCCTCTCCGCTTGCGACAAAGTCCTCTATGGGATAGTTTTGCTTTTCCGACTCGCCCAAAGTCTCCTTGACGCTCAGATTTGACAACCTTATCGTGTTGACGTTTGCGCCTGATTGAACGTATATCCACAGCGAACCCTCAAAGCCTTCTACGTTGAAACTTGCGCTCTCGTGCTCGCTTTCCTCGTTACAAGCCAGCGTGGTAAATTTATGTTCGTCCCACTGCTTGTTTTGAATTACGACTTCGAAGTTGCCTTCTGTTTCGGCAGAAATGTCAAACGACACATTGTAATTTGTATCTTTTTTGAGAGCAATGCCCGTATTTATGAACATTCCGCCTCTCCAGATGTCGCCGGGATTGTCGCTTGCGCTTGTTATCTCGAGGCAAGCCTCCTTGCCGTCGTTATCCGACCATGCGTTGCCCTTGAGGTCTATATTCCCTCCATCGTCGTCTATTCTCGGAGTTACTCTTGCGGCAAAATTGAAGTCCTCTGCTCTTTCGACCTCTTTTCCTCTCATATTTTCGGGATAGAAGTACTCTGTATCCACAGATTTTATAGTCAATTCAGGGTCGCCGAGGCAACCGAAACAGACGGATATTTCCACATCTGCCTCGTCGTCATCTTCGACTTTGTTTGCGGTGTGCTCAAATACGAGTCTGTTTTCGCCGACTTTCACGGCAAGTTCCGCGCAATCGACTCCGTCCGCCAAAACCTTGACTTTGCCTGCGACCGAGCTGTCTATGACATAGGTGAATGTGTACTGATATCCGCATATCATCGAGTACGTATGATCCAACATCACGTCCTCAGCCACCTCTCCGCCGTTTGCATGCAACTTGAACGCGCCGTTTTCCATGCCGCTCTTCACTATTCGAGCGTTCCCGTTTGTGCGCGCCGAAAAACCGTTCGGCATTTTGAAGGACATGTATGTCTCTCTGTCAACGACGTCCACATACGAGCGCTTTGTGGCAACGTTGCCGTCGCTGTCCGTAATTTTGTAGTTGACCTCGTACTCTCCCACTTGCGAGAAGTACGCCCAACCGTCGTTGACTTGTACTTCGGGGGACACATTTATCTCGAGAAGGTCGGTAATGTCTCCGTCCTCGTAGTCCAAAGCCGCTACGCCGTCGAGAAAATCTATGTTGGTGTTGACAATACATTCGAAATCCTTGACGCCGACGACAGAGGGTTTGCCGTTTTGTTGTACGACAGCGTCTGCCGAACATCCCGTAAACAACACAACCAAAAGCGCAAATATTGCAATCAATGCGATTTTCTTCATATTCTTCTCCATATTCTTACGCCGATCCCCCTATTCGTTCCGTGCGCTGTCGCTCGACTCGGCATTTGAAGCGATAACCTCGTTTTGCTCATCGACATCGGCTTTGTCGGCATCTTCCGATACATCCGTCGTGACTCCGTCGCCCTCGTTTTGCTCGTCGACGTCTGTTTTGTCGATTTCTTCCGACGCTTCCGCCATGACGCCTTCGCTTTCGGTTTGACCGTAGACATCGGCTTTGTAGATATCTTCCGCCGCTTCCGTTATGGCGCAGTCGGACTCGGTTTGCTCGGTCGAACTCTCTGCGCCTTCAAAGTGAATGTCGACAGGTTTTACCGCACCTTTCTCGTCGATATAGTCATCCTCTTTTTCCTTTCTCTTCAGTTGTTCAACGCTTGTGTTAAGCGCCTTTGCCTTGAGTTTATAGAAGTTTTCTTTCATCAGCTTTGATATTATCATGGGCACTATATACAGCGTCAACACCAACACGTAGGGGTATTTGAGCATCAGCGCCACTATTCCCAGAAGCAACAGGACCGAGACAATACTGCGCCAAAGCGACCCGAACAGCATCATAAAGCCGTTGTATAAGAGCTGTCTGAACTTTACGTTCATATTGACTATTACAGTCGGCGCCGTCGCAAGATAAACCGTGCCGACCAGCAATGCTATGACAGATATGGCAAGTACAAAGTTGTTCGTTTTATCGGGATGTGTGTTGAAAAAGTAGATGTTCAACACAGGAAACACGATGATTATCAGCTGGAATATAGTGTAGAACACAATGACTTTCCAATTCTTCCCTATCGTAGTGAATATGTCCTTGAAGCGGCGAGCGTCCAACTCCTTTGAGAAGTACCCCGTTACCCCCACAAGCACAGGGACAAGAAATATCACCGACATAGCGGAAGCGGCTACAAGAAGGGTTATGACAAGAAACTCTGCTGCATAATCACCAATAACTCTGAGTCCTTTCATAATTCCTCCTTACAACTTTGCAGTGTGCTTACGCCCCGATCGCCGCGATATATCTGTCGTACGCCGCTTGATTTATCCTCAAAACAGTGTCTAAGGACGCTCTGTTTGTTTTGAGCAAGTTTTGCCATGACTCCGTTGACGGAACGATGTTTCCGGTTATACAACCCGTGAACCAACTTGCTATATTCTTTGCAAGCGAGGATTCATAGGTGTTGAGAGTGATCAGCTCGTCCTGAGTGTAGTTGAGGTTGGGTATCGTCGTTGCGCCCTTATATGTGTAGGGCTTCACATAACTTTCGAGGTTTTCTACTCTGAGTTTTGCTCTCGACTCCATTTCCACCGAGGTGTCCCAAACCTCTTGCGTCAGATATACCACGCCGTAAGGGGCGTTTTTCATTCTGAAGTCGTCCGCGCTCTGTACGCCGTGATCGTCGTTGGGGATAAGCTTCCCGTCCACCTTCTCGGACAGGAATGCGCCCGACTTTATTGAACCGTAGTTCAGCTGAGCGGAGTATTCCGGCTCGAAAAACTTGTCAAAGTATGAAAGCAGTCCCGCCTTGTCGCTGCATGAGTCGAGTATGACGCACTCGCCCTTTTCCACTTCAAGCTCGTTGCTTACGCCCACATAGCGGTTGCCGTTCTCGTCCTTGAGAGGCAAAACGATGATGTAATCGTCTCTCTTTTCCGCAGAAAGCACCGTGTCCTTTTCCCACCAATAGAAGGAGCCGTATCTGCCGTCCTGCCCTCTTGCGAGGAAATCGTTTTCCTGTTGAGTGAACGCCGCAGAGCGAATGAGTCCTCTTTGATACCAATCGGCAAGCTCTCTCACTGCGTTGAACCAATTTTCCATCTCGATGGTGAATATGACTTTGCCGTCCACTATCGTCTTGTGATCTCTGTTTTCGGGCACGCCGAAGGACGCGATGAGGTCGCTCTCGTTGCCCTGCCAATTGCTGCTGACAAAGCTAAGAGGCACTTCGTTCGTAGTGGAGCCGTCGTCGTCCATATCGAGATCGTTGAACTTTTGCAATATCGCCTTAAACTGCTCTCTCGACAGGTCGAGCCCGTCTTTGAGGTCGGCTTCCGTAAGATTTACACCCTCGGGGAGATCGCCATTATCGATGAGTTTTTTCACCCACGCTTTGTTGATATACAAAATGTTCGGATACGCCTTAAGCCCCATCTCTTCCACTCTCGGCAAGGAGTATATGTGTCCGTCGGGCGACTTGAGCGCTTCTTTGATGTCGGGACGCTCGTTTAATATCTTGCTGAAGTTGGGCATACTGTCGAGATACTCGTCGATCGCAACGATCCTGCCTCTTCTGCCATAATCGTACAGCTTGAGGTTGGAAAATCCCGAATGATATATGGCGTCAATGCCCTTTATGCCGACAGGGTCGGTATTGTTGCTGTATTGAGCCGAAGTGTTGTATTTCCACTCCACGTCTATCCCCGTCTCATCCGCGAGTTGCTGAAAAACGGGCATTGTATTGTAGTCCTTGACAGAGTCCTCTTTGACTGTCAAAACGGTGAACTGATGCGCTGATGAGTTCGATCCGGAAGCGACGACCGCATACCCGATGACTCCTGCCAGCCACACTGCGGCGACCAAAATTCCAACTATTACTTTTTTCATAATAATCCCCGCCTTTTACTTGAACGAACCTACCAACACGCCTTGCCCGAAGTGCTTCTCTATCAAAGGATAGATGACAAGTATAGGCACGGTGGCGACTATGATAGACGTAAATTTGATTTGTGTGGCAAGCCTCATTTGTTCCAAAACGACTTCGCCCTCGCCGCTTGCCGTGGCGTCGAGAAGTCCGTTCAAAACCGTTTGCAACGGATAGAATTGACTGTCTATGTTGAAGATATATGCGTCGATGTAGTTGTTCCAGTGTCCGACGGCATAGAAGAGCACCATGACGCTTATGATGGACTTTGCGATGGGCAAAATCAAGTCGAAAAATATTCTTATCTCGCCCGCGCCGTCTATCGCTGCCGCCTCAAGGACCTCCTCGGGAACGTTGGACTGGAAAAAGGATTTGCACATAAACACGTTGTACACGCTCACGCCGCCGCCGATGATGAGGATCAACGGGTTTTGATACAACCCGAGCGCCCTGCACACGATGACGTACGGCACAAGTCCTCCGCCAAAGAACATGGTGATGATGAGCAAAACCATGATGAGCTTTCTGAACGGCAGATAACTTCTCGAAAGCGCCCAGCCCGCAGGAATAGTCAGCGCCACATTAAACACGGTGCCGAGAGCCGTATATGCGAGCGTGTTGAAGTAACTGCGCCATATGTCGTCCCTCTGAAACAGGTTGGCGTATCCCGAGAAAGTGACCTTGATGGGATACAGCCACACGTCGCCCGTCATGACGGAGTCGGCGTTGGATATGGAGGCTATGATGATGTAGTAAAGAGGATATATGACTATGACCGCCAACAAGAAGAGGATAAAACCGCATATTCCATAATATATATAATCCGTCTTACTGTCTTTTATCTTATTTTGCTTTTTGAGAATTGCTATTTGTTGCTTATCCATGATCCGCCTCCTTACCACATACTGTTGTTTGTCAGTTTCTTCGACGTAAAGTTGGCTATCACGAGAAGTACGACGTTTATCACCGAGTTGAACAAGCCTGCCGCCGTGCCCACGCCGTACTGTCCGCCTATCAAGCCGAACGTGTACACATACGTTGACAATATTTCACTCGTTTCGAGGTTGCCGCTGGTCTGCATCAACAGTACCTTTTCATAGCCGCAGTTCATCAAGTTGCCGACCGAAAGTATCATCAACATTACTATAGTGGGAAGAATGGCGGGCAAGTCTACGCTGAATATTCTTCTGAACCTCGAAGCGCCGTCGATCTTAGCCGCCTCGTGCAAAGCGGGGTCGACGCCGCTCAACGCGGCAAGATATATGATCGCCGACCAGCCGAAATCCTGCCAGTTGCCCGAGAAAATAAACAGAGGTCTGAACGCCTCGGGCGACAAAAACAGCTTCAGACCGTTTACGTCCCCTCCCAGCTTTATGCTAAGTTGATCGAGCAATCCGTCGGAGCCGAAGATAAGTTTCAACATGCCGACCAAAACGACAAGCGAAATAAAGTGCGGCGCATAGTAGAGGATCTGCAAGCCCTTCTTGACCTTTTTAGAGCGCAGAGAGTTGAGCAGAAGCGCCACTATGATCGGCAGAGGAAAGCCCACTATAAAGCCCAAAATACACAGCAAAAACGTGTTTTTGAAGTAGTCCCAGAAGTTCGGATTCGAGAAGAATATCCTGAAATTTTCAAACCCTACCCACACCGTATCGCTGCCTATTATCTGGTCGCCGGGCATATAGTCCTGAAACGCTACGAGTATGCCGTACATCGGCACATAGCAGAAAATCAAGACGTATATAAGCGCAGGTATTATGAATATCAGGATCCAACCTTTGCGTTTAAAGTTGTCCTTCCATCTTTCCCATTTTGTTTGTTTGGTTTTGTCCACAGGCACAGAACCGTCAAGCGCCTCGTACGCCTGATCCACGAGATCCTCGTACTCCTGCCGATTCTGCGCTTCATTCTCGCACGCTTGCGAGGCGAGAACTTCAGATTCGCCGGATGTGGCTTGGTTTTCCATTATCTCTCCCTCCGTAAAAGAGTCTTGATTTGCGGGATATACCCTGTCGATTTATGATTTGCTACTATTTGTCCGATTTGGAATTGCCGGATTTTTTCTTATGTTTTTTTATAACCGTTATGGTGATATAACCTATGATGACCGAGCCGAATATCGCAATGTCGATATAGAAGAACAAGTGCGTGGATCTGACGACAGGCTCTGCGATGGTCTCAACGGCTTGCGAGATGTTGATTGTGACCACGGGTCTGCCTAAGTCCGTATACAGCTTTACGGTGTGCTTGCCCATTGACAGCAAAGCGATCTTTTCCGCCGCAATGACCACGATATCCCCTTCATCGGACTGAGTGAACTCGGTATCCACGCCGTCAATCGTCAATTTGCTCACCTTTGCTTGACCTGCGATCTCAATTATCACGTCGTCATTTTTATAGTACTTTTCGATGGCGGGCGACGCAGACGCCTCGGCAAAATCGGGAGTTACGTCAAATTCGAAGTCCGTAAATTCGGTCACAACTCTGAATCTGTAATTTTCACCTGCTCCCAGCGTCTTCAAGTAGCTGTCCGAAAGCGCCACCGCGCCTCCCTCTTCGACGTACTCCCCCGGCTTGAGCTTGTAGTTGTTGTCGGTGAGGTTGTATACGCTCTTCACCCTGTAACCGTTTACAAATATGCCGCCATCATGCTCCGTTTTTGCGAACCCGATCTTGTTTATGTCAAATTCGCCTTTGAACACATTGAGTCCGATCTTCCCGCCGTGATAATCGGGAAGTTTGCACACGAGTTGCGCGATCGTCTCGTTGTTGACAAATATTTTTGCTATGCCCTCGCCCACGACGAGCGTCAGTTTTATCTTTTCCCCGTCCTCAATCTTGTAATTCACCGTCTTGAGTTCTCCGCGGCCGGGCGCCCACAGCTTGACCTTGTCAAGTTTGGCGTCGGCGGTGGCAACATAATAGGAGGTCAGATTGTCGCTTACGCCAAACACAAGTCCCGCCGCCTGAGCATTCGCATTCCTCGGAGTAAACTCCGCCGAATATATGAAACTCTCTCCGCTCGCGTCGGAAAATCTGAATGCGTCGCCGCCGTCTGTAAGGAACAGCCCGTTGTCGCCGTAATATGAGAAGCCCCCGACGCTATATTTGTAATCTACGTCGCTTGAGAAGTGGTCATTGTAGATATAGATCTCGATCTTATTAGCGTGGCCGCCATCATAAGTTGCGGTTATCTCTGCATAATCGGCAGTCCGATCATTCTTTTCATTTTTGAGAAGAGTGATATAAGCTATGCTTCCCACTTGCACAAGTTTGATCTTCCCCTCGCCTGCTACTACCTCATATTTGACTTTGCTTTCGTCAAAGCTCTTGCCAAAGAAGGTGGCAGTCACGGGATAGGTGGTCCCGACCGTGCCGTCGATCTTGTTTGTGGAAAGTATCAAGTCGTTATCCTCGGCGCAATCGAAAATGCTCTCAAGAGCGTACACATTCGCCTTTACGCCTATATCGCCGTCCGCAAAGAGGCGCATGCCGTTTGATATAGCGGACGGAAACACCGCCGAGAAGAAGCTCGCCTTTCCGCCGTCGGCAAACACGCTGATAAACGCTCTGTCAAGCAGCACTCTCAGCGACAACTTGCCCTCATTCAGCGCGACATGCTTTGAATATGGCACTGCATACAGCGAAGTGTCCTTTGCAAGCAACGAGCTTTGCGACCTGTCGAGAGTGAGCGTCTCGTCCTTGACGTTGTAGGTGAGTTTTATGTTTTCCACTGCCGAAGTTCTCAACCACAGCTCGGCATAAGTGGCTTTACTGTTTGTAAAGTCGAGTTCGACATCGAGATCGGCAACGTCCGCCTTGACGTCCGCAAGTGCGTTTTCACCCTCTTCGAGCGGACCCGAATACGTCTTGGGAGGCTCTTCGCCGCGCAATTTTTCATACTCCGCGATGGGACTGCGCGTCAAACTATAGCCCTCGCCGTCCTTGACGAGATCAAGCTGAGTCACTATTGTCATTCCGCCGTTGTAGGTCTTTCTTATATTCTCATACAAACCGCAGGTCTTCCAGCTTGCGGACCAGCTTACGGCGTAAACTTTCCCGTCGGGAGCGTTGTTGAATGTCTGCAAAGCATAGCTGTCAATGCCCTCGCTCAACCTTCTGACAGGCTCCTCAGATACAAACAAGCCGTTTTTGTCGAGGTCGCCTACGACGTAATATTCTGCGGGATAATACGCGCTCTCCCTAGTCGTGCGGTTGTAGATATGGCTGTTGTCCTTATCCTCGGGTGACATGATCAACACGTACTTTTGCTCGCCGTCCACCGTGTAGCGGGATATATCGGGACACTCGCCCCAATAGCCCGTCGCGCCGAGATACTCCCACTCCTTGAGGTCGGATGAAGAATACATCCTTATAGAGCCGCCGCCGATGACCGCAAGCCACTTGCCGAGCGTATCGTTCCAAAACACTTTGGGATCTCTGAACTCGTTGTCGCCGACTCCGCCGTCCTTGTCTGCGCCTATGACCTCGCCGTAAATGGTGAAGCTGTCGCCGTTATCTAAGCTGTAAGCGAGTATCTGCCGCTGTTTGTCGGTGGGCTGAGTGAGTATAGCCACTATTCCCTGCCCGTCGGCAATTTTACCGTCTACCATATCGAACAGTCCGCTCGTGTTGTACTCGTCATAAACGGCGCTTCCCGAAAACATCATGTCGTACTTAGTGCCGTTTACGTCCTGATAGGCGGGAATTGCGACGTCCTTTTCCGTCCAGTGGACTAAGTCCTTGCTGGTGGCGTGTCCCCAACTCATATTGCCCCAACCCAAAGCCGTGGTGCCGGTGTTTTGGTCATAGTTGTATTGATAGTACATATGCCATGTGCCGTTCACATACAACAGTCCGTTGGGGTCGTTGTTCCAGCCCGATCTCGCGGAAAACGCGAGGCGATTGCGATACGCGCCGCTGTATTCCTCTCCCGTTTCAGGGCCGGAGGCAGCGTTTGCCGTTTGCTTTACGCCGACAAGCCCCGCTACAAGCGTAAGGAACAAGATGACGCTCAAAAACGCAAATATTAAGTTTTTGGTTTTTAATGATTTCATTTTTGACCTACTGTGACAAATGTCAGCGTGTTGCGAATTTCTATATCCATATATTAGTACTCTATATAGAGCTGCAATATATTTCTTCACCTCAATTCGTCTGACAGATCTTGCGCTTTTTAGACGTAAGACCAGTGCTAGCGGGCAGCCGCCCTGTCCATAGTTCGTCCTATTATGCCTTAGCGTTCAACTCAAGCGAGAATGTGCATTGATTGCCGCCGTCGTCATGATTGATGAGGATGAACAGCGTGTCTCCGCTGTTGACTGTGAGCTCGTTTTGGAATGTCAAACTTCCGTTTGCCGCATTGTTGCCGACATAGCTTGCCTTGCCGTCACCGCTGCTTGTAATAGTTCCGTCCTCGCTCTTGACTGCCCACCTTAAAGAGAACTTTCCGTTCGTGTTGCCCTCTGCTCTGTTCAACAAGAAGTTGATGTTGATCGTTTGCGCTTCGTCAAAATGATATGCGATAGCCAACATTCCGCCGAGTGCCGCCCAATCGCCCTTGATCTCCATGTACGGGTCGTTGTTTTTGTAAGCGTCGCCTTTGTCATTTTTCTCGGTTATTGCCGTAAACTCAAAAGTTTCAGGATTGGCATCTTCGCCCCAATGATACGTTGCAAATCCGATTTCCCAACCATTGAACTTCCCTTCGCTTTCAAGGTCAAAATCTCTCGTGAAATCGGCAAACGCTTCGGTGGTCGGAGGCACAACGGGTCCGTCGGAATGCTTTGTCAGCATATAAGTGTATGTACATTGCTCGCCGTTTTCGTGATTGATGAGGATATACAGAGTTTCGCCCGTATGGACGTCAACAGTTTGACTCAGCGTATAGTTGCCCGTATCTCCGGTGTCGCCGCCCCAGTTGGCTTTTCCGTTTGCGCCATTGATTATTGCGCCTGCGCTATTCTTTATTGCCCATCTCACTGAGAATTTTGTCCCTCCAACGCAGGTGAGGACAAATTTAATATCGACTTTCGCGTCGCTTCCAAAGGTGTACGCTATGCCCATCATCGAGTCTTTCACGGTTGCGCCTGTGCCATTCATGGAGTTTCCGCCGCTTACATATGCGGTTTTGTCCGCATTGGCGTCTATCTTGGTAAACTCAAATGTTTCTGTCTCAAACGTGTAATTGACTTTTCCAAACGCCCAACCGTTGTTATTGCCTTCGATCGTCGAAGCAAAGTCCTCTGCCAGATTTGCACCGTCAAACGGCGTGCCCGGCACAACAGGCTCGTCAAAATACTTTGTCAACGTATAGGTGTAATTGCATTGATTATCATTGCCGCCGCCCTCGCGATTCATTATGATGTACAAGATATCTCCCGCTTCAACGGTTATATCCGCCTCTGCGGTGACATGTGCGGCATTGCCTGCAAATTCAGGCCCCTTCTTTGCTATGCCGCTTGCGCTTATAACCGCGTAGCGCACGGAGAACGTCGCATTTCCAATGCCTGTTATGTCAAATTTGAAGTGAGCGTCGCCCGTCCCTTTGAATTTGTAAGCTATTGCCGCATACGCTTCAATTGCCGCCCAGTCGCCTTTCATCTCAAAGAACGGCTTATCGTCAACGTTGACAAACGCCTCGCCCTTGTCGTTCTTTTTGTCCGTCTTGAAATATTCAAACGATTCCGGGTCAAACTTATAATCGACATTGCCTACAGACCAGCCGTTGTCCTCGCCTGCAAGCGTAGCTGCAAATTCATCATTGAAGGTGATGGTTGTATCTTCGGTCGGAGGCACATCAGGCTCCTCGCCGCCCTGCGCTTGATCCGAGGTGAACTTGCAATCGAATTCCGCTATAGTACTGTCGCTGCCGCTCTCTTCAAAGAATATGATGTATATCTTGTAGTTTGCCTTGACTTGTACATTTTCAAATGTGGCAGTCCACTCGTTCTTTGTGGGGCTTCCCACATCGAATGTTTCAAGCTTTTTCACTCCATTGCCTTCGTTGTCGACTATTACGATCCTCAACGCGGAATGTACGGTCTTGCCCGCCTCTCCCTTGAAGGTCAGGTGGATGTTCGCCGTCATATCTTGACCGAAGGTATACACGATAGTGGCGTTATTTTTTATATCAACGATGCCCGCTTTGATGGAGGCGTCCCCGCTCTCCCAAGCCTGCGTGTCCGGGTTGTAAGTGCCTTGCGTATATGTGAAGGACTCTTTGTCGATTACGATCGCTTGATCTTTACTCCATGCATACTCCGAAGAGCCGTACTCCCAGTTGTTGGTCGTATCGCCGTCATGGAAGTCCTTTTTGAATTCCGCAAACGCTTTTACAGGCTCGTCCGAATGTTTTGTCAACGTATAAGTGTAATTGCATTGATTTGCTTCACTTGCATTCTCGCGATTTATAAGGATATATATTGTATCGCCCGCGTGGAAATCTATTGTTTCATTTATTGTCACGGTGCCACCTTTACCTTCATCCGAGGTTTTGCCTGCCCAACTTGCGTTGCCGTCGTTGCTTACGATTTTGCCGCTCGCATTTTTGATCGCCCATCTGATGGCAAAGTCGGAACCGCCGTTGGCTGTGAAGCTGAAGCTGAGGTCGACTTTTGCGTCCGCGCCAAACGTGTATGCGATGCCCGCCATGCCGTTTATAGCCGCCCAGTCGCCCTTGATCTCCATGTACGGGTCGCCATTCGTGAATGCGTCAGTGGACTTAGTCGTCAAAGGAGTGAGTGTAAACTCTGCGTCGGATTTGAAATCTACAACTCCGACCTGCCATGCGACGCTCTCTCCGCTGAGTACATCGGCAAAATCGTTCGCAAAGTTTGCGCTTTCAAAGTTTGAAGGCAACAGCATCGGAATATCTTCCGTCTTAGTCTTGCCGCAACCGTTGAGACAACTGTATGTCATTACGCCCTTTTCGGTCTCTGTGGGATCCTTAGTTATTTTGCCGTCGTCCCACTTGTGCCCGATAGGATCGATCTCTTCTTTCTTTGTTGTGCCGCATTCGAGGCACGTATATTGCGTTGTGCCGGGATCTTCGCATTTTGCGGCTTCCAAAACCGTTGCTTTGCCCCACACGTGGTTGCAAGGCGCAGTCAGCGTAAAAGTAAATTCGCCGCCCGCTTTGCCTGTTCCGGCGTTTTCAAACACGACTGCAAAGGCGTCGCCCTGAGTCAAGTCGTATGCCTTTTCGGAGTTGTATGTCCAATCTTTCGCGCCGTTTTTATTGAGGTCAATCTTAGTAGGCTCGCCGCTCGTATGAGTTACAAACAGATACGCTTTCACAACGGTGGCGCTCTCATCGCCGACAAAGGATATGGCGATGTTTGCCTGCATGCCTTTTTCGACCGCTTCTTTAAAGGTGTACATCAACGCCGCATTCTTTTGAGAAAGCACATAGCCTTTGCTTATTTCGACGCCGTCCGCCTTCCATGCGTTGCTTTGAGCGTCGATTTGCGTTATTTGAGTAAAAGTATATGATGCGGAAGCCGCGTCAAAACCCGCGACATAGCCGTATGACCAATTATTTGCGTCTGTAAGTGAAAAATAATACTGCTCCGAAAAATCCGCGTGCGCTCCGACGGATTCCGTCCTCGTCTCGCCGCAACCGTCCGTCAGGCAAGTATACTTCTTTTCGCCGGGGGTATAAAAATCGGGAACTTTTGTGAGTACGCCCTCGTCCCAATCATGGCTCGACTTTTGCAATTTTTCCGTCTTTGTGGCGTTGCAACCTTCGTTACTGCAGGCGTACGTCTTTGTGCCCTGCGACTGACAAGTGGACGGCTCCGTAACAGTGCCTTCGTCCCATTTGTGTTGCGTCATGGCGATAGGCTCGGTCTTAGTTTGTGTACACCCCTCTACCGTGCAGGAGTACGTCCTCAAGCCCTCCGAGTGACAAGTCGGCTCGGTCGTGACCGTCCCGTTGTCCCAAACATGATCGTGTTCGCCGACGGTATCGCCGTTGCATGCGACAAAAACCATTGAAATAGCAAGGAAAATTGCCAAAACCAAACTCAACAGCCCAAACTTTTTCATAATCTCGCCCCCATAAAATCGAATAGTAAATAGCGTCGTGCAATCTAATTTCGCTGTCATATTATTCAGCAACGGGAAATTTGTCAAGCAGTTTGTTTTTTATTGTGCATTTGCACATAAAATATATTTGGAAATTTGTGCATTTGCACTTGATTATTGTAAGACGGCAGGCTATAAT
The DNA here is from genome assembly GCA_947589475.1 of uncultured Clostridia bacterium. Lineage (GTDB taxonomy): Bacteria > Bacillota > Clostridia > Christensenellales > CAG-917 > CAG-475. Next base: position 19,314 of record CANQBO010000023.1, read on the forward strand.
AATTGCGGAGAAAATTATGAAAAAGGCAGTCACCATCAAAGATATTGCAGAGCAACTCAATCTTTCGCGCAACACTGTCGCAAAAGCGCTCAACGGTCAATATGTCCCCGAAAAGACGAGAGCGCTGGTACTCGAAAAAGCTCAGGAACTCAACTACAAATCGCTCAACGCAAGACATATCGACTTTGGTGACAAAAAGTACAGGATATTGCTTGTTTCGGGCAAGCCGCTGAGCAATATCAGATACTTTGTGCCCCTCGTGCAAGGCATAGAAAACTATTGTTTTGAGCGCAACTACTCCCTCTTTCAACACACGTACGACGTCAACAGGATGCCGTTTTCGCACTTCGCAAATCAAGTCAAGGAACTTGATCCCGACGGAATCGTCGCCATAGAATGCTTTGATAAAAACTTTATTACGCGCCTTGCAAGTCTAAGCAAACCTATATGCTTTATAGACTTCACCGTCTACGGCGTGTCGCTCGATCAAAATTACGACATCATCAACACCAACGACCTTAAATCCATGAGCAATATCGTCAGAATGTTGCACAATAAATTCAAAATATCCAATTTTTCCTTTGTCGGCGATCCGAAGCATTGCCTCAGCTTTCACGATCGCTATATGGGCATGCTGGAGGGCATCGTCGGGTTTAGGGGCGTACACTCGAGAAAAGAGGATATAATCAATGACGAGAGCGGCTTCGACTACGGCGACGTCGAGACGCTAAAAAGAGAGATACTCAAGCTCAAATACGCTCCCGATTGCTTCATCTGTTCAAACGACTTCGTCGCACGCAACGTGTGCAAGGCGCTAAACGATCTGCATATCGCCGTCCCGCAGGACGCCCTCGTCGTAGGCTTTGACAACGCGCCCGAGTCCACCGAGTGCGCTCCCCTCATCACCACTTTTTCGGTCGACAAGGTGTTTTTGGGCAGAGAGACCGTGCATACCCTCGTCCATAGGATAGAATCTCCGAATATCCCCTCCCGCATAATCACTATAGGCGCAGATTGCATATTGCGCAGATCCACCGAGCGCCCCACCGCCGCCAAAGTGTAACCCGTTTGAACCCCTAGTAAGGATCATCAGATTATTTTTTATTGATAAATTTGTGATATTATTTGCTACTTACGGCGCAAAATATCACCCCAACAATGCTACGGACAGACCGCAAAAGATGATCAACGACAGAGCGTCCACTATAGTTGTGATGAACGGAGACGCGACGGCGGCAGGGTCGAGGCGACACTTCTTTACGAGCAACGGTAGCAGACATCCGACAACCTTTGCGATGACGATCGTGCAGAACATTGCCAAAGCGACTATGGCGCTACGCACGGGAGTATAGTCATGATATCCGAACATCAAATTGTCGATTAGCATCAATTTGGCGAAGCAAGCGACGGCAAGCGTGAGCGCGAGCAAAACGGACACGCGTATCTCTCGCCACAGGACCTTGCCCGTATCTTTTGTTGACAATTCGCCGAGCGCCAGCGAGCGGATGACAGTGACGGAAGCTTGCGAGCCTGCGTTTCCGCCTGTGTCCATAAGCATAGGTACGCATGCGAACAGCACGGGACTGATAGTGTTGAGGCGCGACTCGAAGGTGTTGAGTATCAGACCCGTGAATGTGGCGCTGACCATCAATATCAACAACCACGGGACTCGATTTTTCCATATTGAAAAAACGCCTGTTTTGAGGTAGGGTTTGTTCTCGTGTAACATACCTGCCATAGCCTCGACGTCCTCGGTATTCTCCTCTTTGATGACGTCCATAGCGTCGTCTACGGTGACGATGCCCACGAGTCGTCTTTCCTCGTCCACAACGGGTATTGCGAGGAAGCCGTAATTTGCGATCGTACGGGCGACGTCCTCCTTGTCGTCGACGGTGTGTACGTATATCACGTTGTCCTCCATGATATCCCCTATTCTGGCGTCGGTCTTGTTGAGCATGAGATCTTTTGCGGACACCATTCCGATGAGTTGGTTGGCTGAGTCGGTGACGTAGCAGGTGTAGATGGTTTCCTTGTTTATGGCTTGTTCACGGATATGATCGAAGGCTTCCTTGACGGTCATATCGGGCAAAAAGCGCACAAATTCGATGGTCATTATGCTGCCCGCGCTGTCCTTGGGGTACTTGAGCAGTTCGTTGATATAGGCGCGCGTTTCACTGTCGGAAAGCGCAAGCAGACGCTTGACTACGCTCGATGGCATCTCCTCAACTAGGTCCACGGTGTCGTCGAGGAAGAGATCGTCTATGACTTCCTTGACTTCCTTATCCGTCAGTTTGCGTAGCAATTTCTCCTGCGTATCACTGTCTATCTCCACAAACACGTCCGCCGCGAGATCCTTGGGCAGTATGCGGAACAGGATAGGCAGATCGTCATCCTCGGCGCTTTCGAACACAGAGGCGAGGTCTGTTTCGTTCATGGAGGACAGCAAAGGCTTCAGCACCGAATACTTGCGATCCTTTAGCAATGCGAGTATCTCGTCGTCTTCGGCGATACGTCGCGCGACCTCCTCGGGCACCTCCTTGATGATCTCCACCGTGTCGTCCACGGACACGTCGTCCATGACCTCTTCCAACTCGTCGTCGTGAAGTCCGGCAAGTATGGCCTTTTGCAACGATGCGTCCAGCAACACCAAAACCTCTGCAAGGAAATCGCTGTCCAGAGCGCGGCAGAATGGCAGGATGTGTTCCTCATCCAGCTGCGCAAGCAACTCCGCCGCGTCCTCCGCCTTCTTGACGGTAGCCGCGACGCTTTCATAGTCCTTATTGGCTAGAAACTCCTTGATATTGTCGTCCATTTCTCACTATAACGCAAAATTGAAGTGTGAGGACGCGGAAAAATCAGAAAACGAAAAACGCCGTTTTCGATCGATATCCCGTATCCTGCTCGTTACTTCGACCTTTCACAGCGTTTTCCTCCTTTAATTTGCTACAGTTTAATATATTATTGTTTTCAAAAAAAGTCAAGCGCAATGACGGACGTTCTAAGCTTCCGTCGACATTTTCGCCAAAATTTTTTCCTTCCTCGCAAAAAGCTTTCGTCTCTGCGTCACGTAGTCAAACAGCCCGTTGAAACTTATGTCAAACGTCTTAAGCGGAGCAATAATATAGGTGACTTTCGGCTCGTTTACGGAACGCTCTCAATTGTCTGTTGCTTTTTGCCTAACGCAATACTCGGGAGGTTTGCCAAATGGCACCATACAAAGATGTATTCGTGATTTTATTGCGAGGTATCAAACTATGGATTCATAGTCGATTTTTCTATCCTTGAAATAATATTGCCTGTCGCGCTCGTTTATTTCGCGTAAAACGCGGCAAGGGTTGCCGACCGCCACGACGTTTGCGGGGACGTCCTTTGTGACGACGCTCCCTGCGCCGATGACGCTGTTGTCGCCTATGGTGATACCGGGCAAAACGATAACGCCAGCGCCCAGCCAGCAATTTTTTCCGATGTGTATCGGCATATTGTATTGATAGCCCTGCTCGCGCAACTCGGGCAAAATGGGGTGCCCCGCCGTGGCAAGCGTCACGTTTGGACCGAACATTGTGTAGTCGCCCACATAGATGTGCGTATCGTCCACCACCGTCAGATTGAAATTTGCATACACTCCTTTCCCGAAATGCACATGTGCGCCGCCGAAATTTGCATGGAGCGGCGGTTCGACATAACAGCCGTCGCCGACTTCGGCAAACATTTCTTTCAACATAGCTACGCGCTTTTCGCCTTCCGTGGGGCGCGTCATGTTGTAGTCGTAAAGTCGCTCCAAACATTTTGTTTGCTCTGTCATGATCGCCTCGTCGCCGGGCAAATAAAGCTCGCCCGTATGCAGCCTGTCTTTCATCTTTGTCATTTCGCCTCTCCTTTTTTTAACATATTTGCCAAATATTTGCGCTCATACGAATCTATATCGCCGAGTTCGTCATAGGTATATTTATTTCCCAAAAAGTCCCAAACGTCTATATGATCTTCGTGTATCTCAATGCTGTTTTCCCTGTCGGGACAGAAGAAGATGTCGCGCCCGCTCTCTTCCCACAACAAATCGAATCCACCGTCAAAATAGCGATTTGTCATCTCTCCGTGCACAAAATAACCTTCCTTAAACTTATAAATTCCGTACATATCGAGATCCGACGTTACGTTGATCGCTTTGCGTAATTTGTCTGTCGGCAAATCTATGATTACGATATCCGATCGGAGGCAAATTATCAGCATATCCCCATCCAACAGCACACGCTCTTTATAAATCAAGGACAATTCCGCAACAAAATAATACTTGCGTTCATATGCGCCGCATAACGTTATGCAATAGACGACGTCGCTGTGCGCATTCTCAACATATATTGCCTTATAGGTAGCTTCTGTTGCGACCCTATCCTTGCCTGCAACACCTATTTTCTCGATCGTTATACGCACATCTCGCATTTTATTGCTCCGAAAATTTTGCCTTACTTCGACAATTTATTATTATAATACAACGCTCCGTATAAATCAAGCCCGCTCCTCTCGTCATCTGCCGTGACGTTGTGCCGCCGCGACGCCCTTCTTTTAGACAACTTCGCCCGTTTGACAAGGCCTCCATATATCCTTCGGAATTTCAAGTCCGAATATATACGATAAAGCCTAACAAACGCGACCCGACATATTGTCGTGATATTGTTTTAATTCGGCATTCGTGCGCGGCAAAAGTTGACAAATATTATATGGTAAAGTATGATATTAAAGAGGAAATTATGTCGAAAATCAAGAGAAAAGTTATAATTGTGACGGCAATAGTACTCGCGTTTATCGCGGTCGTTTTGGCAATTGCGTTGCCCATCATCTATACAAACGGCATGCTCCCGACAGTACACCCTCTCAAATCGGCAAAAGACGGACAAATACGCGTCGCGTGCGTCGGGGACAGCATAACCTACGGCCACGGCATTTGGCAATTTCAAAAATACAACTACCCTTCCGTCCTTCAACGACTGCTCGGCGACGGATATTGCGTCAACAACTACGGATATTCAGCAAAATGTCTGTTGAAAGACGCAAATCAACCCTATACGAAAACGACATTGTACGACAAAAGCCTCGGTTTCGCCCCTGACATCGTCATCATAATGCTAGGCTCCAACGATACCAAACACTTCAATTGGAAGGGCGCCGACGCGTTTAAATCGGAGTATATCGATTTTATAAACAGTTATTTGCTTCTCGGATCGCACCCCGACGTCTACCTCATCGCGCCGCCGGGCGTCTGGTGCAAAAACGGCGACGACGTCATGTACCATATATCGAATTCGGTGATAAAGGACGAGCTTGATCCCGCCATCCGCGAGGTCGCTCAACAGCTGGGAGTGAATTTCATCGACATGTACGGCGCGTTTGAAAACAGGCCCAACCTCTTTTCGGACGGAGTGCATCCCAACAGGCAAGGCGCCGATCTGCTTGCGCATATCGTCTACGACAACTTGCGCCTTCAGCGCTCCGCATAGGACTCCCTTATGGCAAAGCGGGAGCGTTTACTCTCTCAAGCGAAGCGTACGGTGCACGCGCGGATCGGCACGCAATTTAGCAAAATTGAGCGTCAGCAAAATTTTCATTCGGCGCAAACAAAAAAGCACGTAGCATCTACGTGCTTTTTTGTCTGGTGCGGTTAAAGGGAGTCGAACCCTTACGATCTCTCACAGGAACCTAAATCCTGCGCGTCTGCCAATTCCGCCATAACCGCGCGGCTGAAGATATGATAACAAATTTTTGCGGATAAGTAAAGAGATTAAACCTCTTTGCGCGGCAAATTTTGCGCGCGCCGCGGCTTTGATTTGGAAATTATATAAAAAGAGTCATCGCGCTCTTATCCGGTTTATTATGTTTCCTGCAACGTTTGGACGCGGCTTATGTAATATTGCTCTTGAAAGCGCACGGCTTCGGCGATCTGCAAAGCGGAAAAGCGCATGCCTTCGGGCGCGGCGACAAGCTTGTCCTCGACGTCGTTTTCGCGGTGCACGATGGCGATCACCCTCGCCTCGTATTCCTTCACGGGCACGTCGACTCCGAGCAGGTAGACATCGAGTTCCTCTCCGTCGCCGCCGAGCACGCCCTCGATATAGCCGTAATTGACGGGATAGATAAGCCCCTTATGTTTGGGGTGTTCTGCGCCTATCGGTCTGTCCATAACGATCTTGACCGTCCTGCCGAGATACGCTTCTACAAGCTTTTTACGCGCGGCATACGCGCTGTCCGACCTCATTCTTTTTTCATCAACGAATTGCGACATAGGCACCTCTTTAAAGCTTCAACATCATAGCACGCCCCCTTGGGGAAAGTCAATCAAACGAAGACGTTCAATATGTTGCGGCGGAGGGCAAAAATACATTAAAATCGCGCCACCCGCACTTTATGCTGTAATTTTCGCAGGATAAAGTACGGATGGCGTCGGATACGCAACTTTTCTTTTGTGTTTTGAAAATTTTCTTTTGTGCTTCTCATTCCTTCCCACGTGTTTCACCGTATTTCCAAAATTCGAGCTTCCCTTAGGTCACTCCGCGGCCTTGAAATTGTATACGGGTCTTATGATTTTGAGAAGTTTCGCCGTAGGTTTTATAAGCTCCGCAATTTCCGCCGCGGGCTTATATGCCATAGGCGATTCGTCGATCGTGGACGCGTTCGCCGTCGTGGTGTAGACGCCTTGCATGGCGTCCTTAAACTCCTTGACGGATATGAGCTGTTTAGCCTCGCTTCGGCTGAGCAGTCGTCCTGCGCCGTGCGGGGCGGAGAAGTTCCAATCGGCATTGCCCAGCCCCTCGCAAACGAGGCACCCGTCGCGCATATTCATGGGTATGAGCAGTTTCTGACCCTTGTAGGCGGGCACGGCGCCCTTGCGTATGATGTTGTCGTCGCCGATGAAGTTGTGCACCGTCTCAAACGTCTCGCGCGGTTTTACGCCCAAATACGCGACTATATCGTCCGAAATTTTGCCGCGATTGCGCTTTGCAAACGCCTGACATATGCGCATGTCGTGCATATACGCCTCAAGCAGGTCGCCGTCGAGATAGCAAAGTTCGGCGGGTATCTTCGTCTTGTAGGCGTATTTTTTCGTGAGTTGCTCAAGCGCGTCGGGGATGGCGTCCACCCTTCCCTCCTTCTTAAGGCGCGAAATAAGCTCCTCGCGCTCGGACAAAGAGGCGTTTTTGCATGCGGACGCCGCCGACTTTTGATATATGCTTGCCACTTGCATGCCGAGATTGCGCGATCCCGAATGTATGACGAGATACTTGCCCCCGTCCTCGTCCGCGTCCACCTCGATGAAGTGGTTCCCTCCGCCGAGCGAGCCTATAGAGCCGACCAGCCTGTCCATATTGCGCAGATCCTTAAAGCAGTACAGGCTTTTTATGAGGTCCTCGCCGTTCGCTTCCTTGCGCACCTTGCTGCCCGCAGGGATATGCGACTTTATAAAGCCGTCCAGCGCGGCGTAGTCGATGTCCGCGGCGCCCAGCTCCACCGTGAGCATACCGCACCCTATGTCGACGCCTATGACGGTAGGAATGACCTTGTCGCTCATAGTGGACGTAAATCCGACCACGCACCCCATGCCCGCATGCACGTCGGGCATAATGCGCACGCGCTCCCCCGAAAACGAGGACTGCGCCAGAAGCGTATATATCTGGTTGAGCGCGACGGCGTCAACATTTTCCGTGAAAATTTTCAGATCGTACATATTTGTTTCCTCCGATAAAGTATTATGTCTCGTCGGGCAACGAAATGCTTGCCTTAAACGCCCGCTTATGCGCTCTACAGCGCGGGGCGCGATCGGACAAATGACGCTCTCTCGGTCTTGCGCGCCGTCGTACCTCCCCTCCGACGGCTTTGTGCTCGGCAAAACCGCTCCCGACCGTCTTCTATAAAAAAAGTCGGGCTGTAACCCGACATAAGCAACGACAAAAACGCCGTTTCAAACCGCGCTTATCCGCCTATGTCGCTTAAGATTGAGTGTAAGTGATGTCATTTCCTTTTGCCCCTCCTTGACGAGAGCTGATGATAACAAATATGCAAACATTTTGCAAGCGTTTTGCGCATGATTTGAAAAAAAATCTTCGCTACAGCCGATTTTCTTATGATGACAGCCCCTAAGATCAAAAAAATCAAATTCTCTAAATTTTGTATGCAAAATACTTGCTTTTTGGCAATAAATTTGCTATAGTATGATTTGCTTGCGGGAGTGACTCAGTGGTAGAGTGTCACCTTGCCAAGGTGAAAGTCGCGGGTCCGAGTCCCGTCTCCCGCTCCACAAGCATCCTTAGCTCAGTTGGTAGAGCAACTGACTCTTAATCAGTGGGTCCAGGGTTCGAGTCCCTGAGGATGCACCAAGTCAGTATAATCCGAACCAAATACTCGTAACGAGTGAGTGGTTCGGATTTACTTTTTATTTATGAGTGCCGCTTGCTACTTGCGTTTCTCCTGTTTTTATGGTATAATTGAAATGATAAACAGTAATTTGTAGGAGAAGTTTATTATGAAAAAATTTGCAAGTGTAATCATTGCAGTGGTAACATTGGTATTATGTTTTACATTATCTGCTTGCGATAATAAATATGTAAGCCGGTATAATGCTATGTTGATGGTAAGGACAAATACCTCAGATAAAGCCTCGGTTTCATTTGATAGTTTTAGCGGAACGCTCGTAATGAAGTTGAAAAACAAGAGCGCAAACGAGGTATTTGTTGATTATGAAGGGACGTTGGGAGAAGGAAATATAAAAGTTTACTATGATTTTAATGATGAAAAGCTGAACCTAATTGACATTGAAACCGCTGGTTCTGTTGACGGAAAAACCGAAACTTTTACAGGCAATAAAACGATTTACATAATAATTGAATCGGACGGCAAATGCAGCGACGGCAGTTTTTCGTTTGTTTTGAAAAAATCAGAGGAATAGATTACGATTTAATGGAGAAATTATGCCGTCAAGCAAGGAATATTTGAATTTCATTTTGGAACAACTATCCGACTTAAAGGACATAACCTACAAGTCTATGATGGGTGAATTTCTGATTTACTATCGCGGCAAACTTGTCGGCGGTATCTACGACGATAGATTGCTCGTAAAACCCGTGAAATCCGCTCTATCCTATTTGCCCCAAGCAGAGTATTCCTTTCCGTATGAGGGCGCAAAGGAAATGTTGCTTGTGGACAATGTGGACGATAAGGCTTTTTTGACAGGATTATTTGAGGCAATATATGACGACCTGCCGATGCCGAAAATCAAGAAACGGTAAACTTCAAATTTGCCGCACGGACGACAGGCATCTATACCATAGGTATAGCACACTATACTTATTGCGCTTCGCTCCATAAGTTCCGTGTGCCCTGCGGGGCTGTTTAGTCCACGCAAGGAGAAAGGGTTTTAGGGGAAATCTTCCCCTAACGAGGACGACGTTAGTCGAGCGTTTGGCTTGCCAAATGCGTACCTCGCCATTCCGAATCCAAGCCGAAAATATTTTCGGATATATGACGAGGTCTGTCATATTAGCCGTGATACAATATCCCCGAACAAGGAGGTGAAAAACGTAAATGAAAGCCGTGATTTATGCGAGGTACAGCTCGGACAATCAAAGAGAGGAAAGCATTGAGGGACAGCTCCGCGAGTGTATGGAGTTTGCCGACCACACGGGAGTTACCGTTGTCGCCTCTTACATAGACCGCGCATTTTCGGCAAAGACGGACAACCGCCCCGAATTTCAGCG
>CANQBO010000024.1 GCA_947589475.1 uncultured Clostridia bacterium
TCCGCCTCGGCGCCTATCGCCTCCGCAGTCTTGCCGTTCAGTCTTACGCCCCTGCCAAAGGAGTACTCAAAAAGCTCAAGACCCTTAGCTTTTAACCATTCCGGCATCTCAAGCGTGAGGCTGTGCCCTTCCGCCGCAAAACTTTCGTCATGTCCCGACGGTCCAAAGACCGCTCTGCCGTAATTTTTTTCCATATTTCACCTATAGCTTGTTTTATATCTAAATTTGCTTGTATTTTGACATTCTATTCGGATATTTTAGTGCTTTTTATCTAGTTATTAGCGCATTATTAGCGCACTAGCGCACGCTTTCACGGCGCATACATCAAGTATACATCATATGCAATACCTACAGCGCGTCATCGACATGATGTACTACTTCAAATTTGCGTCGGAAGCTTTTCATCATGCAAGCGTCTTGAGCAATGCCCTTATTTCCGCCTCGTCGCGCACTAGTTGCGCCTTGAGCGCTTCGGGCGAGGCGAATTTTTTTATATCGCGCGTACGCGCATACACCTTAAGCGTCACATCTTTCCCGTAAATGTCGCCGTCGAAATCGAATATGTATGTCTCAATCGTAGGCGCCTTGTCCCCAAACGTGGGCTTGTCGCCAATGTTTGTCATTGCGCCGTATGTAGCGCCGTTCACGGTCAAGGTTGTGGCGTAAATTCCGCTTTTAAGCGTGAGTTTGTCCTCTCGCACGGGTATATTTGCCGTTGGGAAGCCGAAAGATCTGCCTATGCGTCTGCCCTCTTCTATCCTCCCTTTTATGATGTACGGCGCGCCGAGAAGCTCATTCAGCGCGACGATATTCCCCTCTTTCACAAGCGCTTTCAGTCTCGACGTTGAGATCTTTTCACCGTTGCGCGTTTCAAATGGCACAATATGCAGTTCAATGCCCGCGTCGGAGCACATTTCCCTAAGCAGACTTACATTGCCTTTCCTGTCCTTGCCGAAGGTGTGATCCGCTCCCGCAAAGACGCGCTTGACGTTGAAATTGCTTGTAAGCAGTCGAAAATATTCTTCCGCAGACATTTCCTCAAACTCTTTGTCGAATTTTGCGGCAACGACGTTGTCTATGCCCAGCTCCTCCAGCGCGTAGAGGCGCTCATCAAACGTATAAATTTGCTTTCCTGTGCCGAAATACGCGCCGATGTCATTGTAAAAAGTGAGCGCCGCGCTCTCCATGCCCGACTCTGCCGCTCCGATTTTAGCCGCGCTTATCAGCGACCTATGTCCCAGATGTATGCAGTCGAAAAAGCCGAGAGCTATTGACAGCGGCGAGGAATATTCGGATGAAAAATCGACGATCTTCACAGTCTTATCTCCAATTTGAGCGAATTGTCGTATACGCGACCTATACCCAAAAGCGTGTATTCGCAGTTCACCACATAGCGACCGTCCTCATAAGGAACGTAGATGGGGACGCCATTTAGAGCAAGCGTCGCCTCCGGCAAGTCAAGCTTGAAGCGCGGAATGTCGTTTAGCGCGTACTCAACGGGAAGTAATCGTGAGATAGGATCGTCTGAAAATTCCGTCGGCGACGCGGAGTCCTTAAGCGCAAACGGACCGCTTGCCGTGCGCAGAAGCGACGTCATATATCCCACCGTACCAAGCTCTTCGGCTATGTCGCGAGCGAGCGCGCGTATATATGTCCCGCTTGAACATACAATGCGAAAGGCGTATTCATTTTCAGACAAGTTTTCCATATTGAGGCGATCGATTGAATACACCGTTACATTTTTCGGAGTCAACTCTGCAACGCCGCCTTCGCGAGCGATGTCATATGCGCGTTTGCCTCCCACGGACTTTGCGGAATATTGTGGCGGCAATTGACTTATCACACCCACAAATTTCCTTGCGGCGGCAAGCACGTCGCTTTCAGACAAGCATATATCATGTCTTTGGCAGATCTCGCTTCCTTTGTCAAGCGTAGGAGTCGTTTCGCCGAACTTGAATGTCGCTACATAGGTCTTTGTCTTGTTGAGGAGAATATCGAAAAGCCGCGTCGCCTTGCCAACCGCTATGGGCAAAACGCCCGTAGCAAGCGGATCCAGCGTGCCGAGATGCCCGACCTTGAGCTTTTTGTCGCCGCTTATTGCTTTGAGCGCGCCTCTTACTTTTATGACGACGTCGTTAGAGGTCATGCCCTGCGGCTTGTTTATGTTGACGAAACCTATCATATCCGCTTTTTAAAAGAGGCGCGCATGCGCCCTTCTTCACAGCCTGTCTCTTGCCAGCTTGACAATATTCTCCAAAATGTCCTCTTTGAAGCCGTTTACTCTGCACCCCGCGGCATTGACATGTCCTCCGCCTCCGAAATAGTTTGCGATCTCCGCGGCGTTTATCGGCGACTTTGTGCGAATGCTCAACTTGAAATTTCTGCGATTGACTTCACTCAACGCATATGCAACCTGCACGCAGTCGATGTCGATGAGTTCGTTTATCATTCCCTCCGTCTGCTCGAGCGACGTACCCGTAGCGGCAAAGTCCTCCGCCTCGAAAACTATAGCGGCGACTCTGTTGTCCTCGAAAAATCGCGCTTTTGAGAGTATTCTGCTCTTAAGAGCGAATCTGTCGATATCCGTGCTTCTGTACACTTTGTAGATTATGTCTGCCGCGTCTATGCCGTAGGACATCAGCTCCGCGGCGATCATATGCGTCTTCCCCGTGACGTTTGAGAAAGCGAAGCATCCGCTGTCCGTGACGATCGCGCCGAAAAGCAATGCCGCGATGTCTGAGTCGAGCATACCCATCTGTTTGATGACCTCGAACACAAGCTCCGCGCACGCGGAAGCCTTACTGTCTACAAAACATGTATCTGTAAAGCGCTCGAAACTTGCATGATGGTCTACAGCCGCCCGCTTTCGCGCCGCAAGGAAGCACTTCGTACATTTGCCGAGCCTGTCCAAAGACGAACAATCGACGCTTATCGCCGCTTCGTGCGCTGTCTTTGTCGGAAAACGGAATTTATCGCTGCCTTTCAAAAAAATATACTTTTGAGGCACGGCGCAATCGCAATACAGGCTCACCTTCTTGCCCGCCTTTTCAAGCGCAAGCGCGAGCGCGAGCGTACTTCCGAGCGCGTCCCCGTCGGGATTTGTATGGCAAAACAGCGCAATATCTTGCGCTTTGTTCAAAAATTCGAGAATTTCGCCAACGCTTCCCGTCATTTTTCCTCCGGGTCCTCACTGTAGGGGCTTTCCTCGTGCATTTTTGCGATGAGGCTGTCTATTTTTATGCTGTAGTCGACGGAGTCGTCAAGCAGAAACCTCAGTTCAGGCAACAGTCTGACGTTGACTTCGTCTTTAAGTCTCGCGCGTATGAAAGTCGCGCTCCTGCATACGGTGTCGAATGCGTCCTTCCTTTCCTCCTCCGTCGACGCGTATATGCTCAGATACACCTTCGCATATTTCAAATCGGGCGTGACGTACACCTTTGTGACCCCGACAAGCGCATTTCCCATGCGCGGGTCCTTTATATCCTCCGCGATGACTTTGGATATTTGCCTTTTGAGTTCGGAATTTACGCGTTCCGTCTTAATCTTCATTGATCTGCTCCACAGTATAGCTTTCTATCACGTCGCCTTCCTTGAGGTCCTGATAGTTCTTGAGGGTTATGCCGCACTCGAAGCCGCGCGCCATTTCCTTGACGTCCTCTTTGCCGTGGCGAAGCGAGGCGATTTCGCCCGTATACACGACCGTGCCTTCTCTCACAAGTCTCGCCTTTGAGTTTCGGAGCACTTTGCCGTCCGTGACGTAGCAGCCCGCTACATATCCAACGCCCGTGATCTTGTACACCATGCGTATCTCCGCCGTGCCGAGCGTGGTTTCGCGGAATTTAGGCTCCAGCATTCCCTTGACCGCCTTCTCGATGTCCTCTATAGCGTTGTAGATGATGTCGTAGAAGCGTATATCTATCTTCTTCTGCGCCGCCAAAGCCTTTGCATTGACGTCGGGTCTTACGTTGAAGCCGATGATTATGGCGCCCGCAGTTTCCGCAAGCAGAACGTCGCTCTCCTTGACCGCGCCTACGGCGCTATGGATGATGTCAATCGAAACTTCCGCATTGCCCAGCTTGACAAGCGATTGCTTGACCGCCTCGACCGAGCCTTGCACGTCCGCTTTGATGATGAGTTTGACGGACTTAAGTTCACCCTTAGATATTCTGTCGAAGAGGTCGTTGAGCGACACTGCGGAGTGTTGCGCTTGCGCCGCTTCACGTTTAAGTCTGCGCTCCTCGGCAAGCTCTCTCGCAAAGCGCTCGTCCGCGACGACGTCTATTCTGTCGCCCGCTTCGGGCACGTCGTTCCAGCCCGTGACAGAGACAGGCATGGACGGCCCCGCCGCCTTGACTTTCTTGCCTCTGAAATCCATCATAGCACGGATCTTGCCTGTGCAAACTCCCGCGACGACGTTGTCTCCGACGTGCAAAGTGCCCGTCTGCACGAGTATGGTCGCGATCTTGCCGAGACCTTTGTCCAACTTCGCCTCGATTATGGTGCCTCTCGCGCTTCTTGCGGGATTTGCTTTGAGTTCCTCGACTTCGGCGCGCACGAGGATCTGCTCGAGCAACTCCTCTACGCCCATACCCGTCTTAGCCGAAACTTTGACGACGGGCGTTTCGCCACCCCACTCTTCGGGAGTGATGCCGTATTCCGTGAGCTGTTGCAACGCACGGTCGGGGTTGGCGCCCGCCTTGTCCATCTTGTTCAGCGCGACAATAATGGGGACGTTTGCCTGTTTTGCGTGATTGATAGCCTCGACTGTCTGCGGCATTATGCCGTCGTCCGCCGCGATGACGAGTATCGCTATATCCGTGACTTGCGCGCCTCTTGCACGCATGGATGTGAACGCCTCGTGTCCGGGAGTATCGAGGAATGTGATCGTCTTGCCGCCGAGCGTGACGGTATATGCGCCTATATGTTGCGTTATTCCACCCGCCTCGCCGCCTGTGACGTTGCTCTTTCTGATGTAGTCCAGCAAAGACGTCTTGCCGTGGTCGACGTGACCCATAATCGTGACGACGGGGGGTCTTTCTACGAGGTTGTCGAGGTCCTCCGCTTCGTCTACTTCGAGCTTCGCGGTGAGCGTTTCCTCAAGCGTTACGTCGGGCTTATACTCCAGTTTGACTCCGAATTCATCGGCAACAAGTTCCGCCGTAGTATAGTCGATGCTGTCGTTGATGGTCTTCATCTCGCCGATGGAGAAGAGCTTTTTCACGATGTCCGCAGCCGACCTGCCTATCTTTTCGCTGAGCGTCTTGATGGGCACGGGATCGACCGTGATGACCGCGCTCTCGATTACGGTGACGGTGGGACCCGTTTGCATCTTTTGGCGGTTTGCGGTCTTGTAAACGCGCACGACTTCCTCGCCGTTTTCGTCGTATGTCACGACTCTGTCATCGTCAATAAACCCCTTCTTTATGAGAGAATATCTCGACGAACTGCGATCGTCGAATTTGCCGCTCGAATTTTGATTTGAATTGTTTTTCTGGTTTTTGCCGCCTTTGCCGCTGTTCTTTTGCGGCAGGGGCTGAGGCATGTTCGTAACGTTTATGGGGCTTCTTCCCAGACGCGGACCTCCTTGACCCTGAGGACGTTGACCTTGCGCGCGCGGACCTCCGCCCATGCGGTTGTTGTCGCCAGGCGCGAACACCCTCGTCTTTTCGCCCGAGCGCTTATTAGGCTCGTTCTTTTTGACGGGAGGTTCCGGGACATACACTCTGCGTATCTTTCCGTCCGCGCCTATTTCGGGCTTATTCTCGGACTTTTGCTGAGGCTTGACTTGTCCCTGCCCCTTAGCTGCTTCCTGTTTGGCGGGTTTTTGCTCGGGCTTCTTTCCTTCCTTATTATTCTGCTTCGCGGCGGTCTCGGCAGGCTTTGGAGCCTCTTCAGCTGGCTTAGCTTCTTTTTCGGCTTCGGACTTTTGCTCCGCGGACGCTTTCTTCTCGGGAACAGCGATCTCTTCATGCGGTTTTTCTTCGGGAGCAAGCTCCGTCTTAGGCTCCTCCGTCTTAGCGATTTCGGTCGCTTGCGCGGACTGTTCGGCTTCGAGCTTCTTGAGTTCGAGCTGTCTCGCCTCGATGTAGTCGATCTTCGTCTTGATGGATGACATCAACGCGCCGAGTCTCGATCTCGTGCGTGCAAGCCCGCCCTCCAGCTCCTGAAACTCGCCGTTTCCGAGCCTGAGCAAGGACTTTAAATTTGTGTTGGATTCCTTTTTGTTTTCGGGCATAGCCATCACCTCACTATTGCTGAAATCGCGCTTACCAAGCTGTCGTTTGAAATTCCGACGGCATTCACTTCCGCGCGGTGCAGGGCGCCCTTAAGCCCCTCTACTATATAGACGTTGCGATCCGCAAGTCTTGTTTTGAGTCTTGCGATATACTTTTCGCTTGCGGACGCGTCGACGAGCACGATCTTGACCTTGCTCTTGTTTTCGACAATGATGTCCTCGCCGTACAGGACCGCGCCCGCACGTTGAGCAAGACCTATATATGAAGCAAGCTTATCGCTCATCAAGCCCCCTCAAGACCTCGTCCGACACGTTTTCGTGGAAATGTGCCGAGAGCAGTCTCTTCTTTTTCAATTTTTCGACGCACTCCGCCTTTTTATGCACCCATACGCCTCGCCCCGCAAGCTTTCCCGAAGCGTCAAAGACGATTCGACCGTCGGGCGTACGTACGAAGCGAGCAAGCTCGCTCTTATCGGCGTGCTGTCTGCATGCGACGCACATGCGCGTGTTTTTCTTATTACTCGCCATCCCCATCTCCGACATC
This sequence comes from uncultured Clostridia bacterium, assembly GCA_947589475.1. Taxonomy (GTDB): domain Bacteria; phylum Bacillota; class Clostridia; order Christensenellales; family CAG-917; genus CAG-475. Next base: position 6,780 of record CANQBO010000024.1, read on the forward strand.
GGACAGATCAATGGCAAACTCGGAGTTGGGTTTGACATCTATCTTCCAGCCCGTGAGCTTCGCGGCGAGACGAGCGTTTTGACCGTTTCTGCCGATCGCGAGGCTGAGTTTTTCGTCAGGGACTGCGACGCGCGCCGTCTTTTCCTCTTCCTTAATCGTGACCTGCACGACGGGCGCGGGTGAAAGCGCGCTCTTGATGTAGAGGAAGATGTCGTCGGAGTACGGCACGACGTCTATCTTTTCAAAACCGCCCAACTCCGCGATTATGGCGTTTATCCTCACGCCCTTGTTGCCAATGCAACTGCCGACCGCGTCAACATTGGGATCGTCGCTCTTGACGGAGATCTTCGTGCGGAAGCCCGCCTCCCTCACGCAATTGACGATCTTGACAAGACCCGCTCTGACCTCGGGCACCTCCATCTCGAACATGCGACGCACAAAACCGGGCGCCGTCCTCGAGACGACCACCTGCGCGCCGTGCTCCGAGCCGCGTATCTTCTTGATGTACACTTTGATGATGTCGCCGATGTTGTAGTTTTCGTTTGGCATCTGATCGGATTGCATCATGATGCCCTCCATCTGCGTACCCGTGATCTCGACAAACACGTTGTTGGCTTCCTTGCGGCGAACGATGGCGGTGAGTATCTCGCCCGTGCGCTCGCTCATCTCGTTGAGCACCATATCGCGCTTGATGTCGCCTATGCGCTGAAGTATGACCTGCCTTGCGGTCTGCGTCGCGATGCGTGAAAAGTCCTTTGGCGTGATGTCCTCGATTACGACGTCTCCTATCTGCTTTGAAGGATCGATGTCGCGCGCGTCCTCGAGGGAGATCTCTGATTCCTCGTCGTTGACTTCCTCGACTACGAGCCTGTGGGAGAACACCCTGATGGTACTCTTTTCCTCATTGAGACGCACCTTTATCTGCGCGGGGAAGCCCTCTTCCTTTTTGAAAGCGGAGGCGAGACCCGCCTCGACCGCTTCTATGATCTGCTCCCTCGGGATGCGGGATTCCTTCTCCAATGCGTCAAGCACCTGGAAAAATTCTTTGTTTACCATGCTTTTATCCTCCTAAAACCTTATGTACGGCTGTACGTTGGTTATAAATTTTCTGTCATAGACCTTGTCGCCCTTTGCCTCGGCGAGCGTAAGCGTATCCTCGTCGTAACTCATGAGAGTCCCGTGATGTTTTTTTCCGCCTGCGTCCTTAAACTCTATCTCAGTCGAAAGCGCGCGTCTCATGTCGTCGTCCGTGACGATCTTTCTGTCCAGCCCTTGAGAAGAAACTTTGAGCACATACGCGCTCTCAAACAGCTCGTCCACCCCGTCGAGCGCGTCAGAAATGACCCCGTGCGCCTTTTCGCACAAATCGAGGTCCACCCCTTCCTTTCGCCAAATCAGCGCCTCAACGGTGTATGCGCCGTATTCGGTGTAAAATTTCGTTTCCACAAGCTCGACTCCGTCCAAAGTCGAGACCGCTTCGCCGATCGTCGAGACGACTTTTTGTTTGTTCTCTTCGGTGAGCGCCGTCATAGCCTCGCGCGCCTCCTAAAAATAAGAGTGAGCCGACGCTCACTCTAAGTTGTTTACACTTATCGTAGTTTTAATATATCATATAATAAATATGATTGCAAGCGATTGTCAAAATTTTCTTCAAACATTTTGAAAATTTCGGCAAATGCTCTCTTAAAGGAAACGTCGGCATTTGTATAAGCGCGAAGTGATGATATTTTACTCGCGTATATGCGCACTCTAAGAGTGAGATCGCGCCTTAATCAGGCTCATTTTTTGCCGATATTAAGTTTTCTGCGCAACAATTCCTTGAAAAGTTCGAAATTCGCCTCGACGTCGCTAAGCGCCCTATGCGCCTCGGTGTGCGTAAAGCCGAAGTCTTTCGCGATGTTTTCAAGCGAAAACGAGCGACGTTCCGGCATGAGTTGCTTTGCAAGAGTGAGCGTATCCACGGAGTCGTTGTCAAAATAATAGCCTTTTTCGGCGCCTATCCTGCGCAATATGGGCAGGTCGAAACCGTCTATGTTGTGCCCGACGAGCGTCGCCCCCGCCACGAATTTGTAAAAATCGGGAAGGACTTTGTCTATAGTCGGCTCGAAAGCCACCATAGCGTCCGTAATGTGGTTGACCGCAGTCGCGCCCTCCGGAATGTGCTCCTTAGGCCTGACGAGCGTGGAAAATGACGTCAAGTCACCGCCCTCCGCTCTTATCGCGCCGATTTCGATGATCTCGGTCGTCACAACTTGCGTGGATGTGGTCTCCAGGTCGAACACGACGAACGCCTTGTCACTCAAATATTCCTCGACAGCCGCCTCACCGTCGTCCAAAAAGCCCTGTTCGGATACGGAATTGAAAGGTTTTGGCTTGACAGTCTCATATTTTTCTGGCACGGGCATGCGCTCCACAGCGTGTATGCTGTCATAGTCTATCTTGCATCTGAACACCGCGTTGACCGTATAATTCAACATTCCCGAGTAATTCGACATCGCTACGCGCCCTATGCATACGACTTCGTCGCCCTCTTTGAGCGTCGCTTCAAGCTTGTCCGCCTCTTCCTGTCTCGGAAAGCAAACCGTCTCTATCTTCGCGGTGCTGTCGTTGATGTAAAAGGATATTATAGGCAGCTCTTCGGGTCCGTTTTTCGGGTTTTCGGGATCGTACTTCTTGTTTTTGTATTTGCGGCGGGTGAGCGAAGACGCCTTGCCCGAAAGCACTATATTTTCCCCTGCGGACTTTATATCTACGATATAATTCGGCATTTGATTTATGTTTTCGATCTTGCCTTTTGAGTACAGTTTTTCTCCCGTCGTCACTTCGACCAGCCTGAGCGACGCGCCCGTCAAAGCCGTCGTGGACTTGAAATATTCTTCTTCATCCTCGGCTTTCAGCTCCGTTTCGCACGTCGAGACGTCTGCGCGTTGCATAAATGTGCGCTCCAGAGCAAACTTGAGATCTTCTAGCACCGAACCCGTCTCGAGCATCTTGCAGATCGCGGGATCGAACCTAAGCTCCACGCGGATAACGTCCTCCGCAACGGTTATGACAAGCGTTTCGGCGTTGAGTCTCCTGAATATCATGGAATTTCCCGAGTTGAAAAATTCGAGCACTTTGTTCCGTACGACCGCCTCGTCCGCATACGTCCTTATGAACTTTACCGACGTCTTGATCCCCGGACATACCAAAGCGACCGCTCCCTCTATTTTAGCGACGGTATCGCTACTTTCGGTTATCGCCTTAAAGTCGAACGCGGAGATCAAAAATTTTACGGTAAGCTCTTGAGTAGCCTTGAAATATGTAGCTCCCGTAAATTTCAACATCGGGTACGCTCCGTTTGTCACCCTATTGAATTCTTCTATAAATTTGCAAGTTTCCATATTATTTTTCGCCTTAAAGTATTCTATTTTATGTCGATTTTTAGAATTGTTTCATAAATTTGCGAGTTTTTTGTTGAGCAATTCCTCGAATTCGGCAAGCAGGTCTTCATTCTTGACGGTCTTGAGTATTTCCCCTCCGTCAAGCAGGACGGAACTGTCCTTTCCGCCCGCGATCCCGAGGTCACTGTCCTTCCCCTCTCCAATGCCGTTGAGCGGACATCCGAGCACGGACACGCGAAGAGGCTTCTTAATGTGTGCGGTCATTTCCTCTATCTTGCTTGCCAGCCCTTCCACGTCTATCTGAGTGCGCGCGCACGTAGGACACGCCACGACGTCTACGCCTTGCCTAAGCCCGAGCGTACGCAGTATCTTGCTCGCAGCATACACTTCCTCGACAACGTCCGCGCTCAGCGACGCTCGTATAGTGTCGCCTATGCCCTCCATAAGCAGAGTGCCTATGCCTATCGCGCTCTTTATAAGCCCTGTCCTCAGGGTCCCCGCCTCTGTCACGCCGATATGCAACGGGTAGTCGCACACAGCCGCGAGTTTTCTGTTTGCGGCAATGTTTATCAGCGTATCGCTGTGCTTTATCGCTATGACAATGTTGTGCATGCCATACTTTTCAAAGACATCCGCACATTCCAGCGCGCTCTCCGTAAGGGCGTCCACCTCGTTCATGCCCGCGTATTTCGGGGCGAGAGAACCGCCGTTTACTCCGACTCTGACGGGGACGTCGAGGTCGATAAGACGCTTGCTTAGCGCCTCTATTTCCGAAAAATCCGTCATGTTGCCGGGGTTCATCCGCAATTTTTTCGCGCCGTTTTTGAGCGCGAGGTGCGCGAGTTTATAGCTGTAGTGCACGTCCGCGATGAGAGGAAGTCCCGTCCTCTTCACGATCTCGCCGAAAGCCTCCGCGGACGCTTCGTCGGGCACTGCGAGGCGAATGAGGTCGCATCCCGCCGCTTTCAGCCGCTGTATCTGCGCGATACACCCCTCGACGTCCGTCGTTTTGGCGTTCAGCATGGACTGTATGCTTATGGGCGCGCCCCCGCCTATGGGCACGTCGCCTACATATACTCTTCTTGACTTTCTTCTTTCCATAGATTCAGTTTATCATTTCCTTTGTCCGTATTTCGGTACGTCAAGCGCGTACCAAGTGGAATATATCGAGGAACACCGCAAGCACCAACAGCAATACAAGCCCCACCGTGTGTATGACAGCTTCGACCTTGCGCGGAACGGGTCTCCTGAATATCATCTCTATGAGTGTGAACATCATCCTACTTCCGTCCAGCGCCGGGAACGGGAGCAAATTCATGACGGCGAGATTTGCGGATATTACGGCGACGACGTAAAGGAAACTGTCGAAGCCCGCCGCGGACACCTTCGCCATAGCGCCTATCGTGGTTATCGTGCCCCCCGCCGCTTCAAGTCCCACTTTGCCTGTGATGAGCGCGCCCAAAGACGCGAGTATCTTGAACACGATGAAGAAGCAAAATCCGAAAGACCTGCCCAAAGCGGTGAAAAACGGAAGTTTTACGCGGGTAATGCTTCTTGTTATGCCAAATCCATAGCTGTAATACCCCTCGGGATCCGCCGTATTCCCGCCTCTCTGCACCATGACAGTGCTCCGCTCAACGATCTCGCCTCCCTCGCCGTATTTCACGGTGGTCAGCTCGAGTTGTTCGTCAGTATCCGCGACCTCGAGCGTATCGAGTTGATCGTAAGGGATAGGCGCCGCAAGTTCCTCTCCGTTTATCGCAAAGATGATGTCGCCCTCTTCAAACGGCGAATACCATCTTTTGTTCATGACGACGGTCATACGCTTGCCGCCGCGCATGATCTTGAATTTCACGCGGTCGCCCGTCTTTGAAAACACTCTGTCGAGGTCCTCTTGCAACATTATGTTGACCTGCTTGCCGTCAATCGCAAGTATGACGTCGCCCTCATATAGGTAGCTTTCGGGCGTAACTTCTACTCCGTCGTAGTGAGTGGCTATGACGTTTGGCAAGATCTGACCGTACGCGGCAAAGAATATAGTGATGATGAAGATCGCGGATATGAAGTTCATAAACGCGCCCGCAAACTGTACTATGAGTCTCTTCCACGCGGGTTGATTGCAAAACGCGTCGGGGTCTTTTACGACTTTTCCGTCCGCGTCGAGCACTTTATTGCCGTTTTCGTCGAGAAGCGCGCCTTCCTCATCCTCGCCGTGAAACGCGCAAAATCCGCCTACGGGAAACGGACGTATCGAGAAAAGTTCCCCCGTCTTTTTATTTTTATGCTTGAAAATTTTGGGTCCGAAACCTATCGCAAACTCGTCTATCTTAAATCCGAGCAACTTGCCCGCCGTATAGTGTCCGAGTTCATGCACGACGATCATCACCATGAGCGCTATAAGCGCCACAATGACGTATCCGATATATTTGAAAACTTCGGCGGCAGTCGCCGCAAGTAAAAAAGTCACTTATTTTGCTCCTATTATAGAATAAGTGTATTTCCTGCTCCTCTCGTCTATGCACAAAACCTCGTCAAGCTCGACAAGCTTTTGCGAAGAAAATTTGGCGAGCACCTTGCGAAGCGCATTTGATATATCCGTAAACTTGAGTTTGCCTTTCAAAAACTCCTCCACGAGCACCTCGTCCGCCGCGGAGAGCGCTATGCACGCTTCTTCGCCCGCCTTCGCCGCTTGCAAAGCCAACTCGAGACAGGGATAACGCTCGAAATCGGGCGCACCGAAGTGCAACTCTCCGATTTCCGCAAGCGAAAGCGGTCTCACGCTGTCCGTTCCGTGCGCGGGATAGAAGAGCGCGCTCTCTATTGCAAGCGCCATATCGGGTACGGACAGCAACGCCTTCTGCGAGCCGTCCGAAAGCTCCACAAGCGAATGGACTATACTCTCCCTGTGCATAAGCACGTCCACTTTGTCGGCGCCTACGTCGAAGAGGCGCATAGCTTCTATGACCTCAAGACCCTTGTTGAACAGCGTAGCGCTGTCCACCGTAATCTTTTTCCCCATGCTCCATACGGGATGTTCGATAGCTTGCTCGGGCGTGACTTTTGACAGCATATTCAGCGGAATATCCCTGAACGCCCCGCCGCTTGCGGTCAGAATAAGTTTCTTAATGTACGCCTTATTCTCTCCCCTCAGACATTCGAATATAGCGGAATGTTCCGTATCGAGAGGCAAGATCTTGCCGCCGTACTTCTTCTCGAGCGCTTTTAAGTGCCTTCCCGCCGCGACTATAGTCTCCTTGTTGGCGATGGCGAGCGTTGCGCCTCTCTTTAGAGCCGCGCATGCCGCCCACAGTCCCGCGATGCCGCTCACCGCAAGCACGACGATGTCCGACGGCTGAGAAGCCAGCTCCTCGAGAGATGATAGGCATTTTGTGTACTTTTTATCCTCAAACAGATCGAAAATTGAACTTTGCACCTCGACCGCACCCTCGGGATAATAATAAAAATCGGGCTGATACTTGTCGAGCTGTTCTCTCAAACGATCGGCATTTTTGTATGCCGAAAGCCCGACAACTTTGAATGCGTCGGGATGACGGTCGATGACCTTCAGCACCTGCGTGCCTACGGAACCTGTACTGCCTAAGATCGTAACTGTTTTCATTTCTGTTCTTTGCGCGCCGCCTATGACGTAATGCGGCGCTTATCGTTTTGCCCATGCGACGCTTTCATATAAGCGTCGTTTTTTTGCGGCAATCTTTGTTTCCCAAAACTTTGTTATAGGTCAAGCGCCCCGCGGCGCTTCACACGACTTTAATATCCGTATATACAGCTGAATGCAATGAGCAATATCACAAGGCTGTACATGACGCTGTCTATCCTATCGAGGAAGCCTCCGTGTCCCGGGAATATCCTGCCGTAGTCCTTTATCCCCAGCGCGCGCTTTATCCTAGACGCGGCAAGGTCGCCGAGTTCGGATATAGCGGCGCACAGCGCGCCCAAAGCCGCATATACTAGAGCGCTCTTCCACAATCCGCCGTTTTCGTGCGCGAAAAAAGTTCTGTATCCGCATTTTGCGATGAACTCGGGCGCGATCTCTCCGCCGACGTATTCAAACAGCACCCACATTAAAATTGCGATCAAAATGCCGCCGAATATGCCTCCGCATGCGCCCGCCACAGTCTTTTTGGGACTTATGGAAGGACACAGCTTTTTGCCGCCTATCATTTTTCCGAAGAGATATGCGAAAAGGTCGCTTCCGATGATGGGCACGGCGATGGCGAACAGTACGGCGAAGAACGCGCTGTATTTATAGCTTATCACAAACGCCGCGCTCAAAAACAGCGTGGGATATACAATCAAAAAGATGTTTGCAAACAGGTCGTTCAGATTGCACGCCCTATAACCTTCCTCCGCGCTTTCGCTACTCGCCGATGCCGCATTTTCCGAAGCGACATCATCGTCTTGTGAGGAGGCTTCCGTTTCGCTTTGCCCACGAGAAAGCTCTTCGTCCTTAGCGTCGTCCATTACTTCAGGCCCGTGCTTCGACTTCTTTGAGGTCTTTCTTCGCCACTCCTTGGCGGCGGGCTTGAATGTAAACGCGGTGAGACACATGAGCGCCGCCGCAAGCAACACGATCATTATCCCCTGTATGCCCGCGCTGACTTTGTTGTCGCCGTCGCCGATGAAATATTGCATCAAATAAAACACGGGATAGACGGTGACGAGCATAAAGATAGGTGGTGCCTTAAATACATGGTATCCGCCGTCCTTAAGACACATGAACATCTCGTACAGCGAGCCTGCGAAAAATATCATTATGAGCATGTCGATGAATATGGGACTGACAAAATAGCCGAGCGCCATAAACGCGGCGAGAACTGCAATGAGAATTACGGATGTGAGATGTCTTTTCATATTATTTTCCGAATTTTCGGACGCGACGTTCAAATTCTTTTATGACATCGTCGGCGTCGCTCTCGGTCATATCGGGCCAAAGCTTGTCATAAAACATGAGTTCGGCATACGCGGCTTCATACAACATAAAGTTGGAGAGTCGCTTCTCCCCGCCCGTACGCACGATCATATCGAGTTTAGGAAGCCCCGCCGTCGCAAGCGCGCCCTCGAATGCAGCCTCGTCGAAAACGCCCTTGTCGTACGCAACTTTCGCGGCATGCACGATGTCCGTCTGCGCGCCGTAATTCAGCGCTATGTTCAGCACAGTTCCGTTGTTTTTGCATGTGCGACGCTCTATGTCTTCAATGCTGTCAACGACGTCGTCGTCAAGCGCGTCTATGTCGCCCATATACAGCACTCTCAAGTTCCCGAAATAACTACGATTGAATTTCTTGACCTGCTCGAATATGGCTGCTTTCTCAATTGCCGAACGCGCGTTGTTCTCTACTGAGAACGCAAACGCGCTCACAGCCTCTACGCCCCTTGCGTTAAGCCTGTTTACTACGCACATAAGGGCTTCAAGTCCGTGCTTGTAGCCCTCCTCCCTCGGCATGCCGTGAGCGACCGCCCATCTGCCGTTGCCGTCCATTATGAATGCGACGTGCTTTAAGGTCATCAGATCGCGAGGATCTCCTGCTCCTTATCCTTGAAAACTCTGTCCACTTCCTCAAACTGCTTGTTGAGCGCCTTGTCCACGTCGGCGAGGAAGTTTTTGAGGTCGTCCTCGGTTATCGTGGACGCCTTTTCCAACTTCTTAAGCTCTTCTACAGCGTCGCGGCGGGCGTTGCGCATGACGATTTTGGTCTCCTCATAATAGCCCTTTGCCTCTTTGACGAGAGCGCGACGGCGTTCCTCGTTCAGCTCCGGGAAAACGAGACGTATGACGATGCCGTCATTGTTTGGAGTTATGCCGACGTTTGCGGCAAGTATAGCTCTCTCGATGGGCTTGAGTTGTCCCTTGTCCCACGGAGCGATGACAAGAAGCCTTGCCTCGGGCACCGTGATGTTCGCCATCTGATTGATGGGCGTGGGCGTGCCGTAATAGTCCACGAGCACCTTGTCAAGGATGTGCGGGTTCGCTCTGCCCGCGCGAAGCGAGCGAAGCTGCACCTTATAGTTTTCCATAGTCTTTGCAAATTGCTCTTCAAGCTCTGCAAAAACGAGATCGACTTCTTCGATATTGTATGCCATAATTTGCCTCCGATAAAATTCTTATGATATTATATCAAAGTATTTTACATAAATCAAGATATAATTCTCCCGTGCTCAAATTTGAAGATAAATTAAGCGATATGCCTTTATGCGTACGCCAAACTGTAGTCGCGACATGCAACCTTAAAGAAATTATAAAGAGACTTGGGCTTTGCTACGTCGCAAGTGCTCAACGCCGACGATCTTAAGACGTTGACGAAGCGCGACACTGTTGCTCTAATGCGCATCTGAGGCTTTTATGATGACAACCGACAAACTCGTAGAGAACTTATTCCTTGACAGTTGCGCGAAGATATCCCGCGCACTTGCGCAATAAGGGTTTTTAAACTGCAAAAGTGACAGAAAACGCAAAGAAACTTCTTTCTACGACGTCGCAAAGGCGCCTGATCAGCGCGCAAAAACATCAGTTGGCTCGGGCGGCAGAAAATGTGTAGGCGACCTAATTCACAATGTAAAGTGTTTCGAGGAGCATGAGTTTAAATCGTACAAGTGCTCACTCACGTACTACGGCGCGGAAGCGGCATAATTTCCACAAAGAGAATGACGATCTTCTCAAAGAAATCGTAAAAAACATGCCTCGCATATTTGACAATTGTAATATTCGTCACCTAAAGCAAAGCATACTCTCGGAAATATTCAAATTCAGACTTCTTTTAAATTTAATTTAAATTTTCGGTCATCTAATCGAACGCATTTGAAAATATCATCTAAATGGCGCACACTCGATGTCATGAAAAAGCTGCTTGACGAACAGAGCGCCAAACCGCTTTTGATTCTGCAAAAATTGATATTTAAGCTTGTTACTTAAGATACGGCTCCGCACTTGAAAAAGCGGAGTCTCGCCTTTTGTCAGTTGAAGTTGTCTCCCAACTCAAGCGCGGCGTCGACGAATTCTTGATAGGATGTGATAACTTTCGAAAGGCTGTAGTGCGCCTGTTCGGTAAACACGCAGAGTTTGAATGTGTAGCCGAACTCATACAATTCGCTGGAAATGAAAAGCAGTTTGCCGTCCTTGCTCTTTCTCAAAGCTACAAAGTTGCAATCGCACTCGCATTTTGCGTCGGGAAGCGAGATGATGATGGCTTTGCGCTCGTCTTTTTCTTCAAAGGCTACGGGAAGGTGGAGATACTGCGGAGGACAAGGCGTGCGGAAATTTTTGACCATCAAATAAAGTACTTTCAAAATAAAATTTTCGGTGGCTTCCTTATTGCCGTAAAGGTCGTCGAATTTAATTGATTGCATATAGAAAACTCGTTTCAAAATGTTGAAACAAAACATATAGTTGGGCGTTGTGTACATGTCGATTTCCTCCTGTATTTTCCCGTTTGTATAGCTTGTATATCTCCTTCGCGCTCAGAGCGAATTGTCATAAACAGCGGGTGTCGCAAGTTTGAGCTATAGTTTCAGTTTTCGCTCTTGCCGATGTAGGTGCCTATCTTGTCGCCGAATACGGCGTGCTTGATGCTGTCCTTTTCCATGAGGCTGAAGGCGATTATGGGGATATTGTTGTCCATGCACATCGTGATGGCAGTGGTGTCCATAGCCTTGAGTCCGAGGGATATGACCTGCATGTAGCTTAGATTGTCAAACTTTTTGGCGGCTTTATTGAGTTTGGGATCGCTGTCATAGACTCCGTCGACGTTCTTTGCGAGCAACAGCGCGTCCGCGTTTATCTCGCACGCTCTGAGCGCCGCGCCCGTATCCGTCGAGAAGTACGGGTTGCCCGTTCCGCACGCGAATATGACGATCCTTCCCTTTTCAAAGTGACGTATCGCTTTGCGCAGAATGTACGGCTCCGCAACTTTGGTAATGGTCAGCGCGGTCTGCACCCTGACGGGTATGTCGTGTTGCTCCAGCCTATCCTGTATGGCGAGCGCGTTCATGACCGTTGCAAGCATGCCCATGTGGTCCGCGGCGGTGCGGTTCATCTTGTCGTCCGCCTGTCTGCCGCGCCAGAAGTTGCCGCCTCCTATGACTATGCCGACCTCGACGCCCAGCTTCCTGATGTCCGCGATCTGCGCGCACACAAAATCCAGCTTGTTACTGTCTATGCCCATACCGCCCTCGCCCGCGAGAGCTTCGCCCGACAACTTCACGATGACGCGCTTATACTTGACGCGCGGATCGAGTTCATATGCGGGATATGTTTTGACCTCTTCCATATTTTGCCTCCGTAGCGGACAATTTCCGCCTATCTGCAATTCAGAGGCAAGCGCGACTCTTTAAATGCGCCTTGCCTCGGTTTTTAAAAAAAAGGAATGGCTTGCATTCCTTTTTTATCGCTTATTTCAAACCTGCTTGCGACATGACCTCGCCGACGAAGTCGTCCTCTCTCTTTTGCAGGCCCTCGCCCATAGCGTAACGGGTGAAGCGCAATATCTTCGCTCCGCCGTTTTGCTTGAGATATTGTCCTATGGTGATTTCGTTGTTTTTGACAAAGACTTGCTCGTTGAGGCAGACCTCTTTATAGTACTTCTGCACTCTGCCCTCGACCATCTTCTCGATGATGGCAAGCGGCTTGGGATTAGGCTCGTTGAGGGCTTGCGCCTTCAAGACTTCCTTTTCGTGTTCAAGCTCGCCCGTGGGGACCTCTTCCTTTGTCACATACTGAGCGTTTGCCGCGGCTATTTGCAATGCGACGTCGTGAATGACCTCGGGCGCAGTGCCTTCGCTTGCCTCGACAAGCACGCCTATCTTGCCGCCCATGTGGATGTAGGTGTCCACCTTCGAGCCGTTCTCTTCATAGAGCGCATAGCGGCGGATGGAGAGCTTCTCTCCCATCTTCATGACATACTCGTTTGTGACGGGTTGCATAGCGGCGATGACGTCCTCGATGGGTACGGGATTGTCGAGGATATACTGTGCGACTTTGTCCACATACTCTCTGAATACGGGGCCGCCCGCAACGAAGTCGGACTCGCAATTGACCTCAAGCAGGACATACTTTCCTCCCTTGTTTGCGGCATAGACAATACCTTCCGCGGCGATCCTGCCCTCTTTCTTTGCGGCTGTCGCCATGCCCTTTTCGCGCAGGAAGTCTATCGCCTTCTCCATATCGCCGTCCGTTGCGACAAGCGCCTTCTTGCAGTCCATCATGCCAACGCCCGTGCGCTGACGCAGTTCCATAACATCTTTGCTTGTAAATGCCATATATATCTCCTAAAATTCGTATTCACTCGACGGGAAGAGCAATTATGCCTCCTCTTCCTCCTTCTCTGCAAGAGCCTTCTCGAGCGCCTCTTCGGGAGAGAGCTTGACCGACTCTTCGAGTATATCCTCTGCCTTGGGAGCTTCGATTGCTTCCTCCGCATTTGCGTCTGCCGCCTCGTCGGGAGTTGCGGGATGCAGGCTTTCGCCCTGTTTTGCTTCTATGACTGCGTCTGCCATGAGGGACGCGAACAGCTGTATCGCGCGGATGGCGTCGTCATTGCCGGGTATCACATAGTCGACAAGGTCGGGATCGCAGTTCGTATCGACGACCGCCACGATGGGGATGTTCAGTTTTCTTGCTTCCTTGACCGCATTCTCTTCCTTCTTGAGGTCTACGACGAAGAGGCACCCGGGAAGCGTACGCATATTCTTTATGCCGCCGAGGTTTCTCTCGAGGTCGTCGCGCTCTTTCTTGAGACCTGCGACTTCCTTTTTGGGAAGAAGCTCAAACTCGCCGATGATCTCCATTTGATTGATCTTGTTGAGGCGGTCTATCCTCGTGCGGATAGTCTCGAAGTTTGTGAGAGTGCCGCCCAACCATCTCTGGTTGATGTAGAACATGTCGCAACGTTCCGCTTGCTGTTTTATAGCCTCTTGAGCTTGCTTTTTTGTGCCGACAAAGAGGACGGATTTGCCTTCTGCCGCGACGCTCTTCACAAATTCATAAGCGGCTTCGACGTGATCGACGGAAATTTGAAGGTCGATGATGTGGATGTCGTTGCGCGTGGCATAGATGTACTTTGCCATTTTGGGATTCCAGCGCTTTGTCTGGTGACCGAAGTGGACGCCTGCTTCAAGCAAGGCTTTCATTGTTGTTACTGCCATTTTGGTAGCCTCCATAGATTTGTTTTTACCTCCCACAGCTTCGTCGCTCGGGATACCCAACCGGGAACAACCCTCGCTCTGCCGCGGTGTTTGGTCTTGATGATTATATATGATACTCGCAAATTTTGCAAACGAATTTAGATATGTTTCTATAAAATTTTTATATATTATAGTTATGCGGCAAAAATTTGCGACAAAAGGGCATAAATTCGGAAATATTTTATGCCTATATGACAAAATGCACAGACTCGTTCAATATTTTATGTAGATGACGCAACTGCAATGACACGGATTGCCGCATTGCGGGCAATTGAATCCCTCGGATATGCTGCTTTCGTACCAATAGTTTGGGATCTCGCTGTACTTGACAAAGCCGAATCTTTCCATGATAGAGGCTATGTTGATGATGCCCGCATGCTTCCATGCCGTTGAAAAATAGGCGTCGACGCCCTCTTTTGCAAGCTGTTGCATGCATTTGTCTATGAGTATGGACGCCAAACCGAGATTTTTGAAATTTTCATCTACGGCAACCGTCTTGATGTAACCGATGTTTTGCGAAAACACAAGTTCTCTCGGCTCCTGCCCGTTGCATATCGCTTTCATCTCTTCGAAATCGAGTCGTTTGCATATGCAAAAGCCCACGGTCTTTTTGCAGGAGGTGTCCTCTACCACCATGCAAAATGTAGACTGATTTGAATCGAGTATTTCCCTGAGAAAGTCCTCGGTGATGTAATTTTTGCCGAGTTGCGCGTCCGCGATCCTCGTTATCGCCGCAAGATCGACGCGCGTAGCTAAGCGGCACACAAAGTGCGGATCCCTCTTTTTAAAGACATAACGCCCCGTCGTAAGACTTTTGTTTGTGCTGTCATAGCCCGACCAATAACCTTCTAAAAATCCGCTGTTCTTCGCCTCTAAAAAGAAAGTGCCGAACCCGTCGTCGAGATAACCTTTTGCGTAATATATGCCGGCAAGCCGTTTGTGACCGTAAATTCTGCCGCTTATCTTCCACTCCTGTTTTGTACCGAACCACGTCCTTCCCCAGATGTGATCGCCGAATTGATGAAGTATCGCGGGCGCTTTTCTGACTATTATCCTGCCGCGGTCACTGTCCTCGTACTGTGTTATATACTCTCCGGAAAACTTGATTTTTCTGCCGCTTATCTCCTTTCCCGTTTCAAAACTAGCAAATCGATCGTTTTTGTACTTGAGCATGGCGGGCAATTGCTCAAGACGGGCGGAGACGGTAGTCTTGTCATAAAGTATTGCTTGATACATGGATATAGACGAGATCTCTTCGGGAAGATCGGACGGATATTCAAAGCCTTCCTCCTGAAAAACTACTATATTGAGGTTGTAATCTATCGCGGTCTTGACCTCTTCTCTCACCCAATCGCTGAGTTCGTTGCAACGATCCAGCGCTCCGACTGAAAGAATGAGGATGAAATTTTCGGCTTGCAATATTCTGTCGCGCAGTTGTTCGTCGAACCGTCCCGCCCTCATCCCCGTCATATCATAAAACGGATCGAACCCCTTGAGTTTGAGAAAATCATAGAGTCGCGCGGCTATTTCCGCGCCTCCCGCTCTTCTATAGCTTATGAAAGTGTCATACATAGTTGCCTCGTGAATGTTTTTACTTCAGATTGAGTTTGATGACAAGAGCATAGTGGTCGCTTGCAAATCCGCCGTCCACCTGTTCGGCAAGCACATGATAATAGTTGACGTCAAAGTCACCGGGCGACACGAAGCAATAATCTATCGCCATTCCCTCTTCGACTTTGCCGTATTTCTGCCACGTGCTGCGATTTTCCTTGTCTCCGTCTTTTGCAATGACGCGGCTGTCCTCGAAGCTTGCCGTAGCCTTCTTGTATGTCTCGCTGTCCGGGAAGGAGTTCATATCGCCGAGCAACATCGCGGGCATGTCGCCGTACTCTTTTATCTTGTCAAGCACGAGCTGTATGCCGTTTATGCGCGCTTTCTCGCTCTTGTGGTCGAGGTGTGTGTTGAATACTGCGAATACTTTGTCCGTCGCCTTCTCCTTAAGTTTGGCAAGAGAGCAGATGCGGTAGTTTGCCGCGCCCCACCCTTTGGACTTCTTCCAAGGGGTTTCGCTCAGCCAAAAGTTGTCCTGATCCAACAATTCGAACTTGTTTTCGTTGAAATACACGGGCGTAGCTTCTCCGAATGGTCCGCTCTGCCTGTATTTGATGACTTTTTGGTAGCCCTTCAGCGCGTTTTTGAAGTAGTTTTCGTGATTTGGCGTCACCTCCTGAAAACAGAGGATGTCGGGCTGAACGTCGGATATTTGCTTTATGATCCTATCCGCTCGTTTAAACCACGACTTCTCTCCGAGATCCTCGGGAGTGAGACAGCGCACATTGAAATTCATCACCGTGATATTGCCGTCGTCCTGCTTTTCAGACACGTCGTACGTAGACTTCGGGTGCGAGTTGAAATACAGCAGATACGCGTAGAATATGCTGAGCGCGAGCATCACCGCAATGACGACGCTTGCGATCACTATCAAAGCGATTTTCAAAGATCTTTTCATAACTTCCCCCTATTTTGAACAACGCTCATAAAGCGTCGCCGCTTGCCTTAAAACAAAATATATTCGTTTAGATTGCTTAAATATGACCTATTCAAACTGCTGTCAAGCTTTTTTTGTATCTTTCCGCCCATGCCTTCATTTCTTTTGCGTGGGGAATTGCAAATTCGCTGTAGTCATTGCCGCCTATTAGACGAGCGACTTCCTCCGTGTCGTCCTCAAGCAGCGTGACATGCGTGAGTGTCTTTCCGTTTTCGGCGGTTTTGGAAATGAGAAAGTGGCTGTCCGCCATCGCCGCGAGCGACGGCATATGCGTGACCGCGATGACCTGCCTTGCGCGAGATATGTTGCACAGCTTTTCCGAAACGACAGCGGAGATCCTGCCCGATATGCCGGTATCTATCTCGTCAAAGACCATCGTGCCTATGCCGTCCACGTCCGCAAGTATGTTTTTGAGCGCGAGCATAAAGCGCGACATCTCGCCGCCCGATATTATCTTCGCAAGCGGTTTGAGAGGTTCGCCCACGTTTGGCGAAATCAAAAATTCCACACTGTCCGCGCCGTTTGCGGAAATTTCGTCCGCCTCATCGACGCTCTTGATATCGACTTTGAAGGTGCTTCCTCCCATGCCAAGGTCGTCAAGCTCCCGTCCTATATCCTTTTCCAGCTTTCCTGCTGTGGCGAGCCTGAGCTTAGTAAGCTTCCCCGCCTCTTTAACAAGTTCCGCGCTCGTCTTTTCTATTTTTTTATACAATTTCTCGACGTGTCCGTCCGCATTCTCAAGCCTTTCTCTTTCCTCTTTTGCGGAAGTATAAAAACTTTGGAGGGCTTCATAGCTCCCGCCGTACTTTCGCAACGTGTTGCGCACTTCGTTGAGGCGCTCCTCCAACTTGTCCGCGGATCTGCCGTCGAAATCAAGTTTTTCAAGCATTTCCGCAAGAGTGTCCGCAATGTCCTGGATCTCCTCTTTGGCGCTGTCCAACCTGTCTATGATCGCGTCTATGCCGTCGTCATACGCTAAGATCGGGCGCAAAGTCGATTCCGCGCTCTTGAGTACCGCCGCAACTCCGCTTGCGCCGTAGCCTTCGAGCTGTCCTTTCGCGCTCTCAAGAGCGGAAATGATCTTCTCCATATTGCGTATGCGCTTGCGTTGTAAAAGCAGGCTGTCCTCTTCGCCATCCTGCACATTTACGCGCTCTATCTCGTCGATTTGATAACACAAAATATCCAGCCTGCGCGCCCTCTCCTCGCTGTCGCCGTACTCGCCAAGCTCCCTCCTTGCGGAGGAATATTCGCCGTACAGCGCTTTGACCTTATCCTTCTGAGAAGCTGTTTCCGCTCCGCCCAGCGAGTCGAGCAAAGAGATGTGATTTGCGCTCTTGAGCAAAGATTGATGCTCGTGCTGGCCGTGGATGTCAACAAGCAATTCCGTAAGCCCCTTCAGCGTGCCGAGGGTAGCGACGCGCCCGTTGATACGACACTCGTTTTTACCGTCCACGGACATCTTTCGCCGCAAAACGAGCACGTCCTCCGCCTCAATGCCGACGTCATCGAGATAGGTCGTTATCTGAGGAGACCGATAATCTTCAAACACCGCTTCCACGCTTGCCGAGTCCGCACCGTATCTGATGAGCGATCTGTCGGCGCGCTCGCCCAATACGAAATTGAGCGAGTCTATGATGATTGACTTGCCCGCTCCCGTTTCGCCGCTCAAAATGTTCAGCCCCGACTTCAGATCAAGCTCGAGGCTGTCGATGAGCGCAATGTTTTTTACAGATAACAACGAAAGCATCAGTATATCCCCGAAGAATCGGTCAGATTGAGGAGCCTGTCGCGGATCCTCTCTGCATGCGAGGGATCGTCTATGGCGACGAAAATGGTGTTTTCGCCCGCGACGACGCCCAAAATTTCCTCAAAATTCAAGTTGTCCAAAAATTGTGCTGCGGGAGCGGCGCTCGCCTCTTCCGTCTTGACGACGAGCAAATTCCCCGCAAACTTAATGGATATTATAGCGTTTTTAAACATGCTGAGATATTTGTCCGTAACGCTGTTTTCCTTTGCGGTCTGCACTGCATACTTGTAGTGCTTGCCGTCTGCGGCGAGGGTCTTGAGTATGCCCATATCCTTGATGTCACGCGAGATCGTCGCCTGCGTAACGTTGTAGCCCTCTTTTTTGAGGTAAGTTACAAGTTCTTCCTGTGTGTCGATATCATGCTTAGAAATGATGTCGAGGATCTTGAGTTGTCTGTTTACTCTTGACATAATTCTCCTTCCTTAACGAATTGTTTTTTTGTTTTTATTTGTCCTTTTTTGCGACGAGCGGTCGCCTTATTTTTTCATTTTGTCTGCAAGCGGAGCCTGTCTGCATGGCGCTTGCATTGCCACGCGCGCAAACTTTCGCGCGAATTCAAGTCATTATCATATGCGCCGATTTAGGCGCGTTTGCCGCTTTAGTTTTGCGAAGTGCCCCAACTGTTCATCTTTTTGAGCAGTTTGGAATAGAAATCCGACTTTACATCCACAAAGCGGGCGCGCTTGACGGACTTGCGCACGCAAAGCACGTTGGACGGCGAAAGCGCAAGCCGAGATGTCCCGTCAACATATACGTGAGCGCCGAATTGTCCCGTAAGTTTGATCTCAATCTTCGACGAAGAGCCTACTACAAGCGGGCGCGAATGCAACGAGTGCGCACATACGGGATCTATCACGAGGGCGTCGAGTGCGGGCGCAAGTATGGGTCCGCCCGCGGACAGCGAATATGCCGTCGAACCTATCGCCGTGCTCACAATGAGACCGTCGCCTATATAGGAGTCGACAAAGTCTCCGTCCACATACAGCATAAATTTTATGGGGTGACTGCCCTCCGCCTTGACAACGACTTCGTTTATCGCATAGCCGATGTTTATGGGCGCGCACGCCTCGAGCATCGTGCACTCTCTCGTCCTGTCGGAGTCGAGTGCCGAAATAAGGACGTCCGTCGGAACATCGCTCTCAAACGCAGTCAAAAAGCCGAGATTGCCGAGGTTTACGCCTAAGACCGCGGCTTTTATGTCGTTTGCCGCAAGAAGATCCGCAACGGCAAGCACAGTGCCGTCCCCGCCGAATACGAGCACTCTGTCCGCGTCCGCAGGTATATCCTCTAAACGGTCGCAGAACTCGACATCTATAAGAGGAGAGCACTCGAGAGCCTCGCATAGTCTTATAAGATCGCCGCTCCCATCGACATTGGATTTTTTTATTACAGCCACTTTTTTCATACGCCACGGCAATTATACACTATCCGAAAATTTTATACAATAGATTGTACAAAAATTTTTTTTGAAAAAATGAATATTTTTTTAATTTATACCGAAATTTCTGCATAATTATAAGTTTTCTACAATTCGTCTCAAAAAGCGTACATATGACGAAAAATTTTCAAAATGCGTCTGAATTTTTACAACTTTACATATAAACTGCGATTTACTTACCGAATATGCTATATAAAGATGTTCCCAAGAATATCTCTTTCTAGATACAATCTTACAACTATTAGTTTTTTATTGAAAAATATTTGCCTCGACTCAAGGCGCTCCATGCTTAAAAACGCCGTTATTTTTGCGCGCACGATGTTTTTTCATCTGCCGCCATACAAAAGCTTCCAACCAAAAAAATTCGCCATATCTTAAAATTTACGATTTCATTTTTTATGCATTTGTATGCATTTTTCAAAATATCGGTCATTTCGAGGAATTTTTATGCAAAAATGCCTATTATATGCAAAAAAATCGGGCAATTTTGGGCAAAATCGTGTTCAGACCTGCTTTTTGAGATACAGCAGATATTCTATATTTTTGTCGGCATAGCGTATGGGAGACACGTCCTCTCCCGCGACTTCAAAGCCTACGCCCTCGGCAAAGAGTTTTACGCTGTCCAAAACTTGACGTCTCAATGTCTCGCTTTTCACCACGCCCGATTTGTTGAGCGCGCCCTGTCCCGCCTCGAATTGAGGTTTTACAAGCACAACGGCGCTCCCTTCCCGCTTGAGCAACGCGTATATCTCGCCCAAAATCAACTTGAGGGATATGAAGCTCACGTCCGCGCAAACGAAATCTACTTTGTCAAGTTCGCGCGGGAGGGCGCGGGCGTTTGCCCTCAAAAATCTCACTCTGCCGTCCTCCAGAATGTCTTTCGGCAACGCGCACTCCCCTACGTCCACGGCGAGCACGCTTGCCGCGCCGTGCCTTAAAAGCACGTCGGTGAACCCGCCGTTTGAACATCCTATATCCGCGCAAGAAAGTCCCTTGACGTCTACCCCGAAAACGCTCAAGCCTTTTTCCAGCTTGTATGCGCCTTGCGAGGCATAACCCTCGTCGTCCGAAATCTTGACTTCGCGCCCGTCGCATACGTCGAACGCGGGTTTTTTGACCTGTTTGCCGTCAACAAAAACGCGCCCCGTAAGGATGAGATCCTCCGCATAGGTGCGCGAGCGAAGCGCGAATTTCTCTTGTATATACTTGTCAAGCCTCATAATTTCTTTACTTTTTCAAACTATTTCATTTTCAAACCGTTTTTTGACTTTTAAGCCTTATGCGTACCACTTAATTTCGTCGCCGCGATACGTCTATATTTTATTTTTCGTCGCTTGAGTCGTCATTGCTTTGCTTTGATGCTTCGCGCTGTTGCTTTTTCTTTTGCGCCTCGCGTTTTTTTATCCTGCGCTCGTCCTTATTGAATATGGCAAGACACCTCGCCACAAACATGACGAATTCACGCGAATTCGATATTGCGATGTTTTTCATGAACGCCTTGCCCCCTATCGTGAGCGCGGAAACCACGGCGGATATGCCGATCGAAAGCCATCTTTGCCAACTTTCACCCAAATTCATAGTTATCTTGAGCACTATTGCCGCCGAACACGCGCCCGAGATGATGCCGAAGATGTCGCCTATCACGTCGTTGCATATGCTCGACACCGTGCCGCTGTTTTTTACAAGCCAAAGCGCCGTCCTTGCGCCGTATATCTTGCGCGACGACATGCTGACTATGGGAGTGGGGTCGCATGAAGTCACCGCAACGCCTATCGCGTCGAAAAGTATGCTTGCCGTGATCAAAAACGCAAGCAACAAAATGATGATCACAATGTTTTCCGCACTTGCGGTAAGCTCGCTCAAAAAGCTGAAAAACGCGGCTAAAACAAGAGAGATGACCGCGGCTTTTATCCACCAGATATTATATTTTTTTCGGGGTTTTTGCTTGCCCGTCGCCTGCTTTTTCGGTGTGGCGGCAAGTTTTTCTATTGTCACGGGCTTACTTTCGTCCGAACTCGCGGCAGTAGACGTCTCCGCGCCAAAAACGTCGGGCGCAGGCGATGCGTCCTTGTCTTTGCCGTCTTTATTGTCCGATTTGGCGTCGTTCGATTTCAAATGAGCACCCATAATATACGTTATTTGGTGGCAACTGTTCGGGTAAACCTTGCGCCTTAGGTTCGGTAGGATTTCCCTGTGCGAAAACTTGTCGTCGCCGTCCAAGATGTTTCCAATCACATCGCCCAGCACTTAGGCAACCGAATCGCCACTCAGAGCACACTATAATCCCCAAACAGCTTATAAAAACAGTCTAGAAGTTTTCCTTGACAGACCTCTTCCGTCCTTATCTTTTTTTGCACCGCAACTTTCTCGGAGCGATCGTCAAGCAATATCGGCCATACGCTTGACGTTGTTCCCCGATCCCGCTACGCCACTCAAAGCAGGCTACACTGTACACAGCGCGACTGCAC
>CANQBO010000025.1 GCA_947589475.1 uncultured Clostridia bacterium
ATTATAACAGTTGGACTTTGCATATGAACCTTTTTTTGTCAAGAAAGTGTTGCACTTAATAGTATAATTCACCCCCCGCATATCAAAAAAGAGTGGCTGAGCACTCTTTTTTTGACTGCTTATTTGTCCGATTCTTTGTTTATCACAAGCTCGCCGTCATAGTAGCCGCATTTGGGGCACACTTGATGGCTCTTTTTGAGCTCATGGCATTGAGGGCACTCCGCAAGTCCCGGGGTCTTGACCCTCCAATTCGCAAAGCGCGAATTTGTCTTTGACTTCGACACTTTATTTTTAGGTACTGCCATTTTTCCTACCTCCAACTTATACGCAATGTCTTATTTAGCTTATTCAGTATAAAGAATAAACCTCGAGTTGTCAAACGCTTTTTAGCGGTTGCTCAAACAAATTTTTTCATTTTTCGGAATTTGTCGGGCGAGTCAGCTTATCAACGCCTTAGTTTCGCGCGCGATGCTCAGCTCCTCGTTGGTGGGAAGGATGAGTATCTTGACCTTGCTGTCCGCCGCGGAGATCTCGCATACGCCGTCCGTGACATTCTCGTTTTTATAGAGATCGAGCTTTGCGCCGAGATATTCCATATCGCTCATAACGAGCCTGCGCATGAGCGCGCTGTGCTCCCCTATGCCGCCCGTGAAAACGATCGCGTCTACGCCGTTCAGCACCGCCGCGTATGAACCGATGTACTTTTTGATGCGATATGCGGCGACTTCCACCGCAAGCTCCGCCTTCTTGTCTCCCTTCTTTATCGCCGCTTCGAGGTCGCGCATATCCGAACTAAGCTCGCTTATTCCGAGCATTCCGCACTTCTTGTTGAGATATTGCACCGTCTCGGCATAGGACATGCCCAGCTTTTTGGCGATGAATTCGGTTGCGGCGGGGTCTATATCGCCGCTCCTCGTGCCCATTACAAGTCCTTCGAGCGGAGTGAATCCCATTGAAGTGTCGAGGCATTTGCCGTCCCTGACCGCGGATATGGACGAGCCGTTGCCGAGGTGACACACGATTATTTTGCTGTCCTTTTTGCCGAGCAACTTGACGGTTTCCTCGCTCACGAACTTGTGCGAAGTGCCGTGAAAACCGTATCTGCGCACTTTGTACCGCTCGTACACGCTGTACTCAATGCCGTACATATATGCCTTCGGGGGCATTGTGCTGTGGAAAGTCGTGTCGAAAACGGCGACCATAGGCACGCCCGGCATGACTTTCATACAGCTTTTTACGCACGCGAGGTTTGCGGGCATATGAAGAGGACCGAGTTCCGAATTTTTTTCGCATGTTTTCAACACCTCGTCCGTGATGACGACGGAAGATGAAAAATCCTCCGCGCTGTGCAACACGCGATGCCCCACCGCGGATATTTCGCTGACGGAACTTATCGCGCCGAACTCGGGGTCTACCATAGCTTTGAGCACAAGCTCTATCGCGTCGGTGTGATCCTTCATATTTTGCTTTAAGTTGAGTTTTCTGCCGTCGAAGGTCTTTTGGGTGAGTTCGCCACCCTCCATGGTTATGCGCTCGCAAAGTCCCTTGAGCAGGACCTTCTCGTCGGTCATGTCGATAAGCTGATACTTCAAGGAAGAACTGCCCGCGTTGATAACTAGAATTTTCATAGATGTCTCCTATATGATGATTTTGATATTTTGATGTGTCTATGATATTTTACGCAAAAACCATTCCGAATTATGATGTTTTTAAGAATAGTTTCCGCAAATTTCAGCCGTTATTGCTTGACGCTCTGTATCGCTGTGATCGCCACCGCGCTGACGATGTCCGAAGCTTTGCAACCGCGGGACAGGTCGTTGAGCGGCTTGTCGAAACCTTGACAGATGGGGCCTATCGCCTCAAATCCGCCGAGTCTTTCCGCGATTTTATATCCTATGTTGCCCGATTGCAGATCGGGGAAGATGAGCACGTTCGCATGCCCTGCCACCTTCGAGTTCGGAGCCTTAAGCGCCGCGACTTCGGGGACGAGCGCCGCGTCGAATTGAAGTTCGCCGTCGAGCATAAGTTCGGGCGCTTTCTCCTTTGCTATCTTCGTCGCTTCCTGCACGAGAGTGACATTATCATGCTTCGCACTGCCCATAGACGAGAAGGAAAGCATTGCGATCCTCGGCTCCACGCCCGCTATATCCCTTGCGCTCTTTGCCGTCGCAATGGCGAGGTCCGCAAGTCCTTCCGCCGTATACGTGGGGTTGAGTCCGCAATCGGCAAACACCAGCAAACCGTCCTCGACGTACTTGTTGCTGCCGACCATAAGATTGAAGCTGGAGACCGCCGAAACGCCGGGAGCAGTCTTGATGATCTGAAGTCCGGGACGCAGGGTGTTCGCAGTGGAGTGGCACGCGCCCGAAACGAGGCCGTCGACATCTCCGCTCTTCAGCATGAGCGCTCCGAAGAAAGTGGAGTCCTTCGCCTGCTCTGTCGCCTGCTCCTCCGTCATGCCCTTTGCTTTGCGAAGATCATACAGAAGCTTTGCATAATCCGCGAGTTTATCGGATGTCTTGGGGTCTATTATTTCCACGCCCGTCAAGTCTATCGAGGGATTGTTCAGCTTGATCTGATCGGGATTGCCCAAAAGTACTATACGCGCGATCTTGTCCCGCGTGCATATGTACGCCGCTTCCACGACGCGATGATCTTCACCCTCGCAAAGCACGATCTTTTTGTTGATCGCGATCGCTTTGTTTTTGATCTCTTCGATGACGGTGCCGCTTTCGAGCACCTTTCTGCCGAAAGATTTGACTTTGTCCAACAATGCCATAGCTTTTCTCCGAAAATTACTTTATTTTTCTCTACATATAATATATAATTATGTATTGAAAGCACTAATTATTTATACACCATTTGAGAATAAATGTAAAGGACTGCTTGCAAAAAATGAAAATTTGTGCCGTGATCGCAGAATACAATCCCTTCCACAACGGACACCTCAAACAGTTGCGCGCCGCAAAGCGCGAGACGGAGGCGGACGCTCTTGTCGTACTTATGAGCGGCTCGTTCACCCAGCATGGCGACGTCGTCGTAAAAGACAGGTACGAACGCGCGAAATGGGCGATGGAAGCGGGGGCGGACATCGTGCTCGAACTGCCTACAGTGTACTCGCTCGCGCCCGCGGACATATTCGCATACGGAGCGCTCAAAACGCTAAGCATGCTCGGCGAATTTACCCTCTCCTTCGGGACGGAAGCG
The DNA here is from genome assembly GCA_947589475.1 of uncultured Clostridia bacterium. Lineage (GTDB taxonomy): Bacteria > Bacillota > Clostridia > Christensenellales > CAG-917 > CAG-475. Next base: position 3,208 of record CANQBO010000025.1, read on the forward strand.
GAGGAGCTTGAACAGCTCTCGATGGCGGCGGAGTTTATGAACAGCGAATCCAAAGATATGAAAGACCTGCTCAAGGGGTACTTGGGCGAGGGATACTCGCTTGCAAAGTCGCGCACGATGGCGCTCGACCTGCTCCGCCCGGACGTAGCAAACATGCTTCGCTCTCCAAACAATATTCTTGCCGTGGAGTACATCAAGGCGGCTTCCGCATACGGCGACAGAGTCTCGTTTCACAGCGTAACGCGCAAGCCCGACGACGGCAAAAAGTATATGTCCTCTACAAAGATACGCGAAATGATGCTCGCGGGCGAGGACGTCACGCCATTCGTGCCGCCGTTTGTAGATTTGGACAGATGCACGGATATTCGCAAGTATAACACCATATCCACCTATGCGCTGAAGTCAAAGACCGCCGCTCAACTTGCGGAACTCGCAAACATCGGCGAGGGCATGGAGAATAGGATCTCTCAAGCGGATTTTGTGGATATGGACGGCTATCTCGGACTGACCTCGCGCCGCTACACCCGCTCAACGATAAAGCGCATCGCCGCCTCCGCCACAGTGGGCGCGACAAAAGCTTTGCTTGCTCTCGCCAAAGAAGAGAAGCCCTATTGCACAATGCTCGCAGTGCGACCGTCAAAGAAAAAGGCGCTTCTCCCCCTGCTCGCCTCCGCAGACGGCTATTTCTTTTTCAAACACAGCGATTGCGAAGCGGACTGTCCCGTGTTTCCGCTGGTTGCGCTTGACGAAAAAGCCGCAAAGATACGCTCGCTATGCGACGGCGATAAATAGATCCCGCGCCCCAAATTTTGCGCATATATCGACTTTTACCCTCCGCATTTACATGAATTTCTCGTATTCTCATTTTATCCCCGCTTGATATGAGGACATTTTGCGATCAGGACGGGATATACTTTGCCCGTCCATATATTTTCGTCGCACATTTTTGCAAGCATATGCGTTTACGTTGTCTTTGTCACATAATTTCAGCGCATACGCGGGATGGAAAACTCATATCCTTTGATGTGGCGGAAGCAAATTTAAAGCGGCAGAAGCCGATGACAAAAGCATTTTCAAGAGGCAAGATCCTCGCCTGTATCGCGGCGGCGACTTTCATGGCGATGATGCTCGCCCGTCCCGACTATTATCTCGCCTCGGCGCGCAGAGGGCTGGCACTGTATGCCACGTCCGTATTGCCTTCTCTTTTCCCCTTCTATTTTTGTTCGCTCTTGCTCACGAATATGGGGGTGGCTCGCACCGTCTCGACGCTGCTGGGAAAACCCATATCCAAACTGTACGGAACGCCGAAAGAGAGCGCGTATGTACTTTTGATAAGCATGCTTTCGGGCTATCCCGTAGGCGCAAGTACGACGGCGGAACTCTACGGCGCGGGCGTATTTTCAAAGGATGAGGCGAAAGCGGTCTCGGCATTTGCAAGCACATCGGGTCCCATATTCATGCTGGGGACGGTCGGGAGCGCGATATTTAACGACATACGCGTGGGAGCGGTCATACTCGCCTCTCACTATATCGCCGCGCTTGTCAACGGACTTATTTTCAGAATCCGCAAAAGCAAAAAGCGCGCCCATCAAACGGACTCAGTTCAAAATTCGGCGGAGTATGACCCGGAGCATTCCCCTTTAGGGAGCGACGCGGACAATATCCTTTCAAAAACCATTTCAAATTCCACACTGAACATGCTGTATGTCGGCGGATATATAGTGCTGTGCGGAATGATCGTGGACACCTTGCCGCTATTGAGGCTGGACGTATTGCTCGAGGGTGCGCTCGGGGCGGACGGGGGACGCGCGGCGCTCTCCCTTCTATATGGAGCCATAGAGATGACGCGAGGCTGTCTTATGGGAGCGGAAGTCGTCCCCCTTCCTCTTTCCGTCGCTCTGTGCGCAGGAATAATTTCGCTGGGAGGTTTGTCCGTCACCCTCCAAAACTATACTTTTCTTTCCCGCACGGGCATGAAGGCGAGCGAGATACTCTTAAGAAAGTTTTGTCACGCGCTCGTTGCGGCGGCGCTGGGAGGAGCTTTCTCTTTACTGCTTTGACGACAATATATACGTATTCTCGATAATTTCCGCATCTTTTTGATTTTTTTTGTCAAAATTGTTGCATAAAATATTGACTTTGCCGCAAATGATTATTTATAGTGTAAGCACAGTAGAAATTTAATTTATTTCTGGAGGACATATGGATACTAATTGGGGCAACACTGCGCTTGTTGCTTATTCTTTGCTACCGAAAATCACAGAATCGCTTGATTTTGCCTTAAAATCGCGCATAAATAGCAGTTTTCAAAGCCGCCATTTGAAAATTGGTGTAAGCAATGAGCAACTAATAGGTGAAATGCTCGAAATCAACGATCGCAAGCGTAAGATCGTCAACCTCGCGTACATCGTCATGAGCACGCTCGACCGTATGCACCCGAAGGATAAGCAAATAATCGAAGAGAGGATATTCAAGAAAAAGACTTTCCAAACCATTGCCACGGAAAACGGTATTGCACTAAGGACCGCCTTCAGAAGGCTTGAAGTCGCCAGAAACAGATTTGCGGAGATACTCGACAAGCGCGGCTATACGGACGCTTGGTTTGAAAAGGAGTACGGATCGGAAAAATATATTTCCGCCATAAAAAAGAGGCTGGACCATGAGAAATATATGCTTGCAACAAGCTGCGGTTGAGAGTTATCTACGCACTTGAAAAAATAAGGAGGACTCGCTCATCCTCCTTATTTTTTACTGCGTATCAACACTCGGCGTTTAAAGCATGCGCGCCATATGCCCTCGATACTTTAAAACGCGGCGCGGACAACCTCGCGTCGCGTATGCTTTAAGCCGCGAATGACAGATCATCAGTCGCTGTTTTTGATGGTGACATTCAAAAATACGTCCAGATCGAAGCGCGTCCACGGGAATATTTCGGGCGGATACACTCTGAACACCATGTCCTTGCCACTCACGGGATGCGAAAGCTTCAGCTGAGACGCCCAAAGCGCCATATTGCCCTTCTTGCCTTCGCCGTTGCCGTACTTCTTGTCCAAAACTATGGGGTTGCCCATATCGGAGAGTTGCACCCTAATCTGATGCGCGCGCCCCGTCACCAAATTCACCTGAAGCAAGCTCATATCGTCCTGCGTCGCAAGCAATTTATAGTCAAGCTCCGCATATTTCGCACCTTCGACAAGCGCTGGCACGGTATGTACGGTGTTCGTCGCGGGATCCTTTTTGAGATAACAAGTGAGCTTGTCCGCCCTGTATCTCGGCACGCCTTCGACGACGGCAAGGTATCTCTTTTCCACGCTTCCGTCCTTTATCGCTTCGCAAAGTCTCGCCGCGGTCTTGCTGTTTTTTGCAAAGACCATGACTCCGCCCGTCGGCCTGTCCAGCCTATGCACAAGCCCCAAATACGCGTCGCCCGGTTTGTTGTATTTTTCGACGAGATACTGTTTGAGCATGGTGAGCATATCCGCGTCGCCGCTCTCGTCCGCCTGTACGGGGACGTCATAGGGTTTGACGACGACGAGCAAACAGTTGTCCTCATATACGATTTGTAAGTCTTTGTAAGTCATAGTATTCTTTTATTCCGCATTTTTTAGAATAGTTTATTTATTACTTGCTTTATTTTGTTCATTTTTCAAACTCCGCAAAAGCGGTACAGCCTTGCGGGAGCACAAGTCCGTCCTCGCACATCAGCCCTATCTCGTCCGCGTCTATCTTCGCGCCCTCGGGCAGATATAGTTTGAGCATGTTTGCCATCACGGTGGGTTGAAGTCCCGTCGTATAGCTGTTGAGGCACACGAACAGCGGATCGTCGTCAAGCAAAGAAGCGACAAGTTCCACAAGCGAGGATATCCCCTCTTCTATCTTCCATTTTTCGCCGTCCGGACCTCTGCCGAAGCTCGGCGGATCGAGGATTATTGCGTCATAGCGATTGCCGCGCCTAAGTTCCCTCGCGCAAAACTTGAAACAGTCGTCTATGATGTAACGCATTCCTTCGTTTGAAAGTCCGCTCAACCTGACGTTGTCCCCCGTGCGCTCGACCATAGCCTTTGCGCTGTCCACGTGGCACACGCTCGCCCCCGCCCTGTGGCAGGCGACGGACGCGGCGCCCGTGTATCCGAAGAGGTTGAGCACGCTTATCTTGCGTCCCGCACCTTCTATGAGCCTCATCATTCTGTCCCAATTTGTCGCCTGTTCGGGGAAAAGCCCCGTATGCTTGAAGCCCATGAGCTTCAGGGAAAACTTCAGGTCCCGCCAGCCTATCACGAACTCCGTATCTATGGATCTGTTGAACGCCCATTTTCCCCCGCCCGAGGAGCTTCGTTCATAGACAGCGTCTATATTCCCATAGCTCCTCAGCGGCTTTTTGGGGTGCCATATGACCTGCGGATCGGGCCTTATCAGCGTAAATTTTCCCCAGCGCTCAAGCTTTTCGCCGTCGCCTGTAGCAATGACGCTGTATTCTTTCCAATCGGGGGCAAGTCTCATCAATCTATCTTCTTTATCGTTATCGTCACCTTGTGACCGTTGATGTCCAGCTCTTTGCTGAAGCCTTCGCCGCTCTCGACAATGCCGTCGCAAAGCACGTCCGCATAGAATTTGGCGTCGTCGAGCACCTGTTTTGCCATACCTTCCGCAACATAGCCGAGTTTGATGTGATCCGTCACTTCAAATCCCGCTTCCTTGCGCATATTCTGCACTTTGCTGACAAGTTCGCGCTCTATGCCCTCCAAAACGAGGTCTTCGGTGAGCGCGGTGTCCAAAACGACGGTCATTTCCCCGTCGGACTCGGAAGAGAAGCCCTCCTTGTTCTTCGTCGTTATGAGCAGATCCTCCTCGCTCAAGACAACTTGCGTGCCGTCTATTTCGCATATGAACGCGCTCTTGACATCGTCCTCCGTGCCGCGTTGAGAGCGGTATTCCTCTTTGAGTTCCTCTATCGCCCTGCGATGCTTTACCGCCGCGATGATGTCCGTGGGACGCTCGCTTAAGAGCGCTCTTATCTTGCCCAGCAATGGTCCGTATTTGGGACCCAGCGTGCGAAGTTGCGGCTTGATCTCATAGCTGACATAGCCGTCGCTGTCGTCGGACGGCTCCACGCTCTTGACGTTGAGTTCTTCCTCGACAAGCTCCTTGAGGTCGTCCGTAAGCTCCCACTTGCCGCTGTACATCAATTTGGAGAGAGGCTGTCTGTTTTTCATGTTGGACTTGTTTCTCGCCGCTCTTCCCAAAACGACAAGCTTGAGCACGTGCTCCATGCCTTCTTCGAGAGCTTTGTCTATCCTTGACTCGTCGCAAGTCGGAAATGAGGTGAGATGTACGCTTTCGGGCGCGTTCTTATCGAAATTGCGCACGAGATTTTGATAGATATTCTCCGCCATAAACGGTACGTACGGCGCGATAAGCCCCGCCAGCGTGGACAGTACGGTGTGCAATGTGACGTATGCCGCCTCTTTGCTTTCGCTCATGCCGCTGCCCCAGAAACGCTCGCGCGACCTGCGCACGTACCAATTTGACAGCTTGTCCGTAAATTCCTCTATGGCGCGCGCCGTCTCGGTGATCTTGTACTGCGCAAGCCCCTCATCGACTGTCTTGACGAGGGTATTTAGCCCCGAAAGTATCCACTTGTCCAAAATGTTGAGCTTGCAGTCCTCGAGTTTATGTTGCGTCGGGTCGAATTTGTCTATTTCCGCATACAGTACGAAAAATGCGTAGGTGTTCCAAAGCGTGCCCATAAATTTGCGCTGAGACTCACTGACGTTCTCCGCCGCAAATCTCGAGGGCAACCACGGCGCGGACGCGGTGTAGAAATACCACCTCGTTGCGTCTGCCCCCTGCTTGTCGAGGACGCTCCACGGGTCGACGACATTGCCCTTGTGTTTGGACATCTTGACGCCGTCCTTGTCGTTGACGTGACCCAAAACTATGCAATTTTTGAAAGGCGCCTTGCCGAAAAGTATGGTGTTTATTGCAAGCAAGGTATAAAACCACCCTCTCGTCTGGTCCACCGCCTCGGAAATGAAGTCCGCGGGGAAAACTTCCTCGAAGATGTCCTTGTTTTCAAAGGGATAGTGCCACTGCGCAAACGGCATGGATCCGCTGTCGAACCAACAATCAAGCACTTCGGGAGTGCGCTCCATAGTGCCGCCGCACTCGCATTCCCACTTTACCGCGTCGATATAGGGCCTATGCAACTCTATGTCTCCATCGATATGTCCGAGGGACTTCAGCTCCTCTTTGGAGCCTACGACGTGTATCTTGCCGCACTTCTTGCACACCCATATGGGCAACGGAGTGCCCCAATAGCGCTCGCGCGAAATGCCCCAATCTATGACGTTTTCAAGGAAGTTACCCATTCTGCCCGTGCGTATGGTATCGGGCATCCAATTTACGCTGTTGCAAGCTTTGATAAGCTCGTCGCGCACGGCGGTCACCTTGATGAACCACGTACTGCGCGCATAGTAAAGGAGCGGAGTGTCGCACCTCCAGCAGAAGGGATAGCTGTGCGTGAATCGCATAGTCTTGAACAGTTTATTCTCCGCTTTGAGCTTTTTGATTATCTCCTTGTCTCCGTCCTTGCAGAACACGCCCGCGAGGTCGGTGACCGCGTCCTTAAATCTGCCGCGCTCGTCCACCATCTGCACGAAAGGCAGGTCGTAGTTTTTGCCTACTCTGCTGTCGTCCTCGCCGAATGCGGGCGCGATATGCACTATGCCGGAGCCGTCCGTCAGCGTGACGTAGCCGTCGTTGACGACGAAGTACGCCTTTTTGTCAATTCCGCAATCGTAGTCAAAGAGAGGCTCATACTCCGTATATTCGTAATCTTTGCCCTTCTTTGTGGATATTTTGGAGTACTCCTTGCCCTCGAAAAGCTTCTCGACGAGCGCGTCAGCGAGAATATAGCGCTCGCCTTCGCACTCAATCTCGGTGTAATCTTCCTTGCCGTTCATACACAGCGCAACGTTTGAAGGGAGCGTCCACGGCGTCGTAGTCCACACGAGGAAGTAAGTATTCTCCCTGCCCTTTACGGGAAATTTGACGAATACGGACGTTTCCTCGACGTCCTTATATCCCTGCGCGACTTCGTGCGAGCTTAGCGCCGTCCCGCAACGCGGGCAATACGGCTGTATTTTGTAGCCCTTGTACAAAAGCCCCTTGTCCGCCATCTGCTTGAGCGCCCACCACACGGACTCGATGTAGGTGTCCTTATAGGTGATGTACGGGTTTTGCATATCCGCCCAATAGCCGATGCGGTCGGACATCTTCTGCCACTCGTCGGTATACTTGAAAACGGACTCCTTGCACTTCTTGATGAAAGGTTCGATGCCGTACTTTTCGATGTCCTGCTTGCCGTCCATTCCGAGCTGTTTTTCCACCTCCAGCTCGACGGGAAGCCCGTGCGTATCCCAGCCCGCCTTGCGCAGGACGTGATAGCCCTTCATCGTCTTGTAGCGCGGAATAATATCCTTCATGACGCGCGTCAAAATATGCCCTATATGAGGTCTGCCGTTCGCGGTCGGAGGTCCGTCGTAAAAGCTGAATTCAGGTCCGCCCTCGTTCTTTTTCACGCTCTTTTCAAAGATGTCGTTTTCCTTCCAAAAAGCGAGCACTTCCTTTTCGCGGGCGACAAAATCGAGAGTAGTATCAACAGGTTTGTACATACTTCTGCCATCCTAAATAAACTATTGATTTTAATATTATAGCTATATCTCTCGAAAAACGCAAGCATATTTCACTCTCTGCATAAATGTTTGGATCATCAATTTCAAAACAGTTGACATTTGAGAGCAAATTGCTTATTATGGTATAGCAATATTGCCAAAGACCGAATGATGCCGCGTCGCGCAAGTTCAAAAAGTCGCAAGCAATATATGCGGGCGTAGTTTAGTGGTAAAACGAGAGCTTCCCAAGCTTTTGTTGTGAGTTCGATTCTCATCGCCCGCTCCAAAGAGTCGCACGTCGTCAAAGATGTGCGATTTTTTACTGTAGCTATGTGCGAGATTTTGCGAAAATAAGATATGTTGATGTCAAATCGGCGTTTTAATATGACTTTCAAACATCTATTCGTGCAATTCTGCCCCATTTAGGGGTGATAAGTTTGTTGTTGAGTATCCAAAGTACGGGAATTCCGCGCGCTGTTTCCTCGGGAGGAATTGGAGCGAAGCCGTCGGTGAGGATGATGACGGAAGCGGGCAAGTCATCGGACATGTTTTTGAAGATGTAGTCAAATACGGAATAGAAATCCGTGCCTCCCCCGCCCCGCGGTTTTATGCTCAAAAGGTCGTTCACATCGCCGAAGGGCACGGGCGCATATACCGCCGCGTCGAAAAAACCGAGGTAGCCTTCCAGCCTGCCGTCAAACTGCTCTATCGCGCCCTTGATCTCGGAGTATGCCGCCGTGAGGTCGTCATCGCTTACAGAACCCGAGGAGTCCACCATAAATAGTATATTTTTGACGCTCTCTCCGCCGAGATTGAGGTCGGGCAGGAAGAAATCGCCGTCCGCATAGCGCCTGTCGGGTGGCGCAAAGGAATAATCCGAAACATCCTCTTGTACGAAGTCCGCAAGCAAGGCACGCCAATTCAGAGAGGGAGATCTAAGCTCGTCGAGCATGCGCTCCACGCCCAATGGTATCACTCCGCGTCCGCCGTTGCTCTTTTGTATGGATATGGCTTCCGCCGCGTCGCGCACGTACTTGTCCCACATATCCGAGAGCATTTTGTCTCCGTCCCTGCTTCCCCATCTCGAGTGGTCGTCCCACGACTTGCCGTAGCCTTTTCCGTTGCCGATCTTATGACCTCTTCCGCCCTGTTTCGGGACTTTATTTGAGTATGAGATCAACATATCGTACACCTCTTCCGCCGTATATTTATACCCTTCCTCGCCGTTCGGAGCGATGTGCATAAGTTCGCCGTATTTCTTCAGCGTGACCGCCTTCGGATCCATGCCCTGCGAAAGCATGATGTTGGAGTTCACGACTATGTCGCAAGCGATGTTGAATATCTCGGGGTCCCTGTCTCCCGTCCTCGAACAATGCTTCAGCACTATATGCAATATCTCGTGCGACATCACGAAATCCAGCTCCGAGTCGGAGATCTCGCCCAAAAATTTCGGGGAAAAGAAAATCTTTCCGCCGTCGGTGCACGCCGTCGGTATACTTTGATCAAGCGCGAAGGTCGTGTGCATGAGAAGTAAGCCGTAAAACCCGTTTTTTACAAGCAATCTCATGCGCGAGAAGAGCAATCGCTTGACGTATTCCCTCTTTTGAGCCTCTGTGAGTTGCATGTTCCGCCTCAGACAATTCCGTTCATGAGGCTTCCCTTCGTGGAAAGCCACCTTGCGAATTGCGGGATCTTCATAAGTGTGAGCTTATAGTCCTTCTCGATGTACATATAGTCGCGCATGAGCACGGCGGAAAAGTCGGGAGGCATTCTGTCCGCGTATGCTATGGAATTTGCGATCTTCGAAAGCTCGTATTTGTGCGCTCTCGCGTACGCCGTCATTGACGCGGTAAGCGCGTACAGCGCGTCCGTATTTTGAGGAACAGGCGGCATTTTCCCCGCAAAAATATCCTCTATGGAAGGGAGATCCTTGTACACCGTGCACCACGTGCGGAATTCTATCGCCACTCCCGTGCCCACGATCCCCGCGATGAGCGGATATATTTTTTCCACATCTTCGTCTATGCCGTTCAGAAGGGAGCTGACCATTTCCCAGCTTCTGGGAGTTGCAAACGCCACGTCGTCCTGCGAAGGATCGAATTTCATCAAAAACGTGCTTCTAAACGATAGAAATCCCAAAACTTTCTCATTTATTCCGCTTCGTATCGCCCACCTCTTCCATGCGGCAAAGTCCGCGTCGACTTCGATGTGCATAAGCCTGTTTGCCAACGCTTTGGGCATTTTGAAAGCGACGGAGCGGTCGCTCACTCTGTTTCCCGCCGCGATGACTATACAGTTGTCGGGAAGCCTATGTTCTCCCACAGTCCTGTCCAAAGTGATTTGATATGCCGCGGCTTGTACGGATTGCGGAGCGGATGTTATTTCATCCAAAAACAAGATGTTTACTACATCCCCTCCCTCGTCCATATCGAAAATTTTGGGTCTGAGCCACACCGCAAGCGTCTTATCCTCGTTTGCCGTGGGTATCCCTCTCAAGTCGATAGGGTTGAAGAGCAGAAGTCTGACGTCCGTCACGTTCACCCTCTTTCCTTCGCCCTCTATACGCTTTGCGATCTGCCTCACCGCCTGCGATTTGCCCACTCCGGGAGGCCCCCAAAGCATGACGGAGGGCAAGCTTTTGAAAGGCATTCCGCTCTTGATCGCCGCCGAATACATTTCGGACAGCGCGTCTACAATTGCGTCGACCGTCAAAGACGGTACGTTTGAAAGTTTGACATCGCTCATTTTTTGTCCACCTTAAGCTTTTTGTCGAGTTCGTCGAGTTTTTTCCTCAACTCGTCTATCCTTTCGGAATAGTCCTCTTTTGTTGCCATCTGCGCCTTAATATCCGCTCTGCGCTTTTTGAGCTGTTTTACATTTTCCTCAAGTCGCGACAGGTGCTCCCCCAATCCTTCGAGGAAGATATCTATCTTTCTAAGATTGCCTATCTCGCTCCCCGTCATATCCACACAATATTTTCCCGCGCGCTTTAAGTAGATATACGGCATGTTCAAAGACATATTCGTAGGCAGAATGACCTCGAAACCGTGATACTTGAACAGCGTGCGTTCGCTCGTCTCGAGGACGTTGCCTTCAATCTCGCTTTGCAGCCGCTCTCTCAAACTGCGACGCCTCTCTATCGCCGCCTTTCTCTGCTCGGGAGTGAGTTCGCTCTTCGGAGCGGACTTCAGTCCCACATAAAATTCGTAGTCCTGTCTGCAATCGTCCGCGAGGCGTTGCATGCTCTTGATACGCGAGGGAATTTCCATAAGCTCGTTTTCCAGCCTCAAATTCGTCTCGCCCGACTTTCGCTGTAAAATTATCAACCTTTCAAGCTCGTTTGAGACCTCCACTCTCTCTTTGACGAGGGGATTTCCGACGGCGAGCGCCTTAACTTCGGCATAACTGAGCACCGTGTCCTCGATGTCCGATCCGTTGCGCTCCGTGAGCGTCCCGCCCAGCAGATCCGCGATGAAGCGCGCCTTCGTCTCGAGAAGTTGCCACGAGTAGGCGTCAAAACTGCCCTCCGTGATGTATCTGAATATGCCGACGACTTTGTTTAAGTTGCCCTGCCTCAATATCCTGCCTTCGCGCTGGGTCATATCGGCGGGACGCCACGGGACGTCGAGATGATGAAGCGCAATAAGCCTTTCCTGCACGTTTACGCCAAGTCCCAACTTGAATGTGGAGCCTATCAACACCGCAATCTCTCCGCAATTGACTTTTTTGAACAGCGCCGCACGCTGTTTGTCCGTATCGCCGTCGTGCACGTAGGCTATTTCATCGGGTCTTATGCCGTAGGCGACAAGCAAACGCTTCAGCTCGTCGTATATATTGAAGCCGCTCTTAGGCGTAGATGTGTCGCAAAACACCAGCTGAGCGCTCTTTTTGTCCCGCGTGTTTTTGTATATCTGCCACACGTTATAGGCGCATTTTGCAACCTTTGACTTTGGCGTGAACTGCGCGGCGGGATCTACCAATCGATAATCTAATGCGGCCTTTCTTCCGTCGACGGTAATCTTGAGCATATTGTCGACTTTGCGGTCCACTTTGCCGGACCTCACCGCTTCCGCCCTGTCCGAGATGGTCTGAAGATACCTCGTAAATTCGGGCGTACGTTCTATTACGCAGTCGTGTCCGCCGTCCGTCTCGGGTATGTCGCCCGCGCCGTCCGCTCCGTGAAAATCCGCGATCATGGACAGCATCGACGTAAGTTCGGGCAAGTTGTGGAAGCGGGAAAATCGCGTCACCAGCCTATACTTGTTTGTATCCACGTCGATCTCGAAATTTGTGGTTTTCTCGGCGAACATCCCCACCCAACTGTCGAAGTTTTGAATGTCGAGGAGGAACAACTCGCCGCTTTGCAAATACAGTTGCATGACGTAGGCGTCGGTCACGGAATTCGTTATGGGCGTACCCGTTGCAAGCACGACGCCCTTGCCCAAATTTTGTCTTTGGACGATCCTCACTTTTTCAAGCATATCCTTGCATTTTTGCGAGCCATACGTGGAAATTCCGTACACATGGTCCGCGTTGGTGTCTATGGATACGTTTTTGAAATTGTGCGCCTCGTCCACAAACAGGCGGGTTATGCCCAACTTGTCGAAATATGGCGTGGAGGAATCGTCGGGGTCTTCCTCGAGGAGTTCCCTGCGCTTTTTGATGAGCATGGTCTGCTTTCTGGTGAGCTGTGGGACGACGTTTGGTCTGTTTGCCTCTATCGCCCTGTTCACCTTGATGAGCTGTTCGTTTACGGACGCCTTCTTGCTTTCGAGGGAGAGCGGTATCATCTCGAACGAGCTGTACGCCATTATTATGCCGTCCGAATCCTCGCTCGCGATGCGCATGAGCATTGCGTCCCTCTTGTCGGGCGTAAAATTGTGCGGTTCCACGACGATGAGACGCGCAGAGGGATACATCGTCTTGAATATGTCGCGCCATTGTCCCACGAGATTATTAGGGACGACAAACAAGTTCTTCTTTGACAGTCGCATGCGCTTAAGCTCCATCGCCGCGGCGATCATGACGTACGTCTTGCCCGCGCCTACGTCGTGCGCGAGAAGCGTGTTGGGGGTGAAAATTATTCGCGCTACGGCGTCCTTTTGATATGGATACAGCGTGACATCTTCGGACATCCCCGGAAAAGTCAAAAAGGAGCCGTCAAAAACGCGGCGCCTCACGGAACCGTATCTCTCCCAAAATATTTTTTCCAACCTCTCTTTGCGCTTCTCATCCTTCCATACCCACGCTTTGAAGGTTTCTATCTGCTTGCGCTGTTTGTCGAGGGCGGCGAGAGTTTCCGCCTCGTTTTCCACCCTCTTGCGGTCTCCCGCCGCGTCTGAGAAAGGGCTTACGTCGTCGTACACGGTTACGCTGCTCATATTCAACGTCTTTTCGAGGATATAAAGCGCGTTGAGCGTGGGAGTGCCAAACTCCGTCACGGCGCGTATGTTGCTAAAATACATATTTTTTGCGGTGATCTGCCACTTGCCCGTCACTTCGTCGCGGAGCACCATACCCGCGAATTTTATCGTGCGAAATCCCAGCATATAGTTGACAAAATCGGCTATGACGTCCGTAGGCACCCACGGCGAGCCGAGCGTGACATATATCTCGTCACTGCGCGCGCCCTGAGGCAAAAGCGCCTCGAGAGCCTCGACGTTCTGCGAAAAAAAACCGCGATAGATCTTGTTCGCTTTCCTTGCCGCCTGCAACTTTTCAAAAAGATTTCCCGACAAATATTCGTCCGAAGTTTCCCACCCCTTATAAAATACTTCGTCCCACTTTGCGGGATCTTGATATATTGCGCCGCGAAGTGAGATTATGACCGTTTTAAGATCCTGCCCCGTGACGGACGCAATATACTCGATGTCCACATATCCAAGTTCCGAAAGACACTTGACAAGCGCGTCGGGTATGCTTTCGATATGCACGCCCTGAGTGCGCTCGTCCGAATTGAAAATATTCTCCCAATCGAGCGGAAGTTCCATCGAAGTGACAGATTCGATATGCGCGGCAGACGGAGCTTGCGGCTTTTTGGCAAAAGGGGACGATCCCGAGTTTTTTTGCGCTTCGCTCTCGTTCCGCTTATCCAAAACCCTGCGGTGCTCGACCTCTCTCTTCTTTTTCGCTTCTACTTCGAGAATGGTCTGCGTGAGATCGACGGAGGCGTCGCTGTCCTCAAGCGCGTCTAAAATTTCGACAAGGTCCGCCCCCTGTGCGGGCGTCCCTGCCGATTTCTTAATTTTTTTTGTATGTATATCACCATTTAGATCTTTATCCATCGTACCTCTCCCGCGCACATCTCGTAGCCCGATATAGCCGCGCTGAAATGTGTTACGCTAAAATAGTATATAAACATTTTATATGCGCTCGCGAGGAGTTGTCAATAAGCAAATCTACTTTTAGGGCATCATTTAAGCCTTGCAAGCTGTCATTTTAAATAGATTTAAATAATACACGTATCGTGTTGCGTTATATTGATTTTTACAAATTTAAAATATGTTTCGTGTTATAGTAGACTTAAAACAGTAATAATTTACTTTAAAGTTTTTGAAACCTAAGATTATTGCACTCATATAAAAATACGTATCGTATATTTATACAATTCGTGTTTTGACGATATTAACTGCATGTACTTTCATTCGGAAGCCGTTTCTATTCATGGGACGCACATAAACGAAAATATGTTGATTATCGTATAAACTGTGTTATAATATAGTAGATAAATTTTTTAGAGGCAAATATGAATGCACTTGAAACCAAAGATCTGACAAAGTCCTATCGCGGGAAGGTCGTTCTTGACAAAGTGAGCGTCGCCGTGCGCGAAGGCGAGATATACGGGCTTGTGGGGCGCAACGGCGCGGGAAAGACTACGCTCATTCGCGCTTTGCTCGGACTTGCCCGCCCCGACAGCGGAGAAATATCTATAAACGGCGCAACTTCGCCATCCGCTCTAGAATCGGAGCGCAAAAAGATAGGCTCCCTCATAGACAGCCCTGCCCTTGCCCCGCATCTGAATGCGCTCGACAACATGAAGTCGATCGCGCTGTCCATGGGAGTACGAGACGTCCCAAAGCTCAAAGAACTTCTGGAGCGAGTGGGTTTGGACCCAAACGACCCCAAAAAAGTCAAAAACTTCTCTCTCGGCATGAAGCAGCGCCTCGCAATTGCCATAGCGCTGATAGGCGACCCGCGCATACTCATACTCGACGAGCCTGTCAACGGCCTCGATCCTGCGGGTATATTCGAAGTACGAGAACTGCTAAGAAGACTTAATCAAGTCGAGCACATCACTATACTCATTTCCTCGCATCTGCTCTCGGAGTTGGGCAAAGTAGCAAACAGCTACGGCATACTCGAGGGCGGCAAGCTTGTCAGGGAACTCAGAAGCTCCGACCTCGACGAACTTTGCAAGCCCTATGTAAAAGTCGTCGTAGGAGATCTCAAAGCGGCGCTACGCGTGGTTGCGAAAAATTACAAACCGCAAGATTTTGACATATTGCCCTACAACACGCTCGCGCTCTACGACCTTTCAAAAGACGTCTCGTATGTCGCGACGATGTTTTCAAATGCGAATGTCCCCGTGCTCAACATCAGCAGATGCGAAGGCGACCTCGAATCAGCTTTTATCTCGCTTATGGGCGGCTTGCACGGCGCAGACGCGGACAAAGACGAACCTGTATTTGAGGAATTTGCTCCGCGCTCGGCGTCGGAGGAAGCGTATGCTCCGCCCGCACAAGCGCCTCATACAAATTACGATGAAAATTCAAATGCCGCAGATGACAATGCTCTCGGCGACGACGCAGTCGATACGAGCGGTGACAATGACATAAACGAC
The DNA here is from genome assembly GCA_947589475.1 of uncultured Clostridia bacterium. Lineage (GTDB taxonomy): Bacteria > Bacillota > Clostridia > Christensenellales > CAG-917 > CAG-475. The sequence continues at coordinate 18,721 of CANQBO010000025.1, forward strand.
GATGAACACACTGCCGCGGACAAGGAGGTCAAAGATGAAAAATAAAGATTTTGCATTTACGCTTTCATCAGACCTCTTCAGACTCAAAAAGCTAAAAAGCGTTACAGTCGGGCTTATTTTAATGGTCCTCATCATATTCTTGACGTTTGCGGTATGCTGGGTCGGCATGAATTTGGTAAGCAGGATAGAAGTCGGCGAAGGTGCCCCGAACGAGGACGGCGTCTACGTGGATGAAAACGGAGACCCTGTCATCACGCAACTCGAAAAGGACGCTCTGATAAGGAGCTTTGACGACATGAACAAAGGAAATCTTATGAGTTCCGGGGCTGTCGCGTCCATAGAGTTTTTCGTTATGATCATTGTGTGCATCTTCGTCGGCAAAGACTTTTCAAACGGCACAGTGCGGCTTATGGTCTCGCGCGGCACAAACAGAGTGCACGTATTCTTCTCCAAATGGGTTTCTGCGGCGGTTTTGGTGACGATCTACTCCGTCATCGCCCTAATCGTGAGCGGACTTTTGTTCAGCGTCAAAGGCAACGGCTTCAGCGGGCGCGACTTCGGCACTTTGGCGCGCTGTTTTGCGCTCGAGTGGCTTGTCAACATCTCCACTATGTCCATTTTTGTCATGATAGCCTTCCTCTGCCGCTCATCAGGGTCATCTCTGGGAGTGTCGATCGGATCGTATATCGTTTTGGACATCGTGATCTCGGTGATAGCGACAGTCATGCAACTCTCGGGCGGCAATACCGATTGGATGATGTTCATGCCCTTGCAACAGATGACGGTCGCGTCCTCGTCCGCAACGCTAAACGCCACTCAACTTTGCGCCGTGATAATAATGCCGTTTGTCTACATCGCCGCATCCATAGGCATATCCCTGGGCACATTCTTAAAGCGCGACATAAAGTGATGAAATTTAATTATTATTTTATTCAGCTAAAAAGATGCTCATTAAATATACAGCGGGCACAATGACCCGCTGTATATATTTGCTGTGCACCAACTTTGACATTTCTCACCGAAGCGGAAACAGCGTATCCCCTTTATAAAATATCCTGCTTAGAAAAATGGGCGGTATCCTGCATAATTGTTTTGGATACTTATTTGTAGAGAAATTTAATAAACGTCGTATCCCTATATAGGCTGAACGCATGCAGGATATTCCGCAACAGCACATTACTTGTATGAGGTTGTATTTCTTTATAGGGCGGGTATACCTACGCTGTTTCCTATTGCTTCGGTGACAAACGTAGCGTATAAATATATACAGCGGGTACGACGACCCGCTGTATATAATTACTGTGCACCAACTTTGACATTTCTCACCGAAGCGGAAACAGCGTATCCCTTTATAAAATATCCTGCTTAGAAAAATGGGCGGTATCCTGCATAATTGTTTTGGATACTTATTTGTAGAGAAATTTAATAAACGTCGTATCCCTATATAGGCTGAACGCATGCAGGATATTCCGCAACAGCACATTACTTGTATGAGGTTGTGTCTCTTTATATGGACGGGTATACCTGCGCTGTTTCCTATTGCTTCGGTGACAAACGTAGCGTATAAATATATACAGCGGGTACGGCGACCCGCTGTATATAATTACTGTGCACCAACTTTGACATTTCTCACCGAAGCGGAAACAGCGTAGGTAGCTCCTTCAAAGTTTCCCCATGGCACACGCCAAGACCTGCTTAGTGCTGCTGCGGTCAAGCTCTGACACGGTTCACAGTTTGACATTGCACGGGACCTTGATATCTACACTCCTTGCGCTGTGCGGCCAACCATGACAAATGCCTGGGAAGGCGTTCGACACTGCTATTGCGGATTGCAGTTTACAGGGCACCGCAAGCTCCCCGTCTAGCACAGCATAGTGAGTATAGCATTATTTTTGAGTTTTGGCAAGACTATTGACTCAAAAACAAGCATTTATAATATTTAGTGCAAAAATATTTTGTCGCAACTTGTGTTATTTAATTTATCTATCAACTAAAAAATGACGAATACCGTGATTGCAAATGATTATTTTTAATCGATAATATATTAAAAATGTGACGGCAGATGTCGTCACATTTTACGTTTTGAAAGGAAACGGATTGGGTCAGAACAGCTGTTGGTGAGTCACGCCGTCATACCTCGTGTTTGAATCCTTTTCCGAGACTTGCTTCTCATAGTTGTTCGGGCTGATGTTTGAATACATGAAGAAGTTGAAGTCGTTGCTACCCGCGGCTTTGGGGAAATGTCTGCCCTGCGAATTTAGTTTGGTGTCTTTGGCGTTGGCAAGTATAGAGATGTTGATGCTCACGTGAGTGAGGTCCGCAAGCGAACTTTTCATTTCGGTAAGATCGAGTTGCGAATAGTTGACGCCTCCGCCGTAGAAGGCAATGCCGCCGTGCACGTAGTTGTCGTCAACTTTGTCATCGTTGACGTCGACGCCGGGCATAGGTCTGAACAGACTTCCGTATTCCGCGTTTTCCTGAGTCACGAATTCGAGCATCTTGTTGAGATCTAGTTTCATCCAATCTTTTAGCGCCTCGCCTTCGATCAACGTACTGCTGTCGACGAGCAAAAGGTTTTTCCAATCGTACAACCTAACGTCGCCCTTCAACCTCAACACCGCGGCAAACGATGTACCTCCCGAATTGCGCCAAGCGGGAGAGACGTCTGCATAGACCTTATCATTTGGATCCGTTCCGAAACCGGGTGCGAGCATGGGACCTGCGAAGTTGCTCTCTATGCCCACAGTAAACAAACCGCTTGTTTCAAGCACGCTGTCCGAAAGCGTGAGATCCGTGAGCACATAGTTTTCATAGAAATATTGATCCTTATACAAGTCGGCATAGAAGTTGCTCTTTCCGACCGAATACGGACGTCCGTTTGCATCTGTAAACTTCGGTTCGGCGTTAGACTGCCCCGTAGATTTGAGCGCGTGATTTGTCCCCACTTTGAGCAAAAACTCTTTGCCGTGGGAAATTATGCACCCCTCTATCTTGACTGTTATGCGCTCTTCCGACGCGTCCACTTGATTCGTGTTGGACACTGTATAATTTTTGCCGTCTCTATTGCCTCCGTAAACTCTCACGACGTTGCGACCGTTGCGAATGCGGCAATTGATTATCTCGCAACTTGCATTGATCTCAAGCGTTGTGCCTGTCAGATTGAGGTTGTTCAAATCTGCAGATGTCGCCTCAGAAGACCCCGAATTTATCGAGCTGTCACTGCATCCGAGCAAACTTATCCCATACAGTTTTATGCCGTCAGTCCTGATGAGATAGGCACAGTTGTCCTGTCCCGCCACGTGCGCGAGATTGCCCTTAGCATTGACAAAGTAGAGCGGTCCGCTGTACAGATCCAAAATGGGCTTATGCTCTCCGCCCGATTCGAGGCAATGGGTGAAATTGTCCGCGTCTATTTCATGTCCGTTGCCGTACACATCCGCCGTAAATTCCAACACATATGAAACTTTTGCGTCGTTCTCCCTGCCTTCCATCTTGTAGTATTCGATGTTGTAGGTGGACTTCATCCTGTTCTCCGCGAGCAACGCATTGCGTTCATCTATGGAGTAGTCGCTGCCGTCTGCGTGTGTGCCCAACTTGATATTTTCGGTGAGCACGGTTTTCATTTTAAGCTCCATCGCCTTTCTCAGCTCGGGATCGTTTGAAGCTTCCACCGCGTCCCCAACGACGTTGATCGCGACATTTGTCGAAACCGATGTCCCAAACAACTCGTTGCCCTTCCAATTTATTTTGAAATCCAAACGTCCTTCTGCATTAGGCTTAGGAGTTAAATATGCCTTGCCGTCCACGATGTCGATGTCCGCCAGGTCATCGTCGGAGAGCGCGTACTCAAGCGTTTCGTTGTCTACGACGGCAATATATGGAGAATCATCCTTTGAAGAGTTGCCGGGCTTGTAGACATACGTTGTCACGTTGAAAGCGTAACGCACGGCCTCGAAATCACCAAGGTTTTGCTTAAACTTTTTGCCCGCGACCGTAAAGGACCCTTCAAGCGAGCCTTTCTCTTTGAATGTGTTTGTAACGACCGCCGATACGACTCTGTCGTATACCTCGACATTCATAGACTTTGTCGCGACCGACGCGCCGTCTATCTTCGCGTCTATCGTGACGTGGAATTTGCCGTTTTCCGTAGGATTTATATAGCATGTAGCGCCGTTGTCGGCAGTCGTAAGCACGCTTTGATCCGCGCCGCTGACCGTCCAAATGTATTCGACACCCGAAGCATGCGCGTCCGAGACCGCGTAGAACGTACTGCGGTTGTGAGTGAGCACATAGGTCGTCAACTCGTCGCCTTCCCTGTCCATTTTCATCTTTGAGTTGATAAAGAAGCCGAAATCTTTATAGGTGAATTCCACATCGGCTCTGTTCGCGCCCGAGACGATCTGCACTCCCCCTATGGAATCTCCGCTGAAATCGTCGTTGACCGTGATGTCTATTATATATCGATCGCTTCCGAGGGAATTGACTTTGGCTTTTGCATATTGTGATATAAACTCGGGCGTTTCGGAACATTCCACATAGATCGAAGCGGTCTTTACGCCCTTTGTAAGGTTGATGACGGCGCTGTTGGCATTGCCGTTGACAACGACCTCGTTCCTGCTCGGTTTCTTCACGCCCAGCTCCATTCTCTTGCTGAGCTTGTTGCCCGTAGCGCCGTCGGGAACGGTAATGTCGAAAGCAATGCTGCCGCTGAAAGGAAGCATTATCGTCCTTTTGCCCTTGTCGACGACGGCATAAGCGTCATCGCTCTTGATTTGGATGTCGTAGTCGTCAAAGCCGACAGGCGAGATGTTCATCTCATACGTATACTCGCCCGCGGCAAGAGACCTTGCCGAATAGTCGCCCGAACTGCTGATCTTGAGCACATTTTCCTTGTTTTCGTCAAACAGTTTGAACTCAAAATCATACGCCTTCGAGGACGTGACTGTGACGGGTATGCTGTCCGTATATCCCATATCGTTGCTTTTGGCGACGATGTTCGCATTGCCCTCTTTGAGAGGCACAAGCGTCCACTCCTCGCCGACTTCAACAACGTCCACAACGTCGGGATCGTCGCTCTCGAGGGTATATCTCTTGTCCGTAGCGTTTGAAGGATAGACCTCCGCAGACAGCGTTACGCCCTTGTACTCGGCTATGTCGAGAAGAATTTGCTCCTCCCCTCTCGCGGTGATTATCTTTATGCCGTTGACAGCTATGTTGACGCTAAGGCTTATAAGGTTGAGCGAGGAAAATATTACGAGCACAAACAACAGAGGCAAAACTATAATAAGCGCGATCAAAGTTTTTCTCATCAGATATTTCCTCCTTCAAATTCATAATATTTTCTTTTAAGACCGAGGATCATATATACTGACGCGAGCGCCGCGAACAACACGGCGAGACCTCCCGCGAGCAAATAGGTCATATATTCCAAATTCGCACCTCTGAGTTGCGTGATCGCCTTGAACGCGAATATCGCGCCGCCCACGGTAAACGACATCACGAGACCGATGAGGATTATCACGCTGACCGCGTTTGAGGACTCCTTGATCTCGCCGTCGTCCTCCGTCGAGAAGTTGGCGTGGTCGAAGTCATATCTTGTGGCGACGAGTATATTTGCCAAACCGAACAACATTCCCACGACAAACAAGAAAATGCCCGAATACCACGGGATATAGCCCATGGCGCTCACGAGGATGGCGGATGTGAGTTGCGAGAGCGCCGTTACGATCGCGCAAAGCACGACCTTTGACAAAAACACCGTCTTTGAGGAGATCGGGAAGCCCTTCACGACATAAAACATATATCCGTCGCGGCTTATGTTGGTAGCGCAGAATATGTTTGTAAGCGAGCCGAAAAGTATCGTCAAAAACACCGCAAGCTCCAAGTTGAACTCAAGCCCGACGAGATTTTGTACGAGAGAGGACGCCACCGTCATGCAGAAATACACCATAAGCGGCATGATGATCGCCACCGAAAAGCAAGAAAACATATACGACGGAGTGCGGAATATGTGCAAAAATTCCTTTTTCAGCAATGCGACAAAGACGTTGTTCCCTTTCGAGACGCCGCTGTGCTTTCTTATGGACCTGTCGCTCCCTTCGTTTCTGGACTGCATGGCGCGCATGAGCACGAGGCGTATCATGACAAGCGCAAGCGTTATGCACGCCGCCGTCACCAAAATAAGTCCAAGCCAGCTTTCCGTCTCGAACGCCGACATCAACGCCCCCGCGATCCACCTTGACGGGTACAGATATTTGCACATCGTCGCAATCGTAGCCATGACCTTGTCGTCGAAGAAATATTTAAGACTGCCGCCGAGGAGCAGCTGTTTTATCGCGTCAAGCACTATGGCATACAGATAGAACATCACGCCCAGCAGTGCGGATACTATTATAAAATTGATGACAAATCTGTCCTTGAGCAAAAGTTTCAATCTGTAATACGGAATGACAAGCAAGGACGAAATAGCAATGGTGATGAGCGGCAAAAGCAAGCATATGACCGCCGTCACGACGTAGAATTGCCACCCTGCGAGGATACGAATGCCAAGCGTAAGATTTATCGACAGCGTTATCGCTATCGAAACGATAAACTGCCCCAGATATATGGATATAAGTTTCGACCCGAAAAGAGCGCCTGACCCCACGGGCATTGCGGAAAACATTTTTACGTCGTCCGCGCCGAATATCTCGCGGCTTATTTGGGATATGCCGCTCACGACCATAAACACAATGACCGCGCCGTACAGCATTGTCAAAAGCTCAAACGATCTTGTGGGAATGTCAAGTTGCCAATTTGTCTCCAAAGAGAGATACATATCGGCAAATTTGTCGAAAAATACGACAAACAGCGCTATTATCGCCGCTGTCAACGCAATTTTTATTATAAAACCTATGACGTCGAAGTTTCCTCGTCTGAAAGGATATATCCTCTCGAGGCGGGACTTCTTCATCAGCGCTTTCAAAACCGATCCGCCGTTACTTTTCATCCGTACCTTCCTGTTCGCCGTCCCCGTTTGCCGAGGCGTCCTCTGAGTCGTCAGTCTCGCTCTTCAGGAAGTACTCCTCAAAATCAAAGTCGGGATCTTGTTGCATCAGTTCCTTGATGTTGATGTCAGAGATCTGATGTCCCTTTCTTATCAAAACCACCCTGTCGCAGATCATCGCGACGGAGCTGAGCGCGTGCGAGCTGAATATTATGCAGTGACCCGACTCCGCATACTCGCGCATGAACTCTCTGACTGCGCGCATTGTGCGGGGGTCGAGACCCGTCATAGGCTCGTCCAATATCCACAGCATAGGCTCGTGTATAAGACTTGCCATCATGCACACTTTTTGCCTCATGCCGTGCGAATATGAGGATATGAGGTTGTGTATTGCGTCGCCGAGTTGGAATATATCCTCCAGCTTTTTGAGGCGTTCTTCCCTCACATCGTTTGGCACATTGTATATGGTCGCCATAAGCGAGATATACTCTATGCCCGTCATCTTTATGAAAACCGCGTGATTGTCCGTGACAAAGCCCATATTTGCCTTTGCCTTGAGCGGTTCTTTTTTGATGTCATAACCGCATATGGACACCTCTCCGCTTTCAAACGGGAGCATGCCCTCAATGCATTTTAAAGTCGTAGACTTGCCCGCGCCATTGTGCCCGAGCAAGCCGACGATCTCTCCGGCGAAGCAGTCAAAGGACACGTCCTTTATGGCAAGCTCTGCCTTTTTCGAATACCTTTTGCAAAGTTTGTTTACTTTTACTACAGTTTGTCTTTCTACGTTTTCCATGTTCAATAGGTGTAGTCCAGCGAGATATTCACGAGGTAGCCTTCGGATGAGTAGGACAGCTTTATGCTTGTGACCCCCG
>CANQBO010000026.1 GCA_947589475.1 uncultured Clostridia bacterium
ACCTACCATGGCTCCGCTTAGAAGCCAAAGGGTTTGCGCGGGGGATTTTACGGCGATATATATGCTTGCATATATATATCGACGGGAAATACCCCTGCAACACGCAGTGTTGCGTAAATTATTGAGTTGATGCCCTATGGAAGGGCGGCTTGCCGACCTACCATGGCTCCGCTTAGAAGCCAAAGGGTTTGCGCGGGGGATTTTACGGCGATATATATGCTTGCATATATATCGACGGGAAATACCCCTGCAACACGCAGTGTTGCGTAAATTATTGAGTTGACACCCTATGGAAGGGCGGCTTGCCGACCTACCATACGAGCTTGTCCGCAAAACATAATGTTTTGCGCGGCTTTGTGGATTGCATAGCCCTGTGCTTGCACAAAGGGATATGTAAGACTCAAAGCCCTGCAACACGCAGTGTTGCGTAAATTATTGAGTTGACACCCTATGGAAGGGCGGCTTGCCGACCTACCATGGCTCCGCTTAGAAGCCAAAGGGTTTGCGCGGGAGATTTTACGGCGATATATATGCTTGCATATATATATCGACGGGAAATACCCCTGCAACACGTAGTGTTGCGTAAATTATTGAGTTGACGCCCTATGGAAGGGCGGCTTGCCGACCTACCATATGGGTATCTCCATTTTGAGCCGCAACGCTTTGTATACTCTTATGCAATGTTCCACATTTGAGAGCGGATAGGCTCGAGGGCGCTCATAACAATTTTTAAGGTGCATCTCTTTTGCCCTGCAGCCGCATGTCGTGTAAGGAGAAAACAGATTACGAAACACGACTGCAAGGATCCTGAGTGGTAGCGGCGATCGGATTCGAACCAATGACCTGCCGGGTATGAACCGGCCGCTATAACCAACTAAGCTACGCCGCCGTTTTTGTGATAAGGCTTTGCCGATTTGCAAAGCCTTACCAAATGTTTGGTTGCGGGGGACAGCGCTGTTCACTTTGCGGACCTATAAAAGGTCGTATATGTGTGGCGCGTCCCCGCCATTTGGTTGCGGGGGACAGCGCTGTTCACTTTGCGGACCTATAAAAGGTCGTATATGTGTGGCGCGTCCCCGCACCTCATATGGTTGCGGGGGAAGGACTTGAACCAACGACCTTCGGGTTATGAGCCCGACGAGCTACCGACTGCTCCACCCCGCGATATCAATGCTTGTCTATAATATGCCATACTTTTGAAAATGTCAAGCAATTTTGCAAATATTGTACACAAAAGTGGATATGAACGAGGCGCGGGCGAATATGGCGCTAAACGCGCGAGAATTTTTGCATTTTTCACTATTTTTCAAGATTTTTCGTCAATTTTCACCTATTTTTTCAAGGGACAAATTTTGCTGTCAACATATTGTGTTTTGTAGGGTTTTTATGCACCACATGTTGTTTTATAAAAATTATTGAAATTTTTCGTTTGTACTTTTTCCTCTTTTAATTTTAAAATTAAGGCACATTCCACCAAAATAGGTGTGATAGATCCACGGACATAAGCTATATAACATCTTTCTCGCTTCTCTGTCTTTTTGCGCTCCTATTCGCGCTTTTTTGCCCATCTCTTCCGCCTTTTTGCGTGCTATGATCTTTTCATCGGAGGTAAATTTATGAACTATACTCTTCTCATCGCCGACGACAACTCTTCTCTCGCCAACGGCCTTAAGGACTTCTTCGACCGCAAGGGCGGTTTCACCGTTGTGGGCGTCGCCGAGGACGGCGTCAAAGCCCTTGAACTCCTATCCCTCTACAAGCCGGACTTCCTCCTTTTGGACATAGTAATGCCTAAGCTGGACGGTTTCGGAGTGTTGTCCTCTCTGGAAGGCAAAAAGCCAACCGTTATAATGATGTCTCAGCTTGCCTCGGACGGCTTCGTGCAAAAGGCTATGCAATACGGCGCGAGCTACTTCCTTGCGAAGCCCTTCGACTACGACTCCGTCTACAGGCTTCTCACCGAGCTTGCTTCACCTCAGCCCGTCTCGAGACCCGCCTCTACAAAGCGCAACAAGAGTTTGGACGAGCGCATATCCAACCTCTTCATATCCGTTGGCATACCCGCGCATATCAAGGGATACCAATTTTTGAGGGAGGCGATAAAGATGACCATAGAAACGCCGGACATCATAAACTCCATAACAAAGCGCCTCTACCCCGCCATAGCGGAGCGGTATGGCACGTCCGCCTCAAAGGTGGAGCGCGCCATACGCCACGCTATAGAGGTGGCATGGAACAGAGGCAAAATAGAAAACATAAACAACATCTTCGGCATAAAGATATACTCGCCAAACGAGAAACCCACAAACGGAGAATTCATTGCGCTCATCGCGGACAAGCTGTTGCTTGAATCCGCTTAGAGCGCAAACATTCCCCGCTACGCCGTCTGTGAATAAGAGGGCACGCACGAACGGCCTGAGCAAGGAAATATGACGCCGAGGAATTGCGGACGCCAAAAACGCTTGTAAAAACTTTGCATTTGCAACTCGGACGACGCGTCATTCATCAAAATAGATATGCAGACCGACCGATAAGCGTTGAGGGCGCAAAATATCCGCCCTGCTCACCTTATGTCGAAAGGCGAAAAATAATATTAAATCGCGTGTTTTCCATCTTTTCCCCTTTTATCCCTGAAAAGAGCGCTCGGTCGGAGCGCTCTTTTCATATTACACTGTGCAATTTTCAGCTGTAGTCCGCCGCGTTGAGATAGAAAATATCGTCGTCGCAACGCACGGTCTCGCAGTTTGCCATGCGCTCGTTGTCCATCATAAAGAAATTCCTTCTAGCGGCGCGGACTTCCTCGTTCGACATGCGCGCGGTGGGTACGGGTCGACCGTCCGCTTTGGGCGCGTCATAGAGTATGGTACTCAAATACCACTCCATTATGGCGTTGTGCCCGTTTACGAATATGGGCAGAGACACCCCCGCAAAGTACGGTCGCACGAGCACTATGGGACAAAGCTCGAATATTTTATTCGCGTATTTGGCGTTTTCGCCCTCGAAACCTTGCAATGTCTCATTGTATTTTGCCAACAACAAAAACGGTATCAAAAATTCCTCGTTGCAGATGAACTCCGCGGCGACTCCGAACCTGTTGACCAGCATGTCGAGAGCTGGGATATAGTTGCATCCGTTGAGGGAGTCGGTGGGCGCGGCATACTTTTTCCCCGACCACGCAACGGTGTACTCAGTAGACGCGCTCGACCCCAAATAGCTGTCCATGAGCGCGAGTCTGTTCGGCGCAAAGCGAGCGTCGAGCTTTCCGTCCTCGCAAAGCAAATTCAAAAGAGCGGACGAAGCCACGGTGAGCACGCCTCCCATCGAATGCCCCGCAAAGCGCACGTCCCGCCCTTCTTCGCCGTAATTCGGAAAAGCCTCGCTTACAGCCGCCGCCATACGCAGATAATCCGTCGCAAGCCACTCCGCCACACTGCCGTTCACGGCTTTATTCGGCTCGGTCATATAGGTCTTTCCGCCTCTTACATAGACAGCCTGTACGCCCGTATCTCTCGTCCAAATGCGCTCCTGCACCTCTATGGGCGAGCGCCCCATATCCAAAAGTCCGCCTTCTTTATAGTAGTCCGCGAACATCTCCCAATGGAAGTAGAACACATTGTAGCCGTTGTCCATCCAATATTTTGCGAGGTCGTATGTCTGAGCGCCGTTTGCGTCGGATGCGAAATAATCTATCTCGTTTTCGTCGCCGAACAGCTCAAGCTCGCCGAGGCGATTTTCGCTTGTCATATTCGTGTTTCTGTTTCTGCCGGAGTTCATTTGCAGACCGTGGATGAGGACAAGTATGCCCTTGCTCGGGTCGAAGTGCCGCCTTATGACTTCGACGTCGTCCGCGGCGCCCTCTTTCGCGTGCGCATAATCGGACGCGTCATAGCCCGTGACAAGCCTCAATCCTTGACGCGCGAGTTCGGGATATTCCGCGGTGTTGAGGCGGACCTCGCTTGCGAGATCGCGATATTCGTCCGCGATGAGAAAATCATAGGACGGCTCGTATTTGTCGAGCGGAGGCGCGCCTTGAGGCTTGTCGCACGCCGCAAATGTACATGCTAAAACGACGCACGCAAGAAGGAGCGCCAAAAGCATTTTGAATTGTTCGGGCTTTGCCACAACTTTCTTATAGTCAACGACGATCATACGATGATTATACAATGCCGCAAAAAAGATTTCAATATCGAGACGAATTTTCGACGTTACATCCTGCAAAACATTTGAGACAAATCGCCGACAATTACGCGATTTTTGCCTTAAACATTTTTAAATCATAGATTTTTTCGGTATTGCAAAATGCCTATTTATATTGTATATTTATATTATTAAAAATTTTATTATAAGGTGGTCCGCAAAAATGGAAGAACTCAACGACCAAATTATCGTTTCGGAAGGCTCGCCGACGGGCGCAACGACCGAAACAAAGCAAAAAAAGCGGCTCTTTGCACGCAAATACGACAAATTCACCTTTGAGAACAAGCTAAGATCCCTGCCTTTCGTGCTGTTTTGCGTTGAGGCGGCTTTTGCGGCGACGCTTTTGGGGACGGGTTTCAACTTCCTGTCCGTGTGCGCAATAGTTTTCTCGATGGTGTTCGCTCTTTTCCTTCTGCTTCAGGCGGTGAGGGGCTATGCGAGCATTTGGACGATCGCAAGTTTTATAATGTCCGATGGGTCGCTGTTGCTCTACTTCTTCATATGGGGTGCGGGCAACGCGGCGGAAAGATTCGGATATACTTTGCTGTTCACGCTGATACCCATCGCGCTCGCCATACTCGTACTTCTTATGCCTAAGCTCAAAAATCTGACGAAACAAGGGCTTATCGCGTCTATATGCGCGGTGCTCATGATAGGCGTCACGGTGTTTTACTTCCTCGCTTGCAGTTTTAAGGCGAAACCTACGGTGGAATCGCTAAAGGCGGGACACGACGAATATCTCGAACAGCTCAAGGCGTACAAAAACGGCGCAAAGCGTCCCAACATCTTCTTCGTGCTTATGGACGATATGGGCTATGCGGACATCTCGATGTTCAGCTATCTCAACGACGCGCATCTTCTCAACGAGAACATAAAGCCGACGATACAGACCCCCAACATCGACAGCATCGCGGAGGACGGAATATTCTTCGACAACTTCTACGCTTCCTCCCCCGTCTGCTCTCCCTCGCGCTTCGGAATTCTCACGGGCAGATATTGCTCGCGCGGGTATCTCGACAACGTCGTTTTCCCGTCCAACGTATCCCTCTCGCCCTTCGGCAACACGCGCTATTTCAATCCCTTCCAATTCCTCAACAACGTGGACGGCATTTTGGGCGACGAAATAACAATTGCGGAAGCGCTCAAGAGCGTCGGATACGACACGGCGCTGTTTGGCAAATGGAACCTCGGCGACTACGGCGAGTATTTGCCCACAAATCAAGGTTTCGACTATTTCTACGGCAGTCACTATGTCAACGATATGACCCCCTACAACTTCGTCGAAGAGAGAAACGGAGAGTATAAAGAGGTGTTCTCGCACGCCGAGATGAAGGATCAATCCATTACGACAAAGCGCGTCACGGATGTGATGAATCCATACCTCCAAAAACAGATCGAAAATTACAAGAAAGACGGCACGCCCTTCTTCTCCTACTACTGCACGCCGTGGCCGCATGCGCCTCTCTTCTCCGACGTCAACGGCAACGGACAGGGCGACACGACGGACGACACATACATCAATTGCATAGAGGAATTCGACGCTTATCTCGGCACTACTCTCGATCTGCTGTCCGAAGTCGCGGACGACTCCATCATCATCTTCACCTCGGACAACGGCCCCGGCAGGGAGGGCGCGACAGGCGCGCTGAAGGGGCGCAAAAACACGACTTTCGAGGGCGGACACAAGGTTCCTATGCTTGTAAAGGTGGGCAAAAACGTCCTTGCGAACAATGGAAATGCTTTCAAGACCAACGACCCCGTCAGCTGGACGAATACGAAGGGAGAGAAAGTAAGCGGATACCGCGTCACTTCAAGCTATATGAACATCGACATCTTCCCCACCTTGCTGGAGCTTATGGGCTTGCCGCTCCCGACGGACAGAGTAATAGACGGAGTGAGCATGCTTCCCGCTTTGACGGGCGAACTGCCCGCAAACGCCAAAGTGCTTGACAGCGAGGGCAACTACCGCGCGCTCTACTACATAAAGAAGGGCACGGTGCAAAGCCTGCAGATGGCGGCGGATATAGGCGACACGCCGTACGACTTCAAGTATTACCTCAACGTCATCAACGAGAACAGCGCGTTCATAGATCAATATTACAAGAATTATCTGTTCAATCTCGACCTCGACCCCATCGAGGGCTACAATGTTTCAAAGACATACTCGGACATCGCGCTAAAGCTCAAAAATCAACTGCTCGACTTCAGACAAGAGCTTAAGACCAACAGACGCGGAATAATAAAATGATAGGATGAGGTAGGATTTGAACTTATCCGTGATGCTGAAGCCCGCTTCGGGCAACTGCAATTTGAGATGCACCTATTGCTTCTACCACTCCCTTTCGGGTATGCGCGAGAGCTACAGCAAGGGGATGATGAGCGAGGCGCTTCTTGAGGACATCGTGTCAAAAGCCCTCGCCTTCACGGGCGAGGACCGTCTTTATTTATCCTTTCAGGGCGGCGAACCTCTGCTAAGAGGCAAGGAATTCTTTAAAAGAGCGGGCGAGCTTGTCTCCTCGCACAAAAATACCGCCCTCGTCATACAGACCAACGGCACATTGATAGACGACGAGTGGTGCGAGATATTCAAAAAATACAACTACCTTTTGGGCCTTTCTCTGGACGGCGCGGAGGCGGACAATGTCTGCCGCGTGAGGGCGGACGGCACCCCCGCCTATCCCGACATAATGCGCGGCGTGGGCTACCTCAAAAAGCACGACGTGCCTTTCAACATCCTCACCGTGCTCAGCAGGTCCGTCGTAAGGGATATTGCCGACATATACGCATTTTACAAGGCGCAGGGCTTCAAATTTATGCAATTCATTCCCTGCCTCAAGCCGCTGGGCGGACAGCCTTACGACGCCGCGTCCTACCCCTCCGAAAAGGAGTACGCGGTGTTTTTGAAAAAGCTGTTCAGCCTGTATCTTGCGGACATAAAGGCGGGAGAGTACACCTCGATAAGGCAATTCGACAACTTTGTCAGACTCGCGCGCGGCGAGGTCGCGGAGCAGTGCGGCATGAACGGGTATTGTTCCCATCAATTCGTCATAGAAGCGGACGGCACGGTGTATCCCTGCGACTTCTACTGCCTTGACGAGTACGACATGGGCAACGTCAAAGACAGCGATTTCGAGGCGCTCTCCCACCACCCTATCGCCGTAAAGTTCATCAAAGAGAGCTTGAAGGTGGACGCCAAATGCAAAAAGTGCGCCTATTTCAAAATGTGCGCGGGCGGCTGTAAGCGGGAAAGGTTGGATGTCGCAAAATGCAACGCCTACAAGGAGTTTTTCGCATATGCCCTGCCCGACCTAAGAAATATCTACTGAATGTCGCAAGCATTATCGCCGTATTTTGCGATGATTTCCATAACGCGCGGCGTTCTGCGCAATGAGGAGACCCATTCCGTTTCGGGAAACATAAAACTTCGATCTTTGAAACCAAAAAACCGCATACGTCTTATAAGAGACAGGGCGTATGCGGTCTGTTTTTTATTTTTTATGACTTTTCCCTTAAGTGAGCAAAATTCCACGCATATTCAAAAAATATGCCGAGACGGTCGCTCATTCATTTCATCGCGCGCCTTAAACTCATTCCAAATCAAAACTTATAAGAGGCTCTGAGCCGTCCACCGGTAACACCGCGACATGTTTGCCGTCGAGCACTGCATAGGACGCGCCCGCGTCATGAGGATATATCCCCAGCGCGCCCACGCACACATAGTGCACGCCTTCCACAAGTCTGTGCGCCGCCCTGTGGAAGTGCCCGTAAAACACGACGTCGCCGCTTGACAGTCCGTCGCGTGGCAGGTCGGGATTGCACTTGTGTCCGTGCGTAAACACCGCACAATGTCTGCCTACGGTTGTCGAATATCCCGCGTATATTTTGAATTCGCTTATCATCTCATCCACTTCGCTGTCGCAATTGCCCTTGACGGCTATGAGCGCTTCCTTATAGTTGTTGAGCGTCTCCGCCACCTTCATGGGCGCGTAGTCCTCGGGAATGGGATTGCGCGGTCCGTGGTTGTAGATGTCGCCGAGCAAAACAAGTTTTGCCGTCCCGCCCTTAAGCTCGTCGCCTATTTTGTCAAGCAACGCGTTTAGGTTTGAAGTTGCGCCGTGTATGTCCGAAAAGATGTAATATTTCATGATCGCCTCCGACATGATTTTAGCACATCGCGCGCGAAATAGTCAAGAACATAGCAATCGGGCGCCGCATTTTGCGAAAGCGAATTGTGAGCGTCCCTAAGCTCGCGACGAGCGCAAACATATGAGGAATTTTGTCGAATTTTGCAATATCGAATGTTTATCCATGCGTTTGCGCGTATAAAACGCGCGATTTGTCAATAATGCGGTCGTGAACTTAGATGACGCAATTTCAAAACTTCAACAGACGTTTTCATTCAGCGACGACCTCAAGGTGCGCGAGCTAACCATTGCGGACGTACGCGCCGCTTTCGCGTATATCGACGGCGGCATAGACAGGGAGCTGTTTGAACAGAGCATATTGAAGCCTCTCATAGCGGCGAGCGAGTTTTCAAAGCCTTACGCGGACGCACTTGAGCGCACGGTATGTTTTTCGGAAACGGCTGTCCCCGTGCCCGCCATAAGCGCGCCCGGTCCCATCGCTGAGGGCGACGCAGTGCTTTTCATAGACGGCGAAGAGGACGCCTACGTCTACTCCCTGCGCAAACCCGAAAAACGCTCCATAACGGAGCCGCCCACGTCGAGCGTACTCAAGGGACCGCGCGAGGGCTTCATAGAAGAGATCAAGACCAACCTTTCCATGATGCGCCGCCGCCTCAAAACTCCCGACCTTGTCATACGCACCTTTCAAGTGGGCAGATATTCGACGACGTCCGTCGCTGTTTTGCATATACGAGGCGTAGCTGACAGACAGGTCATAAAGCAGATATACGAAAAGATAAGCAAGATCGACATCGACGGGGTGATAGACAGCGCGTACGTGCTGTCCTTCGTACAGGCAAAGCGCACTTCCTTCTTTTTGCAGGCGGGGACGTCCGAAAAACCCGACGTAGTCAGCGCGAAACTGCTCGAAGGGCGCGTAGCGATAATCGTGGACGGCTCGCCCATCGTCATCACTCTACCCTACCTCATTTTCGAGGATGTTCAGGACGGCTACGACTACTATTCGGGGGATTGGCGCGCGTCCATGATACGCATGTTCCGCATAATCGGCGCGTTGCTCACCGTGTTGCTCCCGGGGGCGTACATCGCGCTTCAAACCTTTCATTTGCAACTGTTGCCTCTCAAGTTTTTGATGACGCTCATGGCGGCGACGACGGGGATTCCATTCCCGCCCGCGATAGAGATGCTCATCGTGCTTATGCTGTTTGAAGTGCTCAATCAAGCCTCAATACGCATGCCGCGCTATCTAGGCATATCCCTGTCCGTCGTAGGCGCAATAGTGCTCGGCGACACGGCGGTCAAGTCGGGGCTTATTTCCTCTCCGTCCGTGCTTGTCATAGCCCTCAGCGCGATAGGCATTTTCTGCGTGCCCGATCAGGTGGGGACGATATCCATATTGCGCCTATTGTTCCTGCTTATAAGCGCGGTGACGGGCTTCGTGGGTATGGTAATTTTGGCTATAGTAATAATCGGATATTTAAGCTCCCTCGACAACTTCGGAACGCCGTATCTCTCGCCGTACGCGCCGCGCATAAACCCCGATCTTCAGGACGCTGTACTGAAGGTAGGCACGGTGTCCATGGTGGACAGACCCTACTCTATCCCAACCGCAAACCGCACCCGCATACGCAAACACTGAGGCATATATGAAAAACGTAAAAATTCAACACGGTATATACAAAAATCTGCCGTCGGGCACGGTGTACAACTCGCAAGCGGGTTTCCTCATCTTCGCTATAGGCATAGCTTTCAAGCTGTCCGCGGCTCCCGGAGTGATAAACGAGGAGTACGGCTCTTCCACGCTTTGGGCGTTTGTAGCTATGTCCGTCGTCGAGCTTGCCATAACCGCATGCATATTCGCCTTTGTACGCATGCGCGGCGACGACCTGCTTCGGTGCACGGCGTCAAAACCCTATCGCATATGTTGCGCCTTTGCAAGCGTGTGGCTTATACTAAAAGGAACCTTCTATTTTTGCTACTGCGTGTCCTATCTCGCCCGCGAGCTGTTTGGCGGCGTGGAACCGTCCCTACTCTATCTGCTTTTTCTCTTCCCCGCGTTATACCTCGGCATAAAAGGCTCGAGGACGATCGCGCGCACGACTGAAATTCTTGTCCCCGTGTTTTTTGTACTCATAGTGTTTAACCTCGTGTTTTTCGACACAAATCACGATTTCGGGCGCAACCTGCCCATATTTTCAATGGAGCCGACAGACTTCTTCAAAAATCTGCCGCGCTTCGGACTGTGGATCGGCGACGCGATACCCTTTGCATTTTTGCGCGTCAAAAACAAACGCCTCCCCTACGTCACGGGAAGCATAGTCATCGCGCTTGCCACCGTGCTTATCACCGTCATGCTGGGCGTAGCGGCGTACGGCGATTCATTGCGAATGGTTTCCGACCTGCTTATACACATGGCGGGCTTCAACAGGCTGTCCATGGAAATAGGGCGCATGGAGTGGACAAATCTGTTTGCCGCGGTGTCCGTGTCCCTGCTATCCCTCTCCTTCATCTATTTCGGAGCGACCGCCGCATGCGACCGTGCCGTGGAGAGTCGTCTGCCCGCTGTCATACTCTTTCCGCTTGCCGTCGTCGTAATCATCGCAGTTGTGCCGTCCTCCGGGTCCGTAGCGGAGTTTTCGACTCGGCAGATGGGGTACGCTATGAGCGCGCTCGCCGTCGCAGTGCCTGTATTTATGCTTGCCACGGCGCTCATCGCAAAACGCAAATACGCAGGCATATTTAGTTGCCTCGACGACGAATACGTCCCGTACGAATTGCCCTATCCCGAACCGCCCGCAAGCCTCGCCGACAACATAATGAGCGGCTTCAAAATGCAGGCGGAACAGGATTTCGACGCACTTGACAACGGTTCGCTCAAGGCGGAGGAGGACTCATGAAAAAGCTCAACGTCACATCATACGCCCTGCGTACAAAGTGGATAATAGTGTTGCTTGCGGTCGTACTGCTCTTGATATTCGGGCGCACCGTCAATTCTCCCGCGCTGACAAAGACCGCGATCGTCGTGGGAGTCGGTGTGGATTTCGACGAAAAAACGCGGCAGTTCGAGGTCACGACTCAATCCGTACAGATGCTCTCAAACACAAGCGGAACGGGCGGACAGCGCTTCGACATATTCACCGCAAAGGGCAACACCGTGTCATCCGCTTTGGACGATATTTCGCAGAAAATGGGTTTGATTGTGTCGCTTGCGCATTGTGAAGTGCTTTTTATGTCAAAAGCCGCACTGAAGCCCGACCACCTGCAAACGATATATCCGCTCATCGCCATGTACGCACTACGCGAGCAAGCCATAATCGTGACGGGTTCACTCTCGCCAAAAGAAATGCTCGCCACCCGCATAAGCACCACCGTAAGCTCGCCCTACTTTTTGCAGACCGCAATAGTCAACAACGAGGGCACGGACGGACTCATCGAGACGACCGCAAAGGACTTGCTTGCCCGCTCCCTATCGCGCAGTGAGGCGACAGCCATTCCATACATCGTTCCCCTCGAGCTTGAGGACCAGCCGCAGGACGAGAAAGAAGAGCTGAAGGACAACTTTCAATTCGATATGTCCAAAGTGCTCGTATTCGATCATAGCAACAACCTCGTCCTCGACGACGAGCTGAGCGAGATACTCTCGATCTATCTTTCCACAACGACCTACGGATCGCTCAACTACACCGCTAAAGACGGTACGTCCTTCGAGTTCCGCATACTCGACAAGAGCGTAAACACCTCCGCAAAGGGTCGCAAAATTTCCGCCTCCATTCAACTTAAGGTCGACCTGCTGGACTACCAATTCGTGGACAGCAACGAGATCCTGACAGGCGCAAGTCCCCTCATAAAAAACGCCGCGAACGCCCTCGCGGACGAGCTGACTCAGCGCATGGAAAAGCTCTTCGCCGTCTCCCTTGAGTCGAATATCGACTTCCTCGGCTTGCAAGCGAAAGCCTATCAGTCCGTCGGCAGGACTTTGGAGCGCGACTGCCTTTCCACACTTTCCTTCGCCCCCGAAGTGACATTGACCGTCAAAGAAGCCGCCTGACTCATATTATGCAGGGCTACTCGCCCCGCACCCTAGGCAAGGGACTTCGTCCCCTGCACCCCGCACTAAAAACGCGCAAACTCAAGCTCTTTCATCGCTTGGTTTGCGCGTTTTGACTGTGAGCATAGTACAAACTCCTGCGTGAGAGCTTGACATAAACGTTAGCATTGTCCTATTTTTTTATAAAACCTGGGGATGCTTCGACAGGCTCAGCATGACAGCTTATTTATAATGTCATTTCGAGCGTAGTCGAGAAATCCCCCTGCCCGAGTGTTGTTTATTTATGACGGAAGCATTGTCTGAGCGTTCTTATACACGGACGGCAGCCGTGTCCGAGCTTTGGGCATCCCCCTCCTTTATAACATAAGTGTAGATGACAAACGTTCGTTTAGGGGGAGGCTCCGCGCTTTGCGCGGTGGTGGAGGTCCCGACTTATAACGCATCCTCCGTCCAAGCCCCCGTCCCCATCGTCCCTATACACAACGTTCGCAGTGCCCCTTTACTTTGCGGCGCGGGTCCTTGACTTTGCGCCGCGGGCTGATATAATATATATGATATAGGTTTATCTATATAAGTTTATATTACTATATGAGGTGCGAAATGGAAGGTCAGAAATTCTATCCTATCGATATATGCGGATACAAGACGGAATTGCCCATACTGCCATTGCCGTCGGGGGTGCGCATATGCTTTTTCAATCTGCACGGCGACCAGGAGCTGACGGAGCATTGCGGCAAGCAGATCGCAAAACTTCTTGAGGGCACATGCGACGTCGTCATCACGGCGGAGTCAAAGGGTTTACAGCTTGCGCACGTCGTCGCGAGGGAGCTGGGACAGCGATTTTACGCGGTGTGCCGCAAGAGCAAAAAGCTGTACATGCAGGACGGCATAGAGGCGTCCGTCAAGTCGATAACGACGGGCGAGGAACAGACGCTGTACCTCAGCAAGCACGACGCGGACCTCATCAAGGGCAAGCGGGTGGCGATCGTGGATGACGTCGTGTCCACGGGCGGCAGTCTGCTGGGCATAGAAAAGGTCGTGACGCTTGCGGGCGGCAACATCGTGAAAAAGGCGTTTGTGCTTGCCGAGGGCGACGCGCGCGACAGAAAGGACTTGATCTATCTTGCGGGCATTCCCCTCCTCAAATGACGTATGCTTGAACTGTTGACGCCTGCGGGCAATCTCAAAAAACTCAAATGCGCTCTGCATTTCGGCGCGGACGCGGTATACATAGGCGGCAAGGATTTTTCTTTGCGCGCGTATGCGGACAACTTCGGCGACGAGGACATCTGTGAGGGCATAGCCTATGCGCATGAGCGCGGAAAAAAGGTGTACGTCGCGGTCAACATATTCGCGCACGACGCGGACATAGCTCCCGCCGCCGACTTTTTTCGTTTTTTGCAAGCCGTGCACACGGACGCGGCTATTATATCCGACCTCGGCCTCATTTCGCTGTGCCGCGAAGTTGCGCCCGAACTTGCCATACACGTTTCCACTCAGGCGAACACTCTAAACTCGCGCACGGTGCAGCTTTATAAGTCTATGGGCGCAAAGCGCATAGTGCTTGCGCGCGAGCTTTCCCTCTCGGAGGCAAAAGCTATGCACGACGCCTGTCCCGATATTGAGTTCGAGGCTTTCTGCCACGGCGCGATGTGCGTGAGTTACAGCGGCAGATGCCTCATGTCCTCCTACTTCACGGGGCGCAGTGCGAACAGGGGCGAGTGTGTACAGCCCTGCCGTTGGAGCTATAAACTCGTAGAGGAACAGCGCCCCGACGAGCCTCTATCCATAGAAGAGGACGCGCGCGGCACATATATCCTAAACAGCAAAGATATGCGCTTGCTCTCGCGCATACCGTCGCTTGCCGAGGCGGGAATATGCTCGCTCAAGGTGGAGGGACGCATGAAGAGCGAATTTTACATCGCAACCGTCGCTTCCGCCTACCGCGAAGCCATAGACGAGTATCTGTCCCTCGGATATATCTCTCGCGAAGCGGCGCTCAACGCAAAACTCGAACGCGTCTCACACCGCCCCTATACGGAGGGATTTTTGTTTGGAGCGCCGCTCGACAGCATAAGCTATGACAGCACGCGCACCCGCGAAAAAGAGATATATGTCGCGACAGTACTCTCCTACAGCGAGGGCATAGCCACCGTTGAGATGCGAAATCGCTTCAAAACGGGCGATACCATCAACATCCTTTCGCCCTCTCCAGCGGACGGCAAACGTTTCGTTTTGGGCGAAATATCGGACCCCGCGGACGGCTCTGTGACGGACGACGCAAAACTTGTCCAACACATCTACTCTTTCGCCTGCCCCTATCCCCTGCTTGAAGGCGACCTTCTTACAAGGGACGCGGAGTGATAAAAAACAAGAAATCCGCATAAAAAACCCGTCTGAAAATATTTTCAGACGGGTTTTCCCATTTTAAAACTTTTATTTTGTCAAATGCTTCGAGCCGAGCGATCTAGGCGCGCGTCGTCGGGCGCATGGTCGGGAAGAGCAGTACGTCGCGTATGGACGCGGAGTCCGTGAGGAACATCACCATGCGGTCTATGCCGATTCCGAGGCCGCCCGTGGGAGGCATGCCGTACTCGAGCGCGGTGCAGAAGTCCTCGTCGTAGGGTTGCGCCTCCTCGTCGCCCTTCGCCTTCGCTTGCATCTGCGCCTCGAAACGTTTGCGCTGGTCGAGGGGATCGTTCAACTCGCTGAAAGCGTTGCCGCCCTCCGTCGCGCACAGGAAAAACTCAAATCTTTCCGTAAGGCGCGGATCGGACGGTTTGCGCTTTGCAAGCGGGCTGACCTCGACGGGGTAGTCCATGATGAACACGGGACCCGTCAGCTTTTCCTCCACGCACACGTCGAAAATCTTGTAGAGAGCGTTGCCCCAGCTTATGTCCGCGGGAAGCTCGAGGTCAAGCTCCGCTTTGGCGCGGCATATCAAAGCGTCCAAAGGCTCGTTCTCAAAGTCAAGCCCCGTATACTTTTTGACCGCCTCGATCATCGTGAGGCGCTCCCACGGCGACGCGAGGTGCAGAGGCGTACCCTGATAGGATATGTCGAGGGTGCCCAGCACTTCTTTTGCGGCGGTGGTGTACAAAAGCTCGGTGATGTCCATCATCGCCTTGTAGTCTACGTACGCCTGATACAGCTCTATCGTCGTAAATTCGGGGTTATGTTTTGGGTCCATGCCCTCGTTGCGGAACTGCCTGCCTATCTCGTACACTTTTTCGAATCCGCCGACTATGAGGCGTTTTAAGTGCAACTCGGTGGCGATGCGCATATACATGTCGATGTCAAGCGTGTTGTGGTGAGTGATGAAGGGACGCGCGTTGGCGCCGCCCGCTAGCGTGTTCAAAATGGGCGTCTCCACCTCGATGAAGCCCATGCCGTCGAGCACGCGACGTATGGTGGAAATTATCTTACTGCGCTTGACGAATACGTCCTTGACTTCGGGGTTTGCGATGAGGTCCACATAGCGTTGACGATATCTAAGCTCCGTATCCTTCAGCCCGTGAAATTTTTCGGGAAGCGGAAGGAGAGACTTTGCAAGCAACGTCGCGCTTTTGACGTGCACGGAGACCTCGCCCGTCTTTGTCTTGAAAACGCTGCCCTTTATGCCGATTATGTCGCCGACGTCCAGCTTTTTGAAATCTTGATATTCGTCGACGCCCATATCGTCGCGGCAAAAATAGCCTTGAATTTTGCCGTCGCTGTCCGTGATGTGTCCGAAGCTCGCTTTTCCCATGACGCGCTTTGAGACGAGTCTGCCCGCGACGGACACCTCTTTGCCCTCATACGCCTCAAAGTCGGCAAGTATCTCGCCCGCCGTAGCCGTACGCTCATAGGAAGTCTGCCAAAATGGGTCCGCACCGCGCGCGGACAGCTCATTAAGTTTGTCTATCCTGACTTTCCGCACCTCGTTTTCGTCGACTTGAGGCACATTGGTTTTGTTGTCGTCCATAAGCAATTAAAATCGCCGCGGGCAAGCCCGCGGTAATCTCCTTTATTTTTGTGGATATTATTTGATGGAGAGGATCTTGTACTCTTCTTCGCTGTGCTGGGTCGCGAATTTGGCGATGTCGCCGCTTTTCTTGCCGATGAGCGCCTTCCCCAAAGGAGACTCGTTGCTTATCTTGCCCTTTGAGAAATCCGCCTCCGTCTCGCCGACGATCTGCACCTGCATGACCGCGTCCTCGCCTTCCTCAAGCTCGCCGAGGTACTCGATGGTGACGGTGTTGCCCATTGCGACTTTATGATTGCCGCTCTTCTCGATGATGACCGCGTTTTTGATGCGCTCTTCGATGTCCTTGATCTCTTGAGCGACCTGTCCCTCTTCCTGTTTCGCCGCGTCGTACTCGGCGTTTTCGCTGAGGTCGCCCAGCTCGCGCGCGTGTTGCAACTTCTTCGCGACGTCGCCGCGCAGATAGCGGACGAGATAATCCAACCTTTGACGAAGCTCGTCCAGCCCCTCTTGAGTCAAATAAACTTCTTTCATATATACTCCTTTAAACGGGCAAAATTGCGCCCCATAATGGGGCGCTTATGCCGAATTGTCTTAAAATATCAGTCCTCGGTCGTCTCGTCGGAAGCTTTCTCTTCCGTATGCTCTTCCGAATGCTCTTCCTCGGTCTCCTCTGCGGGGGTCTCCGTCTCGGGCGTTTCGGGATACTCGGGCGCGTACGGCTCTTCCTCCGCGACAGCCGTTTCCTCGGGCGCGGATCCGTCTGAAGACCTAAGTTCCTCTCTCATTGCGGCTTCACGAGCCTCTGCCTCGCGCTTCTCGGCGAGAGCTTTCTCCTCCGCCTCGCGTTTGATCTCGAGTTGCTTTTCGACTTCCTGATTTATTTCCTCGGTGTTTGCCTTATATTTGGGCACGAGTTGCATGATGTTGATGTCTATCGCGTTGAAGTGATAGCCGAACGTCTTTGCCATGCAATCTTCGATGTAGCATCTTGTTGCGATCTCGACCTCGTCAAGGTCCTTGTCCTCGACCTTGATGTTGAGCTTGAGCGTAACGCCGAAACCGTCGCCGAGAAGAGCGATCTTCTTGAATTTGACGCCTTCGATCATGTGGCAAGCCTTCTTGACTTCCTTCTTGACGACGCCGACGCTTACGCGCATACTTTCGCCCTTGCCGTTTTTGATGACGATCTCATGCAAAGCCTCGCCCTGTATGAAGAGAAGTGTGATCGTGATGCCGGCAAGCAAGATGTAGAGGATGGAAATGGAGATCAACAGCCCGCGCACGAGCTTGCTCTCGAATTCCTCGAAATCGATGCCGCCGAATGCCGTGACAAGCAGGATCACGATGAGGATGAGCGCGACGACAAAACTTGCCGACGCCAACACTTTTGCAAGATTTTTTCTCATACAAACCTCCGCGCGCCAAGCGCGCATAAAATTTTATTCCGCCTAATAATATATACCTTAAAGCAAATTAAGTCAATAAGTACGCGCGCATTTAAAAAAATTGCGCCGTTTATTTTTGTTTTTACGAGACTCATGTCAGTCAAACGGCACGAAAACCGGAGTGTGCTTGACAAAATAGTTGTAGCCCTCGAACCCTATGCTTTTCGCAAGCGTCTCAAATTCGTCGAATCTCGCGCCGATCTCTCCGCGGTGGCTGTCCCCGCCGTAGGATATTGCCCTGCCTCCCAACTCGAAATATCTCTTCAGTGCTCCCGTTTCGGGCACCGTCTCGTGGTGGAAATTTACCTCTAGGGTCTTGCCCCGCTCTATTATGCCCTTGAATATGGCGTCGAATTTGTCGGGGAAATCTTCATATCTCAAAGTTTTGTCCCTATACGGCGCGCCGTGCATGATATAGCCGATGTGCGCGACGACATCGTAAGGATAGGGCGCGTCGAGGCTCCCGAGCACAGCGTCGAGATAATCTCCGTACGCCTTTTGCTTGCTTTTAAATATGAAGTAATCCGCAAAATACGCCTCCCGTCCGTTGACGCAATGCGTGGAATTTATCACTTCGTCAAATGGGTATTCGGCTATAATTTCAGCGTATTTCTCGTTTGCGCGTCCTTTCTCGGAAAAACCCGCCTCTACGCCCAAAAGCAGAGTTAAACTACCGTTTTTGACTGCTTCAACCTCTTCTTTTGCGCGAAGATAGCTTTCATAATATTTCGGGACGTCCAGCTTTTTCCATGTGAATGCAGAGGTGCACTCGCCCCACTCGAGGTCATAGTCGCAGTGGTCCGTGATACAAAATCCGTCTATGCCGCGCGACGAAGCGAGCCGCGCAAGCTCGTCAATTGCGAACTTGCCGTCATGCGAATGATTTGAATGTACATGGGTGTCGAATTTTTGCATAACGCCTATCTCCTAACCTTATCTATCCTGAGGGGATCGTCACTCTGATTTTGTTGTCATTCCGAGCGTAGCGAAGCGAAGTCGGGTAATCCCCCGGTATCACGATGTCATTCCGAGCGAAGTCGAGGAATCCCACGATGCAAGGGTTCGTCCTCTACAAAGGGGATGTTTCGACAGGCTCAACATGACAGGTTATACAAGTTGTCATTCCGAGCGATACGGGGTCCCCGCAAAATTACGCAGTGATTTTGTGGGGTATAGGATACGGGGGTCCCCGCAAAATTACGCAGTGATTTTGTGGGGTATAGGATACGGGGTCCCCGCAAAATTACGCAGTGATTTTGTGGGGTGATTTTAGGGGGAGGCTCTCGCTGAATAGCGGGAGCGGGTGGTGTGGGGGGGGTCCCTGCCGACTTATATGCCGCCATAAGCCTCATCCCACGAAAAATGCTTTCGTGGGGTGAAGAACCCACGCCTTCACTGCGTACGTTTCGCAAAATCGTTTGCTACGCGACATCGCTCGGACAATAAGTTGTTATTCCAAAATAGCTTTTATCCTTCTCACGCCGGCGGAGGAGCTTTGCTCCTTGATTATCTTGAAAGTGCCCAGCTCTCCCGTGCGCTTTGCGTGCGGACCTCCGCATATTTCCTTCGAGAAGCCTATGGTATACACCTTGACGATCTCGCCGTATTTTGACGTGAACACGCCCACGGCGCCCTGCGCCTTCGCCTCTTCGACGGACATTTCCTCCAGCTTTACGGGGACGTCAAGGGCGATCTGCTCGTTGACCAGCCTTTCCACCTCGGCTATTTCCTCCGCCGTGAGCGGTCTCGGGAAGTTGAAGTCGAATCTCAACCTTTCCGCCGTGATATTGCTTCCCTTTTGCTGTATATTGTCGTCGTGCAACACCTTCTTAAGCGCGGCGTTGAGCAGGTGCGTCGCGCTGTGCAGTCTCGCGGTCAGCTCGCCGCCGTCGGCAAGTCCGCCCTTGAACTTCTGCTCCGCGCCCGCCTTGCTGAGGGCTTGATGGTCGGCAAACGCCTTGTCGTAGCCCGCTCTGTCAAGCTCGTATCCCTTCTCTCTTGCAAGCTCCGCGGTCATCTCTATGGGGAAGCCGAAAGTGTCGTACAGTCTGAAAGCCGTCTTGCCGGGGAAAACTCTCATACCCTCGGGCAGGTGCGCGACGATCTTGTCGAATTCCTTGAGTCCCTGTTCTATCGTCTTTGCAAACTTGTCCTTTTCGAGGTCCAGCTCTTTTAATATGCGCGCCTCGTTATCCTTGATATACGGATAGGCGTCCTTATATTTTTCCACATACAGTTTTGCAAGCTCCGTGATGGCGCTGTCGTCCACGCCCAGCGTGCGGCAATATCTCATCGCGCGGCGTATGAGGCGGCGGAGCACATAGCCCTGATCCACGTTGGAGGGGGAAATTCCCTTGATGTCGCCGATTATGAACGTCGCCGTCCTCGTGTGGTCGGCGATTATGCGCATGGCGGCGGTGATCTTCTCGTCCTCGCCGTACTTCTTGCCGCTGAGCTGCTCGAGCTTGCTTATCGCAAACGCAAACAGGTCCGTCTCGTACACGGACTTATAGCCGTTTATGATGCACAGCATGCGCTCAAGTCCCATGCCCTGATCCACGTTTTTCTGTTTGAGGGGAGAGAATGTGCCGTCAGCATTCTTGAAATATTGCATGAACACGTTGTTGCCTATCTCGAGATACTTTCCGCAGTCGCAGGCGGGCGAGCACTCCTCGGAGCACTTCGGCTTGCCGGTGTCGATAAACATCTCCGTATCCGGTCCGCAGGGTCCCGTGACGCCCGCGGGTCCCCACCAATTGTGCTTTTTGTCGAGATAGAATATCCTGTCCTCGGGGATGCCGAGAGACCTCCACACGCTCGCGCTCTCCTCGTCGCGCGGGCAGTCCTCGTTGCCCGCGAACACCGTGACCGCAAATTTTTCGGGGTCGAAGCCTATCTTTTCAAGCAAAAGTTCCTTCGCCCACTCTATGGCTTCCTTCTTGAAGTAGTCGCCGAGAGACCAACTTCCCAGCATCTCGAAGAAAGTGCAATGCGAGGCGTCGCCCACCTCGTCGATGTCGCCCGTGCGCACGCATATCTGCACGTCCGTGAGGCGCTTGCCCGCGGGATGCTTCTCTCCCAGCAGATAGGGCACGAGCGGATGCATGCCCGCCGTCGTGAACAGCACGGTGGGGTCGTTTTCGGGGATCAAAGACGCGGACGCGATGATCGCGTGCTCTTTGGAATGATAAAAATCAAGATAGAGCTTTCTCAGCTCCTCGGAGCTTAAACGTTTCATACAAATTTCCTCTATATCCCCGCTTTGAAAGCGGTTTTTATTTATTCTGCTTTTCCCGCGCTTATCTCGCGCGTTATTTTGCGCTCAATGGGTGCGCCGCTTGACAAATTACGCGACATATGCTCATTTTTGCAATATTCCTTTCCTCGCGTACTCTCGCCTTTCCTCTCAAAGTCGCCTAAGCTTTACGCCCTCGCCCTCCAGCGTCTCCTTGAAGCTCCTTTTTAGATCGTCCTCCTTTATCGCGCTTGTAAATGAGAACACCGTCTCGCCTCCGAATGAGGTTATCGCCAAATTCTGCACGTTGTTTTTGGATACGTTGAGGTTGTAGATCAGCTTTTCTATGCCGTACTCGGGCGCGGCTGTCACACGTCCCAAGTTGCTTATGATTATCGATTGCCTCGAGCGCATGAACAGCCTCCCCACAAAGGCGCCGAACCTCTTCAACCAAAGCGGAAGAGCGTTCATGACGGGCAAGGTCATGCCTTTCACCGTCGTGGACAGTTCTTTCTCAAGCCTGTCCTTGTCCGTACCCTCTTTGAGCTGGCGCTTCGCCTCGGCGACATAGTCCGCAAGGCATTTGCACTTGCCCTGCTCTATGACGATCCTCGCAAACAGCACGAAGTTGCGTTGCGTACGCGAGGGGAAGACGGACCTCAGATTGATGGGTATCATGATCGCGAGGGGCTTTTTGTTGTCCGCGAGTTTTTCGAGACAGCTTGCCGCTATTGCCGCGACATATGCCGTGACGGACGCGCCCGCCGCTCGCGCGGCTTGCAAAAGCTCCGCGCCGTCCGCCGCGTATTGCGTAGCGACATAGTCCTCCGTGAGCGTGCCGTGAAGCCTGAAGGGAGTCTTGCCCGCCATGCCCTTTAGGTCCGCGTCCTTGAATTTGATAGGTTTATAATATCTTAAAAAAGCGTCCTCGCTCTCTTCATCGGAGGGGATAAAGTCCGCGCCGACCACGCCGTCGTCGGGCATCGTCTTGCCCTCGAGCGTCCTCATCCTCTTTATCACCGCGAGCACAAACCCAAGAGAACCTGCGCCGTCCGCCAGCCCGTGGAAGAAGTCGATGTGTATCTCGTCGTCCCTCACGCTCATGCGGAATAAATAGCCGCCCGTGGAATCTTTGTCGAGAGGTTTGAGTATCTTGCCGTCGAAATCGACGATGGGTACGGGCGCGTCGTTTGGCACAAGGCTGTACCATGCATATCCGCGCCTGAGTTTGGTCGCAAACGTTGGAAACTTCTCCAATACGTCCTCGACCGCGCGGCGGAGAGTCTCTTTGTCCACCGCTCCGTCCAGCTTGAGAGCGATATGATAGAGGCTCTGCGACTTTTTGGAGGCTATGATGGGGTAAAATCTTGCCGAGCAATCAAATTGTACGCCTCTTTCCTCTTTTGACAAGACAGTATCCCTCCCTCTTGAAAATTGATGAATATATTTTATTCTTTTTTAATATCATTGTCAATGAAAAGGAGTGCATATGGACAAAACGACCGCTTCAAAAAATAACGTGATCGCCCCTTCCGCCGCCGAAAGCGAGCGCGCGAAGGACTTTAAGCCAAAGGAAGGCCACAGGCTGGAGCTGGATCACCACCGCGCCTTGAGCATGACGGGCGTCAGGGACGTCCCCGTATTTACGGACAAAAACGTCACCGTGATTTTGGACGGCGAAACGCTGTACATCACGGGGCAGGACCTTTCCGTAAAAAATCTCGACGTCGAAAACGGCAAACTCAGCGTTTTGGGCACGGTGCATACTCTCAAATACTCATCGCAAGGCTCCACGTCGTTCGTTAAGCGCATATTCAAATGATCGCGCCCTAAACGCCCATACTCATTCGCTTCGGCGGCGCATGCGCCACGCTTTGAAATAAACCCCGTCGTCGGACGCTATCTTAGCAAGCGCGCCGTTTCTCACGCGCAAACCAAAAAGGAGCTTGTATGTCTTGTACGCTATATTTTTCAAGCGCTCTTGCCGCCGTATCTTTGGGAGCGCGCGCCGATCGACAGGCGGCGGCATTCGGACTTTGCTTCGCGCTCGGACTTGCCGCAGGCATATTCGCCCTGCTGTATCTGAGAAAGTCCTCTGCCATCGAACGCGTGCTTTGCGACCTTTTTGCCACTCTCGCGCTTGCGGCGGGAGCGTTGCTCTGCACGGAATTTTTTCTGGGCGGAAAGCCCGAACCGTACGGCATTGTCGCCTATCTCGCGGGGGCGAGCGTGCTTCCCCTATCCGCGCGACTTGTCAGACGACGTATTGCGTCAAAAAGAGGCAAGGATAAACAAAAGCCTCCAAAATAATTTCGCGCTTATCCTCGCAATAAGGCTGTACTCGAAAGTTTTTGCCATATGGGGTGCGTTTTTGCCGTTTTAAAAAAGATAAACGGCATTTTTGTCTGTCTTTGCGGACTTGTTTCATTCGCCCCCAATATATGGTAGTATGAGGCGAAGGTGAAACACATGAGCAACGTCAAACATCCGAAATGCCCCATGCGGGATCTTGCAAATCAGGCAAAGGCGCGCCTCGCAAAAGGAGAGTACGGCTCTCCCGCCGCGCCCGCAAACATAACTCCGAGGCAAAGGGAGATCTTCATCAAATTGACCGAGCTAAAAAGCCACGGCGAAGAGGTCGTCGATCCTATCTCTCAACTCGCCGACAAAAAACTCCTCGGCACCCTCTCCCACGAGGAGCGCCAACGCTACATAATCCAACTCGCCTCCGATTATGTATCCGTAAAAAATATGCTAGACTCCACCCACAAAAAAGAAGCGTAGAAAAGTCCTATGCGGGCTACGCGCCCCGCGCCTCGGCAAGGGGCGATTTGCCCTTTGCAAACCCAAGCGAAAAATGCGCAAGCTAGGCTCTTTCATCGCCTAGTTTGCGCATTTTGCTTGTATGCAAGTGCCAAAACTCCCGCGTGAGAGCTTGTAATTTACGTTAGCATTGTCCGAGCGTGCCTATACGCTAAGTTCGCCCTGTCCGAGCGTGAGCATACCCCTGGTAAATTGTCAAATGAAGTGCAACACTTTTTGTAGTTCATTATTCCACAAGTCCTCTGCTGTTTGGTAGTTTAAG
>CANQBO010000027.1 GCA_947589475.1 uncultured Clostridia bacterium
CTCTCAACAATCTCGAGGAAGGCATGAACGTCGACCTGTACAATCCCGAGGACAGCGCGGACGTCACGGGAGCGCGCATCGTCTCCATAGACAGACAGAACAAAGTCGTGAAGCTGTCAAAGGCGGCGGCGGGCAAGCGCGACGAAAACTACAAACTGTACGTGCAAGGTTCTAAGGACAAGGAACTCACAGGTCTCGGCGCAATATTCGGCGGCTCTCAAACGCTCTACGGTCTCTCGAGAGAGGCGTATCCTTTCCTCAATCCCTACACGCTGACATCTGACGGAGCGGTGACCTCCTCCGCAATGCAGGACGCCATCGATTTTGTGGAGCAGGCGTCGGGCGGACATATCAACATGATCGTCGGTTCCTACAACACCCGCAAGCAGTACATAGAGTTCATCAAAGGCATTCGCATGAACATGGACTATATGCAACTCGACGGCGGCTATAAGGCGCTCAGCTACAACGGCATACCCTTCATCGTGGACAGATTTGTGCCCGAAACGGACGTATATCTGCTCAACACCGACGACTTCAAGTTGCACCAGCTGTGCGATTGGAGATGGCTTGAGGGCGACGGCGGCAGCGTGCTCAGACAAAACGCTACGAAGGCGTGCTACAGCGCGACCCTCGTCAAGTATGCGGACCTTCTGTGCGAGCGCCCCATCGGACAGGCGAAGCTCACCTTCAAAGGCTCGAATATCCCCGACCATTACATCGTGACCTTCAACACCAACGGCGGCTCATACATCAATTCGCAGATCGTGCCTCCCGGAAGGACGGCGTCTGCGCCCACGTCTCCCACAAAACTGCATTCGACATTCTACGAATGGCAGTACAACGGTCAATCCTACGATTTCACAGATCCCGTCAATCAAGATATGACGATAGAGGCGGTGTACATCTGATGGACGCGCTTGAAAAGATCACGAGCGATGTGCTCGACATAGCGTCGAGGCTGAAGGAGATAGACCCGAGATATGAGGTGTATCGAAACTTGAATAAGCATCGCTTCGAGATCCATGCTTGCGGGGCACTGCAAATAGCAGTGCCCTTTGCAAGGCTTGACGAGAGGACGCTGTCGCTTGTAAGGGAGACGAGAGTGGAAAATGCGGACGAGCTTTTGAGTAGGCTGGAAAAGCAGAACGCGCAAAAGGAAAGGGAAAAACTCGACGTCGTCCGAGACAGAGTCATGGAAAAAGTGGAGGAAGTTTTATGACCGTTAAATTTTTGATACAGAGAAGCCTCGAAAAGATGAACGTGGAAGATTTCACCAAAAGATCGGTGCAAACGGACAGGGAAAAATTGTTGCAACAAGCGCTCATCTATTCGCTCACGGCGGTGAGCAGGGAACTTTTGGCGGAATATATCCCGCTGTGGACAAAGGAAAAGGTCGTGTTTAAGGACAAAAAACTGAGCGCGACGGAGCTTAGCAAACGCATACTGTACCCCATATGCGTCGTGAAGGACTCCAAAAGGCTGGAGTTTAAGACGGACGCGGAAAACATCTACGCCACCGAGAGCGGCGAGATGACGCTGACGTACGCCTATATGCCCGATACGGAGCTGGACTTAGATACGAAAGTGGATTTTATAGGCGCGTCCGACGACCTCATTACGGACGGCATGCTTGCGCAATATTACTTCGCGTCGGGCGTCTACGAGCTTGCAAAGAGCTACGACGCGTCCTACAGGGAAAAGCTTTGGAAACTCAAATACAGGGGCAAGGAGCTTAAACTCAAAGCGGGGAGGTGGAGCAAGTGAGGCTTTATCCGCATACGCGCACAAGGTTCGTGCAATTCGGTTTCAAAGGGATAGGCCCGAATACGAGCGCGGAAAACATCGACCCAGCCTACGGCACATACGCGCAAAATTTCGTGTTTGAAAACGGCTGTCTCACGGGGAATATCGGCATAGACGAAGCCCGCGATTTGGCAAACGACGCGCTCATACCCGACGCTCCTTTGCCCGTGGACGGGCTGTACTACTACAAATTCTCGACGAAGGAGGGCGAACGCGACGACAGGCTGATCATGAAGGCGATAAACGGCGAAGTTTATTCTTTGAGTCTGTTTGCGGAAGGCTCCGAGTGGAAAAAGGTGCCAAATCTCAAACTGCTCGGAAAGAACGTGCAGGCGGTCAACTACAACTTTGACGGCAGAGATCTGCTCATGCTGTGCTCAGAAGACGACCCGCTGTTTATGATCGACGATATGACTCCGCTGTACTCGAGCAGCGCTCCTCGTTTCGCTTGTTTCGAGACGCACTCCGAAAGGCTGTTCGGCGGGGTCAACGGCGCGAGACCCAAACTGTGGTTCTCAGACGATTACGACCCGTTCAATTGGAAGGTGAGCGCTGAAGAGGCGGGATATATCACCTTTGACGACAATTTCGGGGATATTCTGAAAGTCATGTCGTTTTTGGGGTATCTCTACATCTTCAGGGAGTACGGCATTTTCAGGCTGACGGCGTACGGCAAACAGAGCGAGTTCACTTTGAAGAGGGTGTTTGTCGACACCGATCGCATATACAAAAACTCGATCGCGTTTTCGGGCGGCAAGATCATTTTTATGGCGGGCGGAAAATTGTACGATTTCGACGGCTACACCGTGCGCCGCATCGCCAAAGAACTGCCGCAGATCAACAACTCCGAGGATATGAGCGCGGCATATTTGGAAGGGCTGTATATGCTCACTTTCCATATGGGGGACTCAAGACGTCCCATGCGGGTGTTGAGATACGAGCCGAGTACGGACCTCTTCTCCTACGTCACGGGCGCGGAAGCTTCATATCTGCTCGCCGTCAAAGCGGGCGGCAAGGAAAGAATGTACCTGGGGTTCAGAGACGAGTCGAACGCTTGCAGGATAGGCATGTTTTCGACGAGCGGCAAAATATTGGGAACGCCGACCTCCAAAACCTATCAGTACGACGAGTCCACCCTCGGCACATTCAGGCAAAAGACCGTCGAGCGCGTGAGCGTGGCATCGGAAGAGCCTATGACTCTCACGGTCGTCGTCGATACCAAAGAATATTCGTTCGACGTGCGGGCGAGCGTGTTCGTACAGCGCTTCAACGTGGGCGCAAAAGGACGCAAAATAGGTCTTATATTGAGATCGGACAAGGCCGTGGCGTACGTCGCGCCTATAACTATGGAAATTGAGGTGCACGGCAACTGACCCCGCACCCATAGGAGGAAGTATGAATTTGAACGAACTCGCCGACATGGTCGAGGAACTCGCTTTGGCGGTGGAAAGACTTAAATCAAGAGTGGACGCTCTGGAGGCGCCCAAGGAGTAAGTATGGCAAAATCGTTATGGGATGAATTCAAAGACCTGTTCAAGACAAAGGAAGAACGCGAACAGGAAAAAAGAAAGGGCATAGACGACGCGCTCGAGCGCGAAAAAGACATCGTCCGACAACTCGAGGAGCTGGATAAGCAATATAATGACAGCGTAAAAGAGGAGGAACCCGACCTCGAAAAGCTGTTCCCGTCCGACTCCGGGCTGAGAGAGTACGAGTACGAGGCGGAAACGGACGAGGAAATTGAGGCGGGCGCAAAGGCGAGAAACGACGAGCGGAAGGCGGCAAAAC
Organism: uncultured Clostridia bacterium; assembly: GCA_947589475.1. GTDB lineage: Bacteria > Bacillota > Clostridia > Christensenellales > CAG-917 > CAG-475. The sequence goes on from CANQBO010000027.1 coordinate 3,595, forward strand.
AGAAAAAACTTCAAAACGACTACGACGAGGACGTCGCGGACGTCGCCTCTGACAAGGCGAAGGCAAAACGCAAGCTCGACGAGCAATTTTCCGCGCTCGACGACAAATATGCCGAGAAGGGCGAGGAAGCAAAGGACGACGCTATAAAACAGGGCGTATCCCGCGGAAGCATACTCTCGTCCGTGTTAGGCGAGTTGAGCGGACAAAAACAGAACGAGGAAGAGAGCGCGAAAAATGATTATCAAAACCAAATCGCCGCCCTCGACGACAAGCTCGCGTCGCTTGAAACACAGCTCAACGGAGCGCTCGAACAGCTGGATATGGAGGCGGCGATAGATTTGAGCAAGGAGATCGATGAGCTTAAAAAAGAGCGCGATAAGGAAGTCGAAAAGTGGGATAAATACAACGCCGACATCAGAAGCCGTCAGGCGGAATTCGCTTACGAGAGAGAGCAGGACATCAACAAATACCTCGCCGAGCGCGAAAAACAAAAACAGGAGCAGGAACTAGCTCTGCAAAAACAGGAAGAGAAGTACGGCTATCAGGGCGAAAAACAGGAAAACTATGCAAAACGCTACGAGATCGCTTACGAGTTTTATATGTCGCTGGATCCGTCCATCGCGCTCGCCGCATTCAACGCATCCCCGAATATGCGCTACTACCTCGGACTCTACTACGACAAACTCAAAAACGAACTTCGCTCGCTCGGCGTGTCAGACAAGAAATATATTTTCTGAAATAATGCGGCTACGCGTCGTCCTATGCGAGGCTTCTCGCCCCATGTCTCGGCAAGGGACTTCGTCCCCTGCACCCCAAGCTAAAAACGCGCGAACGTCGCAACTTTATGTTGCTAGTTCGCGCGCTTTTTGATTGTTTGCAAGTGCCAAACTCCAGCATGAAAGCTTGATATTTACGTTTGTCTTGTCCGGGCGATGTTTATATTTTACGTAAATTTTGGCTTTGCGTTCTTGTAATATACGTCACGCATAGTTTATATGTTTTCTCCGGGACCCCCACCACCCGCTAGTCAGCGGGAGCCTCCCCCTAAAATCACCCCATAAAATTCGTTCCACTCACGTAATGCTTATTTAAAAAGTGACATCGTCACTCATTATTATGGGGACCCCGATCATATACCCCATAAAATTCGTTCCACCGGCTATGCGTTTCTACACGGTGTTACATCATCACTCATTGTTATGGGGACCCCGATAGAGTTCCTACACTTACGCTGTAAAGGGGTATGCCCAAAACGGAAAAATTAAAAAGTTTGTCTGGGCTTATAACGAAAACTTTGTCTGAGGCCACTTATATACCGTCGTTTGCCATGTCCGAGCGACGCCATGTCCGAGTCGCCAACGCTTTTCGCACTTGAGTTTAACAAATATCAATCTTCGTCTGAGGCCTCGGCGACGAGTTCGTCGATGGAGGTTTGGTGATAGACGATGAATTTGTCGAAGAAATCGACGATGTCGTCGCGGACCTGATCGGCGCAATGGTCGTAGGCGATCTCGTGGCGGGCGCCTTTGTAGAGGTGAAGCTCGCAGGGAAGATCGAGCGAGTTGTACATGTCGTAAAGTTTTTGCGCGCCTTTGCCGTAGTCGCCGATGGGGTCGCCGTCGCCCGAGAATATTCCTATCGCGGTGAGGGGATTGAGGCGGGCGAGCGCCTTTTTGGAGTAGAGCTTGCTTACGGCGCGCATCATGCAAAAGTCGAAGTTTACGCTCATTGTGACGTGGACGTATTTGTCGTCGTCGTACTCCTCGCGGCGCGCTTTGACGGAGTTTAGCCACTGCGACTTGCCGCTGTCGCCTTCGTATTTGTATTTGGTTTGAGAGATCTTGTCCGCAAATTTCGGGCGCCAATTTTTGGCGAAGAGCCACACGGGAGCGAGAGCGCATTTGCCGAGAGTGAATGTTTTTTTCATATAACCGGAGCCGAGAAGGGCAATAGCCCTCACGTCCGTGCCCGCCTGCGCAAACGCCTGCGAGAGGAAACTGCCGTAGCTGTGACCGAGCAGGAAAACGGGCAGATGTTCATACTTCTTTTTCAGCCATTCGCGGAAAAAAAGCTCGTCTTTTAAGGTCTTTAAAAAGATGTCGCCGGGGTGATTGCCGCGCTTCTCGTCCGTCTCCGTCCTGCCGTGGGCGCGATGGTCGTCGGCAAACACGATGTAGCCGCGGGAGTTGAAATAGCGCGCAAGTTCGTCATATCTGCCCGCGTATTCGCCCATACCGTGCATAAGCTGGATGACGCCCCTCGGAGTCTCCACGTCGTCCCAAAGCGTGACGAAGATGTTTGTTTCATCAAAACTTTCAAGCCAAAAGCACAACATATTCCACCTTTTTTCACATTATAGCAAAATGACGGGCATATAGCAACAGAATATCGAAAAATATAGAAACAACAAACTCAAGTACGAAAAACGTTAGTAGCTCGGACAGAGCGGAAGGTGTGTATAGGGACGCTCGGGCAGGGGGTTGCGTTTATCGCTCGGACACGGCGGGCATAAAATATAAGTTCGCTCAGACTATGCGTCGTCAGTATATAGTCAAGCTAGGACAGAGGTTGCGTTCAGCCGGGTCATGGCAAACGTAAAATATAAGCGCGGTCGGACATGACGATATAACGCGTAATGAGATCCCGCGACGCTCATTTATACGGCAAAATCGCTCATATGCAATATATTCGAATAAATTATGCATAAATATGCTGTATAAATTTGCAAAATGCATAAATATCGAATATGCGGGGCTTAAAAAGCTTAATGTTTGAATATTTATGTAAATTCCGTTGACAGATGGCAAAAGTTGCCTTATCATTTGATATTATATAATAAATTTAAGCATAAATTTAGTTTACGAAATATAAATGCGGACGAATGTAATTCCGTACTTGCTCCCGCGGGGAGAAGCGACGAGGCGGCAAGGACGCGTATTGAAGAGAGGGATGTATGAAGAAAAGCTTGAACATCATACTGTGCATAATACTTTTGGTACTGCTGGGGACGGCGGTCTTTGTGGGGTGCAACAAAAGCGAGCTGACTTTAAGCGTGGAGCTTACAAGCATGACGGGCGCGCCCATAGAGGGAGTGACTGTCGACGTATCGCTGGACGGCAAGCAGGTTGCAAGCGGAAAGACGGGTGCGGACGGCAAGTTTACATTTAAGGGCGAGAGCGCGAAGTATGACATACAGCTTTCCGACGCGCCCGAAAGCGTGACGCTTACAAACGACGGCAAATTCGGCTTTGACGCAAACAAGGAAAATACTACGCTCAAATTGAGTTTTGTGGACGACAACGATCTGAACTTCACGGTGCAGAGCGTGGGCGGAGCAAGGTTGGAAGGCGTTACGGTCACGCTTTTCAAGGACGGACAGCCCGTAGGCGAACCTAAGCTGACAAACGCAAACGGCATTGCGGCTTTCGGCGTGGAGATCGCGGACTACGAATACGAAATTTCGACTTTGCCAAACGGCTATTATTTTGCGGATCCCGCGGACGCGAGGGGAAGGACGAACGGCGAGAAGAAAATAAGGTTGTCCTATCCCTCAAAAGTCACCAAAGAGCCGATGACGGACAGAATGTATCGTCAGGGCGACATTTTCTTCGATTTCACCATAGAAGACGCGGTCACGGGCACAAATTATACGCTGTCGCAGATACTCGCGGACAAAAAGATGGTGCTCATAAACTTCTGGAACACCTCGTGCAGTCCATGCGTGGGCGAGATGCCGAGCTTGAATATAGCCTATAAGCAGTATCAAAACGATGTCGAGGTGCTGGCGGTAAGCAGTATCCTCGGGTCGTGGGACAGCGAAGTCGCGGTGAGAAATTTCGCCTCGAGATATACGGGCGACAACGCGCTTGCGTTCCCGCTTTTTGCGGACGGTCCGTATAAGGAGCTGGGGCAGGTGCATTTCGCGCAATATATTTCGTTGAACGCGCTTCCCACAAACGTCGTCATCGACCGCTACGGAAGGATCGCGATGATAAAGTCGGGCGCTTCGGGCACCAACGTTTTTGAAGGGCTGTTCCAAAAATATTCCGCAAACGACTACGTGCAGGAAAATTTCGGAAGCAGTGAAGGGGACGGCGGCGACGAAGAACCCGAAAAAGAGAGGTTAAAGCCCGATGTGCAACAGGCGGACAGCGCCACGATCAAGGCGGCGATAAACGGCGACGGCTTCGACGGCGAGTGGTATCCCGAACAGGGCGACGACGCGGAGTACAGCTGGCCGTGGGAGGTCGCGGAAGTAAGCGACGGTTCGGCAAGGGCAAACGTCAAGGTGTTGAGACCTACAAATCACTATAAAGATTACTCCTTTGCGACGATAAAGACGAAGGTCACTATTTCGGAGGAGGACATCGAAAACGGCGGCAAAGTCGCGCTTGTGTTCGACCTCAAATATTCTACGGAGCTTTGGGGAGACTTCTTCTATGTGTTTGTAAATTCCGAGCTTGTGTACAGTTATACGGGTACGGAGTATTGGGACAAGTGGCAGAGGTGCTACGCGCTCGTCGCGGAAGAACCCGGCGAGTATGAGCTTGCGCTCCTCTACAACAAGGACGATATGGACAGCGGCGGCGAGGACATCGTGTACATCAAAAACGTGCGCCTCATCTCTAAGGCGGAGGTCAATGCGGAAAGTCAAACGCTGGATATGCCCCGCGACGCGGCAAAGAATTGGAACGAGAGCACAAAACTTTTCGACAGCTATGCACCGTATGTTCTTGCTCCGGACGGATATTATCACTATCAAAATCAAGACGGGCCGTACATTCTTGCAAACCTGTTCTCGCTCATGCCCTATCAAGTAAGGCGCGGCGAACAGAGGAATGTGTCCGAGGCGGCGACGGCGGGCATAGGCATTTTCAAGCCCGAACTCGGCGAGGAAATATCCGCGAACGCTCGAGCCATCACGCCATATTTGCAGGCGGCGAACAATTCCGAACTTTCGGGACTCACTGTCGTGGATAAGACGCTTCACGACTTGCTCAACGCCTACGCTCAGGACGCGCACAGCGAGTGTAACGACAACGCGTGGCTGGAGTTTTGCACCTGGTTCGAGCACTACGGCGCCGACTCAAGCGACAAGGGCATAAGCACCTTTGACAGGAACCCCGTGCGCGGGCTTATGCAAGCGACGGCGATACCCATGGCGCAGGTGCATCAAGGCAGATTTGAAGATACGTCCGACATAGACAAAGTTTACAAAAACAACGTCGTCATCGACCGCGTCATCATGCCGCGCGGCATAATTTACAAGCTGACGCCCGTGAAGAGCGGCGCATATCGTTTCCGCTCGCAGAGCAGCGAGTTCAGCGATACCACCGCGTGGCTGAGAGCGGAGGGCATGGACGTAAATAATATCATTACGGAGTTCGGCGAGGAGAGAGAGGACCCCGACGCGAGCTGGAACTTCATAATGACGTGGTATCTCGAAAAGGACAAGACGTACTATCTGTCCGTGAGTTTGGCGGACGTCGGCGGCACGGGCGAGTTTACGTTTACGACGGAGTATCTGGGCGAGAAATTCTACAGCTGGCAGGCGGTGTCACGCGCTCTGGTCACATTCGAAGAGGGCGAGGGCGGCGAGATGGGCGCTCTGAAAAACTATAATAACGCCTATCCCGTGCTTGCGGACGACGGCTTCTATTACGACGCGCAGAGAGAGCAGGACGGCACGCCCAAACGCGACGCGCAGGGCAATTTGATACCCGACAAGAACGACCCGATATACGTCGACTTCTTGCACGGCACGCGCTTTATGGAACAGTCCATTGCGGATATAATCACGATGGCAAGCTCTAACGATATAAGAAAGAGGTTGACGGAGAAGATATTCCCCGAAGTGTTTGAGAATATGCCTTCAAGCGTCCTGTCGAGCACAAGGCTCACCCAACTAAACGGCGGCGCGGCGCTCTCGGATGACGACTGGCAGAGGCTTGCGGCGCAGATAAGCGTGAGCTACGGCGATACGGTGAGTTTCGACAACGTGACGTTTGCCTTGCTCAAAGGATGCACTAAAGTCGGGGATATCACAGATCTGTTGCTCAACAACTTCTTCAACGCCTTCGACTTCAGAGGCTGGAGAGGACAGGGCGTTGTGCACTATGACCTGGAAGGCGCTCCCGTCGTGGACGGCAACGGACAGCCCATAGTCACTCCCATGTGGCAATATGTCGGCGTGAGCGGCGAGGAGGATCTTGCAAACTACACGCCAAAGATAAAGGATTATTTGGCTGAGGCGCAAAGCAAGACGACGGCGGATCACAGCGAGGAAATGTACGGCGGAGAGGGCTTCGACGCGGGTTGCCTCAAGCTCAACGAGGAGCTTTGCACGATATTGAAACTGTTTGCCCAGCGCTACGGTTGGACGGGGCTTCAGACGGATTGGATGAGGCTTTGCTACCACTATGAATATATCGGTCCGTACGAGGGCTGAGAAAATAAAACAATAATAGGATTTCGTTGATACAAGGAAATTCAAAAGGAGTAATTATGAAATCAATGACCAAAAAACTCATAATTTTGCTTGTCGTCGCGCTGTTGCTCGCGACAATGTGCGCTCTTGTCGCGTGCGGTCCGAAAAAAGCGGGCTTTGGCGAGGAAGAAAAAGGCGAAGCGGGCAAGTTTACAGTTGTAGTGCTGTTGCCCGACGGTACCCCCGCCGAGGGTTGCGGCGTGCAGATGTGCGAAGTCGACGCCGACGGAAATGAGGGAGCTTGCCATATGGTCGATACAAATAAAGACGGTATTGCCATATTGGTCGCAGACGAAGAAAATCTTGCAGACCTCAATTGCAAAGTGTGCAATTTGCATTTCAATGACGACGCGATGATCGATGGCTACAAAATGCCTGAGAAGTTCGGTCATCTGCAAATCCATCTCGGCAAAAAGATAACAGTGCAACTTGAGAAGGCATAAGTCTTAAACGGCGCGGAAAATGCGACCAAACGCATAAAATCTTATCATACCCCCGCTAAGGGGGCATTGGTTTATATTTTGGTAGGAGCAAGTTATGAAGAAAAATTTTAAAAGTGTGGCGGTTTTATGTCTGATCGCGGCGCTTTTGTGCGCCTCGGTCCTGTTTGCGGCTTGCGACGACGGCAAGGACAAAAACGGGACAAGCGCGGCTGTGACGTACGAGGTGAAAGTCCTCACCGACCAAAACGCTCCCGCCGCGGGCACAAAGGTGTCCTTTGTCGAGATCGAGTCGGGCAAGACGCACGACGCGGTGAGCGTAAGCGTGGACCAAAACGGCGTGGCAAGCTATAAGTCCGAGGGCGGCAACCCCGTCGACGCGACTTTGTCGGAATTGCCCGCCGGATACAGATCGGCAGACGGAAAAAAGACGTTCAGATTGACCAAAGAGAGCGCAAGCATGACCGTGAAACTTGAGAGATCGGACGTCGGATTGCCCGATCTCGCCTACATCGCTCCGATTTCGGGAAGCGGCACGGCGCATTACGTCAGCGCCGACTCCATGCAGATCGAGTCGCTCTCGTTTGACGCATACGTCATAGTCGAGGGCAATTATAAGTTCAAAATCGAGAATGCCGCTCAAAGGATATATCTGCAATTCAATTCGAGAAACAGCGAAGGCGCGCTTTATCTCATATATTCGCGCGGGAATGCGGACGTCTCGGTGCAGACGATCGTCGGGACGACTATAGGCGGACTTTACAATCCCACAAGGACGGGAAGAGACAACGACGGACGCCCTCAATTCAACGACAATAAGAGCTTGACGGACAAGAATTTCGAGCTGGAGTTTTCAAACAACGAAAGCTCCACGATGGGATATACCTCAGAAGGCGTGTTCTATTTCGAGATCGCGCTTGAGGACGAGAAGGACGCGGGGCTGGAGTTTGCCGTTACGGTGGAAAAGTCGGACGAACCGTATGTGCCGAAGCCTCCGACGCAATACAGCGACGTGCACGCAACGCCTGCTCCTTCAAAAGCGCAGGAGGGAGAGGGTATATTGCACCCCATACCCACAAATTGCTCGAATTTCGTCGTCGTGAAGGCGGCGGACGGGTCGTATCATCTCGGCGACGAGAAGGGACCGTTGCTGTATGCCAACCTCGACGGACCGTGGCCGTGCGACGCTACGCTTCAGGGCGGACAGCCCATGACTTGTATAACTCGCATTTCGGGAGGCACAAATCCCTACAAATGGGCGGACGCGGACGGCTTGCAAGGCGAAAATTGGCTGCCTTTCTTGTGCGAATACGTAGGGTATCTCATCGACAGCGACGGCACGCCCATAGCGCCCGGCGCGACAAACGAGAATACGGGGACGCTCAACAGCAACACCTCTATGTGCAATTCGGACGGATACTATCCCGTAAACGAGCAGATCGTCGAGTTTTTGACATTGCTGTATAACGACCTCGAGATACAAAACTTCTATTTTACGCCCGACAATTATATGGGTACGACATGGTTCTTGCCCGAGGGATACGAGTGGTTGTTCCTCTGCGGATATTACGGCGAGGAGTATAAGGGCGCGGACTTCGGAGGCAAGGGCACTTTGGCGGAGCCGTACACCGTGCGCAAGGCGGGCACGTATGAAGTGAACGTCCCCGCGGGCGGCAAGCTGTACTTCTCGACGGGACTGTCGTACGAGCTGTCCTCTAAAACGGCGGGCGCTATGCTCGAAGCGGACGGACAGACGCTCGGCGCGGACGGCAAAGGTTTTGCGTATACGCTGAACGTGAGCGAGGGAAGCTCAAAGACTTTCTCGGTCTATTTGAGGGACGGCAAGGCGGGAAGCGTTACGCTGACAATTGCAAACTCGCAACTCGGGGACGGAACGTTGGACGATCCCTATCAGAAAGACGCCATAGTCGGCTCGTACAGCGCGAAAGCGACGGCGGGCAAGGAAATATGGTATACGTTTGCGGAGTGCGCGGGCAAATATTCCGTGACTGCTTCGAGCGCGGACGTCACTATAGAGATATACGACCTCGACGGGTATATGGCGCTGTCCGATGGGGAAGAGGCGACTCCTATTGCAAGCGTAAAAGGCGCGACGGGAACTTTTGAAATTGACGAAAACGAGTATTATCTCGTCGTGCGTTGCGCGACGTCCGCCGACATCACGTGGGAAATTTCAAAGAGCGCGTGACGCGGCGAACGCTCAAATAGCGAATGACGCGGTGACTTCCCGAGGAAGCCGATAATGCTATTTAAAGAAAGTTCAAAATTAAGTCAAAATGCCGTACGCGACGTACGGCATTTTTGTATGCGACAAAAGGCAGGTATAAAAATGCCGCACATTGCGTGCGGCATTATGTCGGGTGCATTTTTGGGAAAGTCACAGCAACTTTGTCACTTCCGCCTCGAGCATATTATAGGTGAGTGAGCCTTGTCTCATAAAGGAAATTCTGCCGAACCTGTCGACAATAAGCGTCATTGGCCATGCGTTTTTGCCGCCGAGCAATTGGAAGGTTTGGCAGACGTGGTTGTCTATGACGTCTTGCGCGAAAAGTATCTCTCCCCAGCCTTTCTCGTTTATGAAATTGCTGACATATTCGTCTTGGTTTGTGCCCTTGGGCGCGTCCGTCGATTCGCCGTGTATCGCCACTACCGTGACGTCCGGGTGATTCTTTTTGAGCGTTTCGAAGGAGGGAAGTTCAGCCACGCATGGTCCGCACCACGTGCCCCAGAAATTTATGACGGTCACTTCGCCGATATGTTCATAAAGATCGAATACGTTTTGAGTGAGGGAGTAGTTGCCTTGCGCGTCCTTTTGATACAGACGAAGAGAAAAATCGTTGATAAGCATGCCCGCGCTCAGACGTCCCACGTTGCCGATTTGCAGGGCAAAGTTGCCGCCTTTAAGTATGGCGCATACGCTCTCGCCCGCGTAATTTTTGACTCCATTATCCTCTTCCGTATGGTCGCCTCCCTCAACACTGCTGTGCACGAGCGCTATCTCGCCGCCGTACATACCCTCGATTTGCGCGTCGCGGGCGGCTTTTGTAAGCAAAGCCGAATAGGTGAGTACGACTTCGTCGTCATAATTGCCTTTATAGCTCAATGTCAGCGTCAACGTCAAGCCCTCGTCTGTTTTGGCGAGCGATATTTCGTTGACTTGTCCGATGTCGGGCGTCGAAATGTCGATCGAGATGTTGCCGTCACTCTCGCTGTATGTGCCGAGGTAAACTTCATTGACGGAAGGTTGTATCGACAAATCCTTTTGCATGACGTTGAAATACACGAACGCGCCGATAAGCAGGGCGAGGGCAAGAAAAACAGCTGTGCACTGCATCCAAAATTTGGGAGTGCGCACGGCGGTTTTCAGCTTCGCGCCCGTCGACGCGGACGATGAAGCTCGGCTTGTCGCGCTTTTGTCGTGCGATTCGGATGTAGGAGTTTCGCAACTGTTTTCGTCCGACGACGCGGAAAATGTCCTATCATCGTCGGAATTTGTCGTATTTTGACCGTTTTCGGCAGGTTCTGTCGCATTTCCGCCCGACGGAAGTCCCGTATCGGGGGCGAGAGTCGGGACGGATATTCCCGCGCTCTCAAGCGCGAGGGCGGGGACGGTCATGGGCGCAAGCCCCGCATAGCCGTCGATTTTGACGGAATATCTCGTAGTTGAGCTTGTTTTCGCATGCGCCTCGTCGTTTGCCGCGGAAATCGTTACGGAGGAGTTGTCCGCGGAGGGAGCAATGTCCGAAGCGGAGCCGTCCGTTGCGCTTTCGTTTTCGCTTGCGGAAAGCTTGAGGACGGGCTGTTCCGTCCCGCCGTCCACCTCGTTGCGGCGCAGGAAGAGCTTGCCGCCCTTGAAGCTTATCGCCTTTGTGGGACAGACGGATATGCACTCGCCGCAATTGATGCACTCGTGGTCGCCAACGTGCCTGATGTCCATCTTGCAGTGGCTGACGCAGAGTCCGCAGTCCGTACAATTGTCCTTATCGACGTGCACGCCTATGAAGGCGAAGCGGTTGAAGAAGCCGTAGATCGCCCCCAAAGGGCAGAGGAAACGGCAGAACGCGCGGTAGCAGAATACGCAAGCCGCCATTATCACCATGAGCAGACAGAACTTCCACGTGAAGATGGGACCCAGCATGTCGAGGTAGTCCTGATTGCTCGGGTTGAGCAGAAGTCCGAGGCCGCCGCCGAAGGTGCCCGCGGGACAGACATACTTGCAAAAGCCGGGGACGGCGATGTTTTGCTGTCCGTACAAAATCGGTATGATGATGACAAAGCCTATGAGCAGAACATATTTGAGATAGGAGAGTATGCGAGTGAATTTGTTCTTTTTGAGCTTTGGCGTGCGCAGTTTGTATATAAGTTCCTGTCCCAGACCCACGGGGCAGAGATAACCGCATATCGTGCGGCCGAGGATAAGTCCGAAGAGCGCCAGAATGCCTATGACGTAGTAGGGGGCTGTGTTGCCGCTTGAGGCAAGCGCGTTTTGAAGGGAGCCTAAGGGACAACTGCCCACCGCGCCCGGACAGGAGTAGCAGTTCATGCCCGGAACGCATGCATACTTCGTCTTGCCCGTGTATATCCTGCCCGATATGTATCCCTTGATGTTGGCGTTGAAGAGTAGAGCGGCGTACACCTGTATCAACCTGCGCTTTGTGGGGAGATGATCTTTGACCCAACTTGAAAATTTCAAAAATGCGTTTTTCATATTATCACCCCAGACCTATGCACTCCGTGCAGATGTTTATCGCTTTGACAAGCACGCTGTCCGCGCCGCCGTTGCCCACGCCCGCTATTATGAAGGAAACAGCGACGACAGCGACCGCCGCGCGCACTGTCCAAAGGAGCGCCGTGCGCGTCTTTTTGGAAACGGGACGAGAGACGCGAGGGACGGGAAGAGTGGACTTGTCGCCCGTCTTGAGGGCGATCTTCGCAAAATCAAGCTCCCGCCTCACGGAATACGCTTCTACGCCCGCCGCTACAAAGCATGCGACGAGGCTTGCCGCCGTCCAACTTATGACGTGGCGCACCAAATTCATCGCGTCGTCGTGAAGGGCGTTCGGATGATAATGCGCGGGATCAATGAGATAGACAAACACGTATATAGCGCCCGCTACGCATACGACGATCGCCGCGCTCCATACGCAGACGCGCACTCGGCGCATGCCGTTTATATTGCTTCTCGCCTCTATAAACTCGGCTGAAGAGCCGTGTTCGGGGATCCGCCCGCGCAGGAGGGCAAGCGTGCGGGAGTTGTCCTTCGAGGACGCACGCGACTTCGGCGCGGGATACACCTCGAAAATTACGTACGCCGCAATAGCCACGCCTACCCACAAGAAGAGGAACACGAAAGGCGCGATCAAATTCTCCCTCAGCGCGTCGGGAGTGTAGGCGGGGCCGCCTGTGCCGAGCGAGGAATAATATAGGTCCGCGATCTCGCCTATGAAAACGACTGCGACAAGTACTGTCAAAATCGCAAGCATAAGCGTGAACGCAAGACGAAGTTTTGATGTGGACGCTGTCAAATGACACCTCCCGAAAACAGAATATGTTGAGTACGATACGTATTGATTTTATTATATAAGTATTTTAAGCGCAAAGTCCGCGTACGTCAAGGGAAAAATGTTTCGGGCGGCAATTTTGGCAAAATTTTACGCTGTGGGCGGCAAAATGCTTAAAGAGGTTGTGTTTTTACGCATTTAAGTTTAAAATGATTGCAGGAAAAGTCAGGAGGATCGTATGCAAATATTTATTCCGAGAGGGTTTGAAATCGGACATTTTCAGGACGAATTTACGGGTGTCACCGCCATACTTTGCAAAAAAGGCGCGGTCGGCGGGTGCGACGTGAGGGGAGGCGCTCCCGGGACGAGGGAGACGGACCTTTTGCGCCCTGAAAAAATGATGGACGAGGTGCATGCCGTCGTGCTTTCGGGAGGCTCCGCATACGGGATTGCCTCTACGATTGGCGTCATGGAATATCTTAAAGACAACGGTTGCGGATATAAGACGGCGGGCAAGATCGTACCCATTGTGACGGGCGCTGTCATCTTCGATCTGAACCAAAAGGAATATCACTACCCTACAGCGGAATACGGGGTTAAAGCATGCCAAAACGCCTCAAGAACCCCCGATTTCGGTAATATCGGCGCAGGTAGGGGCGCGACCGTCGGCAAGATCAGAGGCATAAAAAACGCGTGTAAGAGCGGCATAGGAGCGGCGACTCTAAAGGTTTTCGGCGCATATGTCACGGCTATTGTCGTCGTCAACGCCATGGGCGACGTCATAGACCAAAAAAGCGGCAAGATCATCGCGGGCGCGAAGGGTAAAGGCGGCTTCATCGACACCGAAAAATGCCTCGCGGAAGGGGAGTACGGGAAGTTGCTTTTGGGTACGAATACCACCATCGGATGCATAATTACGGACGCGAAACTCGACAAGGTGCAAGCAAACAAGCTCGCAAGCATAGCGCACAACGGACTTGCGAGGACGATACGCCCCGTGCATACGGACTACGACGGCGACGCTATGTTCTGTTTGAGCAAGGGTAGCAAACTTGTGCCGAACTTCGCGATCTTGCAGGCGGCGGCGGTCAGAGCGACCGAGCAAGCCATAGTCAACGCGGTGAGTGAGGGCATGAAGTACGACATCATCGCGGACGTAGAGGATGAAGAGTGAATGTATAAACGAAGCTCGCTGTCCGAGCGAAGCTTTTCCCCAACCCTGCCGCGCCGTTACGCTTGATTTGTGTTTGCGCGCATAACGTAACGTTTGTCTGAGTGACATCGGGGTCCCCGCAAAATTACGCAGTGATTTTGTGGGGTAAAGACACGGGGAACGCCGTGAGGCGAGGGTGGGTCATTTAAATAACTTTGTCCGAGATACCAACGTATATCCCTAGTGCGCTCAAGCGCAGACATAACGCCTGTTTCAGAGCGTTATCATCGTTGTACGTAACGAATGGATTTAATAAGTTTGTCCGAGTTCCTCTTTTTGTAAGTCAAAATAACTTGTCAAACGCGCAGTATATGTGATATTATATTTTATTATATAACAAATAATAGGCTTCGGGTCCGAGGCTTTTTATGTAGCGCGGCGCTTATCTCGCCGCCGGATGGAGGGAATATGAAAAAATTCCGCATGATATTGTTGATCGTATTGGCGTTTACGCTTGTTTTCGCGCTGTGCGCGTGCAGTCACGAACATCAGTTTACGACGAAAGTGGACAAGGAGGCGACCTGTACGGAGGCGGGCGTAAGCCATGACGAATGTTCGCTCTGCCGCGAGAGGACGGAGGATAAGGAAATACCTCCTCTCGGGCACGATTTTCAAAAGGATGAGGATGGCAAAGACGTTTGGAGCTTTGACGCCTCGGGGCATTGGCATCAGTGCTTGCGTTGCGGAAATAAGATAGACAAAACGGGAGAAATCGGTCAAACGGCGCATACTTTGAATAGTGACTTCGAGTGCACTGAGTGCTCCTACGCGAAGTTTGAATACGAGAAGAGCGGAGAGGATTATATCCTCACAAAGTACAACGGCAGTGAAACAGACGTCGTTATTCCCGAAAAATACAGCGGCAAGACCGTCGTCGGCATAGGCGAGGGAGTCTTCTCGCTCAACAATTTCATTCAAACAATAACAATACCCGCAGGCGTGAAGAGCATAGGCAGAGACGCGTTTTCGGGCGCGAGCAAGCTTGCGACAGTAAAGGCGGCAAGCCTCGACGCGTGGCTGGATATTACTTTCGCAAACTATGCCGCGAACCCCATGCACGTCGCAAACGAGATATATTTCGGGCAGAGCAAATTCGAGGGCGCGCTCAACGTCCCCACGGGAAAGACAACTATAAACGAATATGCGTTTTACGGGTTCGGTTCGCTGACGTCCGTCACCATTCCCGACAGCGTGAAAAGCATAGGTTATCGCGCGTTCGAGGGCGCTTTCAAACAGAGCGCGGCCCTGACGGTCAACGTCAACAGCCTCGAGACATGGTGCGCCATAGAGTTTTCAAAGGGCAAGACGGATATGGACAAGTGTTCCGCAAATCCGCTCTCGCCGGGCGCTACGCTCGTAGTGGACGGGACTCCCGTGACAGAGCGTCTCGACCTTGCGGGAATAGGGAAAGTCGGCGCGTACGCCTTCTTTGGGTATGACAAGATCACAAGCGTTACTTGCGGAGCGGCGGAGTTGGGAGAGTATGCTTTTGCAAATTGCACGAAGCTCCAAATTGCGCAAACAAGCGCGGATATAATTTCCACGGGGTTGTTCAAGGGGTGCACAGCGCTGGACAGCGTGACTTTGGAAAATACGACAAGCGTCGGGACGTCCGCGTTTGAGGGTTGCGAAAAGCTTGCAAGCGTTGCGCTTCCCGATACGCTCAAGACGATAGGCGAAAAGGCGTTTGAGGGGTGCTCCGCTCTCGCGACTGTGAGCGGCGCGACCGCACTTGACAGAGTGGGCGAGTCCGCTTTCTACAATACCAAACTGTTTGAGCTTGCGAGCGGGGAAACGGTCGGACAAGTCTACGTCGGCAAAGTTTTCGTCGGTCTGAAGGGCAAAATGGCGTCGTCGGGCGCAGACGCGGGAGTTCTCGAGATAGAGGACGGCACCGTCTCCATTGCGGACGGCGCGCTGGCAAACGCCGCAAATCTCAAGTCCGTCAAACTTCCCTCTACGCTCAAATATATCGGGAAGAACGCGATGAAGTATACGGGTATAATATCCTCCAAACTCGAGAACATAGATTTGGGCGGCACGACCGAGATCGCGGAAGGCGCTTTTTCGGGTAGCGCGCTCGTGCGCATACAACTTACATCCACTTTACAAAAAATAGGCGCGAACGCATTTGAGGGCTGTTCCTCACTCAAAGAAGTGTATGTCTCAGACATAAATGCGTTGCTGGGCATCGAATTTTCAAACGCTCAGGCTAATCCTTTATCGCTGTCAAAGGCGCTCTATCTCGGGATGTACGACCCGTCCGCGACTCCAAAGCCGACCGCAACGACGCTCATCGCCATTCCCGACGGCACGACAGAGATAGGCGCGTACACCTTCTCGGGACTTTCAAACGTCGCGAGCGTCGTTTTGCCCGCCGAAGTGAAAACGATAGGCAAGAGCGCGTTCGAGGGGTGCTCGGCGCTGAGGAACGTGTACTATAAGGGCACGACGGAGGAGCAATATAAGACCATACAGATCGCGGACGGAAGCATAGGCGGCGCCTCTGCAAAGGTCTATTACTTCAGCGCGGAAAGACCCGAAACGGCAGCGTCCGCTTTTTGGAACTACTATGAAGGCGCTCCCACAAGATGGGACAATATCCCGAAGGAATAAAGTCTGAAATGAAATGCTTTCTTAGACAGAACATCTGCTGACGACATTCGGTCAATATTATACCGTCGATCTTATTGTCGATCTACAGCAAGTCTTATGACGATATAAACCATTAGATACACAAAAAAACGCCTGCCACGGGCGTTTTTGCGTATGGAATATCGCAACATCTGCCATTATAGACTTACATGTAGTCTGCGTTTTGCACGTTGTCCCAAATGTCAATCAACAGCTTGTCGTCGATATGGGCGTGCGCTTTGAAGTCTGCTATGGTCGCATAATTTTGGAGGTCATCGCCATCGTCTGTCGAGAAATTTACGCCGTCTCTTTGCCAACATACGGCATATAATATGCCGCGATATTCAAATTGAACTTCCTTATAATATTTTAGTCCTCCGATGAAATCGTCAAAAGAGGGCGCGAGGGGCAGACCCTGTGACCAAAGCGCCTTAGCCTTGTCGAAAGACACCATGTTGGGATATATCACGTCGGCGGGATATTGTATGCCATGCGCCTCTTGATGCCAGCCGCAATGAGGACACTCTCCTTGCCCGAACTTGTCGACGGGTACGGGCGATCGGCATACTTGGCAGGGAGCTATCGAAAAATTCGGAATGTATGCGTTTATCAAATCATTCATGCGTTGATTATAGCTCATCGGCAACATTTTTGCAACACATAGTAGGGACAACTGCGTTGTCACACCCACAGTGTAGGTATAAATGCCAAAAAAACGGTTACCTTTTCAAGTAACCGCTTTGGCAGGAGAAATCGAGTGTAGTTAGGTAGGGACAACTGCGTTGCCACACCCACAGTGTATTTAATGATAAATAATTCTCCTACAAAAATAAAATCCCGACAGCTTTTGCTGGCGGAATTTCATTTGGCAGGAATCGAATGATGTTGGTAGTGGCAAACAAGTTGCCACGCCCACAGCGTAGGTATAAAATCACTCCTCATAAAAATATCTCGCTGTGTTTCAGCGAGATATTTTGGCAGGAGCTATAGGAATCGCAAGAGATGAGTAGGGACAACTGCGTTGCCACACCCACAGTGTAGGTATAAAATCACTCCTCATAAAAATATCTCGCTGTGTTTCAGCGAGATATTTTGGCAGGAGCTATAGGAATCGCAAGAGATGAGTAGGGACAACTGCGTTGCCACACCCACAGTGTAGGTATAAAATCACTCCTCATAAAAATATCTCGCTGTGTTTCAGCGAGATATTTTGGCAGGAGCTATAGGAATCGAACCTACACTGTGGGAGTCAGAGGCCCATGTGCTACCACTACACCAAGCTCCAGTGTGTTTGCATTATATATCATCTATGAGAAAATTGCAAATACTTTTGCACTATTTCTAAAAACAAATTGTTATTCCTTGACTTTTGCCGCGCAAATTGTTAAGATGTTGTAGCATCAAATGTGAAATTTGCTTGCATACAGTGTAAAATATTGGGGTGTAGCGCAGTTTGGTAGCGCTTGTTGGAGTGACGCTACGCTACTCCATGCGCGCTCCCACTGCCGAAGAAAAGCGGAGTAGCTCGGACAAAACGAAAGATATGTGACAACTGAATACCATCAACGGGGTGTAGCGCAGTTTGGTAGCGCTTGTTGGAGTGACGCTACGCTACTCCATGCGCGCTCCCCCAAAACAATTGAATAAAACAGCCACGGGGTGTAGCGCAGTTTGGTAGCGCTTGACATGAAGTGACGCTACGCTATTCCATGCGCGCTCCCACTGCCGAAGAAAAGCGGAGAGGCTCGGACAAAACTGAAGATATAAGACAACTGAATATTTTATCGGGGTGTAGCGCAGTTTGGTAGCGCGCATGGTTCGGGACCATGAGGCCGCGAGTTCAAGTCTCGCCACTCCGACCAATCCCTTTTGTGAGAGTGTCCCTAAACGGAACACTCTCATTTTTACACCGACGGAACGTGCTTGCACGAGCAGGAGAGTGTGAAAATGGGAGGCATCCGCAGGATCACCGAGCCTGCGGATGG
>CANQBO010000028.1 GCA_947589475.1 uncultured Clostridia bacterium
GCGCGCTCCCGTGACGTCCGCGCTGTCCTCGGGATTGTACAGGTCGACGTTCATGCCTTCCTCGAGATTGTTGAGAGCGTCCACCGTGACGCAGTCGTTGCCGCTTCCCGTATTTTTCACCGTCGTCGCGAGGACGCCGCTGCCGTCGCCGAAGAGCATTCTTCCGAGGTTGAATTTGCTCGCCTTGAGCAATCCCTCCATTTCCGCGTTGAGCAAGTTTACAAACGCGCCCGCGCTGTTTTGGGAGGCGCGTATCGCCTTGTCCGAAATCTCTATCCTTCCAAACAGGTTTTTAAGCCCCAGCGTGAATTGCGCGTAGTTGTTTGCGCCCGTAAGCGGAAGATCTCCCGCCTCGTCGCCCGAACCTACGCCTCCGTTGAGTCCGTATGTGGCAAGTTTTTTGATCTCCTTGCCCCACACGTCGCAAGTGGTCTGCTCTATCTTTGCAAGCAGGGGGTTGACGCCAACGTTGAGCTGTTCCGCCACTACGCCCAGATAAAATGTTTTCAGTGCCTTATCCGCACTTTCGATTGTAACCATATTATTCTCCTTTATTTATTTTCTCTCAAGAGCATATCGCCCGCTTCTTTCACCGAGCGCGGCTTTTTGGAAGGCGCGGCGGAGCTTTGTCCGCCGCTTGACAGCGTGAGCGGAGGCTCCCCTTCCCGCACCTCGCGAAGATAGCTTTGAATGACCGCTTCTCTCACCGCGTCCGAAGATAGGACGTAGTCCTTCAAAAATTGTCCGTCGGACATAAGTTGCTCCGGGGTACGATAACATTTGACCAGCGCCCTCAAAAGCGCCTTGTCAAAGCAATCTTTCCCCTCCTTGAGCGTGGGATCGAGGGCAATTTCCTGCGCCATTTCACGCGCAAGAGCTTTCGCGGACGGGGTCTTTGAAAAAAACTTGTCCGCCGCTTCCCTCCATTCCTCTTCGCTCACGTAGGGCGCCGCGCTCTTTTCGAATTCCTTCAAACGCTGAGACCTGCGCGTGAATTCCTTCTCCAGCTCGACGTATGCCTTGAGCAATTCTTCGGGGTTTTTGAACTTCCCAAGCGAGCTTTGCCCTTGAGTTTTGTCGTTTACTTTTTTCTCCTCTTCCTTTGCCTCTTCCTTTGCCTCTTCCTTGCCGTCATCTTTGGCGGAATTTTGCACATCAGACGTTTCATCATCGCTTTTTACGTATGTAAAGTCCTTGTTTTGCATTTCTTGCGCTTCCGCCATCACCTTTTCGGCTGTGAGGCTCGCCTCTTTGTCAAACTTGAAATCAAGCTCTTCCATCCTCTTCCTCCTCGAATTTTCTGCGCATGGCGTCCACATCCGCGTCAAGCCCTTCGAGCTGTCTGTGCAAAGCGATATGCCTCGACACTCTCTCATGCAACGCCCTGTCCTTTTCGCACTTTGCAGACACGCAAAGCTTGATGTGCTCCGCGATGTGAAGCGCATGGTCGTCGTAAACGTCCGCGTTGACGTCTCCGCTTTCCAGCTCGAGATTTTCGCGGCGCGCCTTCTTGACGTGCAACTCGTCGCCGCTCCTCGCGTCCTCCCAATTGCCGAAGCCCAGAAGCTCGAACACTTTCGTCTTTGTTTCCGCGGACATCTTGCCGTCATCTCCCGTGAGAAGTCCCAACTTCAACAGATCGTACACCATTGCACGTCTTGCGGAGAGCGTATCCTCGATGTCGCTCACGGTGTCGAACACGATGTCCTCGCTGTCTATGTTTTTCGCGCTGAACGCGGCAAGCTCCACCTCGCCGTTTTCGCCCGTGATGCGCTTCACTCTGGGCGTGCGTGCGAACTGTCTGTATAGGCGGAGTATTTGCATGCTCATCTTGCGTACGCACTCCCTCAGACTGTCCGCGGTCAGGGATATGCGGGTGTCGTCCTGCTCCAACAGAAGGGATATAGCCACGCCCGACGACACATTTGCGGGCACTTGCGAGTACGTCGTCACTTCGCTCACCCCGCTTATCATGACGAATTCGTTGAGCAATCTCTCCTCCTCTCTCGCAAACTCCGCGGGTATGGACCCCGTGTTCATCATCGTAGGCGGATTGCTCCCCTGTCTGTACACGAGTATCTTTCCGGGAGGCAATCCCTCCTCCTCGAGGGCGTCCGTATCAACAGAGCCGTCCTCGACGGCGAGCACTCCGACGGCGAGGCGATTCATATACTCATGCTTCCTGTTTTTGACCGCGTTGTACGCCCTCTGCACGGGGATTATGCGCTCCACCACGCAGGATCCGAAAAAGTTGTTCAAGCTCTCGAGGGACGTCTGTCTCGCAAACGGGTACGTCCTTGCGCCGTCCTCGCCGTTGACGTAGGGCAGATCGCCGTCGAAAATGAGCGTATCGCCCGCAACTATAGTAAGTCTGCCGTTCGGACGGGACTTCGTCGGCTTTTCATAGCGCTCTATGACGATGACTCCGTCCTTTTTCTTCTCTTTTATCAGCTTCGGCAACATCGCGTTGTAGCCTATACCGCCTATGATCTCCGTACCGCCGAATGAAAAGATATTGACCTCTTCACCCTTCACGCGCTTGCCCCACATGTGCTCAACTTCCGCTTCGGACAGCACCTTTGCGTGTATTATGGATGTCTGCGCCTCTATGTCCGTGACGGCGATGTCCGCGGGGAAGATCTCGAAGGGCGGACACAGCGATATGCTCACCTCGCCCTCGTGCAACTTGCCCTCCATGTCAAGCGCTTTTCCCTTCAACGGGTTCCACGTCACCTTGAAAAACGCGCTTCCCGTGATCTCGCTCCAGCAATTCGCAAGCGAGAGTTGAGCGGAAAAGTTGTTTTCTTTGCACACCGCGTCTATAAGTTTTGTCGCGAGCGAGGCGGAAGCCACGTCGTCGTCATCGGGGGTAGCGGGTCTCACCGTCGCCCTCGCCTTCACCCGCGAGAGCTTTGCAAGGCGGGTCTCAAGAATGGGCGCGATATGATTGAACACCTCGCGCTGTTGCCAAAAGTACTGCTTCCCCTCCTCCTCTATATCTCCCGCGGGAGAGATCTGCGAAAATTGATTCCCCGCGACAAAATCCATATTGAGCCTCCAATTCAGCTCAATGGGTCTGCGCGCCTCCTGTCTTTTCACAAAGTCCTGCCGTATTTCCGCGACAAGACGCACCTCGTCATCCTTTGCCATTTTTATCTCCTTTTTTGCGCGTCCGTGACGCGTTATTTCTATAATCGCCCTTTCGCTCGAAAAGGGCATTGCTCGATGTTGCTCACAATTACGCGGTAATTTTACTGTCATGGTTTGCTTGTCGATTTTTGTTTGATTGCGTCATTTTTTGAAGTTTTCGCGTCCTTGACGCCCTTTTGCTCTTGCGTACTCAGTTCGCCGAGCAGACGCTGTCTTTCCCGTTCGAGGTCCTCGTCGCTCATTTTAGCGAAAGAGAGGTCGGGATTAAGCTCGAGGTACGTCTTTAGAGCGGAGCTGTCGGGCGGACAATATTTTTCAAGCACCTTGCGCTTGACAAGCACGGGAGTGCCGTCCTCTCCTACGCTGTATTCGTCCTGCACCTCGTTGTAGCTGTATCCCTTTGCGCGTTTCAACAAAGATCTTAAAATTTCCTCATCCATCCTCTCTGCCTTCTTATGCTTCGCATAAGCCTTTCCTTGTCCAGCTCGACGGGAGTTTTCTCCCTGACGGGCGGTCTTGCGGGCGGGGGCTGGCTCATGACGAAATAGCGCAATTCGTCCAGTGCGTGGTCGTCCGCTTTTTTGGGTCTGTCGCCGTCGCCCCACCAATAACTTTTAAGCTCGCGTATAAGATTTACGCAGCTTGAAAAAATGAATATCCTCGGCGGTCTTTGCTCAAACAGGGACTTTATGCGTTGAATTCCGCTGTACAAGTCCTTGTTTACGTTGGTATTGACAAGCACTCCCTTTTCCGCAAACAGTTCCGCCACGCTCTTTTCGTAGGCGAGAGTGCGTTGATTTGCCGCGCTGTCTATAAGCGCGGTCAGTCTGCCCTTCGAGTCCCTCCTCCACCCGAGCGCGTCCGCAATTTCAAACAGCCTCTGCACGTGGTGGTCTATGCTCTGACCCGCCTCGAAGTGCTCCGCAACGACGTATATCCTGCCGTCGAAATCCACCGCGTAAAAGTGCGCGCTCGTCGGATTTTTAAGCCCCGGGTCTATGGATATGTTCGCTTGCCAATCGTACGGCACGCCGAAGGGTTCTATCACATGCACGGTGGGATCGAATTCGGGATAGACAAGCCCCTCGCCCGTCGTGAATTTCCCGAAGCGGCGGGAGAGCTGTTCGCTTTTGGGGACTATCGTCTGCATATGTTCCACCTCGGCGGGGTCGAGATAGGGGTTGTCTTTCCACTCCATGCACTCGCTCCATATCTCGGGGTCATTGTTCTCGTTGAGTTCCACCTCATAGTAGACCCACGTCAGCCCCTTCAGCGGAGTCATCGTGCCGAAGATGTCGCCCTTTTTGTCGAACACGCGCATGCGGCACTCGTCGTAGATGTCTTTGGGCGGCTCCTCGTCAAACCACACGAAATCCAGCGACATGCCCTGAAATTTCTCCCTGCCCTGATCGCAACTGCGAAAACCTATCCTGCCCGTGCCTCCCATCGCGTTTTTGACGACGATGTAGTCTATGACTCCGTTTTCGGGCGAGGACGCGCTGCCCTCCCTCATCACGATCTTGACGATGTACCTGCGCGGAAGATATTTGAGTATCTTCGCTTGAGCCACGTCGCGCTGTACCTGTTGCGTGAGACTGACCACCCACCCCGATACGTCCGCTTTGTTGCGTCTGAAGGGATGGATGCCAAGCGCCATCCACACGCACTCCACCGCGCCGCACTCCGTCTTACCCGAGCGGTTGCCCCCGAAGACCCACCTGTTGCGCTTTTCGCATCTGTGAAAGAGCATCTGCTTTTCATGCACGACATCCGAGTTGTATCTCGCAAGCGGATCGTTTGCGCGAGCGGCGATTTCCTGCTCGACGGCGAGCAGTCTTAACAAAACTTCCTTTTCGTCCATACGCGAAGCATAAACCGTGAAAATGCCAAAATGCAAAAAATTATGTCGCTTTTGGGCATAAAAATTTTATTTTTTCTTTTCAAAAAGCGCAAAAAGACTTTTAATTTTTTCGATTATATTGTAATATATTACGTATGAAGAAAAAAACTCTCGCAACATTCCTCATCGCGCTTGTCGCGCTTGCCATACTTTTCGCGGCGAGCGGCATCGTCATGCTACTGTACAAAAATATGCCCGTCGCTTTTGCGGACGAGGAATATCCCTTTTACATCAAGGCGACGGTCAGCGACCTCGAAGGCAATGAGTTCGCGGGCGCAAGCTCCATTCCCGTATTCGAAAAGGATGGCGATCGAAAGTTTTTCATACCCGAAAGCTACTACATCAAGATCGTTAGCAAAGTCGTCAACACATATTATCTGGTCGACTATGCCGGTCAGGAGCTGTATATTCCCATCAACACCGCCCTCACACCATCTCAAGACGTCATCAAAGAGGACGAAAACATCTATCCCGACGTGACCCTCACCCTCGCTCAAGGCATAGACCTCTCCGCTCTCGAGGGCGTAGAGGACGACCTCAAAAAACTCGACTCTACTTATACGATAACTTTCCTCGGCTATGCGGCGGACCCATTGACTCCCGATCATATATACGTCATGGCCACCCCCGCGGAAGGCAACAAAACGCTGTTCGGCTTTATCCCGAGAAGCGCGTTCGAGGCGTTCAACGTCCCATATCAGGCAAGGGCGCAAGCGGAACGCGATGAACTCCTCGCGTGGAAGGAGCAGAATACGCCCCCTCCCGCAGGCTCTCTGCCCGCGCCCGAAGGCTCGCTTGCTCTCAAGATCATCCTCATTTTGGGCATAAGTCTGCCCGCGGTCATAATCGTCATACTCCTCTTCGTGCCCGGTCGCCACGACGAACAGGTCAGAGGAAGCCGCGGCTCCTCCTCGGACGGCAGGGACTATGACGATCCAAACGCCCCTTCCCCGCGCCGTCAGACCGACAGACAGCGCTACGACCAAAGCCGAAGCTACGGCGGACCGCGCGACGGATACGGAGGCGACCCATACGGCGGGTCCTACGGCGGCGCTCCATATGACGGCGCTCCCTATGGCGGAGCACCCTACGGAGGCGGAGCACCCTACGGAGGCTCTCCCTATGACGGCGGAAGCAGTCCATACGGAAGCAGTCCCTACGGCGGGAACTACGACCCCGGCATGGACAGAGAAGTCCGCGGTTACGATCCCAACGACCCCAACGGCAGAAGGTAAGTCCCCATGTGGGCTACTCTCCCACACCTCGGCAAGGGACTTCGTCCCCTGCACCCCGCTTGCATTTGCTCAGTGCCCGCGCCCATTACGAAGTAAGGGCGATAAGGGCAAACGTAAAATATGAGTGCGCTCAGGCTAAGTGATGTCCGTATATAGGGACACTCGGACAGAGGTTGTGATAAGCCCGGATGAGACCGACGTAAATGTCAAGCTCGCACGAAGGAATTTGGCAATTGCATACAATCAAAAAACGCGCGAACTGGCAACATAAAGTTGCGACGTTCGCGCGTTTTAGCTTAGGACCCAAAGGGCAAAACGCCCTTTGCCGAGGCGTGGGCGAGTAGCCCACATGAGTGCCGAGGAGCGGCGCGCGTAGCCCACATATAAACTTGCGATAATACTCCGCGTTTCGCCGTGGAGTATTATTGCAAGTACGCTTATTTATTTGTGTCGGACACACCTATGCCGACGACGGCGTCGACGGGGAGAGAAAAGGCGATGCCTTGTCCCGGCGTATGGAGACCTACCTTGTCGTAGAGTTCCTTGAGGACGGCGGCTTTGATGTCGGACGGGACGAGGATCATGACCATATCCTTGTTTGGCTCGATGACGATGCCGAAAGAACGTTGAGCGTCCTGGTTTGCGGTGCCGTTGGCGTGCAGGACGGTGCCGCCCCTTGCCCCCGCGGAGCGAGCGGCTTCCATGACAGCCTCCGAAAAGCCCTCGTTTACGACGCAAAGTATGAGCTCGTGTTCAAACTTGTTCATTTCTTTTCCTCCTTGAGCGTGCGCACGTCGTTGGACAAAAATCCGTATGCCGCGACGCCTATCATGCTTGAAAGCGGAACGGTGTAGGCGACGCCCTTGCCGTTTTTGATGGTGCGGAATTTTTCGGCGAGCGCGTCCATGATGTCCTGCGCCTTATCCTCGCGTACTATGCTGAAGATGACGGAGCGGGAGCGGTCCTCCAGCCCCAAAAGGCTTATCATCTGCGCGCTTGCGGTGCCTTTGGCGAGGCAAACGAGTTGCATGTTGACGTCAAAAGACTGTATGAGGTCGACAAAATAATCCGCTTTGCCCATATTGACGACGGTGATGAGCAACTTCAATCTGCCCGTTTCCATGCGGTTTGTCTTGACTGACGTACCGTTTTTTTGAGGCGCGTTTTTTCCGACGCCCGCTCTTTTCGGTTTGCCGAGTTCGGTCATAGCTCCCTCACATAAATTCTATGATCTGCGCGTCGTCCGCCGCCACGATACGGCGCATGGTCAGTTGCTGTTTGAAGCGCGCCGCAAATATGGAGCGGAATCCCAAAAGCTGTATAGTTATAAGAGGCGTCATGGCGACCATGGCGACGACTCCGAAAGCCGTCTCAAGCACCTGTTCCGCTCCGCCCATCGTCGTGCATGCGCCTATCGCAAACGGCAATATGAAACTTGCCGTGAGCGGTCCGCTTGCGACTCCGCCCGCGTCGAACGCTATAGCCGTGTACAGTTTTGGCACAAACAGCGAAAGTCCCAGCGAAATGGCGTACCCGGGAATGAGATAGTAAAGAAGCGAGAAGCCGAATATCACCCTTATCACGGACAACCCTATGGACAGTCCCACGCCTATGGACAGCGCGATGAGCATGGAGCGCTTTGAGACCGCGCCGCCCGTCACCTCGTACACCTGCTTGTTGAGCACGTGCACCGCAGGCTCCGCAAGTACGACGGCAAAGCCCATGAGGAAAGCGAACACGACAAGCAACGGCTTGCTGAATTTTGCGAGCGACTGTCCCAGTTTGAAGCCTATGGGCATAAATCCCACCTGCACCGCCGTAAAGAATATCAACAGCCCTATGAAAGTGTAGATTATGCCTATGCCCATCCTCAACATCTTGCGCCCGGGCAACTTTAGCAATGTGAATTGAAGTATTGAAAAGCTTATAACGATGAGGCCGAGCGCGATGAGCACGTCGAGTGCATTCTTGCCTATCGCTCCGCCTATCTCGCCCGCGGATATTATGGAATAGTCGGGAAGCGCGTAGCTTAAGTCGCCGCTTGAGGCGAGCGAGAGCACGAGCACCGCAAGCATGGGACCTATGGAGCAAAGCGCGATAAGCCCGAAACTGTTTGCCTTTGACCTTGCGCCGCCCACGGTCGTGGATATGCCTACGCCGAGAGCCATGATAAACGGCACCGTGATGGGACCCGTCGTCACTCCGCCCGAGTCGAAGATGAGGGGGAGCAATTGTCCCTTGCCCATCTCGAGAAGGAGCGCGACCATAGCGAACATCAAAAAGTAGAAGAAGATGAGTATGGCGGTGATGTTCTTTTTGTACACGACCTTGAGCACCGCCAGCGTCAAAAACAGTCCTACGCCTATACCCACCGTCACGATGAGCACGCCCTTGTTCATAATGGCGCTGACCTGCCCCGCAAGCACGGACAGATCCGGCTCCGCCACGGTCACGAGTATGCCCATGACAAAGCATACCCCGACAAGCAACGTGAGGTTGCGCGTCTTTGTAAGTCCCGCGCCCATCTGCTCTCCCATGGGTGTCATGGCGAGATCCGCGCCCAAATTGAAAAGCCCTATACCCAAAATGAGCAACACCGCGCACACCGCAAACACCCCCGCCTCGCGCGTCGTAACGTCCACGATAGGCGTGAGACAGAGTATAAACACCACAAGGGATATGGGAAGCACGGAAACGAGCGCCTCTTTAAGTTTCAACAGCAAGCCCTTGCCGTAGATAATGAGGTCGGGCGAATACTCTCTTTTCTCTCTCTTTTTCTTGCCGCGTTTGCCGAAATCGCCGCTTTGGGGACCGTCGTCGCCCGTATAAGACGTATCTCCGTCGTAACCGACGGGAGCGGAATGATTTTCATTCGCTGCGGGCGCGCCGCCATCTGCAACAGGCAAATCTATGTCGGATGTGTGCGAAGTAACGTCGGAGTCGGACGAATTGCCGTCTATGCCGTCAAAAATGACCGCGTCCTCCGAGCTTTGTACGGAAGTCGTCTCGTATGAGGACTCCCGCATACGAGAAAGCGAAACTCCTTCGGCTGTCGCGATTTCCGAAGGGACCATGCCTTCTTCGACCCCTGCTTGTTCGTAAAGAGAAATTCCGTCGTCGCAGGCGAAATTCGCGCCGTTTTGCTCGCGGCAAGGCGCGTCCGCGACGGAAGCGGGCGTACGGGCGGATGTTAAGTTCAGGTCGAATTCCTCTGCCATTTATCCTCTGAAATCTTTTTATCTCGCGCAAATTGCTTTTCCGCGCTTTTTGTTTTTGTCGACTTACTTTATAATAGCATATCTTTTTATCTTCTTATATTCGATTTCAAATGCTACAACGCTTTTCGCTTATCGCGGTCGCGCGCACACGAGCGCGGGTTTTTATGTGTCGAATATAATTTAGTATGCCATATCAAAATGTCAATGTCAAATGCCTCGGCGGATGAAAACTTCCAGAAATTGTAAATTCATCCTCAAAAAAATTTTAAATTCATATTTTATTATATAAAATATCTCAAATCGCTTGACTTTTGCAGTCAAAATTTCTATCTTTGACTTGTGTTTAAAAAGGGGTAGCATATGCAAAATGTAAGTGACGAAATCGGACAGAGCGCCATTGCGCCCGCGCCCGAAGAAGGGACGCGCGATACAAAAACGCCTCGCGAAACGGACTCGCCCGACGATATGTCCGCGACTCCCGCTCCCGACGAGGGGACTTGCGACATCCAAAACGACGCGGGCATGGACGATCGTGACGCGACGAACGATGGCGACAGGGACGAGGCGACCTCGCACAATGCGCTCGGCAGACTGTCGAAGCCCGAAGAAGAAGCCGCCGCGGACACCGCGACTTTGGTCCCGCCTCACAAACTCATACTCTCAAAAGATCACGTGCTCTCCGAGGTCAAGTTTTTCGCATTGCTCATCTTTATGTCATTCTTGAGGGCGACGTTCAACTATATGTTCATACTGCCAAACGGCTTCGCTCCTGGCGGCGTGGGCGGCATATCCACGATATTGTACAACGCGATCCTGCCCTCCGATCCTCACCTTGCAAACACCGTGTTCGAGCCGGGTCTCACGACGTTCATAATGAACGTGCCTTTGCTCATCACCGCGTTTTTCGTGCTGAACAAGCGTTTCACTTTAAATACTTTCTGCGTCATCGCGTGCTACTCCGGATTTACAAGCCTGTATAGCTACACTCACTTCCCTCAATACCTCGCAAACGGCGATACAGGTCTGCAAATTATCGCCGCTATGGTCGGCGGCTCCATAACGGGTCTCTGCCTCGGAGTCATGTTGCGCAACAACATGAGCATGGGCGGCACGGACATCATCGGAAAGATCATCCACAAGCACAATCCGCAGGCGGGCGCGAATTGGTGGATAATGCTGTGCGATTGCATAATCGCGACGTCATCCTGCGTGCTCGGCATATTGAAGCTCCGCGGGCAAAACGTAAGCCCCACGGTAGCCTTGACAAATGTGCTCAGCCCCATACTCTTCTCCTTCCTATCCCTCGCCGCATGCTCGGTGATCGCGGACGTAGTGCAATCGGGTCTGCAAAGCTCGTTGGTGTTTACTATAATCACCGATAAGCCGAACGAGATAGGCGAACAGATCGCCACAAAGCTTCACCGCGGAGTAACTATTTCAAAAGCGGTCGGCTACTATACGGGCGTGGAGCACGAAGTCCTCGTCTGCGTGGTCAGCAAAAAACAAATAAACATCGTCAAAAACATCGTCGCCGACGCGGATCCCATGGCGTTCACCTACATAACCAAAGCCCGCGAAGTCGCAGGCAAAGGTTTCCGCTCCGGCAGTTGATCGGATTTTTATATGTGGGCTACTCGCCCACACCTCGGCAAGGGGTTTCACCCCCTGCACCCCAAGCTAAAAACGCGAGCTAGGCAAATTTTTGCCGTCGCTCGCGTTTTTGATTTGTATGCAAGAGTCAAACTCCTGCGTGAGAGCTTAATATTAACAATAGCATCGTCCAAACTTTAAGCAACCTCTGTCCGAGCTTCCTTACACACGGACCTTGCCGTGTCCGAGCGCGCTTATTTTTTACGTATGCCGTGTCCGCTGCCTTATGCTTAACATCGACTGAATCTATATCTTCTTGCGGTTTATGCTTATTTTTTATATTACACATTGAAATTCCGTTAGTTTTTGTGTATAATAGCTTTAAGATATAATGAGGTGGCTTATGAGTCGGGAAATTCGCAATCGAATAAATTACACCGTCATGTGCATAGGCGCTTTTTCCGCGCGATATTCTCTCGGTTTGCAAGAGGGCTATCTTTATCTTGAAAAATTCGGCGGCATCTCCTTCCTCAAAGATTGCTATGATGCGGAGCACCTACTTTCGATCGATGACGCTGTGGACGATCTGACAACGCTTTGCAAACGTAACGGAGGACATGTGGCATGATACTTTATCACGGCACCAACGTTGATTTTGACAGCATCGACCTCTCTCGCGCGGAACCGTACAAAGATTTCGGCACGGGTTTTTATGCTACCGCCATATATGAGCAAGCAGTTCAAATGGCAAAGCGTAAAAGCCGTATATTGGAGGTCATCCATGCGTACATTGTTTTGCCGCGCCCGACGATCTTCTGTCTTTATCCTCCCTTCGCATAAAATTGTTTGAAAAACCCACAAAGGAGTGGGCAATGTTCATCATAAACAATCGCGATCGTGATTTCGATGTCCATTCTTCCCCGCTCTCCAATCGTGACAACAGATACGACATTGTATACGGACCCGTCGCAAACGATACTTTGACGACGCTCATCCAACGTTATCATCACGGATTTATTGACGATGACGCCCTCTTGCGCGAAATGAAGTATGTGAACCCGACTGAGCAATATTCCTTCCATACACAAGCGGCAATATCGTTTTTAGAACAAGTAGGTGTAACATGGCTGAAATAGATCGCATAAACTTTATGACCGAACTCAATATTCAAGATATAGTCTCCTATATCGTTGAAGATACAGGCGTAGAATATGATAAAGCTATAGACTCTTTTTATCGCTCCGAAACATTTGCAAAGCTGTCCGACAAAGAAACAAAGCTGTATCGCGAAAGCGCCGCATATGTTTATGAACTTTATAAAGCCGAAATCGCGAACGGCAAATTTACTCAAATAGACGACTGAATTTCTATTTGTCGCATATATCGCCGAAAAACTACCCTTTACAACCATCATTTGACCTCTCGGACATTTTAACGTCGCTATCAGGGCTTGTCCGCAGGAGTTTTGACTATTGCATAACTAAAAAAGCGCTAATGTGGCGATGTACGAGCCATATTAGCGCTTTTAGCTTAGGATCGCAAAGGACAAACCGCCCTTTGAGCGAGGTTCGGGGCGAATAACCCCGCATGAGAACTTACTTCTGAAACATGCCGTTTTTCATCATGTATTGATTGAATTTCGAGGGATCTTTGCACTTGCGCTCGCGCATAGGTTTGGCGGGGATACCGCCGACAAGGGTGAAAGGCGGGACGTCCTTTGTGACTATGGCGCCCGTTGCGACGACTGCGCCCATACCGAGCGTGACTCCCGGGAGTATGGTCGCGGCGGTGTAGACCTTGGCATACGCGCCTATCTCGACGGGAGCGTAGGTGCGCTGCATATGGTCCTCCTCGCTGTGGGAATGCGTGAATATTTTTACGTACTCCGTGAGCATGGCAAAGTCGCCGAATTTGACCCCGCCCTTCGAGTCAATATAACAGCCCGCGTTCCACGAAACGTTGTCGCCGACCTCTATTTGATGTCCGTAGTTGAAGCGGCACCCCTCGTTTGCGACAAAGCCGTCTCCGCACTTTTTGAACAGCTTTTTGGCGATGATCTGTCTTGCCGGCACCGCGAACGCGCAATTTATGCCGAGAGGAGAGCGGTCGAGGCACTCCCAAAGTATGTGCAAGTTACGCTCATACTCTGTGTAGGGATGCTCGTCGCCCATGGGCATCGTATCGCCCCAAAGCACGAAAGAGCCGAGTAGGTCGGGGCAGTCCTCCGTAACGGGAAAGCCGAACAGTTTCAGCGCTTTCGCCGCGCGCTCGCAGGTGAGCGCTTCGCATAAGTCCTTAAGCTCGTCGAGTTTTTGTTCGATCATATCCATAATATCACCTAAACTTTTTTATGTTAGCGCGCAAAACGCACTACGTTTGCGTGATTTTTCACATCGGAGCGCGCATGCGCGCTTTTTCAAAGCGTTGTGAGCGGCGCTCACAATAAGTCGAATTCATAACGTGTGCGGGTATTGTACTCCTCGCCCGCTTTAAGCGTCCTTTGGGATATGTCCGCTATGTCACACTGCGTCTCCATGCAGAATGCGGCGTGCTTTTGATACGCCTGCCCTGCCTTGCCCTTGAAACCGTCGAGAAAATTGCCCGTGTAAAATTGCATCGAGGGAAGGTCGGTATACACGCTCATCTTTATGCCCGATTTTCTCGAATATGCCGTAGCGCGGGGTTTGCTCTCGTCCGCGCCGCCCGCGAAGTTGTAGCTGAAATCATAGCCGCCGTTTGCAATTTCCATAAGCTCCCCGCCCTTGTCGAGATATTCGCCGAGCGTATGCGGTTTCAAAAATCCGAATGCCGCGTTTTCGGGCTTAGTGAGGTCGAGACGCTCGCCCGTAGGTATCAACTCGTCGTCGACTATTGTCATGCTGTCCGCGTCGATGAAAATCTCGTGCTCGCACGCACTGCCCCCGTCGCCGTCCAAATTGAAATAGGCGTGATTTGTGAGCGCGCACAGCGTCGTAATGTCGCTCTTAGCGCGATACTCTATTTGCAGCGCGCGCCCCTCCAGCGAAAACGTCACGCTTACGGCAAGTTTCCCGGGGTAGCCTTCCTCGCCGTCCTCCGAGACGTATGTGAAGCGCGCCGCGCTTTCGCTGAGTTTCTCTACGTTCCATACGCGTTTGTCAAATCCGACGTTGCCACCGTGCAAATGATTGACCCCATTGTCGTTTTTTGCAAGGAAATACTCCTTTCCTTCAAGCGTAAAATGCCCGCCTCCTATCCTGTTTGCCACGCGTCCGACCGTTGCGCCGAAATAGGTGCCGTGGTCGTTTTCATACTCCTCGGACGCGTCGAAGCCGAGGATCACATCCCTCTTCTTCCCGTCTGTGTCGGGGACGAGAAGTCGCTTCAGGCGTGCGCCGAAGGTGCAGACCTCCGCCTCGATGCCGCAATCGGACCTCAACAAAATGCACTCGTATTTTTCTGCCATATTTCCTCCAACATACACTTTATATGCACATTTTTGCATATTAAAAGTGTTATTTTGTCAATTTAGTCATTTTTTTTGCGCTCAAACACGCACAGCGTTTCCACTCCCGCAGTTTGGGGAAACATGTCGTAAAGGCGAATTTCGCTCACGTCGAAACTGTCCTTTAATATCCCTGCGTCGCGCGCGAGCGTCATAGGATCGCATGAAATGTAGACGATCCTCTCAAAACCCGCCTCCATCGCCGCCTCGAGCACTTCCCTCGCGCAACCCTTGCGCGGCGGATCGACAAGCAGTATTCGCGCGCCGTCATTCGCTTTAAACCCCCTCATAAACTTTAGGGCGTCTATGTTTATACACTCCACCCTGTCGCCTAAGGACAGCCGCTCCATAAGTTCCTTCGCGTCACGAGTCGCGGACGATTCTATTTCCGCGCAAGTAAATCTCGCCTTAGAACGCAGTGCGAGTTGCGCCGTAAGCAGACCCACGCCCGAATACAGCTCCACCACGTCTCCGTCGTACCCTTCGAGCGCGGCGGCGACCCCGTCATAGAGCATGTCCCTCACCTCGCTGTTGACCTGAAGGAAAGATTTCGGGGATATTACGGCGCTGAATTTGCCCAAATTTTGCGGCTTTTCCTCGCCGTAAACGAGTTTTACGCTGTCGCCGAAAATTACGTTGGTGTTTTGGGTGTTTGAGGAGATGTACAGACAAAACTCTCCGAATTTTTGTTTAAGGCGTTCGATAAGCGCGTCCGCATGCGGTATATCGTCGCCGTTTATGACAAGCGTCAGGCTGAGCATCTTTAGCATACGCGCTACGGCATGGCGCAAAAGCCCCCTGCGCGTCCCCTCGTCATAGACGGAGATCCCGTACTCGTTCGCCCACGACATGAGCGCGTCGATGAGGTCTCCCGTCCACTCGCCGCATGCAGGGCACCACTTTATGGGCACGACTTTGTGCGAGCGGCGCTCGTAAAATCCCAAAGTCACGCGCCCGCTACGCTTGTTGAAAGAAAACGGGAGCGCAAGCTTGTTGCGGTACGCGTAAGGCGCGCCCGCTATGGGCAACGGCACGTCGACTTTCATGCCCGCGAATTTGCCAAACGCGTCGCGCACGGCGTCCCTCTTCACCTCATGTTGAAGGCGTAGGCTCATATGCTGAAGGTCGCACCCTCCGCACTTGCCGAAATATGGACAGACGGGCTTTACCCTGTCGGGAGAGGGCGAGACCACCTCGAGAAGCTCGCCGAAAGCGACGTCCTTTTTTGCAAAGGTCACGCGGGCGCGCACGACCTCGCCGACAAGCGCGAACGGCACAAAGATGGGAAATCTGTCCGCCTTTATGACTCCCTCGCCGCCGCTCGCAAAGGACGAAACTACGCCCTCTATAATGTCGCCCGACTTGATGTCCGCCACTTCTTCCTCCTTCAAAAACCCACTACATATCCTCAATTTGGGGATGTTTTGCTTTTGCGGCGACATTTTGCGCCGCCGAAGATACGTCTTGAGAATCGCATGTACGAATATGCTGTCAAGAATATATTTCCACCCTTAAACAGCTTTTGCCTGCGGCTTTACAAGAAAATCCAAACGTCGTCACTTTTGCGCTTCTCACGTAGACGACCGCATAGAAAAAAGCACGGCGGGACTGCCGCCGTACTCATACTACGCTGTCAATCGATGGTCGCAAACACTTTTTTGAGCCTCGCAAAGCGCGGAAGTCCGTCCTCGAGGGGCGCCTTCGCGTCGCCCTGTATGAGCGGAAGTGCGTACTCGATGAAGTCCTCGCTGACATAGCTTCCGTCCGCGGTGATCCAATCAAGAGGCACCTTCTTCTCGGTGTTGGCGGCAAGCTCGAGGGGCATGAGCACGTTTTTGCACGCATAATTGCCCTTGTCGTCCGTCGTTCTCTCGAAGATGACCATTTTGTCCGTCTCGCCCGCGCACGCGCTCTTGACCGCGAATACGCCCGCGTTGAACGCCTCTTCCACGTCCGTCTTTGAGGCGAGATGCGCTCCGCAACGCTGGAGCAGACTCAGCTCTATGGGGCGCACTTTGACGCCGAGCTTTTCCTTGACTACGCTTGCGAGTACTTGCGCAAGTCCGCCGAGTTGCGCGTGTCCGAATGTGTCGTTTGCGGAAGCCTTAGCCTCGGATACGTATGTGCCGTCCGCAAAGCGCAAGCCCTCGGATACGGCGACGATGCACTTGTTGTCGTTCTTCTCGCACACGTTTTTGACGGACGCGAGGAATTTGTCCATATCGAAGGGCACCTCGGGCAGATAGATGAGGTCTGCGCCCAGCCCCTTATATCCCGCAAGCGCGGCGGCGGCGGTGAGCCAGCCCGCATTCCTGCCCATGATCTCGATTATGCACACGCAACCGAAGTTGTACACCTTCGCGTCGAGATTGCACTCCATAATGGTGTTGGCTATGTACTTTGCCGCGCTCGCATATCCCGGGCAGTGGTCGGTGCCGTAGAGGTCGTTGTCGATGGTTTTGGGTACGCCGATGACGTTGCAGTCATAGCCTACGGATTGCAGATATTTGCTTATCTTGTTGCATGTGTCCATGGAGTCGTTGCCGCCGTTGTAAAAGAAATAGCGGATGTCGTACTTTTTGAACACCTCGAGAATGCGCTTGTAGTCCGTGTCGTCCACGTCCGCGTCCTTAAGCTTGTAGCGCGCGGACCCCAGCGCCGACGACGGAGTGTATTTCAAAAGCTCTATCTCTCTCGGATCTTCCTTCGAGATGTCGAAAAACTTCTCGCCTAAAATGCCGACGATGCCGTGCTCCGCGCCGTAGACCGCCGTAATGTTGCCCTGCTTGAGCGCCTCCGTAAACACGCCCGCCGCACTGCTGTTGATGACTGACGTCGGTCCGCCCGACTGTCCGAACATACATGCTCCCTTCAAATTTTTCATACTTACTCCTTATAAGCTTACGCCTAAAAATTTTACGCGCTTGCGCGCGCCTAAATCCTGCATAATCATAATATATTTCCCGCAAAATGACAAGCGCTTGAAAATAAGCGGCGCAAATTTTTTATCGCGACATTACTTCGCGCCCCTCCTCGCCCGCCGCGCGCCTTCCGCCGCTCGAAAATAATGAAAAACGGTTTGACTTACAGCCAAACCGCCCGAGAAACTTCGCACATTTGTCCGAGTGCAAGACCGCGCGCACTTTATTTGTCTTTGATGAAAGTGCGGCACTTTGTGGAAAACGCCGAGTCCCTGACGTCGATCTGCTCGTTGGCGCACAGCCCGTTGTTGTTGAAGGCGCACTCGGCGGAACATTGCACGAGGGATTCGAGGTCTGTCTGCATGACGTCGTCGCCCGCCTCGATGTCGGCGAAGTTTTGCGCGAGCGCTCCGCCCTCGCGCTTGATGCGGCTTATGCACTTTGCGTTTTCGCTTATGGAGATGACTCCCGCAAGGCACTTGTTTTTGAGGTTATGCTCGCAATTAGAAGTTGAACAATTGATCTGTTTCATATTTTGCCTCCGCTGCGCAGACGCGCTTTTGAACTTATTATGTCCAAATGAGCGGAATTATATCTATGCGGACACAAATTTATTGAAAAAAGCGGCGGACTATGCTAGAATATTTAAAAACGCTTCAGAGGAGACAAAACATGAAAGTCATTTTGCTTAAGGACGTCAAGGGTACGGGCAAACAGGGCGAGCTTGTCGAGGTCAACGACGGATACGCCCGCAACTTTTTGATAAAAAAGGGACTCGCGCAGGAAGGGACCCCTCAAAACATCAACACGTTTGAACAGCGCAAGCGCGCGCAAGCGGCAAAGATCGCGCAGGAAAGAGCGGCGGCGCAAGCGCTTGCGGCAGAACTCAAAGGAAAGGTCATAACGGTCGCGGCAAAGGGCGGCGAAAACGGCGGCAAGATGTTCGGCTCCGTCACCGCGGAAATGATCTCAAGCGCGCTCGCCGCGGAGGGCTATCAGGTGGACAAGCGCAAGATAGACATCAAAGAGAGCATACGCGAGTTCGGTCCCGCCACAGTCACGCTGAAACTTTATGCCGAAGTGTCCGTGGCTCTCAACATCAACGTCGTACGCGCGTAAGCCCCGTCGCAAATATGCCTCATATGCGGGGATCGGAAAATAAGACCGCTTCCCCGCATGCTGACGAAACTTAAACTCTGATATTTCATAAAACGACAAAATGTGCGTTTTATTGACATATTTTGCAAAGATAAACCTTAGTTTATGGAATTTGAGACCACGCTCGATATAAAAAATCATATAATATTGCAAGACAGCGACGGCTACACTTTTTCGCAGGACTCGGTGTTGCTTGCAAATCTCGCGCGGTTTAAAAAAGGCGCGTACGTGCTTGACCTCGGCAGTGGGAGCGGCATACTTGCGACGCTCGCCGTCATAAAAAAAGAGGCGGGGCGCGCGCTGGGAATAGAGGTCGACGCGGAGGAGGCAGACAGAGCGGCGAGGAGCGCCAAACTCAACGGACTTGAGGACAGGTTGTCCTTTGTTTGCGGAGACGTCAAGGACATAAAGTCTCTTATAAGCGCGGGAAATTTTGACGCGGTACTTTGCAATCCTCCCTATTTCGAGGCAAATTTGAAGCTCCCGTCTGACGGGAAGAGAGATGTTGCACGCAGAGAAAGCACGGCTACGCTTGCCCATTTCGCGTCCGCCGCGGCTTACGCGCTGAAGAATAGGGGCGAGGCGTGGTTTGTCGTCAAGACGGTGCGTATCGCGGAAGCGATCGCCCTGTTTATAGGCGAAAAACTACAGCCCAAAGAGCTGATATTGCTCAAACCCAAACCGTCCATAGAAGCGGACGCAATAATAATACGCGCCGTCAAGGGCGGAGGGAAAGGCGTAAAACTGTTTACGTTTACTTGTATGGACGAAAACGGCAACTTTACGCCCGAATACTTAAAACTGTACGGCGAAAGCATTCCGCGCGAAGCGGCGCAAAACAGGTGACATTATGGCAAAACTGTATATAGTAGGCACTCCTATAGGCAACCTCGGCGACATGACCCTGCGCGGGATAGAGACTTTGAAGGGCGCGGACGTCATCGCGTGCGAGGATACGCGGCATTCCCTGCCTCTTCTCACGCATTTCGACATCAAAAAGGAGCTTGTCGCCTATCATAAATTCAACGAGGCGGAGTGCAGCGAGCGGCTCATCGACATCATTCTCGGCGGGAAAAACGTCGCGCTCATCACGGACGCGGGCATGCCCTCGGTGAGCGACCCGGGAGCGGAGCTTATATCTAAGTGCCACGAGCGCGGCATAGACGTCGAAGTCGTCCCCGGACCCACCGCCGCTATGAGCGCGCTTGCCTTGAGCGGAATAAAAAGCAAGGGGTTTGTATTCTTGGGTTTCCTACCCGAAAAAAAGTCCGAAATCGACGACATGTTGTCAAAAACCGCGTTTTCGGGACTTCCGCTCGTGCTGTATGTTGCGCCTCACGACCTCAAAAGGACGGCGGCGACCCTATATGATATATTAGGCGACCGCAAGGTGTATGTCTGCCGCGAGCTTACAAAATTGCACGAATGCGTCGAGGTCACTTGCCTTTCCTCCTTCGAGTGCGAGGAAAGGGGCGAAATTGTCATGATCGTAGACTCCGCGCCCGCTTTAAACCCTCTCAACGCCCTACCCGTCGCCGAACACGTGCGCCATTATCTGTCTCAAGGCTACTCCAAAAAGGACGCCGTAAAGCGCACCGCGCAAGATCTGGGCGTCCCAAAAAACGACATCTATCAAGCCTGCCTCGACATCGAATGAGCAAAAAATTAATATAACTTGAGACGGTCAAATCAAACTGCTCGACTTTAGGTCAAGCCATAAAAATACGACGTCGCTCATAAGAGCAACGCCGTTTTTTCAAACTGGTGAATTATACTATTAAGTGCAACACCATGAGTTAAATAAAAGGTTCATATGCAAAGTCCAACTGTTATAATAA
>CANQBO010000029.1 GCA_947589475.1 uncultured Clostridia bacterium
CCTCACTTGCGCTTGTCCTGCCTTTCCTTGATGACCTTTTCAAAGCCGTTTTCGGTTTTGAAAATGCCTGCGTCATTTATATTTAAGCGGCAACAAGCGCCCTCACTTGCGCTTGTCCTGCCTTTCCTTGATGACCTTTTCAAAGCCGTTTTCGGTCGGGACATAGAATTTCGCGTCCTTAAGCTCGTCGGGCAGATACTGTTGTTTCACCCATCCGCCGTAATCGTGCGGATATTTGTAGCCTCTTACGACTTCGTCGTCGGGCTTATAGTTGGGATCGCGCAGGTAGAGCGGCACGCTTTCGTGCTTGACTTTCTTGACCGCGTCCTCCGCCGCGTACAGCGCCTCGACAACTTTGTTTGATTTGGGCGCCTCCGACACATAGATTATCCCTTCCGCAAGCGGTATCCTGCCTTCGGGCAGTCCTATGCGCTCGAATGCGGCGACGCAGGACTGCGCCACGACAATGGCGTTCGGATCCGCCATACCGACGTCCTCGCATGCGTGTATCATTATACGCCGTCCTATGAGCAATGGGTCGCAACCCGCCTCGATGAGCCTTTCCGCCCAATACAGCGCGGCATTTGAGTCGCTGCCGCGCATGCTTTTGATGAAGGCGGAGATCATGTCGTAATACATATCCTCCGTCACGCTCAAAGACTTCTGCTGTATTGACTGCTCCGCCTCGACTTCGGTGACATGTATTATGCCGTCTTCGCCCGCGTGAGTTGTGAGCGCGGCAAGCTCCAGCGCGTTGAGCGCGGTGCGCAAGTCTCCGCCGCTCGCCCACGCGATATGCGCGATAGCTTTGTCCGTGACATCCAAATTCATATCGCCCAGACCGCGCTCCTTGTCCGCAATTGCTCTGCGTAGCCCAACTTCTATGTCCTTATCCGAGAGGCGGGAAAAACCGAACACTCTGCATCTCGACACGATGGCGCGCGTCATGGATACAAAAGGATTTTCCGTCGTGGAGCCGATGAATATGATGTAGCCTTGCTCTATGGCTTGAAGTACGCTGTCCGACTGCGCCTTGTTCCAGCGATGACACTCGTCAAGCAAAAGATAGGTGCGTTTGCCGTACATCCTCAGCCTGTCCTTAGCCTCTTCGATGACCTTTTTGGCGTCGGCAACTCCGCTTGTCACGGCATTGAGCTTGACAAAGTACGCGTTTGTCGTGGAGGCGATTATGTTTGCAAGCGTTGTTTTGCCGCTTCCCGGAGGTCCGAAAAATATGCAACTTCCGAGTTTGTCGGCGGAAATGGCGCGCCTTAAGAGCGACCCTTCGCCCACTATTTTGCCCTGTCCCAAAAACTCGTCCAGAGTTCGCGGACGCATGCGCTCCGCAAGCGGAGCCACGCGATCCTCGTTGTGTTGAAGTTCAAAAAGATCCATCTGTTCCATATTTATATTATACCAAAGCATATTTGCCTTGTAAATTGAAAGTTTGAATATTTTGGCATGCGAGTGAGGAATGCATATTGCGATACGGCGAAAAAGAGCGCGCTTTGACAATTGTACGGAGTGGAAGCGGCGAAAGTTTTTGAAAATGCAAACATATGCTATTGTATGAGAGCCGAAATTGCGGATATGAAGCCGAAACTCATACGTGTGGTGCTTGCCATACTCATTTTTGTGGCGGCATTCATATTCTGCACGGTCTATTTCCGCAAAAACATCGTGCCGACAGTCATGGGGACTTCCATAGCGCAAGTGCGCGCCATTGCCACAAACGCCGTCAACATTGCCGCGACAAGCGTCATAAACGACGGCATAACCTATGACGAGCTGTTCGAGGTCAAGTATAACGACGCGGGCGACGTGAGCATGATACAGGCGAATTCGCCAAAGATAAACGCCGTCGCGCGCGAGATCGCCAACCTTGCGCAAGCAAACCTCGACAGCCTCGGTGCTCAGGACATTTCCATCGCCGTCGGGACGTTCACGGGACTCGCTCTGCTCATGGGCTTCGGGCCCGACGTTACGATAAAAATAATGCCCATCGGCACCGCGAATTGCGATTTTGTTTCGTATTTTCAGTCCGCTGGCATAAATCAGACCTCGCACAAGATATATATAGACGTGTATGCGGACGTCAACATCATCACTCCCATAGACGAGCCGACCGTACGAATAAAAGCGGAGGTGCTTGTGTGCGAAAATGTCATAGTAGGCAAAGTGCCCGACACATATCTCAGCATGAACAACATTTCCGATCTGCTTGCGCTTAACCCATAGACAAAAAAGGACGTCCGCCGAGGACGTCCTTTTTTTATCCGACATGGATGAATTCTTTTACGTTCAGTTGCCGCTCTTGCCGAAGCGCAACTTCAACTCCTTGAAGAAATTTTTGAGAGTCTTTGCAAACGGATCGGGCATCGCCTTGATGTCGACGATCTTCGAGTTGTTTGTGATCGAATACACGACATACACATAGTAGCCCGTCAGCAACACCGCGAGCACGCAGAAGATGATGAAGAATGGATTTGTCGTCTCATAGCTTGTGATGCCCGTAGTCGGGTTCATCGCGATCATACCACTCTGGTTGAGCAATTGTCCGACCTGCAGGAAGCCGAGCAAACTGTATCCGCCCGTGATGATGTACATTCTCTTGTCACCGCTTATCATCGTATAGATGAACGCGAAAGCAAGCGAGAGGAGCAGATAGGTGTAGTTGACCTTGACCGTAAACACCGCTATGACCGCAAGCACGAATGAGATGAGAAGCACAAGCTCCTGCCTATTGCGGTTTTTGAAGTAGAGCGATATAGCATATGCCTCGAGCACTAAGATGAAGATGAAGTTGAGAATTGCCACGCCTCGAGTGACGCTCTTGCCGTTCATCGCGACCATGCCGTAGAGGTTGAACGCGTTGTAGACAAATCTCGTGTTGTTTGTCATCTCGCCGACTATGACTTTGAATCCGTAGAAAGCGTCGCCCGCCTTTATTTGCTCTATCGCAAGAGGCAACGTGAGGATATAGCCGAGCAGGAAGCATGCGACGAGTCCGAATACGATCTGTGCGCGATGAGACGTGAATTTCTTGAGATTTGCGTCGTCCTTCAAGTACATATAAACGAAGTACGCGACGATGATGGGCGCGATTGCCATTGCGCGCAGGTCGAACACCGACGCGAGCGTCGCCATAAAGTAGGTCGCGAGATATTGTTTGTTCACCATGAGGATGACCGTTGCGAGCAAAAGCGCGATGAGCACGCTCTCGAAACTGCCGACAAGACCGCTCATTACAAACACAAACGGAGTGACCGCATACAGAGCGGCATATATGGTGCTCAACTTGTTGCCGACGCGCTTTTTGCCATAGAAATAGATCATGGCGACTATAGCCATATCCGCAAGCACGTTGACAAATCTTATGAGTATGGACACTGTCTGCACGGTGGATCTGCTACCTATCGCGCCTATCACCGCAAGGATGTAGAGAGTGCCCGGCGACAGCGTGTTGCTTGCGCCCGAACTGCCCGAAAGATAATTATAAATGCCGTCCTTATATCCGAGATCTTTCGCCGTATTGACCAAAGACTCCATTGTGGAACCGACGCCCGTACCGTTCATCGTAAGCAGGAATATCAACCTTATGAGGAAAGTGCCGAGCATAAGCATTGCCGCAATGAAAATGCCGTTGTGGAACCACTTGCCGTCCTGCGGAGGAGCGAGCAATTTGCCCTCCTTTGTCGTACCGTTGTCGCCGAAGTTGACAAATGCCTTTTGTTTTGAATAGAGCCTTCTTATCAAGACGTAAACCGCTATGAACAGCGCGACTGTAAACAGAGTGAGGAACACTACGAAAAGTATGCCCGAAACTGTCGTGTCGTTTGCGAGAGTCCTCGCTTTGCGGAAGTTGTAAATTCTTGCGTCGCCCGGAATGTCCGCCTTTTCGACTCTCTGCACGGAAATGTTGTCGAAGAGCACGTGACCCGCGACGCCCTGTTCCGCAGTGCCGAGGCACAGCGCGAGCGTGAGGTAGTCCGTGTTTCTGGGACGCACATAGAACGTGTACGTGACGAAACTGTCCGAATGTTGTTTGGTATATGCGAATTTGTATTCCGTATTCTCGAGGAATGAAACATACGCGCCGTAGTCGCCGCTTAATCCGTCCTGAGTCGTGATCCAAATGTCGACGCTGACTTTGTATATTCTGTTGGTATCGACGTGTATCCTCTGTTGGACGTTGCTGTACATCGCGGAACCGTTGTCGATGTAAAGTCTCACGTCGCTTTCGGAAGCGTCCGAGGGGAAGTCTCTGCCGAATTTGAAGCCGCTCGTATTGGAAGAGTAAGTCGTCCAACCCTCAAACTGCCCCGTCGTCGTGTTGAAAGTCGTGAAAGTACCGTTTGTGACAAGCTCCTCCCCGACCTCGCTGCTTGCATTGTTGCACGCTGTAAATGCGAAAAGTGCCAGCATAATGACCAGCACTGTCGCAAGTATGAATACTACTTTCTTTTTCATCGTTGCTTCCTTTGAAAACCTAGCGTCAGTTTTCCTTGAGCTTCGCCGCTTTGCCTGTTCTGTTCTTGAGGTAATACAGCTTTGCGCGTCTGACTTTGCCGTGGCGCACGACCTGAATGCTCTCGATCTTGGGCGAATGGAGCGGGAATGTCCTCTCTACGCCTACGCCGAACGTAACGCGGCGAACGACGATCGTCTCACGGATGCCGCCGTTTTTCTTTGCGATTACGACGCCTTCATAGGTCTGCACACGCTCTCTCGTGCCTTCGATGACTTTGACGTTGACCTTGACTTGGTCGCCGATCGCAATTGCGGGCAGATCTGTTCTCATGCCTTCTTTCTCGATGGTGTCGATGATGTTCATAATGACTTAACCTCCTATAATGCGAAATGTTCTTAACAGCCTCTCTGCCAGCGGAACACCCGAGTCACGCGTAATAATATAACATATATTTTTTACTTAGACAAGCAAAATGACATATAAATTCCCGATTTCAGACTCATTTTGCATTGAATTTTTGCATTTTTTCCAGACGGACGCGTTGGCGATCTGCTTTGCGTCGCATATGAGGGTCATCTGCCACGGGGATATTTTGCGTCGTTCTCGCCGAATGCGTCGGGAATGTGATGCACTTCGTCCGAGGATATTTCAATAATGTCGAAGCGCGTCGGACATCCCGCCCTGCCGTGCGCTGCCTGATATGTCTTTGCCGCCGTAATATATCTGCCGGCCTTGTAGGGCGTCACCGCTTCCGCGCCGCTGCCGTATGCGTTTGTCTCCCTCGCCTTGACCTCGCAAAACACGAGAGTGCGCACGCCCTTTCGCAACCTCTTAAACACGCGACTCAGCGCCTTGACTACGGCATTCTGCTTCACGGGAGCGCCGAACTCGTCGACATACGCTTCGCAAATTATGTCCGCCTCGCACCCGCCGTATACGGCGTTGCGCTCCAAAATCTTGTAGCCCTGCTTTTCGAGATACTCCGCCGCAAGCTGTTCTCCCAAATTTCCTGACGCTCTTGTGTTCATTTTGTCAATATTCCCTTTATAAAACTCTGCCTATGTATGGGACAGGGGCCTACTTCCTTGAGCGCGGCGATGTGCTTAGCCGTGCCGTAGCCCATATTGTGCTCGAAGTCATAGGCGGGATATATCTTCGCCATATCCGTCATATATGCGTCCCTTGTCACCTTTGCAAGGATGGAAGCGGATGCGATCGTATAACTGAGCGCGTCG
This sequence comes from uncultured Clostridia bacterium, assembly GCA_947589475.1. Taxonomy (GTDB): domain Bacteria; phylum Bacillota; class Clostridia; order Christensenellales; family CAG-917; genus CAG-475. The sequence goes on from CANQBO010000029.1 coordinate 5,707, forward strand.
CCGTGCACTATGCCGAACGTCTTGTACGGGATGTCCAGCTTTAGCGCGTCGACGATGACGATGTCGGGCTTTATCTCGAGAGACATTATTGCGTCCTTCATGCACGCTTTTGTCGCCTCGAGTATGTTCATCTCGTCTATCCTCTCGTTGTCATATGAGCATATCGAATATGCCACCGCCTTTGATTTTATACGCCAAAAAAGCTTTTCGCGCTTGCTCTTCGACACTTTTTTGGAGTCGTTTACGCCCTCTATGAGGTCGCCTAAGTCCATTATGACGGCGCAACACGTCACGGGTCCCGCAAGAGGTCCCCTGCCCACTTCGTCTACTCCGCAGATATATCTGTAGCCGCGCGCTCTAAGCTCGTTTTCATAATACATAAGTTCGCTTACGTGGATCATAAACTTTTCCCCTTTTACGATAAATTTCCGCACTCTCTCGACGCATAGCCTTGAAAATGCGGACTCGATTGCTGATTTTACGCCTTCTCGAGCGAGAGTTTGCCGAGCTTACCCTTTCTGAATTCGTCTATTATCATCCTCGCCGTCCTGTCGTAGTCGGGATCGCCGCCCTTCAGCCTGTAGCCCCTTGCCGCGGCAACGGCGTTGAATATGTCGAGAGTGTCCTCGCACTCGCCTATGCCGTATCTTTGCTTGAAACAGTCGGGATAGAGCGTCTTTACTTCGTCGATAAAGTCGAAGGCGAGCTGTTCTGAGTCGAGAACGTCATCCTTTATAGAGCCGATGTAGGCGAGATGATGCGCGACTTTTTGATCCTCGAATTTGCTCCACAACGTGCCGGGCGTATCCAAAAAGTCAATGCCGTCAACGGACAGCCATTGCGTGCCCCTCGTCACCCCGGGACGGTCGCCCGTCACCGCTTTCGCCCTCTTTATCATGGAGTTGATTATGGTGGATTTGCCGCTGTTGGGGACTCCAACAACCATTGCGCGCACGCTTATATTCGCGCCCTTTTGCGCATATTTCCCTATCTTGTCCGCCATGAGCCGTTTTAGTCCCGCCGCTATTTGCGAGCAGTCCCCGCTTGTGCCCACAGCCTTGACATACGCCTTGCCCTCGCGCTCGAAGCGTTCGCACCAGCCCGCGACATCCTCAGCATCCACAAGGTCGCACTTGTTGAAGACGTAAAGCGCCCGCTTGCCCGCAATAAGCCTGTCAAAGACGGGATTTATGCATGACAAGACGGCGCGCGCGTCAATGACGTAGATGAGCGCGTCCACAAGACGGAGGTTTGCCTCCATAAGGCGTATCGCCTTTGTCATATGTCCCGGGAACCACTGTATCAGCATAAAAAACTCCGAATATGTCCTGACGGACTAAGCGCGATAGAGGGATCGATCTTCAAGAGGCCGAGCGCTTAAAATGCGACGAGATCACGTCCTGTGCTTACGCTTTTTCTTTGGCAGATAGGGCGAAAGATCGACGCCCTCAAGCAGGTCGGGACGGCGCGCTTGAGTGATCTCGAGCGATTTTTCAAGTCGCCACTCCGCGATGTCGCGATGATTGCCGCCCAGCAAAACTTTGGGGACGGACATCCCGCAAAACACTTCGGGACGAGTATAGTGCGGATATTCGAGAAGGCCGTTTGAAAAGCTCTCTTCAAGCGTTGATTCACTCGAGCCGAGCACTCCGTCGAGGTAGCGCGCGACGCAATTTATGAGCACCAGCGCGGGAAGTTCGCCGCCCGTGAGCACATAATCGCCGATGGATATTTCTTCGTCGATGGCGAGGTCGATGACGCGCTGATCCACGCCCTCATAGTCGCCGCAAAGCAGAAGTATCCTGTCCTTTTTTGCGAGAGACTCCACCTTTTGCTGGCACAGCGTCTTGCCCTTAGGCGAGAGATATATCCTGTGCGCCTCGTGCAGGGGGTCCACGGAATTTATCGCGTCCATGATAGGCTCGGGAGTCATGACCATGCCCGCGCCGCCCCCATACGGCATATCGTCCGTGCGACGATGCTTATCATGAGAAAAGTCGCGGATGTCTACGGTGTTTACGCAAAAACGCCCGCTCTCTAAAGCTTTCCCGAGCAGGCTTTGGTCGAGTACCGCAAAGTACCCCGTGAATACCGTCAAAACATCGAATCTCATAGCGATATTTGAATTTCAAGCGCACCTATCAAGCGGACTTGCAAATAAAGCTAGCCTCGCACGACCACTCTTTCGAATATAGCCGCGTCGAGAGTCATCTTCCCTGCCTTGAGGTCAACGCTCTTGATGAGCGCCTTGAGCGCGGGAAAACTCAGCTGTCCGTCCTTCGTCTTTACGGTGTAAACGTCAGCGGAGCCGTACTGCGCGACGTCAACTATGCAACCTATGTTCTCGCCGCCCACAATGACGTCCAGCCCCAAAATGTCGACGATGTAAAACTCGCCGTCCTTATTTTCGGGCAACTCCTCGCGGCGGGCATAGACGTCCTTGTCCCTCAGCGCCTCCGCCTGTTCAACCGTAGTCACGCCTTCTAGCTGCATATAGCCGACATTACCTTCGTGCGTAAATTTGCGCACGCGGTATGCCCTGCCGTCTATGATGACGCTGCCCGCATAGCCCGAAAGCCAATGCGGATCGGACGAATAGACCTCTGCCTTAAGCTCGCCGCAAAGTCCTCTCGGGCGAAGTATCCTGCCTATAAGCAGTTCAGATCTCATTCTTTTCCTCTATGACGACGTTGTACTTGACGCCGCTCTTGCCGCTTGCCGCTTTGACGAGCGTGCGGATGGCGCGGGCGATCCTGCCCTGCTTGCCGATGACCTTGCCTATATCGTTTTTGGATATGGATATGACGATCTCGACAGTGCCGTCGCCGTCTCTCTGCTCCACGGTATAGTCGCCGTCGGGCACGAGAGAGGATACGAGATATTCAACAAGCTCTATCATTTTGCGCCCACCTTATTTCTTCTCGATTATGCCCTGAGAGATGAGCAGTCCGAGAACGGTATCCGTAGGTTGTGCGCCCTTCGCGAGCCATGCCTTCGCCTTTTCGCCGTCGATGACTATCTTCTTCGGGTCGGAAATGGGATCGTAATAACCGATCTGCTCGATATATTCGCCGTCTCTTGCCTTGCGGGAATCGATCGCCACGATGCGATAGAAGGGAGATTTCTTTGCGCCCATTCTTGTGAGTCTGAGTTTGACCATTGTTTTTGTCCTCCAAAAGAGATTATATTTGTTTTATTTTTTGATTTTTTTGTTTTTTATTCCTTATATTTTTGCGATGCCGCACTTCCCGTATTTGTGCGTTGTCGCGCCTCAATGCGCCGTCGCACGAGGGAACAACATGCTTTAAGATCTTCTGTCAAAACGGGAAGCCTTTCAGTCCTTTCAGCCCGCGCATACCGCCCTTTTGCATACGCGCCATCATCTGCTTCATAGTGTCGAATTGCTTAAGTAGCTGGTTGACTTCCTGTATGGATGTGCCGCTGCCCGCCGCGATACGCTTGCGCCTCGACGCCTTGATTATGTCGGGATTGCGCCGCTCTTGCGGAGTCATGCTGAGTATGATCGCCTTTGTATGCGCGATCTGCTTCTCGTCTATTTGGGGCGCGCCTTTAAGTTTGCTCCCAAGCCCCGGTATCATCGCGATCATATCGTTGATGTTGCCCATCTTCTTCATGCTTTCGAGTTGTTGCAAATAGTCCTCAAGCGTGAAGGAGTTCTCCTTGAGTTTCTTGCCGAGCTTTAGCGCCTCCTCTTGAGTAAAAGCGTCCTGCGCCTTCTCGATGAGGGTGAGCACGTCGCCCATGCCGAGTATGCGCGAAGCCATACGCTCGGGGTGGAAAGGCTCCAGATCGTCGGGTTTCTCGCCCGTACCGTTAAATTTGATGGGCTTGCCCGTGACCGCCTTTATGGACAGCGCCGCGCCGCCGCGGGTGTCGCCGTCCAGCTTCGTCATGATGACGCCCGTGATGTCGAGAGTCTTGTTGAAGGTGTCCGCGACCGTGACCGCGTCCTGACCCGTCATGCTGTCCACGACAAGCAATATTTCCGTAGGTTTGACCGCCTTTTTGAGGGCGACAAGCTCGTCCATAAGCGCTTCGTCGATGTGCAGACGTCCCGCAGTGTCGATTATCACGGTGTCATATCCGTTTTTTAGCGCATATTTTATGCCCTCTTCGGCGATCTTGACGGGCTTTATCTGCCCCATCTCGAAGCATTCCGTACCCACCTTGCCCGCCACGACTTTGAGCTGTTGTATCGCCGCGGGACGATATACGTCGCATGCGACGAGCAACGTCTTTTTGTTTTGCTTTTTGAGATAGGCGACAAGCTTTCCGCACATCGTCGTCTTGCCCGCGCCCTGCAAGCCGCACATCATATATACGGTGGGCTGTTTGTCGCTGACCGCAAGCTTTTGATGAGTGCTCCCCATAAGGGCGATAAGCTCGTCGTTGACGATCTTGACTATCTGTTGCGCGGGAGTGAGCGACTTCAAAATGTCCTCGCCGAGCGCCTTTTCGCTCACCCTTGCGGTAAACTCCTTGACGACATTGTAGTTGACGTCCGCCTCCAAAAGCGCGACTCTTATTTCGCGCATAGCCTGCTTTATCTCAAGCTCCGTGAGTTTGCCGCGGTTGCGAAGCTTTGAGAATATGTGGTTCATTCTGTCCGCTAAATTTTCAAATAGAGCCATTCTACTCCTCCATAATTCGCAATATTTCTTTGACCGCAGCGCCCACTTCCCCGTCGGAAGGCAGAGCATTCAGCAATTGCTTGATCTTTTCATCGCGCGCTACAAAGCCGAGGGCGGAGTCTATTTCCGCAAGATGACGCTCGCCTTTCACTATGCCGTCGAGCACAGCTTGCCTCGATATCCCCATAATTTCGGCTATTTCTCCGAAGGACAGATCCTCGTCATAGCGCATTCTCAGCATATCGTTTTGCCTCTCGGTGAGCAACGCGCCGTAGTAAGAGCGAAGATCGGAAATTTCAAATCTGTCCATATAGCCCCTCCTCCGAGCAGTACGCTCTTATGCCGCGCATGTACACATGCTGTCAAGCTGAATTACCGTACAGTATTTTACTAAAACATAGATACGGTGTCAAGCGTTTTTGCCGTACATCTTAAAAATTATTCCGATAAATTAACACAATACAAAAAATCAACTCAAAAATGCCCGCAAAACGCGGGCGTAAATAAATTATATGCGTTTAGATATCTATTTCCCCAAAAAAACTTTACGTCTCGTACGCTACGCGAGCGTTGAGCAAGACCCGGTTGAACCGCTAAAATCTAAAGGGTCTTGCGATTTTCAAACAGAAATTTGTCATGAATAATCATTCAGCTCAAATGCGGATATGCTTCAATGGTCTGTGCACAAAATATATCGCTTGTGCCTGTCGTATTCAAATTGGGCTTTTTCTTGCCAGTCAAGATTTTTAGTCCATTCGTACTGCGTCGGTAAAAAGGACTTTATATTCCCCCTCATTTGCTCAAATGGTTCGCCATAACATATTATGGCGCTTGGTTTAATGCGTTTCAGCATTTCATCATATCCGGGCATAAAGTCGTCCTCGCAATTTTCACGATAATATGTACATACGGCAACAATTGAGCCTTCTTCCACTCCGTCGAAACAAAATTCAAAACTTCGCTCATCGCCCCATGCAACGGTAGGTATCACTCTTAACCCTATGCTTTGCCAATACGCACCGCACCAACGGTTTTTGAACACGCTTTGTATTTGTAGTGCCAACGGCATATCCGTGAACAAACTAAAATCGGGCGTCAACGTCGCATAATATCGTTTTATTTTTTCAACTTCGTCATCGGGTTTGTCATAAACCTTGTCAAATTTCCAATCATGCATGAAAAAATGCAGCGTTTTTTCTGCATTTTCATCATTGTTTGCCTTTGACTTCGTAAAATCCACAAATCGGATCTTATTCAAGTCTATAAATTGTTTTCGCACAACGGGAATGTTGTATTTTCCTACCCCGCGAAATTCGTTTCGCACAAGCAGGCGTTTATGTTTTGCCTTTTCAATTTCATATTCCGTCACTTCTTTCATAATATCTCCTTTTAATCTTCTGGCGGGGTATCATAGTCATGCTCGCCGCCGCAATACATGAAGCAGGGATGAATCACCTCGTCCCATATGTTCTTCAACAATCGCCCGTCTATGTTTGCCTTGTTGCGGAACTCATCTATACTGTCGAACTCTTGTTGAAAGTCCTTATTGCAGAAAACCACAATGTGATCGCCGCTCTCTTGTTCTATTGAGCCGCCCCCTTTGTGCTTGGTAAACACCTCATGAACCAAACCATGGTGCCAAAACAGCATTTCGGAGTAAAATTTTAGCCCGTTGATAAAGTCCTCAAACGTTGCCTTGAATTTCTGTCCCAACCTATATTGCTCTCTCGCGCGGGAAAGCGGCACGAGCATTGGATAGCTTATGCCGTGGCAATCCTCAAAAAACTCGCTGTCCCCGTTGTCTTTCCATCCGCAATTCGGACACTTATCCGTGTTGCCATAGTCATCCGCATAGTTTAGTCTCCCGCACACCGCGCACTTTATGGGATTATTAAATTGCAATTTGATTATGTCTTTATTCATACTTTCCTCTAACTTGGATATTTTGTTTCATCCGGATCGACCCAATCATCTTCATCTCGAATCAACTTTTCTCGTATTCGTCCATGTCTATCGATGTACTTCCCTTTATCCTTCCATATGTGATCATGAGGAAATTTATGATTGTGGTGCGCATCCTGATGGTCGAAATCTCTGTTGCGAACGGCATTGCCATTATGATCATACCAACGACTTTGAACTCTTTTTCCTTTTACATATAAGTCATACCTCGAATTTGGTTTTGCATGATCTATTGGCAGGTCTCCTCTTTTTCCATACATTTTTGTCACGCCGCCGCTTGGCAAACCTCCTGAACCCATTTTAGCACCTCCTTTTTATTTTTCAATAGCATTTTTGCGTGATATTTTTATATCATTCCATATCCGCAAAAAACAAGATTTTATGACGTAATTTCAATAAAAAAATTTCCGATCTCATCCTTTGAATCGGAAACATCAACATTTTGTCTTATAAACGAACTGTTTTTAATATTAAATTCAACCAAACAGGATAAAAAAAGCAACCGGCTGAACCTTATAGCGGTTCAGCCGGTCCTATTTTGGTGGGCGGAAATGAAATATCACAAAAGCGCGTTGATAAAGTCCGTGGCGTCAAAGGGAATGAGGTCGTCGATCTTCTCGCCGACGCCCACATACACGACGGGCAGTCCTATCTCGTCGGATATGGCAAGCACGACTCCTCCCTTCGCGGTGCCGTCGAGTTTTGTGAGGATGATGCCGTCCGTCTCGATGTCCTCGCTGAAGATCTGCGCTTGCGAGACTGCGTTCTGTCCCGTCGTTGCGTCAAGCACGAGATATTTGCGGAAGTCCGCGTCGGGAAGTTCCCTGCCCACGACGCGACATATCTTTTGAAGCTCCGCCATGAGGTTTTTCTTGTTGTGCAATCTGCCGGCTGTGTCGATGAGTATGACGTCGTTCCCTCTCGCCTTTGCGGAGGATATGGCGTCGAATACTACCGCGGCGGGATCTGCGCCCTCGTCGTGGCGTATCACGCGCACGCCCGCGCGCTGTCCCCACACTTCCAACTGTTCGCTTGCGGCGGCTCTGAAGGTATCCGCGGCGGCGACTACGACGGACTTGCCCTGCTCTTTGAACATATGCGCAAGCTTGCCTATCGCCGTCGTCTTGCCCACTCCGTTTACGCCCGAAAGCAGAATGACAAGCGGATATTCGTACTCGGGGACGTCAAAGTCTATGTCCTCGATCATGAGCCTGCGGAGTATTTCCTTTGCCTCCTCGGGCTTCTTTGCTTTTTGCTTGAATATCTCGTCCTTCAGTTCCTCGATGAGGTTCTCGGTGGCTGTCACGCCCACGTCGGCGGTGAGCAACGCTTCCTCCAGGCTCTCGTAAAATTCATCGTCCAGAGCGCGCGCCGAAAACGCGAAGAACAGCTTCTTTGAAAAAGCGTCCTTTGTCTTTTTTATTCCTTCTTTGATTTTTTGGAAAAATCCCATATACAACTCCGTTTTATGCAATTATTGTTTGCGCGTTTAATCAAAATCATTTGCGCGCCGCGTGAATTTGCGCTCAAAAAACGCTCCCAAATGAGTTTGCGTCATTGCGCGTGCTTCTCAGCCTCCTCAAACTCTATCGAAACTATCTTCGTAACGCCCTTCTCCTCCATCGTAACGCCGAATATAGTGTCCGCGTGGCGCATAGTGGGCTTGCGGTGCGTGATGACGATGAACTGCGTGAAATCGCTGAACTTCTTCAAAAATTCCGCGAATAGGTTGACGTTTGCGTCGTCGAGCGCGGCTTCTATCTCGTCAAGCACGCAGAAAGGCATGGGCTTGAGCTTGAGTATCGCAAACAGTATGGATATAGCCGTGAGCGCCTGTTCGCCGCCCGAAAGCAATCCTATGTTTTGAAGTTTCTTTCCCGGCGGTTGCGCAAAGATGTCTATGCCCTGCTCCAGCACGTCGTCAGACTCGCTTTCATTCAGTCTCAACTCGCCGTTGCCGCCGCCGAACAGCTGTCTGAACACCACTTTGAAGTTCTCGTTTATGCGGTCGAAAGCCGTCTTGAACTTATCGCGCATCTCCACCGTTATTTCCGATATGATGTTGATGAGGTCGTCGTACGCCTTTTTGAGGTCGTCTCGAATTGCAACCTGCTCGTTGAGGCGCTCCTCCGTCTGTTTGAGATCCTCGAGAGCGAGAGGGTTGACCTCGCCCAACCTTGCTATGGCGCGTTTAAGCTCCGCTATGGCATTCGGAGCGGCTTCCGCGTCGAAATCCTCTTGCCTGAACTCGAGCGAAGAGGTATATGTAAGGTCGTATTCCTCAAGTATATGCTCCTGTTGCGCGCGTATCTCTATGTCCACGTTGTCAAGCATAGCCTCGTCGCGCACAAGCTTGGCGTTGAGGTCGTTTTTCGCCTCGAACAGCGTTGTCTTTTGCTCGTCGAGATCTTTTATTTCTTCTGAGATGGTGCGCTTACGCTCGCTTAAAGACGCGATGTCGTCCTCGACTTCCTTTATGCGCGCCGCGTCCTCCTCGGAAAGAGTGACGCTTGCCGCCTGAACCGCTATGCTTTCAAGCTCCGCCTGCCTCGCCTTGAGCGCCTCGGCGCAGTCTATCTTCCTGCCCTCCAGCTCTTCCTTTTGGCGCATGTAGTGCGAAATGTCGCCTTTTGCGCGGTCTATATCGCTGTTTAATGAGGCGAGCAAAATGCGCATCTGCATGACCTGTTCCTGAAGTTCCTGCCTCTCGGAACGTTGCTGTGTGCCTTGAGATCGGGACTCTTCATACAGGCTCGTATACTCGTCCTTTCTCTCGGCGACGATGCGCTCCAACTCGTCGATGGAGCTTATCTTGGCGTCGAGGTCGGCGACTGCCGCTCTTATCTTTTCATATTCCTCCGCCGCCTCGCTTATTTCCGCATTCAGTCGCTCGGTAGCCTCGAAAGCTTGTTTTGCTCTGCTCTCGTTCAGACTTATGTCCACCTTAAGCTCGGACAATTCCGCGCTTATCTGCTCGAGTCTTGCGTCGCATTCCTTGATTTCTTCCTCTTTATCCGCGAGGCGTGCGCGCATAGTAGCGATGTTGGACTTACACTTTTCCACCGCGGCATAAGCCGAAGCTATGCTCTGCTCCTGCGCGAGAAGGCTTTGGGATTGATTGCGCTTAGAGCCGCCCGTTATCTCGCCCGCGCGAGTGAATATCTCGCCCGCAAGCGTGACTATCCTGAAAGCTTGATTGTATTTGCGAAACAGCAATTTTGCGTTGTCTAAGTTGTTGACTATGACCGTGGATCCCAAAAGCGCTTGCACAAACGGCTCGAATTTTTTCTCATACGAGATAAGCTTGCTTGCAAGCCCCAGACAGCCCGGCTCCTTGAGTACGTTGAGATTTGCGCCCTCGAGGGGATGTGGACGGCACGCGGTGTACGGTCTGAACGTCACCCTGCCGTATCCCTTGCGCTTGAGATAATTTATAAGGTCGCTCGCGTCGGACTCGTTTTCGCAAAGCACGTTTTGCATCGCTCCGCCCAAAGCATAATCTATTGCCGTGACATATTCGGCGGGGACTTTTATGACTTCCGCAAGCACGCCCCATATCTTGCTTGCGAGCACGGGATCGTGTTTTGAGTCCTGCATGAGGCGCTGGACCGCCTCCTGGTATCCGCTGTATTGCTCCTTTATGGACTTGTACAGCTCCAGATTGCCCTGCGCGAGACCCAGACCCGAGTTCAATTTGACGATGTCCTCTTCATAAGCCTTTTTCGCCTCCATAGCGTCGTTCTTGTTTGACAGCGTCTCGTTGTATTCCTCGACCAGCTCGCGCATGCGCTCCTTCAGCGAGGCTACTTTTCCGTCGTATATGGCAAGATCCGTCGTCTCTGCGTCCAACTTCGCTTTCTTCTCCTTGAGCGCTTCGGAGAGGTTTTTCATACGCTCGCTCTGTATTCCCCTTTCCGCGATGTAAGAGGAATAGTTCTCTTTGAGTTCGCCAAGTTCCTCGATGACTTTGATATAGTCGCGATTTCGCTCCTCGATGTCCTTCTCTCTGCCTTCAACGGAGGCGGAAATGGCTTTGTATCTTTCCTCGAGGTCCGCCGCTATTTCCGATTGCTTGAGATATTCCGCAAATTTTTCCTCTTTCTTCTGCTCCGCCGCGGCTATAAGCCCGTCCGTCACGATGAGCTGGTTGTCGATGGAATCCATCTCGTCGCTTATTCGCGCGATCTCGTGTTGCAGGGTGCTTATCTTCTCTCTTATCAGCGCCGCGTCGCCCTCCATCTTCGTTGCGGCGATCCTAAGCGCCATAAGCTCCGCATTGCGTTCCTCGTAGAGGCGGTCTATGCCGCTCGACATAGTGATGCTGTCGTCGTACTTGCGCACGGCAATCCTGTACTCCGTCTCCTTCCTTTCCAGCTCCTGCTTGACGGCGGTGATCCTGTCGAGTATGCGCTGTTTTATGTTTTGATTGTTTTCGTAATTGTATATGTAAAGATTGACCTCGAGCTGTTTCAACTGTTCTTTAAGCTCGAAGTACTTCTGAGCGGTCTCCGCTTGTTTTTTGAGAGGCCCCATATGCCTCATTATTTCGGCGATGACTTCGTCGGCGGTCTGCATATTCGCCTTTGCCTTTTCAAGCTTGCGCTCGGAATCGTTGCGTGAAGTGCGAAAACCGGATATTTCCGCCGCTTCCTCGAAAATGTGACGCCTTTCCTCGGGTTTTGCGGACATAATTTCGGCAACTTTGCCCTGTCCTATGATGGAGTAGCCGTCCTTGCCCGCGCCCGTGTCGCTGAAGAGTTTCATTATGTCCTGTCTCAAACAACGGTTGTTGTTGATGTAATACTCGCTCTTGCCGCTCCTGTCCAGCTTGCGCGTGATCGCGACTTCGTCTAGCCCCAGCCCCGGGAAGATGTGGTTGTTGTCATTGTTGAATACAAGCGTAACTTCGCAATAGGAGAGACTTTTTCTCTTCTCCGTACCCGCAAAGATAACGTCCGTCATTTGTTTTCCTCGGAGCTGTTTTGCGCTTTTTTCGCCCAGCGTCCACCTTATCGCGTCCGCAACGTTGGATTTGCCGCAGCCGTTTGGTCCGATGATGGCGGTGACGCCCTCTTTGAAGGGAATGACCACCTTGTCGGCAAAGGACTTAAAGCCTCTAAGCTCCATTCTCACAAAATTAAGCAAAATTTTGTACCTACCTTGTACCTACCTATATGATATTGATTATTATACAACAAACGGCTACCATAATCAAGCGCTTTAATAATGTTTCACAAATGTTTCACAAAACGTTAAAAATCGCCCGATTTTGAGCGATTTTTTTACAATTGAACGTTTAGAATGTCGATTTTATTATTCTAGATCGTGAAACATTTTGTGAAACGTTGCGTTTTTAAAAGCGACAACATGGGTTTTATACTCTTGCGTCGCTTCCCTTTATGCGCGACATCGCCATTTTTGCCGCTTCCTGCTCCGCTTCTTTTTTGGTCTTGCCTATGCCCACGCCCGCGTAAAGTCCGTCCAGCCGCACTTCCGTTTTGAATGTGGGATCGTGTGGCGCTCCCGACTGTTCGATGAGCCTATACTCCACTTTTATCTTATGCTTTGACGCGAACTCGTTCAGCTCCGTCTTATGATCGCCGCCGTCGTGTTTATAGGAGCCGTCGAAATGCGAGCGGAGCTTTGACAGCACGAATTTTTCCGCGTCCTCAAGCCTGCCGCTGTCGAAATATATCGCGCCCACGATCGCCTCAAAGAGGTTTGATTTGACTTTGGTATGTCCCGTGATCGCTTCCGCGCTCTCGCCTTTGCCTACGATCATAAATTTTGCAAGTCCGAGGCGTTCGATCTCCTTTTCCAGCGGCGCTTGAGACACAATCTCCGCCCTTCGCGAGGTGAGCGCGCCCTCATGTGCGTCGGGATTTTCCATCATGAGCCGCTTCGCAACGATGAAATCGAGAAGGCTGTCCCCCAAAAACTCGAGCGATTCATAGTTTTTCGTCGCTTCTCTGCTCGCGGAGCTGTGCGTAAATGCGCGCTCCAGCAAAACCTTGTTTTTGAAGGTGTAGCCTATCTTCTTTTCTATTGTGACGATGTCGCTTGCTTTCAACATTATTTCCCTTCTTTTTCGCTCGCGTTGAACGCGGCGATACCCTGCCTTATCGTCTCGCAGATATTGCGCTCGGAGAGTTCTTTCGCCTGAATTATGCTTGCCGCGACGGACTTGCGCTTTGAGGAGCCGTGCGACTTGATGACGACCTTGTTCACGCCGAGGAAGCAAGCCCCGCCGTAAGCGTTGTAGTCCATCTTTTTCTTTACGCCCTTGAGCACGGGTTTGAGAAGCAATGCGCCGATCTTCGCCCTGAGACCGCCGTTGTTTACGCCGTCCAAAATGAGTTTTACAACGGCGCTCGCCGCGCCCTCGTTGGATTTTAGCGCGATGTTGCCGTCGAAACCGTCCGCGACGACCACGTCGAAATCGCCGCTCAGCACATCTCTCGCTTCGCAACTGCCCACGAAATTTATGCCATCGAGAGCTTGCAACCTCTCGTATGTCGCCTTTACAAGCTCGTTGCCCTTGTGCGCCTCCGCGCCGTTGTTCAAAATGCCCACGCGCGGGTCTTTGACGCCGTTCATCGCCTTAGCGTATGCGGTCGCCATTATTGCGAAATGCACGAGGTGGAGAGGTTTGCAATCGACATTCGCTCCGCAATCGCAAAGCACGACTTTCCCGTCGTCCTTTAGCGTGGGAAGCATGGGCGCGAGCGCGGGTCTCGATACGCCCTTTATGCGCCCCGCTTTCATGAAAGCGCCCACAAGCACCGCGCCCGTGGAGCCGCAGGATACGATGGCGTCGCCGCACTCGTTGAGCGCGTCGAACGCCTTGACAAGCGAGCTGTCCTTCTTGAGCTTTATCGCCATCGTGGGGCTTTCGTCGTTGGAAATGACGTCGCTCGCGTCGACTACGCTTATGCGCGCCGCGTCGTACTTTTCCGCGGAAAGTATGTTTCCGATGGCGTCTTGCCTTCCGACAAGCGTGACTTTCACGTCCGCGTCCGAATTTACGGCGTCCACGGCGCCCAAAACGATCTGCTCCGGCGCGTTGTCGCCGCCCATAGCGTCAACGATTATGTTTTTCATAGGCTTTTCTCCTATATGGGAATGTGCAAGGTGTGCGCGGATTTCGCATTTAAAGCGCGACGTCCTCCGCATTGCCCCGGGTAAATTGTCAAATGAAGTGCAACACTTTTTGTAGTTCATTATTCCACAAGTCCTCTGCTGTTTGGTAGTTTAAG
>CANQBO010000030.1 GCA_947589475.1 uncultured Clostridia bacterium
CGTCGCCCAAATGATATTCGCCCCCGAACTGCGGTCGGTCAGCAAAATAGACAGCAATTCGTTGTCGAGTTTGAGAATGTCGTTCTCTTTTACATCGGGTTTCAGGTCGTCAAGGATATATGTGCTCATAGTTGGATATATTATAAGGCAAAAGCGAACAAAAATCAACATTTATATCCGCACCCGCTCCAATTTCCACCCGTCCACATTTCCGCCGCACTCCTCGCCGCTCCGCTTCAAAGTCGCCATCACCGAAAATTACGCAAAATTCCCTCTAAAAAGTGTTCGAATTTGTCCCAACCTTGCCCACCAAAAAAAGTCCACTGTTTAGTGGACTTTTTTCGATGTGACAGGACTCGAAGGTGGCGTCGCCACCCAACGGCACTTCAGCCGTTGCCCGTGCCCTACGGTCACACTGCACTTCCTTACCCCATAAAACTCGCTCCACGCATGTTGCGTTTCTACATCATATTGCGTTATCGCTCTTTTCTATGGGAACTCCATTTTCGCTCAGACTGACTTTGTCGATAGCTTCTCTGTTACGCAAGTCCTGTTGCCCTTCCACTCGCAATCTAAAAAGAACCTCTTTTAATATTTGTAACGTTTTAGATTGTTATTATTTCGCCGAAAAATTTTTGATAATGCTTAAATGGGCTGAAGATTATCAAATCGAAAATTTATTAAACTACTCCGTCATAAAATCTTGCATTTTTGAAATTTTGTGTGATATAGCAAAGTTAAGGAGGCTTAATATGAGCAATTTTGACGCAATAGTTGAAAATAATAATGAAATATCCGCATGGATCAAGTGGATACACTACGGTGTCCCGGACGAAGAAGGCAAGGAAAGAGAAGATATTCGTAATAGGCTTGCTGATTTGTTTCATTGCAAAAAGTGCACGGCTTTGTCCGGTTGTTACTTTGTGACAAATGAAATGCCGGGACATTTGCCGCCCGAAATGTTGCACCCTCGCTGTGATTGTACATATGAATTTGTTGCCGCTTCACAAGTAAAAGAACAAGCGCGAGCCATATGCTCGGTTAATAAATTTAGCGGATTTGTATTTCAACAATCAGGAATAAGAGCCGGGAAAGACACTCCATATCTGGATTTGGGATTTGACATTAATGACTCCGAATATTTGTCAAAAGAATATGAACGGCAAGCAAAAGAACGATATGAGCAAGGGCAATATGTATTGCACAAGAAACAAACGGAAAAAAGCAAAACATTTGGACAAACAATAAATATTGTGATAGAATTGACCGGGAACGGAAAAACGAGGAAGGTTCGTAGCGGATGGATGGTGCATCCGCTTGGTTTGATCGTCCTTGCTACGCCGTATTTGGGATATGTGGGGTGAATTATGCAAATATATGACTATGTAATATTAAAAAATGAGAATGATATGTTAGCCCAAAGAGGTATACACAAAAATTACCGTGGCGAGGTCGTAGAAGTCAATGGGGATAAATTGAAAATATTATTTGACCATCCTCGTATACATGGCAATTATGCATTTGCATGGGTAAACGAAAACGAAGTTAAGTTTGATTACAGGGCTTCTGAATATGCAAAGCAATTGACAGACGAGCTTTTGTCAAAAACGGACGAAACAAAGCACACCTCGCTCATTGAAGCTGATGTTCACGAATACGATTGGGTGCAGCTTATCGTTGAAAAGGAGGAATATACAAAGTACGGCGTGCACAAAGGCATGGAGGGCTGTGTGCTGATGTCGGATAGCTATGACAACACATGGTATGTGGAGTTTTCAAAGGAAGACGGCTCCGGCGAGGTTCTCGCGGATTTATGCGTTGCAAGAGAGGACTTCATAATAACCGAGCACGCGAATATACAATAAAAAGTGTTCGAATTTGTTTGGAAGTTATCCTCCAAAAATGGTCTAATTCAAACACGAATTATCAATCTCTATGAAATGGAGGACAAATTGGAGGATTGGATATGTCAGATTATAAAGCTAAATTTACTGTAATACCCTGCGCTGTATGCGGGCAGATTGTGGACGTGGACAACTTCGGGCAAGGAGATTGCGAGCATTGCGGTTGGCATCAAAGTGAAACTTGCCTTAAATATCCTGATACGGTTGCATATCCAAACATGGTGTCATACAACAAGGCAAAGTCGCTATATAAGCAGGGCTTGCCTCTCAAACCGTCCTTGGATGACTTCATTGCAGGATTGAGATATTACAAGGAAATGGAATTTGAATATAAAGGCACACTGTATGCAGTATGCAAACATTCGAATAATATATGCTTTTCCGAATATTTTCCGTCTGACAGCTTTGAAGCACAAGTTTATTACACTTATGAAGAATTTGCGGAGAAAGCGCATATAGGTGGCAAATTGCTCAAAGACATATGGGACGACGTGACGAACGCGGACTATATGATTTGCAGATGAGGTGAATTTATGAGATTTTTTTCATCGGAATATGAAAAAGAAAAGGCACAACACAAAAAAGAACTTGTGCGAAACGAATTTAAGGTCGTAGGAAAATATAACATTCCTTTGATCAAAAAGCAACGTATAGACGTTGACAAAATCGAGCCGATAAGTTTTGTGGATACAAAAAAAGAAGATGAACAGAACAAACATAAAACTGTTCATTTTTTTACCCATGATTGGCTGTTTGACAAAGTGTATGAGCGAGCAGACGAATCGTTTGAGAAGTTGAAGCAATATTACGCTCTCTTTTCACCCGATTTTAGTCTGTTCATTGATATGCCGTTGGCGCTTCAAATACACAGTGTGTTCAAAAATCGTTGGTGCGGGGCTTATTGGCAAAGCAGAGGCGCAACTGTGATCCCCACTGTTTCATGGGGCGATGATCGGAGTTTTGAATTCTGTTTCGACGGAATTGAAGATGGATCTATTGTCGCAGTATGCACATATTATAGAGAACACGACAAAGCCGCTTTTATGCATGGATACAACAAAATGTTGGAAGTAATCAAACCGAGCGCTATCATTTGTTATGACAAGCCGTTTGATGAAATGAAAGGCAATATCAAATATGTACTTCCGACAACCTACGAGTGGACAAAAAATCTAAATTGGCAAGATAAAGCAAAATTCGAATACGACAAGCAAAATCGAAATGTCATAATTTATGATACAGACTAAAACAACCATATACAAAAACAAGACAAATAAGTTGCGTCCAAACTTGTTTGGAAGTTGCTCATCAAAAACACAAAATTCCCACTAAGCAGTGGGAATTTTTGTTTTTGGCAACAGGCTCGAACTCTGCATTGCCTTAAAGATGCGGGCGACGCCCCGCTACGCTTTGAGGCGGGGACGGAAAAATTTGAAGTACGACGGAGAATAGTTGCAAAATTTAATTGTTTTTTAAGTTTGGCTTGAAATACTACATTTATATGAATATATTATTGTCTGTTGAATGCGCGGGCGCATACGAGAGCGAATAATATGCGCTATAGACCGAGATACGCGGGATAATATGGC
Source organism: uncultured Clostridia bacterium (assembly GCA_947589475.1). Taxonomy (GTDB): domain Bacteria; phylum Bacillota; class Clostridia; order Christensenellales; family CAG-917; genus CAG-475. The sequence continues at coordinate 3,494 of CANQBO010000030.1, forward strand.
AAATATATTTGTACGCATGGCAAATATATTTGTACGCGCGGACGTAAATGACCTACATCACGCGGACAATCATTAAAACCGACTTGCAACGACTTACTTAAATAGACATCAAAAAATTCGGGCACAAGTTGTTTGCGCGGCGACGCATGCGGGCTTTGGCAAACAGATAACACTGCTTTAAGGAGAATTCGGCTATGTTGGAGCTTAAAAACATAAGCAAAATTTACGGCGGCAAAGGCGACAGCGCCGTAAAAGCGTTGAGGGGCATCACCCTCTCCTTCCGCGAGAGCGAATTCGTGTCCATCCTCGGGCAGAGCGGTTGCGGCAAGACCACCCTGCTCAACATCATCGGCGGGCTGGACAGATATACGGACGGCGACCTCATCATAAACGGGGTCTCCACCCGCGACTACAGCGACAAGCAGTGGGACACATATCGCAACCACACTGTGGGATTTGTCTTTCAAAGCTACAACCTTATCCCTCATCAGACGTTACTCGAAAACGTAGAGCTGTCCATGACGTTGGGCGGTCTGCCCAAAGCGGAGCGAAAACGGCGCGCAAAGGATGCCCTGACCGAAGTGGGACTTGCGGACAAGATGAACAAAAAGCCGAACGAACTCTCGGGCGGACAGATGCAGAGGGCGTCCATAGCGCGCGCTATAGTGGGCGATCCGGACATAATCCTCGCGGACGAGCCTACGGGCGCGCTTGACAGCGAGACGAGCAAAACGGTCATGAAATTGCTCAAGGAAATTTCAAAGACGCGCCTTGTCATCATGGTGACGCACAATCCCCTGCTTGCGGAGGAGTTTTCCGATCGAATAATCAGCATGCTGGACGGCGAGATAATCTCGGACACCTCACCGTATGAGGCGCCCTCAGACGGCGCAGCGGCGTATCCGAACAGCGATGATAAGTCCGCGTTCGATCATAACGCGGACGCGTTTGCTACGTCCGAAAACGAGGACGCATCCAAACAGCCTCAAGACGAAAACGTCCCTCAAGCGTCCGAAAACGAGGACGACGCAAACGCGACAAACGGCGGCGAGATCGAAAAAACAAGCGATGCTCAAGAAGAAAGCGCCGCACCAAAGCCAAACGCGCCGAGCGCAAAGGGAAAATTGCAATATAAAAAGAAAAACTCCTCCATGTCCTTCTTCACAGCGCTCAGGCTGTCCGCAAAGAATTTGCTCTCCAAAAAAAGCAGGACGGCAATTATGAGTTTTGCCGCAAGCATAGGCATTATCGGCATAGCCATCATACTGTCCTTAAGCTCGGGTATGTCGGACTATATCGACAAGACGATGATGGATACCGCGTCTTTCAACTATCTGTCCATGACGACGTCATACGTGGATATAGAGGCGACGGTGGATCAGGTCGTGGACGATATGGTTGGCAACAACAAGCCTACGCCCTACCCCGAAGGCACGACGGGAATTTATCCGTATAAGCCCGAAAGCACCACGGTGAGGAAACGACAAAAATTCAGCGACGAATTCATCGAATATCTGGAAAATGCCGCTCGAGGGCGCGTCGTGGACATCATCTACACCTACAAAGTGACGTTGCACATACTCACTCAAAATGACGACAGGATCGTTTCGATCTCCACGAGAAATTGGACGGAAAGCTTCAACAATTACAACTATTTGCAGGACAAATATACCGTGCTCAGCATGGCGGAGGGAGCAGGAAGCGGCATCCCCTCCGAAGCGAATGAAGTCGCGCTTGTCGTAGACAAATACAACAGGCTGTCCACGGACGTGCTCACTTCCATCGGCATTCCCTTTTCGGATGACTTGTCCGAGATCAAATACGAGGACATCATCGGGAAGGAATTCCGAGTGGTCTTCAACGACGGCTGGTATACGGAGCGAAACGGCACCTATCAGACCGTTTCCGCCGACAAAGCGTACGCGGACGAAAACGGCGTCACGGTGAAGATCGTCAGCGTTCTGCGAGAGGATAAGGACTCCGCGGGAGCAAATTTTCTCTCAAACGGCATCGCTTACTCCCCAAAACTCACTCAGCTCGTACTCGAGGAAAACAAAAACTCCGCCGTCGCGGTCGCTCAAGCGCAAAACAAGGAAACAAATGTGCTGACGGGCAGGAAATTTAACAACGAAGCGGAATATGAGACCGCGCTTGACAATTTGGGTTATACGCACTTCCCCTCCTCTATAATAGTCTACCCTGTGGACGTCAAAGCACGCGAGCATATCGTGAGCGCCATAGACGCGTGGAATGCCTCTCACGACAAGGAGGACAACATTTATTGCCTCGATATATCGAATCTCGTCACCGCCACTCTCGGCAGGATCGTGGACATAATCACGTATATACTGATCGCATTCTCGATAATTTCCCTCGTCATATCGTCGATCATGATCGCCATAATAATCTACGCCTCGGTGATAGAGCGCACAAAGGAAATAGGCGTATTGCGCTCGATAGGCGCAAGAAAGAAGGATATATCTCGCGTGTTCATCGCGGAAGCGGGCATAATCGGCACGCTGTCGGGTATAATCGCCATAATATTGACTGCTGTCGTAAACGCGGTGATAAACGCCCTGCTCCTCAAGATCGTGGGAGTCACGGGCATAGCCACCCTCACGCCGCTCATTGCGGTCGTAATGATATTGCTGAGTATCGGCTTGCTGCTTATCGCAAGCCTCATCCCCGCGTACATAGCCGCAAAGAAACAGCCCGCCGTCGCGCTGAGAACGGAATGATAATACCTATAAAATAAGGAAGAACTCGGTTTGAACATCACATTTTTCGACAATAAAACGCCCAACATCCAAAAACTTGCCGATTACGGCTTCGAGGAACGCGGTGGCAAATATGTCTATGGGATAGAAATAGCGGGCGGACAGCTTTTCACTACGGTCACGATAGACCGAGACGGCAAAGTCTCGACGGAGACGGTGGACGTCGCTTCGGGCGAGATATATTCCCTTCATCTCGTCGAGGGCGTGACGGGAGCGTTTGTCGGCGCGGTGAGAGAAGAGTTGGAGCGCGTACTCGAGGATATAGCAAATGAGTGCTTCGAGGGCGGGACATTCAAAAGCGGCATAGCGCAAGCCGTCACCGATTTTGCCAAAGAAAAATTCGGGGACGAACTCGAGTTTTTATGGGAGGGCTTTCCAAAGGACGCGGTGCTCCGCAGAAAAGACAGCGGCAAATGGTACGCGCTGTTTGTGGAATTGAAGCGTGAAAAGTTGGATATTGATGGCGAAGGCGACGTCGAAATCGCCGTCATACGCGCCCTCCACGACGCAGTGTCATCTTTGCCGGACGGACGGCGCTTTTTGCCCTCATACCATATGAACAAGAAAAATTGGGTGACCGCCGTCCTCGACAGCGGCGCGGACGTCCCGTATATATGCGAATTGCTGTCAAAAAGCTATGACTTGGCAAAAAAGTAAGGCTTTATTCACCGAAAACCATATAAAATTTGCCTAAATCAGTCCCATGGCGATTGCGGCGAAGCAAAATACAAGTTTCCCCTTTTCATTTTTTCAAAATGGTGTTATATTTTGAGGTATGGAAGAAAAATATTCACGCACACAAATGCTCATAGGCAAGGACGGCATAGCAAGGCTCAAGGCGGCGCGCGTCGCCGTTTTCGGCATAGGCGGAGTAGGCTCGTACGCTCTCGAGGCGCTTGCCCGCGCCGGAGTGGGCGCTCTTGACATAGTGGACAGCGACGCGGTGAGCGTAAGCAATATCAATCGTCAGTTGATCGCCCTAGACAGCACCGTCGGAAGGCTGAAAACGGACGTCGCAAAAGAGCGCGTCCACGACATAGATCCTACGATCGTCGTAAACGCATATCCCCTGTTTTTCCTGCCCGAAAACGCGCATCTATTCGATTTTTCCGCATATGACTATGTTGTCGACGCGGTGGACAGCGTGAAGGCTAAGCTGGAGCTTGTACGGCTGTGCGACGAGGCGGGCACACCTATAATAAGCTGTATGGGCATGGGCAACAAGCTCGATCCTACACGCATTGAAGTCGCGGACATCTTCAAAACTTCCGTCTGCCCTCTCGCTCGCGTCATGCGCACAAACCTCAAAGCTATGGGCATAAAACATCTCAAAGTCGTGTATTCAAAAGAGCCGCCCATCGCTCCTATACCCGCGGACGGCTCCTCTCAAACCAAAGAGGATAAGTCCTACGATATGCAGAGCGGCGCAAATGACAACACTCAAAATGTCGCTCCCCGCAAACAGATCCCGGGAAGCGTCTCTTTCGTCCCCTCCGTCGCGGGATTGATAATGGCGGGCGAAGTCATAAAAGACATTTTAAAGACTTAAAGACCAACAAAAAATACTTTAAGCAAAAACACTCGCGCAACGTCGCTATGGACGAAACTGTGCGAGCGTTTTATTTATGCCGTATTTATTTAGGCAATAAGTATTCACAAATGCATAATGGTGCTCATGTCCACATTCGTATGTTCACATTCGGGCATTCGCATTTCAACACATCTTGTCTCCGAGCTGTTGCCCTCCCAAAATGTGTATGTGCAGATGCGGCACGGATTGACAGCCGTGTTTGCCCTTGTTAGAAACAAGTCTGAAGCCCTCGCTAAGTCCGAATTCATCGACGTGCTCGGACAGCTTTTTGAGACAGCGGCCGAGAAGCGCCGCCTGCTCGTCGTTCATCTCGGTGATATCGCAAAAGTGCTGTTTGGGGATGAGGAGCAGGTGTACCTTTGCCTTCGGATTCAAATCTTTGATGACGATCATATCCTCATCTTCATAAAGCTTTGTTGAGGGGATCTCCCCATTTGCTATCTTGCAAAAAATGCAGTCGTCCATGTTTATTTCTCCTTAAAAGTATTCCGAATTTCATCATAATTTGGAACACTTTATTTAAATTTTCGTTTAAATCAAGAAGTTATCGCGAATATTACTCCATAACTCCGTCGAGATGGCGAGATGTGGGAATCGCTTCCCTCAGCAGATTTTTCCCTCCGTTTTCGCTGAAGAGTTTGATGTAATTTCGCGTATGTCCCACCCAAAGTCCGTCCTCAACGGTCTCGAAGAGCACCTCTTGCGGCTTGCCCATATTGAGAGTCAAAAAGTCGTCGATCAGAAGCTGTTTGACCTCGCCCATACGCCTTGCCCTGCTCTCGCTCACTTCGGGAGGGAGAGGTTTGAGTTTGCCCGCGACCGTGCCGCTTCTCGATGAGTACGGAAATACATGGATGTCCGAAAAAGCGACGCGCTTTGCAAACTCCATACTGTTTTCAAATTGCTCTTCCGTCTCGGTGGGGAAAGCGACTATTATGTCCGTGGTTATGCCCGCGAGAGGATAATACTCGCGTATAAGCTCTGCTTTTTTAAGGTATTCTTCGGGGGTGTAGCGGCGATTCATCGCCTTGAGTACTTCCCCGTCGCCGCTCTGAAGAGAGAGATGAAAGTGCGGACAGAACGCCTTGAGCCTCGTCGTCGCGTCCAAAAACTCCCTGTCAACGACGCCCGCCTCGATAGAACCCAGCCTTATGCGAAAATCATAATCGGACAACGCGTCCAAAAGCTCGGTGAGCGAACTTCCTATGTCCTTGCCGTATGCGGAAAGGTTTATGCCGGTCACGACGACTTCCTTGACGCGCTCCGAGCAGTTGTCAAGCTCCGCTTTGATGCTCTCTATGCTTCTCGACCTGCTTCTTCCGCGCAGATATGGGATTATACAATAACTGCAAAAATTGTTGCACCCGTCCTGCACTTTGATGAAGTGCCTCGTGCGCAAATTTACGACTCCGTCGCTTTCCTCAAACGTATTTGACGTAGAAAAATCCGCCGCGGGCAATTTCTCTCCGCACAAAAGTTCGTTTGCGATGTCCCTTGCAAGCTTGACCTTGCCCTCCGTGCCGCCGACATACTCCACGCCTTCCCTTTCAAATTGCGCGCTGTCGCGCTGGGAGGCGCACCCGCACACAAAAATTCTCGCGTTCGGGTTTATCTTTTTGACGCGCGCTATGCTTTGGCGGGACTTTTTTTCCGCCTCGCGAGTGACGGCGCAGGTGTTCAAAATGTAGACGTCGGCATACTCAAGCCCTTCCGCGACCTCGAACCCCGCTTCCTTGAATACCGCGAGCATGGCGTCGCTGTCGTACAGATTGACTTTGCACCCCAGCGTGAATATGCATATTTTGCGCGGCGCGTCACTCATAGTCAAGCTCCCCCAAACCGTTCAGTGCGAGCGCGGCGGCGACTATGGACGCCGTTTCCGCTCTCAAAATACGTCTGCCGAGGGTGACAGTCGTGACTCCCGCCTCTTCCGCGCGGCAAGCCTCGTCCCGAGTGAAACCGCCCTCGGGTCCAACGATTATCGCAATGTTTTTCCCTTTTGCCGCTTTAGATATAGGGTTTTCTCGGTTTTGCTCATATGCGAAAAGCACTTGATCAAACTCGGATACCCTTTTCAAAACGTCCTCAAAAGTGACGATGTCCTCAACTTCGCTCAAATAGACGGCGCCGCACTGTTTCGCCGCCTCGAGAGCTATCCTGTTGCCCCTGTCTCGGGAAAACTTTTTCTCGGCGCAATTGTCGGAAACAAACGGAACTACTCTGTCTACGCCCAACTCCACCGCCTTCTGAATGACAAGATCGAGTTTATTGTTTTTCAGATTTCCCGCAAAGAGCGTGAGGGAAACATGTTTTTCGTCGACTTCTGCAATTTTGTCGATATGCAACACGGCGCGGTCGTTTTCGATCTTGATCACCGTGCAATGTCTTTCCTTGCCGTCGGAAACGAGAATTACCGCCTTATATCCCGCTTTATAGCGCAAAACGCGCGTCATATGCGAAAACTCGTCGCCCGAAAGGACGATTTCGTCGCCCGTTATATCATTTGGATCTGCAAAAAATCTGCGAATTTCCATGTCGTTTTTCTTATATTCTTACGTCGCCGTCACAGGCTCCCATTTCCAAATCGGCGATGTATCCGACATTCGGCGCCTCCCGCCTATATTCATTCTGTTATTCTTTTCAGCAACAGCGCATTCCAGCAATCCGCGCCCATATGCTCCGTCCTTTCGAAACCCGCCTTCATATAGACGGCTTCCACCTCGTCCAGCCTCTCGTCTATTATCCCGCTCAACAATATCCTGCCTCCCGCGTTCAAATGCTTGTCTATGTCGTCCGCAAACCGCATGAGTATGTCCGCCGTTATGTTGGCGATGATGAGATCGGCTTTGCGCTCGCCACTCAGCAGATCGCCGCACTCGACGGTCACGTCTACGCTGTTTTGCAAGGCGTTTTGAGTTGCAAACTCCACCGCAAGCGGATCTATATCGCACATATACACGCTCTTTGCGCCCGCAAGCGCCGCCGCTATGCCCAAAATGCCGCTACCGCAACCGACGTCGATTACGTCCTTGCCCTCGGCGTCCATAAGCTCGAGGCACATGCGCGTCGTCGCGTGCGAACCCGTGCCGAACGCCATACCCGGGTCGAGACGCATAACGCGCTCGCCCTCTTCGGGGTCGTATTTTATCCACGTAGGCACGACGGTTACGCCTTTCGTCTTTATGGGTTTATAATATTTTTTCCACTCGTTTTCGTAATCAGCGTCGTCGATGACCTCCGTGACGATCTCTCCGTAAGTTATCCCGCCCGCGTCGCGCATCTCGCGAAGGCGCTCGGAAAGCGCAAGCATAAACTCGCCGTTTGCCAAATCCACGACGGTCGAGACTTTAACTACGTCGCTATGCTTGAGCACGCTCTCGTCGACATAGTCCCAGATGACGTCGCTTTTGACAAGTTCGAGAAAGTCGTTGCTGTCCAAAATAGAGACGCCTCCCGCGCCTGCGTCGAACATAGCCGACGCGACGAGGTCGGCATCGCGTGAGATCGTTGAAACTGTGACCGAAAGATATTTCATTTTATGTAGCTTTTTCGGCTCTCCCGCCGTAGGTCATGGCGCCGTGAGAGTTTCCACTAAACGCACATATTTTCCTCATTTTTGCGCACACGTCGTAAGTTCTTTCGCTTTTTGCTTTCTGATCGCGTAACGCGCTTTAGATGAGTTTTACTTCTTTTCCTCAAACGCCTTCTTCATCGGGAACTGTTTAGAGTCCAAACTATTTTTGAGCTTTCCAAGCAGATCTTTTTGCTCGCGCGTGAGGTTTTTCGGTATCTCGACGACGATGCGCACATACAGGTCGCCCTTGACAGGCTCGCGCGAAAACACTCTCGTCGCCTTCGGATCCGTCATACCGCAATTTTTGATTTTGAATTCCGTGCCGCTTTGAGTATCCTCGGGGATCTTCAACTCCTGCTCGCCGTACGGAGTGGGCACCTTCATACTGCACCCCAGCGCCGCCTCGACGAAGCTTATGGGCATATCATAATAAAGATCGTTGCCCTTGCGTTTGAAGAGTTTATGCGGCTTGACGGTCAGTTCGACGATGAGATTGCCTCTCTCCCCTCCGTTTGAGCCGTCGTTGCCCTCGCCTTTGTAGGTTATGCGCTGTCCGCTGTCTATGCCCGCGGGTATGTTGACTTTGACGTCGCGACTCTTTACCGTCCTGCCCTGTCCCGCGCAAGCCGAACACTGTTCCACCACGACTTTGCCCTTTCCCTTGCAAGTGGGACATACGTTTGTAGTGCTGATCTGTCCGAAAGGCGTGCGCTGGACGGACGTGACCTGTCCCCTTCCTCCGCACTGCGGGCATGTCTTGAAGCTCTTGCCGTCCTTAGCGCCCGTGCCGTGGCATGCGGAGCACTCCTCGGTACGCTTTACCGAGACGATACGCTGTATGCCCGACACCGCTTCCTCAAACGAGATGGTGAGCGAAACAAGAATATCCCTGCCTCGCTGAGGGGCATCATATCTTTGCGACGTGGCGCCTCCGCTTGTGAAACCGCTGAATATGGACGAGAAAATGTCGTCCATATCGAAGCCGAAGCCACCCGTACCGCCCGTGAAACCGCCCGCGCCCATTTGCGGTCCGTTCTCGTCGCCGTACGCGTCGTATGCGGCGCGCTTTTGGTCGTCTGACAGCACTTCGTAGGCGTGGTTGATCTCCTTGAACTTCTCCTCCGCCGCCTTCTTTTCCGCCTCGGGCTTCGTGGTGTAGAGGTCGGGATGATACTTCTTTGCAAGCTGTCTGTATGCCGCTTTTATTTGATCGGGAGTGGCGTTCTTCTCCACCCCCAAAATCTCGTAATAATTTTTCGCCATAGCTTATTTTATTGCTTAGCGGGGCGAATATCGCCCCGCCGCCTGTTTGATATTATTTTCACTCAGTCTACCGTGCCGTCCTTGCCGTCGTTCGGGTCGCCTTGATCGAAGCCCGCTTGCTTTGCCGCTTCAGCCGCCGCCTCGGGGTTTTGCTGATAGAACTTCGTGAAGATGGGATCCGTAACCTTAGTGAGCTTTTCGACGACTTCCTTGACAGCCTCCTCGCTGTCCGCCTTCTCAAGCTCTTCCTTTGCGGCCTTTGTAGCTTCGCTTACCGCCGTCTTGTCCGCCTCTTCAAGCTTGTCGCCGTTTTCGGATATGAATTTGTCCATTGCGAAGATGAGCTGTTCCGCGCCGTTCTTTGCGTCTACGAGAGCGCGACGCTTCTTGTCCTCTTCCGCATATTTCTCGGCGTCCTTGACCGCCGCGTCGATGTCCGCCTCGGTGAGGTTGGAGGACGCGGTTATGGTGATGGATTGCGACTTGTTCGTCGCCTTGTCCATTGCCTTGACGGACACTATGCCGTTTGCGTCGATGTCGAATGTGACCTCTATCTGCGGAATTCCTCTGGGCGCGGGAGCGATGCCGACAAGTTCGAACCTGCCGAGAGTCTTATTGTCGCGCGCAAACTGTCTCTCGCCCTGCAAAACGTGAATTTCGACTGCGGTCTGATTGTCTGCCGCCGTTGAGAACACCTGCGATTTGCTTGTGGGAATCGTCGTATTGCGGTCGATGAGCTTTGTGAACACGCCGCCCAAAGTCTCTATGCCGAGGGAAAGCGGAGTTACGTCAAGCAAAAGCATATCCTTGACTTCGCCCGCAAGCACGCCGCCCTGTATCGCCGCGCCGAGAGCGACGCATTCGTCGGGGTTGATGCCCTTATACGGCTCCTTGCCCGTGATAGACTTAACGGATTCGTACACCGCGGGGATACGCGTGGAGCCGCCCACCATGATGACCTTAGCGATGTCGCCGTAGCTGAGTCCCGCTTCCTTCAGAGCGTCCTTCATGGGACCGACCGTCGCCTTGACGAGATCCTCCGTGAGGGAGTCGAATTTAGCCCTTGTGATGTCCATATTGAGGTGCATGGGCACTCCGTTGTTCATTGCGATGAAGGGGAGCGAAATGTTCGCCTTCGTGACGCCCGAGAGGTCGATCTTCGCCTTCTCCGCGGCTTCCTTGATGCGTTGCATAGCCATCTTATCGCTGCTGAGGTCCACTCCGTTTGACTTCTTAAACTCGCTCACCACCCAATCCATGATGCGCTTGTCGAAGTCGTCGCCGCCGAGCCTGTTGTTGCCCGAAGTCGCAAGCACTTCAAACACGCCGTCGCCCAGCTCGAGCACGGACACGTCGAATGTACCGCCGCCGAGGTCGAAGATGAGCACCTTTTGGTTTTTGTTCTCGTCCTTATCTATGCCGTATGCGAGCGACGCCGCCGTAGGCTCGTTGATGATACGCTTGACGTCGAGACCAGCGATCTTGCCCGCGTCCTTAGTCGCCTGACGTTGCGCGTCGGTGAAGTATGCGGGGACTGTGATGACAGCTTCCGTCACCTTCTCGCCGAGGTACTTTTCCGCGTCGTTCTTGAGTTTGGTGAGGATCATTGCAGAGATCTCTTGCGGAGTGTACTCCTTTCCCTCGATCTTCACCTTATAGTCGGAGCCCATCTCTCTCTTGATAGAGCTTACCGTATGCTCGGGATTTGCGACAGCCTGACGTTTTGCGATCTCGCCGACAAGCCTCTCGCCGTCCTTTGTAAACGCGACCACAGACGGGGTCGTCCTTGCGCCTTCGGCATTCGGGATGACGACAGCCTCGCCGCCTTCCATGACCGCTACGCATGAATTTGTTGTTCCAAGATCGATACCGATTATTTTGCCCATATCATTCTCCTTTCCCCATAAAGTGAGGACGCTGAATATTTTTTTGTTTATATAGCCGCGCTCTACACGCGTTTATATCAATTTTATTCCTTTAGACTGCCGATTTTTGCTTTTAAAACCTTCTCGGTCATCAGTCCGCATACGCGATCTTCACGCTTGCCGGGCGCAGGAGCTTGCCGTTTAGGGTGTATCCCTTAAGCAACACTTCGACGACCTTGCCCGCATTCTCCGCGTCTTTCACGCGCTCCACCGCGCTCATAGTCTTTGCGTCAAACTCCTTGCCGTCTGCCTCTATCTCCGCAAGCCCGAAGCCCGTGAGCGCGCCGAGGATCTGCGCTTCCATCATGTTGAAACCCGTGAGCGCCGCTTCGTCCGAAATATACTTCCTTGCGAGGTCGCAATTGTCAAGCACGGTGAGCATCTTCTCAATGACCGTGGACTGTCCTAGCGCTTTCATATCCTCCGCCATGGAGTTGTTGCGTTTTCTATAGTTGTCGAAGTCCGCCTGCACGCGCTGAGCAAGCGCCTTTACGCTCTCGATTTCCGCAAGCGCCTTTCCAAGTTTGACTTCCAAAGCGGCAATATAATCTCCGTCTGACATCTCTTCGCGGTAGATCTCCTCGGACGGCATGTCCTCTGATTCGCATACTTCTGCTCCGCCTTCCGCTTGCTTTACTTCTTCGTCTTTTGCCGCATCTTCGCGGACATCATGCTTTTTCTCTTTTTTCATATCAATACTCTCCGCGTCCGTCCGTGATATGCTTCGTTGAGGTGTCGATCACTTTGGACATAGTTTCTTTCATCAACTCGAGCACGCCGATGACCTTCTTGTAATCCATTCTCTCGGGACCGATGACGCCAGCTTGTCCCACTACGTCGTCTCCGACTTTGTATGCCGCGGTGACTATGGCGCATTTATCTACGCCGTTGTCCTCCTTGCCTATGCGCACGGACAGCTCTATACTGCCGTCATCCGAGAGTATCTGCGCCATGCTGTCCTTGTCCTCTATGACGGACAAAAACGCCTTTGCGTCCTCCACGCTGCTGTATTCGGGATAGTCCAGCATCTTCAGCGCGCCTTCCACGACGACGGTGTCGCTGTGCGAGCTTACATATATGCGCAAGATGTTGAGCACTTCGTCCAAAATATCTTTGAAGCCGCGTATCTCAACGTCGATCTCGCTCAAATCAAAGCTTTCAAGCTCCAGCAAGTTTCTGCCCCTGAACACTTTGTTGAGAAGATCGCTTGCCGCCTCGACATATTCGTCCTTGACGTCGTCCGATAGATCTATCGCCTTATTTGCGAGCATGCCCTTGTCCGTTACTATGAGGACGACCGCCTTGCGCCCCTTCAGCGGGACAAGTTTGACTTCCTCTATCTCGATGTCCATAGACGAATGCTCTATGCAGAACGAAGTGTAATTTGTAGCGTCGCTTATGATCTTCGCCGCCGCTTTGGACATGTCCTCAATATGCGCCAGCCTCTTGAAAAACCGCTCGCGTATCATCTCAGTCTCGCGGTCAGTGAGCGCTGTCTCTCCTCCACCCGACGCGCTTATGCTGTCAACGTAAAACTTGTATGCTTCCTTAAGAGGTATGCGCCCCGCGGATGTGTGCGGTTGCTCTATATAGCCAAGCGCCTCAAGCGCGCTCAGTTCCGACCTTACGGTCGCCGAACTCACTTCAGGCAGGTACTTGCTCTGTATATCCGAGCTTGACACCGGTTGCCCCGTGGAAATGTACAGATCCACAAGCGCATGCAGTATCTTCTTTTTTCTTTCAGACAGCTCTTTGCTCATTCTTTCCTCTGACGTCGGGGGCTTGCTAGCACTCTCACCCATCGACTGCTAACAGTATATTTCTTATTTTGCCAAATGTCAAGACTTTTATGCAGAATTTTAAATTTTCTTCCGCCTTATTATTGTGTGCGGATCGGGTCGGATTATTTTAATGTATACTTTTAAGTTAATACTAATATTTTCATTATGACTTTTTTTCCGTTTGTATTATGCCTGAAATATAAGAACTGCCATAAAGATAATTTCAAATCATATTTCTACGGCTTGTCCGCCTCTATGCTCCGCATTTTAGCTTTCTGAGGATAAATTTTCTCAAATTTGAGCTTAAAACACGAAACGTGTTGCAACACTTATCGTGTTTTATCGTTGTCGGCAGACCAAAATGCGCAATAAATAATATAATGAACAAATAAATGATAAAAAACATTTGCATTTTGCAATAAGATTTGCTATAATTTTTGCACAGTTGCTGGTGTGGCTCAGTCGGTAGAGCAGCTGATTCGTAATCAGCAGGTCGGCGGTTCGAGTCCGCCCACCAGCTCCAAAAGACCTCGCATATTTGCGAGGTCTTTTTGCTAATGGGCGGACTCGCCCCGTTGCAGACAATATTCATCGTCTGCAACATCGCTTGCCCAAGCAATGTCCGACCTCGGTCGGCGCTGACGCTCCGCTATCGGGAGTAAACTCCCTCGCTCCGCTATTACGCTCGCATGCTCGCTACGAGTCCATCACCAGCTATAATGAGCCCTGCTATTTCAAGGTCTTTTATCATGCAGGCGGACTCGCCCCGTTGCAGACAATATTCATCGTCTGCAACATCGCTTGCCCAAGCAATGTCCGACCTCGGTCGGC
>CANQBO010000031.1 GCA_947589475.1 uncultured Clostridia bacterium
AGCGACGCGACCCCTGAAAGCGGCGAATCTTTCGATTATTATTTGTCGGCAAGCGATGACGACAGCATGACGAATAAGTACGCATATTGCACAGCTAAGGAAGCAAACGACCTTAACAACGAGGAATTCGGCAATTTGGAAAGCGAAATAAACACAAACGGCGACACAGGCAGTTATGTTGATAAAAAACGCGAGGAAGGCTTTGTTTTCTTCAGATACATCGAAAAACAGGCTTAAAGAGGAAAAACGGCATATCTGACCGCTCAAGAAAGTCGGAGCATACTTTTGATAAATTCACTCAAGCCGAGTGGACACAAGAATATGGCAGAACAATTGTTTCTTGTACGGCATCAAAAAATCAGCCGAGTTTTGCAAACGCCAAAGCTCGGCGATTTTTTATAAGTTCAAATTCTTTCCATCAAGGCTTGTCTTGATAGGACAAGTTGGACGACGGCGTAGCGCAAAGAAGAGAGGGCGAGCGCGTCGCCGCCGTTCAATGTGAGATTGTCGACGAGGGCAAGCGCGGTCATATGCGCGAGCTTTATATCGGCGGTCTTTGAGGTGATGTCATCGGGCGTATTTTGGCTGTAAACAGTTTTTATATCTTCGATTTGTTGACGTAAAGTGCTTATTTTGACTTTTACGTCCTCAAGAGCGATCTCATTTTTGTTGAGACCGTTTGCGCACTCCGAAAGCGTGGAGAAGGCGACGTCATAATATTTTAGGGCGGCGAGCGTGGCGGTTTTTTCGTCCTTGCTCGCCCATTTGAGTTTGCTTTTTTTGATGTCTATCTGCTTAAGATAGGTGCCCGCGATACCGCTCGACACGCTCTCGGCGTCCTTCTTAGACGAGTATGCCGCATACACAAGCTCGTATTCTCCCGCGCCTAGCATGTAGCCCGCTCCGCCGCGACTTTTCACAAGCTCCGCCGAACTGCGCGCTAGCGCGACGTCTTTGTACGGTCCCGAACATACAAAAAAGACGCTCTCGCTCTTCACGCCTTCAAACATCACCGCGCCGATAAACCCTTGACCCGACAGCATGAGACATAGCCCCAGCGTCAGCATCACGCACAGCGCCACGGCGCATACGCAAAGTATGTTGCCCTTATCCTCCCCGCGCATACACAGATTTTATGCGCCGCCCCCAGCAAAAATAACTTGCCTTTGTAAAGCGTTTAGTATATAATCTTATTTATGGCATACACATCGCTATATAGAAGGTATCGCCCGGATACGTTTGACAGCGTGATAGGGCAGGATCACATTGTGCGCACGCTCAAAAACCAGCTCGCGTCGGGCAACATAGGGCACGCGTACATCTTTACGGGCACGCGCGGCACGGGCAAGACGTCCGTGGCGAAGATCTTTGCGCGCGCGGTCAACTGCATGCACCCCGTAGACGGTTCTCCGTGCGGGGAGTGCGAATGTTGCAAGGAGCTTGCTCGTCCCAACAACTTTGACATAATCGAGATGGACGCGGCGTCCAACAACCGCGTCGAGGACATCCGCGAGCTTATCGACAAGATAGGTTTCGCGCCTACGGTGGGGAAGTACAAGGTGTACATCGTGGACGAAGTGCACATGCTGTCCCCGTCCGCGTTCAACGCTCTGCTAAAGACTCTCGAGGAGCCTCCCGCGCACGCGATATTCATTCTTGCGACGACGGAAATACACAAGATCCCCGCGACGATATTGTCAAGGTGCCTCAGGTTCGACTTCAGGCTTGTCCCCGCTAAGCTCATAGCGGAAAGGATAAGGTACATTTTCGACGACATATGCGTAAAATATCAGCCCGAGGCGGTCACGCTCATCGCGTCCGCGGGCGGGGGCAGTGTGCGTGACGCGCTGTCGCTTGCGGATATGTGCGTGAGCTATTGCGACGGCAATGTGACATATGATGAGGTGCTCGAGGTGCTCGGAGCTTCCGATCCCGAGAGATTGCGTACGCTTGCGGGCTACATCGCGGATGGCAACGTGGACGGCGCGCTAAGAGAGATATCCTCGCTTTGCGACCTGGGCAAAAACGTATCCATACTCGCAAACGACATCGCGAACCTGTTTAGGAACGTGCTCTACATCAAGCACCTCGGCGAGGCGGCGAAGGATATACTGTCCATACCCGACGGAGTGTACGACGGGCTGAAACAGCTCGCGGACAAGCACAGCGTGCAGAGGTGCCTCGGCATAATGAAGATATTCTCCAAACTGGAAGGGGAACTCAGATATTCCTCACAGCGGCGCATACTTTTCGAGGCGGCGGCGGTGCAAGCGTGCTACGGCGACGAGGCGTCGCGCACGGAAGAGCTTGCGGCGAGGGTGGCGCGCCTTGAGAAAGCGATGAGCGCGCTTCGAAAATCGGGTTTTGAACGCACGCCTGCTATTATGGACGCGAAGCAGGCGTGGATATATACAGCGTCCAAACTCAATGCGAAGGGCTACTCGTTGCTCACAAGCTGTCTGCGCGACGTCAAGATGGAAATGACGGAAACTGAGTTTATCATCTTTATTCCCGACGTCGCCACAAAGAAGATGCTCGACGTCAAGGCGAATGCGGACGCGGTGAGGGCGGCGGTGGCGGAAACTCCCGAGATGGGAGGGCGCGTCGTGGTTTTCAAAGAGGAAATGCATGTCGCAAGCGACGTCGCTCTGCCTTTCGTGAGAGATATGTTCGGCAAGTACGTCGACATAAAATGACAAAACAAGCACTTTAAAGTGCGTAAAACAGCATATAAAACTGCTATATTGTGTTCAGGAGGTAAATTTTTTATGGCATATGGCGGATACGGCGGCTTCGGCGGCGGCAACATGCAACAGCTTATGAAACAGGCGCAAGCTATGCAACGCAAGATGCAGGAGGCTCAGGAGCAGATCGCCGAGAGCGAGGTCACGGGCACTGCGGCGGGCGGACTTGTGGAGATCACGCTCACGGGCAACAAACAGCCTGTGTCTATCACGATAAAGCCCGAGGCTGTCGATCCCGACGACGTCGAGATGCTCGAGGATATGGTGCTTGCAGCGCTCAACGACGCTTGCAAGCAAGCGGACGAGCTGTCCAAAGAAATTTTGGGACCCCTCGGCGGAGCGGCGGGGCTTTTGTGATATGAAATATATCGAACCTCTTGCAAGGCTTATCGCGGAGCTGGGCAAATTGCCGTCTGTGGGCGAAAAAACCGCGGCAAGGTATGCCTATGCCATTTTGAACTCTCCAGACGAAGAAGTAGAAGCGCTTATAGACGCGATAAGATGCGTCAAACGCGACGTACATTTTTGCAAGATATGCGGCAATTACACCGAGAACGACGTTTGCGACATCTGCGCCACTCGCGACAAGAGCGTCATCTGCGTCGTAAAGGAACAGCGCGACATAGTAGCCCTCGAAAAAGTCAAGGATTTCAAGGGCGTATACCACGTTTTGGGAGGGGTCATATCTCCGCTTGAACACATCGGTCCCAACGACATCAGGATAAAGGAACTCCTCGACAGGCTTGACGGGGTGGAAGAGGTCATTTTGGCGACAAATCCCGACGTAGAGGGCGAAGCTACGGCAATGTACATCGCGCGCCTCATCAAGCCGCTGGGAATAAAATGCACCCGCATCGCCCGCGGTCTCCCCGAAGGCAGCCTCATCGAGTACGCCGACGAGAGCACCCTCTCCCGCGCGCTCTCTTCTCGTATCGAATTGTAAAAGATGTTTGATCGCTATGTTAATAAATCCACACGCGGAC
This sequence comes from uncultured Clostridia bacterium, assembly GCA_947589475.1. Lineage (GTDB taxonomy): Bacteria > Bacillota > Clostridia > Christensenellales > CAG-917 > CAG-475. The sequence goes on from CANQBO010000031.1 coordinate 3,728, forward strand.
GATTTGTCCGCGTGTAGATTTTTCGCTGTTATCTGTGGGCTACTCGCCCCGCACCCCGCTTGCATTTGCTCAGGACCCGCGACCATTGCAGAGCAAGGGCAAATAAGGGTCCACCGCCCATTTGCCCCGCAAAATCAGTATGTAATTTTGTGGGGACAACTAGGGGATGTTTTGACTCCTTACCCCACAAAAACATTTCATATTTTTGCCGGGACCCCGTTCCGCTCAACATGACATATTATAAAAGTTGTCATTCCGAGCGGAGCGAAGCGCAGTCGAGGAATCCCCATGTCTGAGCGTTGATTTTTATGTGACCCCCACCACCGCCTACGGCGGAGCCTCCCCCTAAACATCACCCCACAAAATCACTACGTAATTTTGCGGGGACCCCGATCATATACCCCATAAAATTCGTTCCATTTGTTTTTCGTTTCTACAAATGATTACGTCGTCACTCATTTCTATGGGGACCCCGATAGCGTTACTACACTCACGCTGTAAAGGGGTATGCCCACAAGCGGATAATTAAAAGTTTGTCTAGGCATAAAAAGAAACCTCTGTCTGGGTTTATAACGGAAATCTGTGATCGGGCTTATAACATAACGTTTGTCCGAGCGTTCTTATACACGGAGGACGTATTGTCTGAGCGTAGGCATCGCCCTTCAATAACATCAGTGTAGAAATGTAACATGTGTATAGGGGGAGGCTCCGCCGTAGGCGGTGGTGGGGGTTCCGATTTATAACGTAACGCCTTTCTGAGCGCACTTTATACACGGTACTTGCCGTGTCCGAGCCATTATTCTATAGGCGATTTATTTAAGGCGCGCACTCACGATATTTGTGCTCTTTTGAGGCGAAGGAAAAAAATAATATAAAAAATTTGCGTTTGGTGCCTCATAAATTTGCCAAAAAATATCAAAGTGTGCTATTATTATGCGAAATTGAATAGAAATCAAATTTTTATATATATCGCGTCGCGCGGGCGCAAGTTGCGCGGGACGCGCGGGAATGAGGAAAATCGTTATGATCAGAGAGGACCTTCGCAACATCGCGATAATCGCGCATGTAGACCACGGCAAGACCACGCTTGTGGACGGCATGCTCAAGCAGTCGGGCACTTTCAGAGAAAATCAGCAGGTCGCCACCTGCGTAATGGATTCGGGCGATCTCGAGCGCGAGAGGGGCATCACCATACTCGCAAAAAACACGTCCATACACTACAACGGCGTCAAGATCAACGTCATCGACACCCCGGGACACGCGGATTTCTCGGGCGAAGTGGAGCGCGTGCTAAAGATGGTGGCGGGAGTCGTGCTCCTCGTGGACGCGGCGGAAGGACCCATGCCGCAGACGCGTTTCGTCGTGCAAAAGGCGCTTGAGTTGGGACTGAAGATAATCATAGTCGTCAACAAGATAGACCGTCCCGACGCGCGCCTCGACGAAGTGGGCGACGAGGTTTTGGAGCTGCTCTTAGACCTCGACGCCTCGGACGAACAGCTTGCAAGCCCCATACTCTACTGTTCGGGCAAGGCGGGCACGGCGTCTTTCGATCCTCACGTCCCCGGCAAGGACCTCAAGCCTCTCTTCGACACAATACTCGACTACATTCCCGCCCCCGAAGGCGACGAGAACGGCGAGCTTCAACTGCTCGTTTCCGCGATAGACTACAACGACTACGTGGGGCGCATCGGCATCGGGCGCATAGAGCGCGGCAGAGTGGATATGGCAAAAGAAGTCGTCGTGTGCGACTACCATAGCGGCATATCCCCGTACAAGAGCAAGATCGTCAACCTGTTTCAGATCGAAGGACTCAAGCGCGTGCCCGTCGAAAACGCGTACGTCGGCGACATCGTGTGTTTCAGCGGCATAGAGAACATCACCATCGGCAACACCATCTGCTCGCCGCAAAAGATAGAGCCTGTGCCCTTCGTCAAGATCGGCGAGCCGACCATAGAGATGAACTTCATGGTCAACGACAGCCCGTTTGCGGGCAAGGAAGGGAAGTTTGTCACCTCCCGCCACCTGCGCGACCGCCTGTTCAGGGAGTTGCAAAAGGACGTGTCTTTGCGCGTGTATCAGACGGAGTCCCCCGACACCTTCACGGTGTGCGGCAGGGGCGAGATGCACCTGTCCATACTCATCGAGACTATGCGCCGCGAAGGATACGAATTCGGCGTGGGCACCCCGCGCGTCATCTATAAGGACATCGACGGGGTCAAGTGCGAGCCTATGGAGCGCCTCTACATCGACGTGCCCTCTGACTGCGTAGGCGCGGTCATGGAGCGCATGGGCGTGCGCAAAGGCGAGCTTGTCACTATGACGCCCATCGGCAGTCGCATACGCATGGAGTTCAAGATCCCCGCGCGCGGACTGTTCGGCTTCAAAAATGAATTCTTGACGGATACAAAGGGCGAGGGCGTCATGAACCAGCTGTTTGACGGCTACGCGCCCGCAAAAGGCGTGATACAGCACCGCTTTACAGGGTCGCTTGTCGCATACGAGACGGGCGAGGCGACAACTTACGGCATATTCAACGCGCAGGACCGCGGACAAATGTTTATCACTCCGCAGACCCCCGTATATGAGGGCATGGTCGTGGGCGTAACTCCGAAGAGCGAGGATATTCGCGTCAACGTCTGCAAACAAAAACAGATGACAAACATGCGCGCCGCGGGCAGTGACGAGGCGTTGCGCCTCACATCTCCTCGCCGCCTCAGCCTCGAGGAGTCCCTCGAGTTCCTCAACGACGACGAGATGCTTGAGGTCACGCCCAAAAACATCCGCATCCGCAAAAATATCCTCTCGGGCGAAAAGCGCCTCAAACTCGCCTACGGCAAAAAGAGCGAGTAAATATGTGGGCTACGCGCCCACGCCTCGGCAAGGGACTTCGTCGCCTCATGCAGGGCTACTCGCCCCGCTCCCTCGGCAAAGGGACTTCGCCGCCTCATGCAGGGCTACTCGCCCCGCTCCCTCGGCAAAGGGCGATTTGCCCTTTGCAAACCCAAACTAAAAAACGCGAGCTAGGCAAATGATTGCCGTCGCTCGCGTTTTTTGATTGATTGCAAGTGCCAAACTTCTGCGGGATAGATTGATATTTGCGTTTGTCTTGTCCGAGTGTTGTTTTTATTTTACGTAACTCCAGCCTGTGCGTTCTTGTAATATACGTTACGCAATGTCTGAGTGTTTTCTCCGGGACCCCCACCACCCGCCTACGGCGGAGCCTCCCCCTAAACAAATGCTTCATTTCTACACGGATGCTATAAAGGGAGATGCCTACGCTCAGACAATGCGTCCTTCCGTGTATAAAAACGCTCGGACAAAGGTTGCGTTATAAGCCCGAACGCAGATTTCCGTTATAAGCCCAGACAGAGTTTTCGTTATATGTTCAGACAACCTTCTAATTATCCACTTGTTGGCATACCCCTTTACAGCGTGGGTGTAGGAACGCTCTACCTGTTTAGGGGGAGGCTCCGCGCTTTGCGCGGTGGTGGGGGTCACGACTTATAACGAAAACTTTGTCTGAGTGCACTTTATACACGGTACTTGCCATGTCCGAGCGACATCGCGGAACAAACAGGATACACATACGTACCAGTGGGGGCGTGTCTGCCCCCCATAAAATCGCCACGCAATTTTATGGGGACAACTAGGGGATGTTTCGACTCCTTACCCCACAAAAACATTTCATATTTTTGCGGTGACCCCGATGTCGCTCAACATGACATGTTATATAAATTGTCATTCCGAGCGGAGCGAAGCGCAGTCGAGGAATCCCCTGGTGAAGAGGGTATGCCTCTATCAAGGGGATGTTTCGACTACGCTCAACATGACAGAATAAGACAAGGGGATGTTTTGACTCCTTACCCCACAAAAACATTACATATTTTTGCGGGGACCCCGATCATATACCCCATAAAATTCGTTCCACCGGCTATGCATTTCTACACTGTGTTACATCGTCACTCATTATTATGGGGACCCCGATGTCGCTCAACATAACATGTTATATATAATGTCATTCCGAGCGGAGCGAAGCGCAGTCGAGGAATCCCCTAGTGCGAAGCAGGCGTCCTCTATCAAGGGGATGTTTCGACTACGCTCAACATGACAGCATAATAAAAGGGGATGTTTCGACTACGCTCAACATGACAACATAAGAAAAGGGGATGTTTCGGCTACGCTCAACATGACAGAATAAGACACGGGGTCCCCATAGAAATGAGCGTAGTGAATTTTATGGGGTAAATGATCGGGGTCCCCATAGAAATGAGCGTAGCGAATTTTATGGGGATGAAATCTTAAGAAATCTTTAGAATTGGAGTTCAAATCTTAAGATTTCTTTAGAATTGAAATTTTTTGCGAAAAACGCTTGATATTTGCGGGTCGGGAGTAATATTATGTCATCGAATGGCGACGACGCGCTGTTTTGGTCGCAAAAAGGCGCAATTGATGGGAAAGTCCGTCGAATGGCGCTCCACCGAGAGGCAAAAAGCCGAGATGGGTGCGGAAAAACCGAAAGGGAAGGAAGCGCAGGTCGCAAACAAAGGGGATAAGAATGGCAAAGACGTCAGACAATGGAATTAACAACGCACTTGCGCTCTCATACACGGGGGGGGGTATAGTTGTTGCATATGTCGGACAGACGACTCTCCAAGTAAAATCCGAACGAAGCAAATACAACCGCGATGAGATAGAGGGATAGCCCCTCTATTTTTCGTTTGCTCGCGTACGCATATGTATGCGTATATAAATAGAAATTGTAAAAAAGAACAAAATATAAACAAAATAAAGCTCGATTGAAAAAATCGGGGGTCCCGAAGAATTGAATTTTTTGGGGTGAAGATATAGGAGAAAATTATGAAGTCAAACAAATTGATATTGGCACCTATTGTGTTGATTTTGCTTATAGCGGTGGCAATTGCGATGTTGGGCGTATCCGCCTCATTGCCCGTTGCGCACGCGGAGGAGCCTGCCGACGCGGACGGTGATGGAGTTTTCGACGCAAACACGGCAGAGTATACATTTGAAACTTATAATAGGTCAGAAGACTATTTCCCTTGGATATATGACCGTGAAACAAATGTTTGGTCAAATGGCGATTGGAATTGGAGCAATGGCGGGAATTTTTTTGAAAGTCAATTAAGGCTGACAGTCACAAAAGGTGGAACGTTAGCGGTTGAGTTCACCTATTTTAATTTTGGCGGATCATTTGAAGTGTATCGAAGATGGGGACAAGGTCAAGATGATTATGAAGATTATGTTTGGAATGAAGAACCATTTGATGAATATCCTCACACAGAAAGATTAAGTTTTTCTGTAAATACAGGAGATTTTGTAGGTTTTTGGCTTGCAAATTATGGATATTCTGAAATGCAAATCAAGGGATTAAAAAAGCCGCAACAAGAATTTACAGAAACAAATATTTCATTTACCGCAACAGCAAATGAAGGCGGTACAGTATCTTGGAAAACACAAAACGACAAGACTGTCTCCGGTGAATTTAACTATTGTGATAAAGATGTTCTAACGGCTATACCTCAAGATGGCTATTATTTTAACTATTGGACAGATTCTACGGGTCATATTGCTTCTAGAGAGCAAGAATTAGTTCCTTATCGTTAGAATGAAACATACACGGCACATTTTGAAAAGTGTGGCATTGTATACGAACAATCTGAATGGCAATATCATGAAGACGGCAATTATTATATTACGACAGAGGCGGTTGCGAGCGGCAAAAAGACAGTTGATTTGAACTATACATTCAACGGAGAAAAACGTATAGCATTTGATTATGGAATTACAAAGAACAGTTCGAATTTTTATGTGTATTTAGACGACGAAGAAATGGATGGGACTCAAGTGGAAAATTTGGGCTCGAATTCTTCTTTCCCGGAAAATGCTACCGAAAAATGGATTCCAACATCAATAACCGCAAAAGGCAATGGGAAACATAAACTTACGATAAGATTTGAGTGTAGCAAAACTTCGAATGACCCACCAGCATATGGCGCGATACACAATTTCAGAGAGGAAGATCCGAGTGAAAGCGAAGAGTTTACTTTCAATTTCAACGAGGAATTTGCCGATGTATATATCGCAGCCAAAAACGATGTGGCAGACAAAGGGAAATGGGCATATGCCGTCAATAAAGAAAAAATTGTTGATGAGTCAAACAAAATAGAAAATGGCGTAAATTTAATAAAAAATCAGTGGTATGTTGTGTATGCAATCGAAAAAGCGAAGGAAATACCGTCAAAGCTTGTGAGTGGAAAGCAAGCGGGATTGCAATTTGACGGTTTTTACTTCGGCGATGAAATGGTGCCGGGCAGTCCGATGACAAATTCGGACGACGACAGACTTGGATATGCCTTTACTATGATTTACGACGGCGAGCGTGTTTTGTATCGTTATCTATCAGATGGCGAGTTTGGAGAGTCGAGCGAAACCGCATTAGACATCAAATTTTCCGAAAAGGCGCCCACGCCCGACGTATCTGTGATGATAACGGAAGGCGGCGTGACAAACCCCGAAAGAGTTTTGAAAAACGATGAAATCATAGATTTGATATATGGTCAAACAAATTCCGTCAAAGTGGTGCTTCCCGATCTCGGCGTGCAAGAAAATTATTTGGAAACCACCATTTTTGACGGCAAATCACTTCAAGAGAACGGCATAAAAGTTCAAGCGGACGTCGACAAGTTGTATTTTTCCTTGCCGAATATTCAGCTGAACAAAGATCTGTCCATTTCATATTCCGTGGACGGTTATGCAAACAGCGAACCGTTTGTTGTGCATTTCCGCATGCAACCGCCTTCCGGCGATCTCAGCGACAATCTCCATTATTTCGGAGACTTTACCGTGGAAGACGGAGGCTCGTGGAATTCTAACAATCATGGCACAGCCGCGTGGGAGTTTGCGCCCGAATTTTATGACAATGAAAATTCACGCTCCGCATACAGAGCGCTCAATTACAGTGATGTTGGCGTGCCGTCTTATCGTTTTTGTAGCAATCTGAAGTTGTCTTTCACGGGTCCCGGAACGCTTTCTTTTGAAATTCAAATGAAAGGTTACGGACAAAATAACAATTGGCTGTTGTATAATTTTGACAATGCGGTAAATAAACAGCCTACGACGAGCGGAGCGGGATCAACTTCCGGTTCTAACTTCGGAGGAAAAGTATTGCTTTATTCGGCAAACACCGGATATGATACAGTCACAAAATCCGTAGATGATGTCACATTGGAGCCTCTTGCCGACAATTGGTATTCGGTGAGTGTATCAATGGAGAGCTTGTATGGCAGTGATATTTCGGATGAACAGCAAATCACGCTTTATCTTGCCTATGGTATTGTAAATAATAATGGCTTGGATAACGGCGAGTTCGTCATTCGCAACATTGGCTACAGTCAAGGCGAGGAGCAGGTGACATACGACGTCAAGGGCGACAGTGCAGGCGGAACCGTGAAAGCCACGCTCGGCGAAAAGGAGTATACAAGCGACGCCGACATAACGATAGGTTCTCGCTTAAATCTTGATGTGGAATTGAATGACGAATATGAGTTTTATGCCTGGGTGGACGGCGAAAACAACGTGCTTTCTTTCAGTCAAAAGTTCTCATATTTCGTCGATGACAGCATAACGATATATGCAATAATCGCCAAAACAGGCACATACAAGCTTCGTATAGGCGGCAATTACTACGCAACGTTGAAAGACGCGCTTGCGCAAGCTAAGGCGAACGACAAAATAATCATTGTGCGCGACTACACGCTTTCGACAAACGAAGGTACGCTTGAGATCCCGAAAGACATTTCCGTCATAGTCGCATTGGACGACGCGGGGACTTATTATGTCGAGGGTGGCACGGTCGATCGCGTCGTTTGGGAAACGGAACAAAACTATCAATATCGCAAGCGCATATTCACAATTGACAGCGGCGTTACGCTCAACGTTTCGGGCGCAATATATGTCGGAGGCACTTTGCATAGGCCCAACCAAACCGCGCAAGCGCACACTTCGGGCAATTATGCGGAGCTTGTGCTCAATGGAAGTATAGTCGTCAAAAACGGCGGAAAATTCGACACAAACGGCAGAGTTACGGGCGAAGGTGGAATAACGATTGAGAACGGCGGTGAACTTTATCAACCTTTCCTCATTTTGGACTTCTCCGGCGGCACAAACACCAGCGGATTGTTTACGCTCAATCAAACGCCGTTCAGCCGTTATGCAATGGTCAATATTCAATGCGCAGAAGGCTATAAGATAGAATACGGCGGAGTGCTCTATGGTCACGCAAGCTTATATGCGATGAGCACCTATACTACCATAGATCAGCCCTTCATCTCTTACAGCGGACAAAACGCGCAGGGAATAGAGGGCACAGTCTCGCTCATCAACCTCAAAAAATCGGGTTCATACGCTCAAGTCGTTTATGACAACAAACATCAACGCGCCGCGGGAGGTGGAAACACCGAGGATATAGGCAAAACTACGATAACGCTGTACGGCGGCGCGACCGCGGGATTTATGACCTTCCCGTTTGGCATCACCACGCAAAACGTGCATTTCTCAATTCCGTACAACTACAGCCTCGTGCTTGAGAGCGGCGAATTCGAAGTGCTGTATGACTATAAGATGATGCCCGGTTCTTCGCTTTGGGTCAAGAGCGGCGCAAAACTCACTTTGAATGCGGATCTGTTTGTTTACGACGGTTTTTACAGTTCGGATATGAGCGGAAAGAATTATCCGTTTGCCGACAAGCTTATAGAAGCGGGATATTCCGCAAATGCGAACTTGATCGTGGACGGCGAACTTGTCATCGGCGACCGTATTGTCGAAAAAGAGGGGGAAGAACATGTCACTTTCCTCGGCGTAGTGCAAACAAATGGCGAGGGTGCAAAAATAACCGTCAGCGAGACGGCTGTCCTCAGCGGCACTATAATTGACGGCGGACTCACAGGATATGATTGCAACTATGCAAGTTTTGAAAGTACAGCGCGAGTTTATGACGCGGCTCACGGTTGTCTTGGCAAGTTGGAACAGGGCAAATCGTATGTCTCAATAGCATATTCGGGGACATGGGAATTGCCCGAATTGAGCGTTAAATATGCGCGTAATTGCAATTCGAACGAACCTGCGGACAGCGATTTCCCCTCTATCGCAGCAGGACTCTTGGGCGGCGGGCGCGCAGGGCATGTGTATGACACAAAAACGCTTGGCAAAATAGAAAATATCAACGGCGGCGCATGGAAGTTGGCAAATCATAACGAGGAGTCCAAACATGTCCTCGATTGGAGCAAGTCGCAAGAAGACGGCACTCCCGATACGAATGGATTTGTGACGCTCACGAGGCAGTGCTCCGAGCTTGGTTGCGACCATACGGAGAAAAAGCTGTTGCTCGGCGACGCGGCGGCACTCATGAGCGGCGTGTTTAAGGGTACGGCTTATAATGACGCAGACTTGCTGAAGCTGTTAAAGGAGACGTTTGGCATAACCGACGAGGCTTTGCAAGATATAGACTTCGGCGCTACATTCAAGTATAACGGCGGCGAGATAGGCGAAAGTCTTTTGAATGTACCTACAGACCCGTATCAACTTGCCATCACGCTGACGGGCGCGCTGTGGTATGACGCCTATGGGGATACAAAGACGCTGACGTTCAGTATAACTCCATTTGATATCACGGCGAACAACGTCGAGGGACTTGTCGAAGGCGGCAAACTGAAAGCAAAAACGTATACGGGCGAGAAGTTGAAGTATGAGGAGCTGGTCATCAAATTCAACGGCACCGATTTGGACAAGCAGTTTTATGAGTTGATTTATGGCAACAATAAAACCGTCGAAGAGGACGGCACCGTCACCGTGAAGATACGCACGGGTTCAACAAACAACTTCACGGGCGAGTTCACGCTCAACTTCGACATCGAACCCGCAACGATCACAGATGTCACGGTGAAAGACCCCGAGAACTATGTCTACATCGGCTCCGCTATCGAGCCTAAGCTCGAGGTCAAGAGCGGCGAGCTTACGCTGACAGCAGACGACTACGACATCGAATATACAAATGGAAATACAAATGCGGGCACCGTCACTTTCAAGGTCACAGGCAAAGGCAACTTCACAGGCTCTATCGAAAACAAGACCTTCGAAATCAAGAAAGCCGCCGCGACTGTCACGGTCACTAAGGCGGAAGGCACCTACGGCGACGAGCCTGCAACAATGACATTCACGGTCAATGGTCACTTCAACGAGACGGACAAGGGCCTCATCGAAAAGGCGGTGCACATTGCGCATAAAGCCACGACCGACAGCGGAGTGGGAGCTTATGATGTAGAAGTCACTTTCGACGACCTCGACAACTACACGGTCTCCGTCGCGGGAGACAGCGACAAAAATGCGTACACCGTCAAGGCGAAGAGCATTGCGGAAGCTACTGTCACGGTCGGCAAGTCATATGTCTATACAGGCAGTGCGATCACGCCGGATAAGAGCGACATCACGGTCAAAATGGAGGGCTGGGAGAAAGAGATCACTTTCGACTTTACCGTAAAGGACAACTTGAATGTCGCGGATACGCCCGTCATCACCGTCACGGGTACGGGCAACTACGAGGGCACCGCGCAAACAGGGACTTTCTCGATCACGCAAGCTCCCGTTCATATCAAAGTCAACGACTTCTCTTCCGCGCTGGGCGACGAGATCAACAAGACGGAGCATACCTACAGCTTCCTTGAAAACACCTCGTTCTTCGGCAGCGACAAGGAGACTTTCGACAGTAAGATATCCTATGATTGCAACGCGGATAAAGATCAAAAAGGCGACAACTACACGATAACGATGAACTATACGGAAGCCGCAGAAGCGTTGCCCAACTACAAGATCACGGTGGAGAGCGGCACCTATCATGTCACGGAATCCATATATGCGAACGCGAAAGTCACTTTCGACGACACCGATAAACAGGAAATAACCTACGACGGCAAAGCCCATAAACCTGTCGTTTCGGGATTGACGCTCGCGGAAGGGGAAACGCCTCAGGTCAGCTACACCTGCAACGGCGAACCCTTTGAGAGCGCTACAAAGGCGGACAGCTATAGCGTCGATGTCAAAATCGATGTGGAAGGGCACTCTTCGCATACGATGCATGTCACTCTCACGATAAACAAGAAGGCGGTCGAACTCACGGTCACGAAGGCGGAAGGCATTTATGGCGATACGCCAAAGCAAATGGAGTATACGCTGGACGGCGTTGTCGAAAACGAGGAGCAGATCGTCCGCGCCGCCGTCACAATTACGCATAAAGCCGACGCTAAGAGCGGCGTAGGCAAATATGACGTTGATGTCAAGGTGGGAGCGCTTGACAACTACACCGTCTCCGTCAAGGAGGGAACAGACAAGCAAGCGTACGAAATCAAGGCGAGAGACATCTCCGTCGGCGGCACGGTCACCGTGACGGGCAAATTCACCTACAACGGGCAGGCTCAAGTCCCGACAAGAGCGCAACTCACTATAGACGGCGTCGCCAACTTCGACAATACGAAGATAAGCGAAAGCGATGTGAAGATAACCGCTTCCGAGAATGTGAACGCGGGCACGGAGTCCGCGACAGTAACTGTCGAGGGCACGGGCAACTTCACGGGCACGCTCACCGCGAAATTCAGCATCGCAAAAGCCGCGGCAACTGTCACCGTCACAAAGGCGGAGGGAATTTACGGCGCCGATCCCGCCGCGATGAATTACTCTTTGGAAGGAGTGATAAAGACAGACGAGGAGACTGTCAAAGCGGCGATACACATTGCACATACGGCGACGAAAGCAAGCGAAGTCGGCACATATGACGTAACGGTCACATTCGATACGCTTACAAACTACACAGTCACCGTAAAGGATAAGTCAAACGAAAAGGCGTACACCGTCAAGGCAAAGGACGTCACCGTCACGCTCCTCAAGCAGGAGTGGGCGACATACAACGGCGAAATGCAAAACGCGAAGAGCGACAGCGAGACATATTGGACCTTGAAAGAAGGCTCGCAGATGGCGAACAGCGAGGCGCTGAGCGAACTTAATGTAACGCTCAAAGCGAGCGGCAGGAACGCGGGCAATTACGACATCATGCCGAGCTGGGACAACAAAAACTACAACGTTACGTTTGAGTATGGCGATAAGGCGTTGAGCAAAGAGGAGAAGGCGACGGGCGCATTTACAATCGGCAAGGCGACGATAACCGTCACGGTGCAATCGGCAAGTTCGACATACGGAGATGAGCCGTCGCAACTCAAAGTTGAGACGACAGGCATTTTGGGAAATGACAGTATTGACGTCAATGGGCGCATAGAGCTTTCCTGCGAGGTGGACAAGACCACTCCCGTCGGCAAATACAACATCAAGTGCGAAGAGAAGGGAGAGGAACCGCTTCAAAACTACACGATAAAAATTGTCAACAACGTAGAATATGAGGTGCTGAAGCGCGACATCAAAGTCGTCATTCACGATCAAAAGGCAACATACAACGTCGAAGGCAATTACAGTTTCAACTCAAACGATTGGCAACTTGCCAACGGCGAGAAGCTTGTAAACGGCGACGCAAATGAAGCGCTTGCGATCACTCTCACCCGTGTAAACATTACGAAGGCGGGACAATATGCGATCATAGGCACAAGCAACAGCGCAAACTACGATGTGACGTTTGAAGGAAGCTGGGCAAATGATGACGCAAACAAGGGCAAAGCCGGCACCTACACAGTCGAAAAGTTGGATATAAGCGGTCTCAATACGATTACGCTCAACATAGGCGGCGTAGTTGCGGACGCGGACGGAACGTGCAGGATCGAGTATCAAGGCGAACCTCTCGCGCTTCTGGCGCTTGCGAGTATCGCGTCGGGCGCTACGCTCAAAACGAAGTGCACCGTGGACGGCGAGCCGATAAGCGCGCTCAATGCCATAGGCAAGTATGAAATAGTCGTCACCATAGAGGACGATAACTATGTCGGCAGTAAAACATTCCACGTTGAGGTCACGGACGAGAGCGGCTTTACGGAGGGCATACGCAACGCGCTTGCCAAACTTGAAGAGCTGTTGGGGGACAAGACCTCGAACGATATAGGATTGGATGATTTTGAACTTGTGCGCGATATAGCGAAGGCAATAGCTACGCTGGACGAAGAGGAGAGAGAGATCGCGGGAAGCGAGCTTCAAGAGTATGAAGATTGCATAGACGCGTACAACGAGCTTACCGTTGTAGACGAGGAAGTGGTTGCCACGGCTAA
>CANQBO010000032.1 GCA_947589475.1 uncultured Clostridia bacterium
CAATGTCCGACCTCGGTCGGCGCTGACGCTCCGCTATCGGGAGTAAACTCCCTCGCTCCGCTATTACGCTCGCATGCGCGCTACGAGTCCATCTCAGCTAATATGTCCCTTGCTGATTGCAAGGGTTTTTGATGGACGAACTCTCATCGCCGTTTTGCGGAAAATTCACATAAAATTTGCTATTATTGCCGATTTTAAAAATTAAAATTATAATATATTTTAAATAAATTATTTCGGCACTTTGTCGTTCAACTTTATCAATAATTTCATTATATCCGGATCATAATTGAGAATGAAGTCTTTTATACTGTCGGGGAATTCCGAAACAGTATCGAAAAGTTGTTTATCTTTGCGATAGGATGCTATGTCATGATAGAAGAATTCTTCTGTTGTGCAATCGCAGACCTGTATGATTTTCAACAACACTTCCAAACTCGGCAAAAAATCCCGCTTACATTCCAGACGGTTGATGTAACTCGGATTCATATCGACAGCATACGAGAGAGCTTTCTGCGTCAATTTGGCACGGACCCTAATGTAACTTATCCTTCTGATGATCTCGTCTCTATCCACCCTTTCACCTCACATTCTTATCGTATATTTAATTATACGTCATAACATGTAGATTGCTATGCGCATATCACTTGTTAAAATAGTGTTATATATGTCGATTTTTATATAAAAATACACATACAATGCGTATTTGTGCTTGACTTTTAGTGTCTGATGCTATATTCTTAGTTTAGACATTTAAAAGGAGAAAAGGCTATGGCAAACATTATCGATAGCGTAGTAACTATTAAAGAGACATTTGACAAAGACGAATTCATTCGCCGTGTGCTCATCAAAATTACTGCCGACCCATCTACGCCCGTTGGCATATCCACTGCTACGTTTGGCGAAGTCAAGATGCACTATGAAGAGGCGCTGTTATACTCCGCTCATGCAGAACTCAGCTATACCGCTTCCGTCGGTTACGATCGTGAAGAACAGTATATCGACAGAGAAAAAAGATGGGACGCGGAAATAGGCACATACTATGTGAACGTCGTCAAATGGCGTACCGTAACGGATTGGAGTCCCTTCAGCGGGCACATTGGAGGAGATACGACATGCGTCATATCAAACGATGAAAGTCTTTCAGACGTAGATTACCATTCATTGCTGAATTCCGTCAACTTCAAAGGAGATATGGGCGGTGAAGCCGCTCTGTCCTCAAGCACTGTTTCACGCTTAAAACAGCAATGCGAGGATAATGTCGAGGACACTATAAGATACCCCGGCGACCACGTAAAAAACAAACAGATACAATCTACTGTCGAGTTGCAACACGTATTTTTATTCAAAATACCGGTGTATGAAGTCTCATATACTTTTGACGAAAAGACATACAACGCAAAGTGCTATGCCATTCCAAAGGACGATCTGAAGGTCGAAACTCCGCCGAGCAACGACTCGGCAATAATCAAAGTCGCACGAGAAAAAACAAAAAAGAAGAAAAACGGCGCAACTTTGTCATGGTGTATATTCGCTGTTCTGTACGCCGCGGCATTTGCGCTTTGCATAATGGGAATAATATACTTCGGAGTGGCGTTTGCGGCGGCAATGTACGTGTTGTCGGTATGTCTGCATGTTTCCTACAATAAAAAATATAACGAGTTGCTGAAAAACATGATGACCGACAGCATACAGACAAAAGTCGACGAACTCAAAGAAGTGCTGAAAAAGCGTGAATATAAAGAGTTGAGCGATAAGGAACTCGAACAGTTTGATTCTAAAAGCAACGTATCCGCTTTCAACTATAGGTATCGCAAGAGAGGCTTCCTTGCTCCGACAATACTCTTCGCTTTCGCGATCGCCATACTTCTCGTAATGTCCGTTCTTTTGGGTTTGAATCACTAAATCAAACTATACAAAAAAAATACCAATGTCATACATCGGTATTTTTTTTGTTGCTCCCAAATTGCGATCTTATTTCTTAAACGAATTTTCTACGTTTTTTATGCGTTTTATACTTGTAAAAAATTTGGCTTCTTACGCTCCTCGCCACGTCTATTATGTCGAGTTTAAGTACTTAAGAACGATCGTCCGCAATAGCAAAAGCGACTGTTGCATTCATAAAATATAAAACCATCGCCCGTAGAAAAGTGCGGAGTGAGCAATCCTACAAATCACGACATCAACTCGCGGACAAGGTCGTAGTCGTCAGATGAGTATGCGACTATGTAGACGTCGATGTCTAAAGAGGAAAACTCGCGCAGAGTTTTTATGGCGATGCTCACTGCGTCGCGCTTTGGGAAGCGATACGCGCCCGCAGAGATGAGCGGAAACGCTATGCTCTTGACGTCTTTTTCAATGGCAATGCGCATGCACGACCTATAACAGCTCTCAAGCAATTCCGCCTCGCCGTAGCCGCCGCCGCGCCACACCGGGCCAACCGTATGTATCACGTACTTTGCGGGCAAGTCGTATCCCGCGGTGAGCTTTGCGTCGCCCGCGTAACAGCCGTGTAATTTGGCGCATTCCTCGACAAGTTTGGGACCCGCCGCGGCGTGTATCGCGCCGTCCACGCCTCCGCCTCCCAACAGCGAACTGTTTGCCGCATTGACGATCGCTTCTACATTCATCTTTGTTATGTCGCCTAGGACTGTTTGAAGCGTCATTATTTCATACCTCCCCATTTACCGGAAGGCACGCGGATCAAAGATATTATTCGCATTGCCTTACGATCCGCGCGCTTGCAACATTAAAACAACTTTTCAGACGCCAAAGTCAGCCGCCAAAATTTTTATTTTGTTTTCAAGGTCGCGACCAACTGCACGTTGTAAGCGTGTAATTTTTCGTTTATGCGCTTGTTGAAATCCTTGTTGTTGCAATTTGTATAATCCGTATGTACGATGGGCATCGCCTTGAGCCACTCGTCAAAGCGAGGATCGTCAAGAACGCGCGGATTGTGATAATTTGCAAAATCGACAAGCGACCATCTGCCGATCATATCGCCGAAATCGGCTAAATTTGCATTGAACGCGCCCTGCGTTTGGTTGACGCGGAGCATATCGGCATATTTTGCGTCCTGCGCCTCTTTTGACGCCTCGTCTATTTTTTTGAGAAGCAGATCGCTGTCAAAGCGGTGGTGCCACGGATGAAAAGCGTTTGTGTCCTCGTCAAAGAAGTATTTGTCATAGGAACTGTTTCCCGAATGGATAAGGTCGAGGTCCAACCTGTCCTCATCGGGGCTGTCAAGCAACACGACTCCGCTCTCCTCGCCGTTAAGAGTGATGTCGTTGTAGCGCAAGTCGCCTATCTTCACACCCTCCGCATTTTCATCGTGCATTATGTTGACCGCGTTATAATGGACATAGTCCATAAGCGATTTGCCGTTCAACTTCACGCTCATGACGAATTCGTGCAGGTCGCTCAAAGTGCCGTTCTCGCCGAGATAGACGCACTCGAACATGGGCAGGAGCACCTCTCCTTTTGTATCTGCAAGGAAATCGAGTATATCAGTGACGATTTTCTCAAGAGGCACCGAGAGAAGCGCATGTTCCGCCCACCAGATACCGTCCGAATATTTACTGCATTTGATCTGCAAATATCTTGCGCCCTGCGACAGCAGCGTCCTGACGTCCACCGTCTGCGTCTTAGCGAAGCGGAAAGTGAAACCCTTGATGATCGGGTCGAACTTCGCCATAGCTCCGTCCGCGTCGCTCAAACCGAATTTGCCGCCCGCCTCGATGTTGTATGAGGACGAGCCGTGCCCGCCCAGCATCGCTATATCGACAATGCGGGGGTTCGCCTCGACAATTCCCTCGATGTCGCTTAGCACGCAGTCATATCCGCCGTCCGTAGCCCCTATGCCCGCACGGATATTCTTGCCTTGAAAAACAACGGACAGGAATATCGTAAGAAAGACGGCGATAACTCCGAGCGGCACGAACACAGCGATCAAAATTTTTGCCTTTTTGCTCATAATATTCTCCTCATAATAACAGTAAAACCCAACCGAAATTGAGTTTTACCGCATATTTATATTTAATTATTTTACGCATTTCCCTCGTCGGGTGCGTCGGGTTTCGGAGTTTCCTCCTTATCCTCGGTCAACTCGGAAGGCACATCCGCTTCCTGCACCTCTGTCTCGCCGCCCTCGACAGCTTCATATTCTGTCGTTTCGGCTGTCTCAACGCTCTCGCCGTTTACGCTTTCTACGCTCTCGCCGCTTGCGCCCTCTGCCGCCTTAGCTTTGCGCGGGAATATCGCGAAGAAATGCTCGCCCTTGCGGATGAATATCTCCCACGTAATGGCAAGGCACACAAACGCCAACGTTCCGCCCATGAGCACGTCGCTCATATAGTGCGCGCCGACGACAATACGGCTTATCGCGACAAGCGCGGTGTAGACGATGGGCACGACCCAGCATGCGATCTTCGCGCCCTTCTTGTTTTTAAGTTCGAACAGGTCGGGTATCATGATGAGCGCGTACACCGTACCCGCGGAGCACGTATGCCCGGACGGGAAGGACTTGAATGCGTCATCCACTCCGTACCACTCTTCAAAAGCTTTGAGTACGCCCTCATCCGGCTGTTTGTTGAGCACATACCACGGTGTAAAGCCCTGCGCTTGCTTGCTGTCGATGAAATCTGCGCCGAGTGTGGAGTTGATCGCTCTATAACGCATCCTGCCGACGGGGTCCTTGATAATCATGATGAGCACGTTTGCGACAAGAATGCCTATGCCCGCCGCAACGAGGAAGCGCAACAGTTTGACAAGCGTTTCCTTTGTGAACAGCTTTGTTACGAGTATGGACGGTATCGCGATCAGCGCGCCCAAGACCGCCTCTACAGCGTACACGGTGAAGCTGTGGCGGAATTCATCTATCGCCTTAAGCGTAGAAACGGCGTTCGACGTCCCGATGGACGGCGCCACCGCGCCCGCGCCCTGCGTAGCGGCTATAATGTCCGCGGCGACATGCTCCATGAGATACTTGAAGACGTCCTTGACGGTGTACCAGCACGCGGCAACCACGCCTATCGCGCATACGACGGACAAGATGATGCCAAGCGCTTTGTTCTTTTCCTTGACGATCCTTATTCCCGTCCAAAACAGCACGCACAGCGCGAAAGCGATCATAAGATAGATCGGCACGCATCCGACGCATTCCAGCAAAACGCCGAAAAAGTCATTTGAAAAATATTCCCCCTCTTTAAGCGCGTTTTTGGTGAGAATTCTGCTAACATTGAGGTCGCAAAAAGTCGCGACAAGCAACAACCCCACAAAAATCACGATGAAGAGAAGGACGGCAATGATAGTCTTAGCTTTTACACTGAGTTTCATAAATTTATCCCCTCTCAAGTTTATGCCTAATTTTAACATATAAATCACTTTATTACAAGCCTTATTTTGTCATTTGCCAAAAGCAAAGCGATTTTCCGCGCGCAAAAGAGAGACATCTTGTAAGATCTGCGTGCGAAATCTATTTATCTATATGGAAGAGAGATATAAGCAAGACGTAAACGCAAATTTAAAAGCGACGGCACGGACGTTCCATCCGTGCCGCTTAAAAACGCTTTATCCCGCGTCGCCGTGACAGCGCCATTTTATAAACCCGCTGTATAAGCAGGGTGGGTCATGCGCTGCCGTGCAGTCTCTGTCTTCCACTGATATTGATGAGGCCTGACATCTCCGCATTTTGTTCGGACCCGCGCTCCCGTATAAGAGTTGTGGTTCAAAATAAAACGCTGTCACGCACGTAGCAGGAAACTTTTATCATCTATATTATACCCTATCTCGCGCCATATATCAATAGGCAATTTTCGGAAATATTTTGCGATCATGAAAAATCATCGTGAAAGGATAAAGGCAAGCGATCTCATAGGAAATGATGCGATATTATTCCATTTCGTCAACGTTTTATGCAATTACGTTTTTGTTATTTCATTTTTTTGCTTAAATATGAAATAAGTTCGCATTTTCGGTCGTTGAATTTACGCTTTTGAAAAACCGCCGTAGCGCGCGGTTGCGCGAGATGCGGCGGCATACACATACGTACAAAATTTTGTCATTCGGCGCTTTCGGAAGCGAAGTTGATGGAAATGGTGGCGCCGCCGCCCGAAAAAGCGGTGATATTTTCATTGTCCGTGCCTTCATACCAGACGACGATCCTGAGATAGACGATCTTGTTTTGCTGTAGACTTTCTGCGAGCACGACGTCGGACAGCGTTGTGCTGTCTTGTTCTATATTTTTAAGCCCACTCCCTATGTCCGAAAGCGAATTGCCCTGCTTATGAAGATATGTTTTGTCGGACGAAGCGCCGAACTCCGTAGCGTTAAAATCGTTGAGAGTGGAGTGTCCGCTTCCCGCCTTCAAATATGTGACGGAATTTTTGGTGACGCCGGCATCCTTCGTCCACGCGTTGTTTTCATATTTGCAGTCCGCATAGGGGACATAAACGCACACAAGTTGCTCGTCGCCGAAAGTTACGCCGGAACTGTCCGTAGGGTCGGTCGTAGTTGCATATATCGCGACGCGCAAGGACGCGTTTATTCCATTTAAGCCGTTTGAGTTGTTTTTGCCGTTTGGAATTATAGAAATATCCGATATCTTCACATTCGCCGCTTTCTGCCCTATATTTTTGAGCGCTATATATGCGGCAAAATAATCCGTATTCTCTTTGGCGACCTCAACTGCCGCAGAAGTCCCGTCCGTCGCTTTGCCGTCCTCCCCCACTTTGCTCGGATCGGACAGCTTGTACATCGTGCCCTTGACGCCGCTTCCGCTGACGCCTATGTATTTGGCATTCTCGTTAGAAAAAGAAACGGCTTGTCCCCATGCGTCCTTAATATCCCCGGTCCATACATCGTCGCCCAAAGTAGCTTTTCCGCTCGACCAGCTTTGTACTGCGGACTTGTTTGCTCCGTCGCCGTTGAAGAGCGCAATGGACAACCCTTCCGCGGCTTGTGTTTGGACATTCATATCGTCGACTTTCGCGCCTGTTTGAATCGAGAACCATGCGAAAGTAGTTGCGGTGACAGCTACGATCAAAACGACCACCATTGCGGCGATCGAAGCGATCGACCCTTTCTTGCTCATAATTTCTCCTTGTTTATGCGCCGAGCCGAGCGCCCGCAAATTTCTGCTTTTCCCCAAACGGCATTGAGGCGATAGGCGTCGATCGCGACGTACATCGGCACGCCATACGGCATACCGTGTCGACTTTATGTCGATTTTTATCGAAATATGTCGAATAATGTATAATTTTAGCAGTCACCCCGCGCATTGTCAACAAATTGCGAGAAAATAGTTCAACTTTTGTCAGATTTAAAAAATTTTTCCAAAGTGAGCGAAAATCGCTTGCGCGATATGCGGAAATATGTTATTATCATAAAGCTATAGACGAACGCGGAAGTATAAAAATTTCGCAATCAAAACAAATCGTACCTCATGCCCTCATGGTCAAGCGGTTAAGACGTCGCCCTCTCACGGCGGAATCTAGGGTTCGATTCCCTATGGGGGTACCAGTGCCGACCTATCTTGAACCACTGTAAAAAGTGTGTTGAAGTGGGTCGGTTTTCCTTTATGCGGGTTTGGATATAACAAGGATTTGGTTTGTAGGTTTCACATATATTGCAAGTTTTTAAAATAGCGGTTTATGCCGCGAAAGACTCTTGTACGGGAGAAAGGAGCGTTGTAGGCTATCCCCGCCGAAAGGCAATACAAAAAGCCCCGCAGGGCTTGCGTGCTGGCTCTCACAGCCTTTCAACAACGCTCCTGCAAGGCTCACGTCAAGAGTAACGTGGAATAAATAGCTGTGAATTATACTTTAAGTAATACCAAAGCCGTGTAGTTTCCCATCTTAAATACTTTTTGGCTAAAAATAAAGCCCCGACCGTCAATATCAGGGCTTGTCCTCAATGGACTGTTATATTCGATTTCCACTCGGTCGTTGTAGACCGTTACTCGTTTTATCAGTAGTGTTATCAGCGTTTTTGCTTCCTCTGTCAAGGCTTCTTTGTAAAACTGTCGGACAATGCTTTCGGGCACTTTCACGGCGATTTTGCTCTTTTCAAGCAATATCTGTTTTTCAAGTTCCACTTGCCGCGCTTCGAGTTCGTGCAATCGCTTGTTTGTCGTGGTAGAATATATCCCATTTTCTATCGCTTCCAATAGGTTTTGCAAGGCTCTGTCCGTTGAGGCTTTTTCTTTGTTCAAAAGCTGTAATGTGATGTCGCTTTCAGCCTGTTGATTTTGAAGTTCCATGATGTGTTTCACGATTTCGTCCATAACTTGCGGCTTGCACAGCTCGTTTACGGTGGTATTTATCACAAGTTTTTCCAAATACTCTTGCCGTATGGGTTGGAGTTGGCAATCGCTGTGGTCTTGCTTTCTCCCTCTGCACTTATAATAGGTTTTCTTTTCGCCGTTTCTTGCCGTTCCGCTCTCTGCGCTAACAGGCTTCCCGCACAGGCCGCAAAAGGCTTTGTGCTTCAAAAGATAAACCGTCGTAACGCTTTTGCGCCCGTACTTGTTCTTATCCAACATGCCACGCACTTTGTTGTATAACTCGGTGGGAACGATCTGCGGATACATATTGTCCACCACTTCGTTGTTCGCTCTCACATACACGCCCGAATACTTGCTGTTGTAAAGTATCCCATATACCGTATTTTTGGCAAACGGCTTGCCTTTATAGAAAATACATTTGCTCGTCAGGCTCATGATAATGTCTTTCACCACTACGCCGTTGGCATATTGCCCGAATATGTATCTCACAATTTCCGCTCTTTCGTCGTCCACCAAAATCTTGTGGTCTACAACTTTATATCCGAACAGTATCTTTCCGCCTTGAAAGTTTCCTTTCAGTCTTGTTTCTCTCATTCCGCGCTTTACCTTTTGGGATAACTCGGCAGAGAAGTATTGGTTCATACCTTCAAGCAGGCTTTCAAGGATTATCCCTTCGGGCGAATCGGGGATATTTTCCATAGCGGACATAACTTTCACGCCGTTGCTTTTCAAAGTGTTTTTGTGTATCGCCGTTTCGTACTTATCTCGGCTGAATCTGTCCAACTTATACACTATGACGTAGTTCCACTCCTTGCGGAAGCTGTCCTTTATCATCTGCCTGAATTCGGGGCGGTTGTCATTTGTTCCCGTCATAGCACGGTCTATGTATGAGCGAAGTATCAATATGTCGTTTTTCTTGGCATATTCCTCGCACACTCGGAGCTGTCCCTCAATAGATTGCTCCGTTTGATT
>CANQBO010000033.1 GCA_947589475.1 uncultured Clostridia bacterium
AAGTTTTTGGGGCAGACGCCGGGATGAACATCGTTCATTCGTCTGCTACTTTACCACATCGGCATGTGTATTAAGTTTTTGGGGCAGACGCCGGGATGAACATCGTTCATTCGTCTGCTACTTTACCACATCGGCATGTGTATTAAGTTGTTTACTATCAACCTTAAGGATAGAGGCGGTACATTGTACCGCCTCTTTGGAGGCACCTTCCGGATTTGGACCGGAGCGTGAGGGTTTTGCAGACCCTTGCCTTACCACTTGGCTAAGGTGCCGATGTTGCGCGGTCGCATTGGCGGCGCTCGCGTCAAGCCGTACGTCCTCAAAAGGGCGCGCGGTTTTTGGAGCGGGAGACGGGACTCGGACCCGCGACTTTCACCTTGGCAAGGTGACACTCTACCACTGAGTCACTCCCGCAAAACGATTGCCTTATTACTATATCAAAACAGCGGCGATTTGGCAACCACTTTTTTAAATTTTAGCATAAATAGTTTAAAACGTCAAATCGTATGAGCCTCGTGCGCGCCGTACAAGCGAAAGAATAGGTATAGTCGTAGAATATTCATATCCGATCGTCTATTGTTTGATATGACCTCAAAACAGCGTGCATACGCGAAAGTCTCGGGTCAAGTCACAGCACTATACAGTTGCAAATTCCGCTGTTGAAGGTGTCCGCGTCCATAGCGATAATGCCGTCGTCGATAAATGGCATATTGTCGCCGTTGCCGTCCTCGCCCACACTGCCGTGATAAAGCCTGTTTGCCTCTCTTGCATTCCAATGTCCGCAGACTATCGTTTTATCTTGCAGACGTACGCCGTCGTGCCACGCCTTTGTGCCGTGCGCCCAACGAGACGCATACCAATCTCCGTTTTTCCAATCTGAAATGGGAAAATATTTGTCCGTCGCTTTGAAATGGTCGCAGGGAATATAGCCGTGGACAAAAACAAAGTCGTCGAGGGTGGCATAGTCCACGCTTTTGCTCTCAATAAACTCCACGACGGAGGATACGGCGTACTCTATGTTGTTCGCAAACCTAAGTATGCGCCGCGTGTCGCCTGCGTCAAATATCCACTCGAATTTTTCAAATGACGGCTCGCCTAAAAATTGCATCATCGTTTCAACAGTGCCGTTGAGAAAGTGCGCCATGTTCGGCTTCTGCCCGAGCAAAAATTGCTCCAGACAGCGGATAAACAGATCCTCGTGATTGCCGCGCACATACGTGAGCCTGTCTCCCAGCCCCGCGAAAAACCCGAACGTTTCCTTTGCCGCGTCCCCTCTGTCCAGCATATCGCCGAGCAATATCACCTTGTGGCGCGGGTCGTCCCTGTCAAAGCCCTTTTCTTTGAGCGCTCTCATCATGGGTTTGTAAAAGGCATGTATGTCCGCAAGTACGAAAAATTTGTCTCCTCGCTCTCTCTTAAGAGCCGTATGTTTGACCTTGATCTCATCCGTTGGCATTTCAAGTATTTCTCCTTTATACAGTATATTATTATCAAGATACCATAAAGAACCTTCTTGCGCAAGACAGAATACAACATTTTCTTTCCCGCTCACATACGGCATAGACCGATCTGCCCGCCTTGTCATATACCGTAATATATGATAAACCCTCATCGCTCATCTGCGCGAAAAACCTCGAATATTGACATGTTTGCATAAAGAACAAACAAAAAATTTTTACCGATTTTTTAAAACGCATTCAAAACTTCTTGACAACTTCCTCATTAGAAACTATAATGTGAATACTGTCTGCGGTCATGGCGGAATAGGCAGACGCGTACGTTTGAGGGGCGTATGTCCAAGACATCCGGGTTCAAGTCCCGGTGACCGCACCAAAAAATATTGCCGAAAGGCAATTTTTTTTTGCGTTCGCACGGGCTTGAACTGCGGCATATTTTCATATGCCGCGCGCGTTTCACGCGCTCCGGATGGACATCCGCAGTGCCGCTTGCGGCAGTTTGCGGATATAAAACAGAAAAGGTATGCGCAAGCATACCCGATAAAAAGCTGTCAAGCCGTGAACTGTGAGCGAATGCAGGTAGCGGTATGAGCCTAAGCGAAATACCGCGCGTTTTCAAAAATATTTAAATTGTCACTCACTATTTTGGGACTCCGATCATATGATCATAAAATTTGTTTCGATCATTTTCAGCGTCTTGAAAGATCTCGGACAAACCATAAAAGGGCGCTGTTTAGCGAGTGTGATTTCGGCATTATTTTTCGGTAGGCGATGACAGAAATATGCAATACGTTGTGAGTTTTGCTGAAAAAGTATGAAATAATTTGACGGAAAATGTTGACGTGCGTGCGGGAACGGTGATAAACTGTATATAAGGTTTTATAGGCAGTCAAATTGTCGTCTCAAATGATGTCGGCGAGTCGGGCGACTGCCTGAATGTCGGAATTAGTTTTAAACAAAGATCGTCGTAAAGGGAGGTAGACCTATTATGGAATTCGGTACAATGCAATTTTCAAATTTCATTGCCGCAGGCGAACCCGCCATCAATTTATGGTGGCTTGTCATTTTGCTTGCAATCGTCCTCTTGATAGAGAGCGTAGCGATATTCGCGATCGCCTTCAAGAAGAAGAGAAAAAACGGTCAAACAAAGACTTATGTCAGCGTTCTTCCCGCATTGCTGATAGGCGCGGCGCTCATGCCGAAGTCCGCAGTCGTCGTGTGCGCGACGTTGGGCGCTCTAATAGCCGTCGCCGCCATTGTGATTGCGGTCGTATCTATCTTGAAGAAGAAATCGGCAAAAGCGAAAGAGGAGCCTGTTTCCACAGAGGAAGCGCCTAAACCCGTTGCGGATCAAACCGCGACTATATTAAATCAAGAGACAGTTGGGGAAACTCCCGAAGAGTCTAAGCCCGAGACCGTTGAGCAACAGCACGTCGAAGAGCAACAGCCTGCGGAGGAAGCCGTCGAAGAGCGTCAGCACATCGCGGAGCAGACCCAAGAGGAGCAAGCGGCAAAAGCACCTGTTGAAGAGGAAAAAACCGTTTCAAAAGAGGGACCCGCCGTCGCAGTTGTCACCGCTGAAAAGCCCGAAGAAAACGCGGACGAAAGCAGCGTCGACGACCTCACCGAGTTTATGGAAACGGGCGAGGCAAGCGGCAGGGCGTACGACTCGAGACGCAAGGTTTTCGTGCTTGTGCGCTATGACAGGAGCTACACCTCGAGACTCATTCAATCCGACGACAAGACCAAGAGCTATTATGACGAGATCAAGGGCGAGCTTATGTCCTACAAGGGCGTCAAGAGCCGCATAAGTTGGAGACATGAAAACTTCCGCATAGGTCGTGAAAGAGTTGCAAAATTGCAATTCAGAGGAAAGAAGATATGCTTGTATCTGCCTCTTGATCCAAACGACTATGTCGACAGCAAGTATAAGATAGAGGACTTCAGCGACGTCGTCAAAAACAAGGAAGTACCGCTTGCATATCTCATCAAGAACGATTTGCGTATACGCTATGCAAAGGAGCTTATCGCGACAGTTATGGCGCGTTTCGGGGCGGAAAAACTTGATGGCGAAGCCGAGACGTATTCGCAAGAATATCCGTATGAAACGCTCGAGGAGCTTATCGGTCGCAAGCTCATAAAGGTGCTCATGACCAACGAGGAATACGAGGACGCCGCCGCGGATATGGCGGAGGAACAGCCCGTCGAACAGTCTAAAGAGCCTGTCGAGGAAGTTGCGGAACCTATATTGCCCGAAGAAATTGTCGAAGAGGTGGCTCCCGAGACGGCGCATAAGCTCCTCTCGGACGAGAGGGCGGAGCATCTCATCGTAGAGAGTACGCGCTATGCGGATCCCACGCGCAAAGGTTTTGTCAACGTCGACGTGCTCAGCCGCAACTTTAAAGCGGGAGAAGTTGTAACTCTAGACGAGATCAAAAAGCGCGTCAAAGGCTTCGACAAGCGCATGACATATGTCAAGGTGCTCGCGCGCGGCATTCTGGACAAGCCCCTCATCGTAGAAGGCGACGACTTCTCCATCGACGCGGCAAAGATGATCTTGCTCACTGGCGGAAAAGTTTTGCGCACAAAACGTAAATGAGGATAAAAAGATTATAATGAAATTTACAACAATGTTTCAAAAAGCGGCAAACGTGCCGCTTTTTTGAGTTGTCAAAAGAGATGTTCAGACCTGCGCTCATAAAGGGCGTATCGTCAAATTCGCATACGGTTTTAAAGCGTTTGGCGAGCGACAAGACTCAATTTCGCTTTTCGTCCGTCATGTTTTAGGCAGTTCGCAGGGTAGTGTTGCATTACGACAAGTAAATTTTTTATTATTTGTGTACGATTGTGCAAAAATTCTTGACATCGGCGGCATATTATGCTAATATTTTCAAGCATTGAATTGATGCTAAGCTTTTTGTGTGCGTCAAGGCGAGCCGAGCGGAACACGCGGGTGTAGTTCAATGGTAGAATGTCAGCCTTCCAAGCTGAT